>CAJUJG010000032.1 GCA_910586715.1 uncultured Lachnospiraceae bacterium
TAGAATATCGCACAAATATGCTAACTAGCCAAGGCGAGAGATTTGACGTTTACCTCATAAAGAAAATGCAACCACGTTAATTGTTGCGACAGTGTCCCTTTGCGCTGCCTGTCAAAAAGGGCATCCTATGTGTCGCCGGATTTATATTTGTCCAAACGCAATTTTACTGTATTGATGTTAACATCAATACAGTAAAATTGTTTAACTAGTTATTTATTCCCGCTGCTTGCGGCGGGTTTTTGACTTTATGGTGTGCCCAAAAACGTAAGGTTCATAATAACCAAATTTTACTTTCTTCCAGCCTGCCATCTAAGCCCCCAGCCAAACGCCCTATCAAGAGCTTCATGACCAGGATAAAACTGCACTATTTTCTCAACGCTAAATGTTTGATCGTTTAAATTCTCAAATAATGCCAATCCGCACATTTTATTTGAATTATTAAATGTATCCATCTTAACAATAATGTCTTCCGCTCCAGGATACTTAATTGTTACTATAGCATCTGCTTGTTGCCAATTTGCAACTCCTTCATAAATAAAAGTATAAACAAGTATTCTTTTAATATCTGTAATCTTATTACCATTAATACGAAGATTTTCTCCCGCTGCCGCTGCTCCAGTTCTATCATCTCCATCAAGAGAAATGAAAGGCGGCTGATTAAGTGAGCCAAACGCATTACCAAGCGCTTGTACTGCACCTTTTCTACCGTCTTTCAGTTCATAAAGACATCCCAAATCCAAATCTATTCCTTGATTACCACCTAATAAGCCTGATAAGAATCCCTGATTTACAGGCTTTGAATTCTAGTTAAGATTAACCAAAATTTCTCCAAGTCCTGCCGAAGATTTCTTTTCCAAACTTACTTTCTGTCCTTTTTGTAAATTAATAGCCATACGTATTCTCCTTATTGAACATCTAACTCCATAGTTACTACACAATCCTGTTAAGCCACACTGATATTTACTACCAATAGCCTCCAGTTTCCATTTGTTACTATTCTTGTGTCATTCTCCAAATATGTATTTACACTGGCATATTCCTACATCTTCTATGTTGCATCAATACCATAGTGTCCGCAAAGAGCTGCAAGTCCACCCTGGAATCCGCTACCAATTGCATTAAACTTCCATTCACCATTATTTCTGTATAATTCACCTACAACCACAGCTGTCTCGATTGAGAAGTCTTCCCCAAGATCATAACGAATAAGTTCTGTATTCGTTGACTCATCAACTAAACGGATGAACGCATTTGAAACTTGACCAAAATTCTGATGTCTTGTCTCTGCATCATAAATAGTAACTGTAAATGCAATCCTCTCAATATTTGCAGGAACCTTAGACAAATCAATCTGTACCTGCTCATCATCTCCATCACCTTCACCGGTAAGGTTATCACCCATGTGATTTACAGCGCCGCTTACATGCTTTAAGTTACCATAAAATACAAATTCCTTGTCTGTCGGACACTTTCCACCAGCGTCTAACATAAATGCAGCTGCATCCAAGTCGAAATCGACGCCCGAATCAAATGCATTTACATCCCATCCTAATCCAACCATGATATTCTTTAGTCCTGGATTACTCTTTGTTAAATCAACCTTCTGCCCCTTAGCTAAATTAATTGGCATAATTAAAACCCTCCTTGTTTTTTATTTTAATGCTGCTTTACAGCTTATTAAACTTGTAAAGCAGTATTATTATCCAAAATCATTTTACTATCTTTTGAACCATCTGAAATTTGGACTTTTGCAATGCAGGCATACCTGATTCTGACCGTTTACTTGTTTGCAGTTCTTACAGATCCATAATATATCACCTGTATAATTTTCAAAATTTCTGGTCTTTCTCTTTCGGGAATATACTCCTTCAAGTTCTGAATACTCATTCAAAGCATCTGCATTTTCAATTGGACGATACTCCAGTTGCTGAATTATCTTTTCTATTGCTCTTTCAATTTCAACTATTCCCGTATTCTCTATTGCTCTTCGCAACTCATATTCAGAAACAACTTCATCATTGATTGTGTATTGTTTCCCGATTTGATTATAGGATTTAACATATTGCAGCATGCCCTTACTATTATCCCTGTATTCCGGATAACTCTGATTCATATGTCTTTCTTCAGCTTTTGTTAATAACTTACCATTTAATTTCATCCTAAATGTTTTAGCTGATAACGCTGAAAGTGGAAATATTCCAAACTCCTTCAATCCATGATCCTGAATATATATTGAAGCATTATTGATCGTATCCGGTATACTTTCCTTATCTTCGTCTAACATATCAATTTTGTTTAAAACAAACAGAATTTTTACATCATTGTTTCTTTTTACATGTTCAAGTACCATCTGCAGTAAAAGTTCATCATCATTTGTTGCCAGCTGTGTAGCATTTAACAAATAAACAATTATCCCTTTTTTGAGCTGATCTAAAATTTCTTCAGTTCTCTCAGCATGTCTTATATCTCCTGAGTTATTTACTCCCGGAGTATCTACTAAAACAATTGTTTTTCTTGAATTAACCAGCGATGGTATCTCTTTTACAATCAATACATCTGTGACATTTTCATCCGAATTAATCTTTGTTACAGTATCAGAATAAGATATATCTACCGCATGTTTTTTCCCATCATTTTTCCTAATGTATGCCCTTGCCTCTCCGGCTTTAGGCATATTCAGAACAAAAAGTGCTCTTGCCGTACAAGCTTCATTTTTTTCAGGCAAAATCTCATCCCCTAATATTGCATTTAAAAATGTAGATTTTCCTGAGCTCATAGTCGCCATAACACAAACCGGAATTATTTCATTACTTTTTATATTGAACGCACTTAGCATAAAATTCTCCCTTATTATGCACTTATTGAAACAAGAAGTTGAATATAACTCTTCAATTCCCCGATATTAAGATACTTTTCAGTCCTTGCACCACCCAGTCTTGGAATTGGTTCTAACACATAGCATTCATTTTTCTGTATCGTTCCCAATTTCTTTATTGCTGCTTCGTACAATTCAATATCTAAAAAATCCCTTTGATACTCTGCATCGTTCAAATTTGCAAAAAAGAAATCTATCCCCGAAAGCATAACCGTATAATCTTCTTCTGTAAGCTTATACAGCACAATATAGCCATCATCCCAGGATAAAACATCTCCAAAAACAGTGGTAGCAAATGGAATTCCATGATTCCACATAGAGCATGGCTCAAGCATCGTCGATACCTGTTCTATATCATCTGCTCCTAGAAATCTAATATATCCATTAACGAGACTCTCTGCGTTGCTTTCTATATACTCTTTTAGTTTTAATGGTAATTTATCAATAAGCCCCATATACAGACCTCCTTAAACTGCCACAAGTCTGACATTCATTTTAGTATTTTCCAGTTCTTCTCTTGTTTTATCCTTAGCGTAATCCTCTGCACCTTTAGACAACTGCCCAACTCTTGTTCTCCATTGTGAACCGATTGAACTATTTACCTTGGCATCACCCATTCCTGATACTTTGCCAGGATCTCCTCCGGCAATCTGATCCGGATTATGTAATGCAGCTTGTGTCTTTATCCATTCCTGAGCATCTGCCTTGGCATCACTATATGACATTCCTTTTTTCTGATTAGATTCAATTCTACTCTGAGTCGCCTTTTCTCTTGTTATATCCTGGGCTTTCTTTCCCTCAGAAAAATCCCTTCCATTTTGTTCAAATACCGCCCGGTTATCCATGTTTTCAGCAATAGTCTGACTATTTAAGCCTCTTTCTTGTCCCTTAAGCTGTCTAGAAAACTCTTTTTTGTCCATCCCCTCCGGACAGGAAAACTCAATTGTAATCTGAGGCTCCATCTTTTCAACATTGTTGATATCTTTAACATCATTTTCTTCTATCAAAGCATCTTTTAGTGTATCCAAAGTGGTATCTCCCTTTGAGCCCTCATTCAATGCTTGTACTTCATTCTTTCCGGAAACATCTCCTTCAGGTTTTTGCGTATCCTTAATTTCCGGTTCGGAATTCAAAGGCTGATCCAATTCTTTCATCATACTGTCAAAATCACTTTCTCCGACAATTGAACTCTCACTAATTTCAGATTTCCCTAACGGCTTATCGAGCTCCTTAAGCGCTTCTTTTGTTTTCTTTGCCAGCTCTTTTGAAACTTCTTTGGCTGCTTCGGAAACAGTTTTTATAATAACCTCTCCAATTGGCATTAATCCACCTTCTTTCGTCGTTCAACTGCATATTGACGCCATCTTGCATAAAGCTGTACCTTCTCATGGTCCTCTTTTGCCATTTTCCGCATGATGCATTGCGTAATTGCTAATTCTAACTCAACCGATATTGGTCCTAATGCTAAGATCAGTCTTCTATGTACCTGCTCCTGTATGCCATTCACTTCATCGAGCGAAATCAGAGCATTTTTAAATGATTCGTAATTAACAATTTCACACACAATTTCACTAAGTTTTTCAAATGATTCTTCATTAAGTACACTCGGCTCCTCGCCATTTTCCAATTTATTTACTGCTTCTAAAATAATGATTTTACTTTCTGAAGATAAATTTACAGAACTGATATTTCTTCTAATTAATTCAGCGGATATCTCTAAGTTTTCATCCATTCTGCCTCCAACTAACAGCATTGCGAGCATCTTGCGTGTATCTCCGATTGTTTCCTGTTTACCCGCATTTTGAAACAGATATGGTCTTTCAACAATGCTAGCCTTATCAATTTTACAAAGAACAGGTTCCGCCCAATTGTTTTGATAGACAGCAGCTACACCTTTTGACAGTCTTGCCAGCTCAGGAATCTGCTTCTCTGACATTGCTGCTGACTTTCCGGCTTGCTGTCTGTCATTTTCCTCTGGAAGCCTCATCAATATTTTCGTATTTGTATTACGTATTGCTGATATATCAATCGCATTTGGTGACTGGTCTACAATAATAAATCCTTCTCCATATGTTCTCATCTCCGCAATGGAATTAGTTATCATTTCAACTGATTTCCCTGCCATATCAGAACCTTCAGCCATTGTACTCCCCTTACTATTTCTTAAAAGGTTATGCGCTTCTTCCAATACCGTAATATGGCTCAATCTTTGGTTCATACTTCCGTTTGCATTCGACATTCTATATTCATTGAGCTTCATTACAAGCAAACCCATAATTAATGATTTTGTCTCTTGCGACCCAACTCTGCTTAAATCGACAATCGCATTATCATCAAACAGAATTGATGCATCGATCTCATTCGCTGTAAAAATCTGTCCATTAATCCCATTCGTTAATGAATTAATCCTGGTAACTAAAGCCCCTGTGTAGTCTCCCTTATTCTCTTCTGAATAGTCGGAAGAATTTAAAATATTTCTAATCTGATTCTGAACATCCTTAAAGGAAGGGTACACCTTTTCATCATATGCACATTCTGAATTTTCAAGATCCCACCCACAGACTTGATATGCCTGCAATATTGCATCTTTCAAAATAGCCGGCATAGCCGCATACATTGGCCAGCAAACATTGAATATCTCCACTAATCGGTCGATATGCTCCAATACATGTATTTCCTCGGGAAACGCAAAAGGGTTAATCCTCAACAGATCAGAAATTTTATTATTTGTACCAAAAACCCTTACATCCGCATCATTGCCAAAAACGTTCTTGTATTCGCCCTTTGCAGGCTCAACAATTAAAAATTTCCTGCCTTTTTTCCTAAGTTCTGATAAAACCTGATAAACAGTGTTTGATTTACCCGAACCAGTCGAACCGGTAATCAACACATGCGAAGACAAGCTTTCGACATCAAGGTTTACTCTGGTTACTTCTTCCTTACCCATATGATAAACACATCCAAGCTCAATCATCTCTGATGATTCCGATGTAGTATCATCAATATCAATATTTCTTGCAAAAGAAACCATCTTGCTAATCGAAACTCCGTTTACTGACTTCTGTGGTAAGCCGGCAGTTATTACCAACTCATTACCGCTAATCATCGACGATGGCGTAATATCCACAGCCTTCTTTCCCGTCTTCATTTCAAAAACAGGATGCGTAAGTTTTTTTAAGTAACCTTCTATTCCTTTTATTTTGAAAGTATCAGTCCATGTGTTAATGCTATAACTTTCAATTGTATTTTTCTTTCCTCTGCACAACGACTGCAAAGTTCCCGCTAAAGTCTTACTTGTCTGGGCATCATCCGCTAAACAATATGTTGCCGTATTCCATAATCCGGTATCTTTAGCATCTTCTATCCGCGTAATTTGTTTTTCGATCTTCTGTAAAAGATCGCTCACCCGCTTATTATCTCTTACTAACTGAATTGTCTGTCCTGTTGTCGTCGTAAATGTATCTGTTGTTCCACGAGTCTGTGTAGTGCCTCTGCTATTATTTTGAGAGTCACTATATGATGAACCCGTCTGATTAGATTCACTATTATTACTACCGCTGTTTTTGGAAAAGAAAATAATATTCCTTGCCTTTGATGTATTCGTACCCGTTGTTTTTGTTTGTGACTGATTTTTAGTGTTACTGATGGTACTTCCAACTGATTCCGTGACTGCATCAGAGATATTTTCAGCCAAGGCACTACTATCAGATTCTGAATATGTTTGTGTTATTTGGGCAAAAGGTGAAAGCTGGGAAAAAATCTCCTCATAACTTTCCTTTATTTCCAACAGCTGCTCATCTGACACAGGTTCTGCAATCGTGATCATTGCATACTTTTTTCCTGCCATAGAGTCCGCCAACTTTTCAAGTCCTTGAACAAATTCCTTATTATCCTCGCTCCGCAATCCGGGAATACCACTTACAACACTCACAATCCGTCCTTTATCGCTCGAGCCGGTAGCGAAAGCTCTGTCCAAACAATCAGTTAGTCCGCCTTTATCCTGCTGAACAAGCTTTGACCCCGGGAAGTTGCCCTCAAATGTTCCTGTAAGCGCTGATTGACAAGTTGATATTTCATTAATATCAGAAGTTCTAGTTCCTAAATAGTACTCAACTGATTTGCCGTCGCTCAAAATAATATAAATAAGAGCTCCTCCACATAACGCAACTGAATTATAAACATTCATTAACTTATCCAAATTGTTCTCATCCGCATCATAAACAATTTTTACGATTTTATTCAATCTCAAAACACTATTGATATTTGTATTTGCTATCTCTGTAGGTATTTCCTTAATAGGATAATTGCTTATTTCAGGCATATATTTTCTCATAATAATGCTATCTGCTTCGGCAAATACCATATTTAGTTTCTCTTGACTTTGGTCAAGAACCTGTAACTGTTCTGACATATTCTCCCCTTACTTAGACCCTAATATTTTACTCAATAAACCTCCGCCATCACGTCGGGTTCTATTTGCGTGCTGCGATTTAACTCTGTCCTTTCTCTCCTCAGAAATAAGCCTATTGGAATGTCCGCTTCTTTTGCTCATTCCATTTTCTTCAATCACTTCATCCCTGACAGATGCCGTCTTTTCAATTTTCTTAACCGGATACACTATTTTCCCAATCGCTTCCAAATGATTTATTCTCTCTTCACAAAAATTATCCACGAGAGACGAAGCAATCAAAGCCCAGTAATCTTCATCCCATTTTTCTTCAGGTTCAAACTTCTCACCATCATATTCCTGAAGAAATCCATCTATTTCTTTTGATTTTACATAGTCCATCAATTGTCTAAACTTACCGGTCGAAAAATTAGGATCCCCATGTGCAATCGTATAAAACACACTGTAAATACCTACAAGACTTTTCTTTTCAATAGCATCCTCCAATGCTGCAATTTTTTCCATGTATATCCTCCACTACTATATTTCAAGAATCGCATCTAATTTCATTAAAAAGTTTTCCAGCCATGCCACTTTTCCCTTTTCAGCCTCAATCTGTGCATCAATACTGCTCTGATTCTGCGTCAGCTTCTCATTTTCTTCTACTTTCTTCTTTAATGCTGTCTGAAGTTCATCTAATTGTTTTAAGAAGAATTTTTTGAACTGTTCCGCTTCATCCTGGGCAGTGTTTTGAGCGCTCTCCAGGTTCTCATTAAAGCTTTGAATAATTGGAGACAGATACTCATTTTCTACTGTAGCGTAATCAACCATCTCTCTATTTGCATAAATTGTTCTATAATGACCAGACTCCTCAAACCAAGTCCAAGGTTTATACCATTTTTTATTGGTATTCTCAACCCATTCCTCTTCGCCAGTATCATATCTTTCATCGTATTTGTAACTATTGATAATCTCTTGAGCGTTTGGAATATCCATCTCAAGGAACCCCACACCGAATTCATGATCAGACATACTGTATGCCTGATTTTGAACTATTCCGCTTTGAATAAGTTCATGAATATGCTCTGTGTATTCTTTCATTATGCTGTTGGCATTCTCAACAATGACATCATTAATTATGCTTTCCAACTCCGTTTTAACATCACTTTGCAGATGCATTACCGTATTATTCAACTTCATCATTAATTGCTGAACCTCTAACGCTGTCATTGCCCCTCTTTCACTTGAAGGATTCAACTCTTTAGAGATTTTCGCCCTCACCTTTCTAATACGGTTCTTTGCATCCTTCATCATATCCAATGCTTCAATTCTACTTCTGAATTTTTGAGCTTCCTGTCCTTCATCCAAAATACGTTTAATAGCCTCCAATTGCTGATGGATCCCATTTCTTGAACTCTCATTATTCTGAATTGAAGAAATCATTTTTGCATGCATATCTTTTTCTTCAACTTTTTTCTTAAAGGCATCAACTGCTGTTTTTATTTTTGCAGTGTATGCGTATTTTTGAAGATATTCATTTATAGCAATCTCCACTGCCGGAATACCGGTATACCACATTACTTCCTCATAAGTATCCCCTGCCGCTTTCGCCTTAGTTATTGCTTCTCTTACTTTCGATAAATTATTTTTATTCAAGCTGGATTGTTCTGAGAGATGCAGCTGTTCTTCCTCAATAAAAGTGCTGCAATTAGCTAATGTCTTGCTTTGTCCCTTAGTCAATTGAGCGCCGCCCTGGTACATTCTAATTACTTTTGCAGTTTCTGCGGAAGTGGGGAATATATTTGGATTTTGTATATCAAATTTCTGCAGATACTCCCTTACATGTTGAAGCGCATCCTGTACAGATTCTTTGTCTGGATCAAACTGATCTATTTTATTTACAGCAAAAATAAATCTATCTTTCGACTGCTTTCCTCCGACCTTCATAGCTTCCGCAACAGTCGCCAACAATGTGTAATCATCATTTGTTTGAAGCTGAGTTGCGTTAAGAACATACAATACCATCGGCTTTGTTTTTTCTTTTATTACTCTATAAGTATGATTCTTATGTTCCTCAGTTCTTGAGTTGTTCGGACCGGGAGTATCAACTAAAACGAGCTTTATTCCCGACGAATCAATATTAGGAATGTTTCCTTCAATATCTATAAAAGCAGTATTGGGATTCGCATTCATCTCTTCCATATCTGCAAGCGAGAGATTTGAATAAGAACCTAATATTTGGTTCCCTTTATCTCTATATTCTGCTGTAAATGCTTCTCCTGTATTTCTATCTTTAATCTTTGCAATCGTTGCTGTACAGGCTTCATTCTTAGATGGCATCAATTCTCTGCCAAGAAGCGCATTTATCAATGTTGATTTTCCAGAACTCATTGTTGCAATTACGCTGACCTCAAACTCAGAACTAAGTGCATTATAAAAATTATCATGGATCTGCTTTGTCTTTAAATCCTCGAAAGGACACTCATTCTGCATCTCTTCAAATAGTTTTTCCAGCTCGGATAATCTGTCATCCGAGCTTCTTGCCTCTGTAAAATCAAGGAACACTTCGATATTTTCATGAAGTGAGCAATAATCTTTTACTGTTTCATATAAATCATTATAATCCAAAGCAAGTCCATAAAATTGCACAGCATACGATGTATCATTGCATAATTCAACAAGAATCGGCAGCAATTGATCAATCCATATTTGGATTCGTTCATTCTTCAAATCATACAATTTATTGGGAGGCTGCACCGGACTGCCATCAATCGTGATTGTCGACTCAACCGTATATGGATTATACTTAAAATGAATCATGGTAGGATTTGCGGAACCACTCTTTGCATTAAATACCTCTCTACCATGTTTAATTATTTCAGAATTGTTCTGAGTAGTTCTTCTATTCTCTCTATGAGCGACAATATTGCTTGTCAAAACCGGTTGCTGAACAACAGTATCTGCCTTGTTTACTTGTGCGCCGCCAGTTTCTTCAACCCCGCCAAAATATGTTAGCAGTGCACTAAGTCCTCCATTAAATCCATTGGAAACAGCAGCAAATCTCCATCCACTCTTCCTATATAATTCTGCGGAAATAATGGCAGTTTCCTTTGTAAAATCAGATCCGGTATTAGAAATAGCAACACACTCATTTCCATTTTGTTTTACGCGCAGAGAGAAGCTATTAATTTCAGCCATAGTCCCCTGTCCATCAATACAGATTGTAAACACAAGCTTTACAATCTGATCTGGCAGGTTGCCAAGATCAATCTCAAATTCGTTTTTCCTCCCGCTCTGCCTGAACTGAATCTCTTTTTTCGGTGAAACCATCTGATTATAAAAAATCATATATGCTTCGTCTGATAATTTTCCATTTCCATCAATACCAAAACAGCAGCAATCATATGTAGCCGCACCGGAAATATCCATTTCAACAATAAAAGGTTTTGTCACATCTAGGTATTTTTCAAGTTTATCTCTCATTCCTTTTACGAACTGCATTTCTTTTCCCCCGTTATCAAACGTATAAAAACTCTTTCTTGCCACATGCTTACAACATACCGGCAACAAAAAAAGTTACCCTGCTCTTTCTCACACAAAACTCTTATCACACGATTATATAAATTATATATCATATTAGGAGTTTATTCAAGTAAATAGGAGTTCGATATTTCTATTGATATTTCTATCAAACCTTCTCCACCCTCCGGTCATACGTCACCAGCCCGTTAATCTCCTCCTCAATATCCGAAAGCTGCGTATAAACCGCTGCGCAAAGCCCTTCCTTCCTAAGCTGCTCCACCTGCGCCGTAAACTGCGCATACTCCTCTAAAAACCGCTCCTGATCCGCATGCACGCCATATCCGAAATACGCGTCCGAATACGTATGCCCCTCCACAATCAGCGAAATGCCGCCATACTCCGAGAGCACATACGGTTTTTCTCCTCTTTTCACGGACAGCTTAAAAAAGTACGTATGCTCACTCTTCACATCGCCAGCTCCCTGGTCAAACCAACCGCTGTGCGCGTCAATCAACCGCGTAGCGTCCATACGCCGCACAAACGCCGTGTTCGCCGCCGCGTCAAACTGTCCCCATCCCTCGTTAAACAAGACCCACATACAAATACAAGGACAGTTATATAACTGCGCAATCGTCTCCGCGCACTCCTTTTTCCACTCCCTGCGCCCGCGCGAATCCTCCCTTGCGGTATAACCATAATGATTATCTTTCAGCTTCTGTAGCGGCACAATCGCGTTCGGAAGATAGCATGTCTTGACAAAATTATACGCGCCCCCTCCGTTTATCATATCCTGCCACACTAAAACCCCCAGTCTGTCGCAATGATAATACCACCGCATCGGCTCAAGCTTGCAGTGCTTTCGTATCATATTAAAACCCTTGCTCTTGATAAACGCAATATCATGCACCATCGCCTCATCACTCGGCGGCGTCATCAGGCTTTCCGGATAATACCCCTGATCCAGCACGCCGTTTTGAAAATACGGAATATGGTTTAAGCACAGACGCGGTACACCGTCCCTGTCCTTCTCGACAGAAAAACAACGCATCCCAAAATAACTTTCCACCTTATCGACAGCGCCCTCACTGTGCATACAAATCTTCACGTCATATAAAAACGGCGACACCGGAGACCAGCTCTTTTTGTCAGGTATCTGCACGGAGAGCTCCTCCCACGCCGCACCGCTGCCTGCACACTCTGCCGTTCCTACCAGCGCTTCCCCGTCATAAACCTCCGCAAAATATGACACTTGTGTCACATTTTTATTCGCCTTTACCGCAATCCGCACTTTATCCGCGTCATAATCCGGCGTTATGCGAAGTCCTTTTATGTAAATATCAGGAACCCACTCGTACCAAACCGTCTGCCATAATCCGCTTTGTGCCGTATAAAACATGCCGCCGTTTTTCAGGCACTGTTTCCCCCGTCCGTGATACGACGTATCGCTCCTGTCCTGAACACATACCAAGACGCGGTTGTTCCCCGTCCGCACATACTCCGTAATATCAAGTGAAAATGCCTGATAGCCGCCCGAATGGCGCCCCGCCTCCTTATCATTGACATACACCTTGCACCGCTCGTCACACGCACCAAAATGCAAAAGCAGTCGTCCGTTTAACTGAGCAATCTCAAAATCACGCGCATACCATAAATATTCGTTTGGCATAAGCTGCCGCTCCACGCCCGACAGCACGGTTTCCGGTGAAAACGGCACAAGGATTTCACCGTCCCACACAGACGGCTGCCCGGAAGTTTCCGTAAATGCATACTGCCAATATCCGTTTAATATCGTATAATTATCACGCACAAGCTGCGGTCTTGGATATTCTGAAAGCGGCTTGGGATGTTTGCTCTCCAAAAGCGCCTCCCCCCACTTCGTCATAAGCTGTTTCGGCTCCGCCTTATCCTCTCCGAACAACCGCTCCGCTCCGATTGCCGTTAATACTTCCTTTACTTTCATCCCTGACCTCCATGCGTTAACAAATCCGTTCCTTGTTTCCTTTTACTTTTATTTCTTCAAAATACTGCCATTATTCCAAATCAGCGTATTGTACGCAAACAAAATATCCGCGTTTTCAAACTCCACATACCTGTCAATCAGACTTGCACTGATATAACGCAAATCTACCAGGACAACCTCATCATACTGCTCCAAAAGCAACGGCGCCAGGCTGCTCCCAAACGAATCCCGAAATACGATCAGCCGCCTGCCGTCTCCGCCACCAAACACATTTTTGATCACAAGCACTGCCCGCGCACCGCCAAGATATATGTCGTACGCGTCAAGACTTTTTTCATCCAAAAGCAACTCCGTCTGATAAACCGCCTTAATACTGTTGCTCTCCACATCGTAGACCTGCGCATTGTCCGTCGTCTCGTTGGTAAGATACACAATCTCCTCCGCAGGAAACGGAAGCGCCGCCTGACCACGATAAACCCCGTTGAAATTCTCAATTTTATGCTGCTCATACGAAGCAATCTCAAACTCCGTCCTCTCACACCCCATGCCGGCAAACAAACGTTCCAAAACACCGCCAATGCACTCCTGCCGCCAATGTGCGTCCGTGCGGTAATAGCTGTCAATCGTGAGCGCCGGAGCAATATCAATATAATCCGCCTCCCCGTCAAGCCCGTCCGAAAGCAGCGCAGACAGCTTATCATAATTCATATGCGGATACCCGTTTTGGGCTGCGAGAAAATAATTCTTATCCGGTATCACCGTATAAAACACACGGTTATCTGCAAAATACGTTTTCTTCAAAGACCGCACCATCTGCACCGTCCGCTCTACCCCCGTTTCATTCAAGGGATACTCCAGCTTTGACGCATGTCCGTTTGCAATATAAATACCATTGTTTTCCTTCTGCTGCAAAACAGTTACGGCAAAGTTCGCCTTCATTCCCCGATACGTCTCCCGCAGCGGGAAATGGTCCAGCAGATACGTCTCCAATTTGCCCGTATAGCTCCCGTCCAAAAGACTGTCCGCGGAAAGTTTTGGCATCCCCGCAAGCCGCCTGCGCTCCGACGCGGAATACGCCTGTTTTGGACATAGTATAAATGCCGCGGCGCTTCCAAGCACAAGCGCCGTCAGTAAAATCAAAGTCACTCGTTTCATAATTAATCTCCATAATTCAGGTGAAGAATGCCCGCATTTTGGGCATTCTTCGGTGTGAGACTTAGAACTTCTTCGCGAAACAGCCTTTGCTGTGAGTGAAAACTGCCAAAGGCAGTTAGAAGTTCTTCTCACGCTAAAAACGAAAATACAAAAACGGATTAAACGAACCGTCAATCAGATACGCTGTACAAAGCAGCAGCAGCGCAACCGAAAACGCGCACTCCAGCCACACAGCCGCTATTCTGCCCACATTCGTCTGCGACACCCTGTCACAAAAACCACACCAAAGCTTTTTAGGAAACGGCGTCGCCCCGATTATCCCGATTGCCAAAATCCCAAGCCTGTTTTTCAACAGATACCCGTTTAACACCACATCAACCTGCGCCCCCGCCGGCACGCGCCAAAGCCCTGTAAGATCTTGCCACGCGCCGCTAAGCTGCGTATTGTGGAATAATACAAACGTTCCTAAAATTACCAAAATCATATACCCGTGCCCAAGCACATCTGTCAGCACATTGTGTTGCTTTACCAAGCCTTTCACCGCCTTTTCCGCCACAAGCAGCACGGCAAAACTAAGCCCCCAAAGCACAAAATTCCACTCCGCGCCATGCCACAGCCCCGTAAACATCCATACGACAAGCACATTAAAAATCCACCGCCATTTACTGCACCGGTTCCCGCCAAGCGGAATATAGACATAATCCCGGAACCACCCGCCAAGCGTCATATGCCACCGCCGCCAGAACTCGCTCACGCTCTTTGCGATAAAGGGATAATTGAAATTCTCGGGAAACGAAAATCCAAGCATTCTCCCAAGCCCGATTGCCATATCGGAATACCCCGAAAAATCGAAATACAATTGTAGACAGATCGCCGCCGCGTATCCCCACGACAGCAAAATCCCACGCTGCATATGCGGCAACGCTGACACCTCTGTCACAAATTCACCAAGCACGTTTGCAATCAGAACCTTCTTTCCAAGCCCCACAAAAAACCGCACCACACCTCGCTCAAAACTGACACACGCGTCCTTTTTTAAAAACCCCTGACTGCCCTTGCTGTCCTTGCTGTCAATCCCGTCAATCACCGCCGCAACGTCCGCATACCGCACAATCGGTCCCGCCACAAGCTGCGGAAACAGCGTCACATACGTCGCAAGCTTCAGCAGACTTTTTTGCAGCTCCACACGTCCCCTGCGCACGTCAATACAATAGCTCACAATCTGAAACGTATAAAACGAAATCCCAATCGGCAGAAACGGGCTGAACTTATAATAAAAAAGCAGCGTAAAAGGAAAAAGGACAGACAAAGCGTAACATACTTTGCCTGCCAAAGACTTTCCCAAACGCTGCATTGCGATAGTCAACCCATATGCCACCACAATCTCCGCCAGCATTAAAAGCACATACACAGGCTCGCCCCATGCGTAAAATAAAACAGACAGCACAAACAGCACAAAATTTTTCGCCCTGCCCGGCACGCCATAATACAGCAAAACCGTGAGTGGCAAAAAGAAATATAAAAATGTAATACTTGAGAATAGCATATTACCTCCATGCTGCCAACAACCCGTGTGAAAAATTTATTTTTCACACTTCCTACATTGGGTTATTTTTTTCCATCATTTCAGACACATTGAAACCGCGCTCCTGCGCCGCTGCCGCTGCATTTTTGTAAACCTCGTCCGCCGTATCCGCAGAACCCATCACGAAAAAGACATCATTTCCAAACAACGCGCCAACCTGTTTTTCCGCCGACACGCAGACCCACTTTGCAGGATTAATATTGTCCATCAGATTCTGCAAAATTGCTTTTGCATCTCCTTCGTCATTTGTACGGATGTATACGGCGCTGTATGCCGTAGAGCTCATCATGGACTCAGAAAGATATACGCCTTCTATTCCCGTAAGATCTGTCAGCCCGGTATGATACGAAAGCATATCCGCGTCATTTAAATCCAGCTCCGTCGTCTGTACTTCATAAGGGAGCAGATCTTCCGCCACTCCCCCGTATGTCTCATCAAAAAATGCAGACACTTCGTCAACGCTTTCAAGATGTACCATTCCCGAAGGGTCTAACGCTTCGTCCCCCGTCACTTCATCGGAATTTCTGTCACTTTTGGAACCGCAGCCTGTCAGCATACTAAAAGACAAGACCGCCGCCAAACATAAAACCATAAATTTTTTCATAGCAATAACAATGCTCCTTTCATACTCTACTGCTTTGTTACACTCCTATCCTAACCAATCTTATTACATTTATGCGTTTCCAATTACCGTTTTCTCCTGTCAAGCTTATTCGAAATAAACATACCAATCGTCTGAAAAATCTGAACAAGCACAATCAGAAGAATCACCGTCACAATCATAATATCCGCCTGATAGCGGTGATACCCGTAGCGGATTGCAATATCGCCAAGACCGCCGCCGCCGACCGTTCCCGCCATTGCGGAATATCCTAAAATCGTACCGATTGCAATGGTCGCGCCCACCAAAATCGAAGTCCGCGCCTCCACCAAAAGCACGCGGAAAATAATCGTAAAATTGCCTGCGCCCATCGACTGCGCCGCCTCAATCACACCGCCGTCCACTTCCCTAAGAGACGATTCCACCATACGCCCGATAAACGGCGTAGCCGCCACCACAAGCGGTACAATTGTCGCTGTCGAGCCGTAGCTCTTTCCGACAATCATTCTCGTAAACGGAATGAGCACAATCAGCAAAATCAAAAACGGAACACTCCTTACAATGTTGGAAACAAAATCAAGAATTTTGTAAACTACCGCGTTTGGTCTGATACCGTCCTTGTCCGTCACACGAAGCGCCACGCCAAGCGGAAGTCCAAACACATATCCGAAAAGAGTTGACACGAGTGTCATATACAGCGTCTCACCGATACCCGCAATAATCATATCAATGACTGCCTTATCCCACATATCCCGTCACCTCCTCAACCGCCAAATTCCTGTCCCTTAAATAGTCGCGCATTTCATCCGCCACAGCCCTGTCCTCGGGAAGCCCTAAAATCATTTCCCCATGCGCAATGCCGCTCACATTCTTTGTGTCCGCTTTCAAAATATTAACGGGCATACCGAATTTCAGAACCATATTTGCAATAACCGGCTCATAAGACGAATTTTCGGAAAAGACAATCCTGACACAGTTCTTTGTCTCAAGGCTCTCCACCAATTCATAATTCTCGCCGTGATTGCGCAGCACAAGCTCCTTTGCCTCATCAGACTGCGGATGGCTGAACACATCTATCACATTTCCGTGTTCCACCAGTTCCCCGTTTCCGATAATCCCCACGCGCGTACAAATCTCACGCACCACCGCCATCTCATGCGTAATAATCACAATCGTAATGCCATATTTCTGATTAATTTCCTTTAACAGCGCAAGAATGGATTTTGTCGTCTGCGGGTCAAGTGCGCTCGTCGCCTCGTCACAGAGTAAAATTTTCGGGTTCGTGGCAAGCGCACGCGCAATCGCCACACGCTGCTTCTGCCCGCCGGAAAGCTGAATCGGATACGCTTTCGCCTTGTCGGTCAGCCCTACAATCTCCAACAGCTCATCGGCACGCGCACGCGCCTTATCTTTTGGCATTCCCTCTATTTTTAACGGAAAACAGATATTATCCGTCACGTTCTTTTGCATGAGCAGGTTGAAATGCTGGAAAATCATGCCGATTCCACGCCGCTCCTCCTTCAATTCCTTTTCCGAAAGCTTTGACAAATCCTTCCCGTCCACCATCACGGTCCCCGACGTGGGCTTTTCCAAAAAATTGAGCGTTCTGACAAGCGTGCTCTTTCCCGCCCCGCTCATTCCGATAATGCCGAAAATATCTCCCCGCTCAATCGTGAGGCTCACGTCCTTTAACGCCTGCACAACGCCGTCTTTTGTATGGTAGGTCTTTGATACGTTCTCTAAAGTAATCACAATTTATCCTCCACAACGTACAAATTTCGTTACACCGATTTTCTTTATTACATTTTCTCTATTATATAGAGGTTTCCATATCCTGACAACCCTTTTCACCCAAAAATCTGATTAGGATACGCCGCAGGTCCTCAATCTCAATAGGCTTCGAAAGGAAATCGTCAAAGCCTGCTTCAAGCATCTCTTCCTTCACACCGGTCACCGCATTTGCCGTCAGAAGCACTACCGGAACCTCTGCAATCGCACCTGCAAACTTCCGAATGTTTTTCATCGTCTCAAGTCCGTCCATCTCAGGCATCATATAATCCATAAAGATAATATCGGGTGTTTCACCGTCTTCCAATAGCTCCAAACACTTTATTCCAGACTCCGCAGTCTGCGTCGTCATTCCCATAAGCTCCATAATGCCTGATGCCACATCCAAATTCAGCTCATTGTCGTCCACAATCAGGACACGCCCGCTGTTAATCTCCGCTTCCTGCGGTTCATTTGGCACAAACGCCTGTGCAGCCTGCATTCCGCTGTCATTGTCTGCCCCCGAATTGTCCGCCGCCTTATCCTTGGCATGCACTCCCTCACCGTCCGAAGCCAAAACCGCCGCACTCTGCACAGGCAGTCCGTCCGCCGCTTCCTCCTGCGCGTCATGATCCAGCTCCTGCCAAATATCAACGACAAACCGCGTGCCCTTTCCGACTTCACTCTCATAGAAAACCGTACCGTCCATCATATCCACAAAGCTTTTCACAATCGAAAGTCCCAAGCCCGAGCCCTGTACGTGGTAATTGTTTTTCCGGTCAACCCGCTCAAATTTCGCAAACGCCGTATCGCTGTCCGCCTCGCTCATGCCGATGCCCGTATCCTCGACTTCAATACAAATGAGCGCCCTTTGATTAACAATCTCTTTCAAATGTACCCGCAGAAGAACGCTGCCCTCCGGCGTATACTTGATACTGTTTGAGACAAGATTTAAAATAATCTCCTGAACCTTCACCCTGTCGTCATAAAACCGAGCCGGAAGCTCACTGTCAAGCTGCACCAAAAAAGCAAGCCCCGCATACCCTGCCGGAATTTCCACCATGCGACGGATTTCGTCAATCAAATCATTAAAACGGTACTTTACTTTAACGAGCTTCATTTTCCCGCTCTCGATTTTTGTAATGTCAATCAGATCATTAATGATATGCAGCAGAATATCCGACGATTTCTTGATTTTGCGAAGATACCCATTCACAATCTGCGTATCGTGGTTTTTCAGCGCAAGCTCCGCGTATCCTACAATCGAGTTCATCGGTGTGCGGATTTCGTGTGAGATATTTGCAAGGAAGTCCGTCTTTGCCTGGTTGGCGTTCTCCGCCTCCTCCTTTAAACGAATCATCTCACTTGTGTACCCGTCAATAAACGTCATATCAAAAATCCATACCACGTACCCCTGTATCTCATTGCTGCCTGCGCTCTGCATCAAATCCGACAAGCGGAACTCATAGTGTCTGCCATCAATTTCGTACACATGTTCTCTCACTTTGACAAACTGCTCCAAATCAAAACTCCCGTTCGCCTCCATAATCCGCGTAATCAATTTCTCCGCCGCCTGATTTTGATAGAGCAGCATCGTTTTCGTATTATCCACAACTGCAATCCCATGCTGCGTGTCCTCAATAATCCGCTCCTGCGCAAGCTCCAGCGTATCCAAAAGACCGTAGCGCCGCACCGCAATCAAAAAACAGACTTCCGTCGTGGTAATCGCGAACGTGGCAGCGTCAAAATAAACCGGGCTGGTCAGAAGAAACACAACTACCACCGCCACAGGAATTGCCACCGCCATAAAAACTGCCGTCATTCGAAGCTTTGCAATGCGTTCACTGCGTGTCAGCTCACGGATTGCAATCATCAGATAGATTCCTGCGCCCAAAAACAAAAGCGCCATCCACACATAATAAAACGGACCGTGTGCTAAAAGCATTGCAGCCCTGCCATTTGAACGGATTTCATAATCAACTGCCGTATAAAACAGACTGTGCCGCTCACATGTCATTACCGCCGCAAGCACTGCCGTATTGGCAGCTCCCAAAAACTGCACCAATCCTCTTGGCAGTTTCATACTGCCATAACTGCTCACAAAAATCAATGCGGACGTCACAATATAGCATTTGCCGATATATGCCACCTTAATCGCCGTCATCGCCGCCTCCGGGGATGTTGCGAAAACCTCCATGACATTTCCAAACGTTGCCGTAAGCCCCAAGATGCATGTTATCAGCAGTTTTTGCTGAATGCGCGACGGCTTTGCCATCGTCACGCTGACACAGCACAGCAGGCTGACAAGCATACCAATGACTTCAAATATTCTGTAAAACGTTTCCATATCCCGTTATTCCCTTTGATAAATTTTAATCTGTTCAAAAGCTTCCCGCGCCGTCTGCGCATCCGCCGCATACAACCGGACCGCCGCCTGCAACGCAATATCGGAAGCCTGTCTGACAACCGCCATGTCAAAACCGTCCGCCTCAATTGTCTGCACATACTCTGCCTTAGGCTTATTTTCCGCCGTACGGTTTACCGCCGCACGCTTCACATACTCTGCCGCCGCCTTGTTCAATTGCCGAAAATATCCAATCACCGCATCATAATCGTTCATTTGCTCCAAAAAACAGCGCCCATACTCCGCCAGCTCAAGATTTGCCGTTGAAACTGCCTGCAGGCAAAGCTTGCATTCCCCTGTAATATCCGACGCCTCCATAATCACATCAGGACGCTTTTTTAAATACTGTGCAAAATATTCCTTTGCCCCTGCCGCATCCCGCTGCGCAAAAAAACGCCGCATCTGCGTAATAATCTCATTCGTCTCTTTTTTCTCCCCAATAATCGCAACCCTGCACTCATAGGCACGAAGCCCCTTTACCGTTACCCACACATACAGTAAAAACTCCGAAATAAACCCGAAAACACGCTTGTGATAGTCGTCCGCAAACGTCAAATCGACGCGCTTTTGCAGTTCAAAAAAAATGTCAAAAAGCCATGCGCAGTATTCGTCATAAACGTCTTTTCTTGCCACCATCATATTCCCAAAATACGTCTTATTCTGATTTACCAAACTGACATATGTGTCATAAAATTCCGGATGGCGCTCCTTGATAATTTTCCCCGTTTCGTCAAGCATTTCCACATTATGGTGCGCCCCAAAGCCATAACGGTATGAGTTTGGCAGCTCTAACTGCTTTGTCGTCACAATATCATAGCGGCTAAGAATTTCCTCATATTCCTTTTGGGTAAACGCGTATCCGTTCTCGTCCGTCAAAAACCGTCTGTAGTGGCACACGCCCACATAGTCCGCCTCGTTGTAATTTTTCCACACCCAGTAAACGCCGGAAAGCTCCGCATAGTAACAGTTCAAATCCGAAATGTTGTCTCCCGTATCATCCCCCATATATCCAAAATCCTTCTGTGCCTTCGCATGCCCCACATGCAGCGGAACATACATCGAATCGCCCGGAACATCAAATTCTTTATGTGTCATTGCAAATATTTTTACCACAATACTCCCCCATTTCTACATGCTCTGCAAGCTTGGTACAAACCTGCCTTGTGAAAAATTTATTTTTCACAATAAAATCCCCCTTACATATAGAATACAACTTTTTACTCTATACATAAAGGGGAAAATGTGAAGAACAACGTTTTTCATATTGATTAGAACAATTTATAATTTCTCAATATTAATCGCACAAACCTTATATTCCGGTATTCTCGCATATTTGTCGAGCGCTGCATTCGTCAGCACATTCGCATTTCCGTCAGGGAAGTGGAACGGCATCCACGTCTCTCTCGGGGAAACCTTATCGCCGATTCTTGCGGTAGAAACAATTGCTCCGCGCCTTGAACTTACCCTTACCTTCTCGCCGTTCTTAATGCCTAAGCGTATTGCGTCTTCCGTATTGATTTCAATAAACGAATGACCCTCCCGCTCCATCAAACCGGGCGTTTTTCCCGTCATCGCCCTCGTATTGTAGTGATACAGCACGCGTCCCGTCATCAGGATAAACGGATACTCTTCGTCCGGCAGCTCCGCGCTCGGCGTATACTGTGCCGGATAGAACCATCCCAAGCCCCTTGAGAATTGTCCGACGTGCAAAATCGGCGTACCCGGATGCTTTTTGTCGGGACAAGGCCACTGGATACTCTCGCCGTGGTCAAGCCTTCTATGGCTGATACCTCCGAAAATCGGCGTTACCGATGCAATCTCGTCCATGATTTCCTCCGACGTAAGCTGCGGCTGCGGATAACCCATACGGTTCATCAAGTCAATAAAAATATCCGTGTCAAGACGCATCTCGCCGTCAAGCTGCACTGCCTTTCTCACCCTCTGCACACGGCGTTCCGTGTTGCTGAAGGTTCCTTCCTTCTCCGCATAGCTTGTTCCCGGCAGAATAACGTCCGCATACTGCGCTGTTTCTGTCATAAACAAATCCGAGAGCACAAAGAAGTCAAGGCTCTTTAGCGCCTTCTTAATATGATTTTGGTCAGCGTCGGTCACAATCGGGTCCTCACCGAAAATAAACAGTCCGCGGATTTCCTTCTTGATTGCCGCCGGGAACACATCCGTCGCATGCATGCCGGGCTTTGTATTGAGCTTCACGCCCCATGCCTTTTCAAATTTCTCAATCACCTCCGGATTGGTAACTTTCTGATAACCGGGGAAATCGCCTGGCATTGCACCCATATCGCACGCGCCCTGCACATTGTTCTGTCCTCTAAGCGGATTTACGCCGCAGCCTGACTTGCCAAGCTTGCCCACAAGCATCGCCATGTTGGACATCGACATTACGCCCTCCGTACCCGTCGAGTGCTCTGTCACGCCAAGACAGTAAATAATCGGCGCCTTCTTTGCCGTCGCATACATCAGCGCAGCCTCTCTCAAATGGTCCGGGTCAATATGGCAGATTTCCGCAACCTTCTCCGGTGTATATTCCTTGACAATCTCCCGAAGCTCCTCAAAGCCCTCCGTTCTTGTCTTGATAAACTCTTCGTCCGCAAGCCCTTCGTTGATAATCACATTCATCATACCGTTTGCAAATGCAACGTTCGTACCGGGCTTTAATTTCAGATGCACGTCCGCAACCTTGGAAAGACCGATGTCTCTCGGGTCCACCACAATCAGTCTCGTTCCGCGCTCCACCGCCTGACGGATTTGCATACCGATTACAGGGTGTGCCTCCTCCGGGTTAGAGCCAACTAACATAATCGCGTCCACATCATTTGTAATATCCGCAATCGGATTGGTCATCGCACCCGAGCCAAGCGTCATCGCAAGTCCCGCAACCGTCGCCGAATGGCAGACACGCGCGCAATTGTCCACATTGTTGGTACCGAACGCGCAGCGCACCATCTTCTGCAGCATATAGCAGTCCTCATTCGGTGAACGCGAGCAGGCAAAACCGGCAAGCGCATCGGAACCGTACTGCTTTTTAATCTCATTAAACTTTGACGCAATCAGGTCAAGCGCCTCGTCCCATGTCGCGCGCTCAAACTCGCCCGTCTCTTTATTTTTAATCAAAGGATATTTCAACCGCTCCGGTGAATGCACAAAGTTGAACGAACCAAAACGTCCTTTTACGCAGAGCAGATTTTTGTTTGACGGACCGTCCGCCGGCTTCACGTCAACAATCTTGTTATCCTTTACAATCAGATAATACTGACAGCCCGTCGCACAGTGCGGACACGTCGTCAGCACCTGTTTTACCGAACCAACCTGATAATGCTTTCTGTTCTTTGCCACAAGCGCACCCGTCGGACATACATTCGCGCAGTTTCCGCACGATTCGCAGGTACTCGTCTTCCAATCCGGTCCAAACGGCGCGTCAATCAGCGTCCTTGTACCGATTTTTTCATTGTGCAGCGTACCGTTTCCCGTCACCTTGTTGCAGGTGCTCACGCAGCGCTGACAGTTAATGCAAAGCTCCGGATAATAAGTAAGAAACGGATTTTCCTTCTTCACCTCATAGCGCGCAAAGCTTCCTTTATAGCACGATTCTTCAATGCCATACTCATTGGAAAGCTCCCGGAGCGTACACTCGCCCGACTTGCTGCATGAGAAGCAGCGCACGTCGTGATTCGCCAAAATCATATTCAAAACCTGTTTCCGGCTCTTTATGACACGCTCGGAATTGGTCGTCACAACCATGCCGTCCTGAACCTTTGTCGTACACGAGGTCACAAGATGGTCCCTGCCCTCCACTTCCACAACGCACATTTTACATGCGCCGATTTCATTCACATCTTTTAAATAGCAAAGTGTGGGAATTTCAATGCCGGCTTCCCTTGCCGCTTCCAAAACCGTCTGATTTTCCGCAACCGAAAGCTCGATACCGTCTATTGTGATTTTAATCATCATAATCCTCCATTCTTAAACAGCCTGCAAATTTGTGCCCCGCACAAATTTGTAAATTTGAAAAATTTATTTTTCAAATTTTGCCTCCTTCCACGACGCCGCAGCCAAAGTGGTCGCACCGCAAACACTTATGGCACTCCTGCATTGCCTCATCATAAGACATGCCGTTCTCTACGGGTTCAAAATTATGCTTTCTCTCCCGCGCCGAGCGGTCCGTCAGATGAACGCGCCCATAGTGGGTCCTGTCATTTTCACGCGGTTCGGGAATGTGGATATCCTCAAGGTACTTATGATGATACCCGAGATATTCGTCAATGTTGAGCGCGGCAATCTTTCCGGCTCCAATCGCTTTAATCACCGTTGCAGGTCCAAACACGCAGTCACCGCCTGCAAATACTTTTTCATATCCCTTTACTCTTGTATCCTGATGCGTTTCAAAGGTTTTTCTCTTCGGATTCACACCGTACTTTTCAAACGGCTGTGACACAATATCCTGTCCGATTGCCATCAGAACAATCTCGCACGGCACTTCGATTTCCTCTTTGTTTGCCACCGTAACGCCGGGCTTACCCTGTCGGTCATACTTGCTGATAATCTGCGGCTGGCATACAAAGCCCTTGACGTTTCCGTTCTCGTCCGGCGTAATGCGAACGGGTGCATTCAGCGTCAAAAGTTCAACGCCCTCCTCAATCGCACCCTGAATTTCCGAAGGCAGCGCGGTCATATCAATCTGTCTTCTGCGGTAAACCACCGTCACTTCCTTTGCATTGCAGCGGATTGCGGAACGCGCGCAGTCCATCGCCACGTTTCCGCCGCCGACTACCACGACACGTTTTCCCGTATAGTCAGGAATATTCCCGCGTCCAATCTCGCCAAGCATATCCACGGCAGAGTAAACGCCGTTGCTGTTCACGCCGTCAACCTTAACGCTCTTTCCGACCTGTGCGCCAATCGCTATGTAAACTGCATGAAATTCATCCAAAAGCTGCTCCATCAAAACATCCGTTCCAACGGCAACATTATATTTCACCTCTATATTTCCGGTTGCCAAAATTCCGTTGATGTCCTCGTCCAGCCTGTCCTTTGGCAAACGGTAATTCGGAATGCCGTATCGCAGCATACCGCCAAGCGCCTCGCGCTCCTCGTACACGACAACCTTATGCCCCATCAGAGAAAGGAAGTAAGCCGTCGTCAGTCCCGACGGTCCGCCGCCGACAACCGCAACCCTCTTGCCTGTAGTAACATTGCACTCAGGAACCTTCACCTTGTCAACCGCGATTTGGTCAACGGCAAATTTTTTCAATCCGCGGATATTGACAGGGCTGTCCAGCAAATCGCGCCGGCACTTCTCCTCGCACGGGTGCTCGCAGATAAACGCGCACGCCGTCGGGAACGGATTGTCCCTTCTGATTAAATTGATTGCATCCGCATAACGCTCCTCACCGATTAACGCGATGTATCCCGGAATATCAACGTTCGCGGGACAATACGAAATACACGGCACCTTTTGGCCGATGTCTTCCTTACAGCGGTGGTCTCTAATGTGGCTCATGTACTCGTCGTGGAACAGCTCCACGCTCTGTAACACGATATTCGCCGCCTCATAGCCAATCGCGCAGTCTGCCGTATCCTGTATCATTTTTGCCAGCTCTACCATATTTTCGAAGGTATCCATGTCCGCCTTTCCGTCAAGAATGGCACGCATCATGTTTTCCACCTGCTCCAAGCCATCCCGGCATGGCACACATTTGCCGCAGGTCTGACTTCTTGAACTCTGCAAAAAGGAAAGCTGCACCGCAATCGGACACACCCCGGGAGGATATGCTTTCACGCGCTTGACAAATTTATCTAAGAACTTTGTCGTTTTTTCGTTCATTTCGTTTTTGTGCAATACACTTTTTTTGTACATGAATAACCTCCTATCATTTTTACTTAATCACATACCTGATAAAATGATACTATAATTGTCGATATTCCACAATATAATTATTTTTTTAACAAAGTTTTTGACAGTATTTACCGATTGGACATGCCAAAAACATTGAAATATCGTTTTTGCACTGTTTATTTTCCTGAATTTGTGGTATGGTAGAGGTATAGATGATTTAAATAAAAATTAAAAATGGGATAAAGTGAAACAAATAAATGCTGCAAAGAAAGGACGTGTTTATATGGCATTACCACAAGAAAAAGGCTATACGGAAGAAGATTATTACAATCTTCCGGAAAATGTCAGGGCAGAATTGATTGACGGACAGTTTTACAATATGTCCTCCCCTAGCCGTGTACATCAGGAATTATTAATGGAACTATCCGCAACCATTCTCAATTATATCAAGGCAAAAAGCAGTTCCTGCCGCGTTTATCCTGCTCCGTTTGCCGTAAAACTATTTAATGACAGGACAAATATTGTAGAGCCTGATATATCTGTTATCTGTGACCCCAAGAAGCTTACTGCCAAGGGCTGCAGCGGCGCGCCTGACTGGATTATCGAAATTGTATCACCGTCCAATGCCAGTCACGACTATATCACTAAACTTGTTATGTACCACAACGCAGGCGTCCGGGAATACTGGATTGTCGATCCGCAAAACGATGAAATTCATGTATACAACATGGCAGATGGAACATTTACCACGAAAACATATTCGTTTCATGACACCGTAAAAGCAGGAGTTTATGATGATTTGTTGATTGACTTTTCAAGCCTTAATTTCGATATTTTAAATATATGAAAAATGCCAAAATAAAAACTGCTGCCAACAGTTCCACAACAAATGACAGCAGCTTTTTGACCTTATCAGTCAAACTTCATTTTCTATTATTCCTCCTCAATATTCTCATACATCGCTTCCAATAATTCATCCAAAAACAGCATATAATTTTCCCCATCAATCTGAATGGATGTTATCCTGCAATACTCGCTTTCATCCTGCTGAAGCATCATTACAAGATTGTTTCCCCCATGTGTTGTTCCCATAAAAGAAGCGTAGGTAACGTCCCCCTTTTTTGAACTTGCCCACTCCCCATCCATGCAGGATGCGCGCAATGCGTCATTAATTGTATATTCCGTGCTGTAATCTGTAAGGCACAGCATACTAATCCCCCGTGATTTGATTGTGTCCATTCCTCCAATCACTTGAAAAATAATATACACAACACATAAAAACAATCCTGCCCCCATTATCCAGTTCGCCACGGTTCCCCAACCAAGCAGCTGCATGTCGCGATCCATGATCTTCTTGTCTTTCTCAGGATTTTCGGAAAAAATATCACAAATACATTGCTGAAGCTCCCACCCTTTCTCTGAAAGCTTCTGTGACTCAATTCCAAGTATGTTTTTCTGTATGATAAAAAATCTTCCGCCTTGAATTTTTGAATCGAACCGCGCATTATTATCACACTGAAAAAACAGATTTCCCTGTTCATCCGTCCCAATTTCCTGTACAAACGAACAAACCAGATTTCTGCGCACAATAATGGCCAACTCTTCCAACGTATAATTCTTTACCCAGGCGCCACTGTTTGTATGAACCTCTTTCGTCAAAACATTGTCAATAAATCCCCACACAATCTTGGCTACAATAAGCACTCCGAGCGAAGACAGACAAAAATGAAACAGTCTGTTTGTTTCCATCAGTTTCTCAATATCTACCATATAATTCCTCTCCCCCTTAATCTTTCGCAATTTCCTCATCTATCCCAACCATCAGAATCGGACTGTCATTCTCGTAATCCTTCTCAATTTCCCCCGACAGAATTGTTTCCACCGAAAGCGCATCGCCTTTTTTTGTCACCCATTCCACCTGCTGATACCCCGAATGCCCGTACACCGAATAAATACCGTCCCCGTTTTCTGCAGCATACAAAGACACCGCGCCGTAAAATGCGCCGACTTCTACAAGCTGCCCGTTCCCCGTCACCGTATACACTGTATTCGTCCAATCCGCATCGCAGGTTCCCCATGATACAATGAGTTCTACCGTACCGTCATGATCCATGTCATAAAGCGCATATTCACAGTCGCTTCCATACGCGTCAGCAACCTGAACACGCAGATTATTATACAATGTAGCATCGTCCACCGCCGTATTTTCCGCCTGTTTTGCCTCTTCCACATAACCCCACATCGCCAGCTCCGTCAGGCAGGTGTCCTCATATTTTGCACCCTCCTGCGCATCCAAAATCATAACCGATAAAAACTGCGTCTCCACAGGTTCCTCAAATGGAAAGCGGTCACTGTACAAATCGTTCGCAATCTCCTGATACTGCCAGTCCGTAAACGCCACCTCAAAACGTCCCTCTTCCGTTTCCAGCTCCGCGCTCTTTATTTTTCCGTTGTTGTTATAAACCGTCTCGTTTTTCAAATACCCGTTTAAAAACGCAACCTCCGTCAGATGTACAGGCTGTGTAAATTCAATCACAAGCCTTTGCCCCGCTCCCGTACCGTCTGCCCCCTCGCACCAACACGTTTCCCGGTTGCCGTCAAGCGCATCCCCTGCCTGATACGATTTTGTGGAATCCGTCAGCTCCGAGGTTGCCTCAATACTGCGTATGTACCGGGAATCAAGCTGTATGATTTCAGGCTGTTTTGGCGTTTCATTTTCTACCCGTTCCGCCAAATTTTCCGCTACATCCGTCCGAAACGGCGCCGTCGATACAGGCTGCGCTTCCTGCGGCTGTTCATGCGGCAGCGCCTCCGTCGGCTGTGGCTCCAGCTCTGAATCATCTAAATCGGCAAAAAAGCCAAAATCTTCCGTCTCCTGCACTGCCTGCGCCTGCCGCGCGGAATGCACCTTCCAAAAAGCCACAACGGCAATTCCAATCACAATGACGCAGACCACCGCAGCCAAAATCCCCTTTTCCCGCATTCCGATTTTCGTCCCGTCAGTCTTTTGCGGCGTGCGTGCCTGCGGGTTCGGTGTTGGAACGCTTTGTACTACCGTCTCCTGCACTGCTGCCGTTTGACCATTCTGCACATTCGCATTTCCTGTTTCCCGTTTGATTTTTAAACCGCATTTCGTGCAGTACATCAAATGCTCCCGCAGCGGCGCCCCGCACTCGGCGCAGAAGCGTTTCGCATCAGCTCTCGTCGCCTCCGCCGCCTGCGTCCCATTCAAATCATTCCCGCAATAAGGACACTTTTCCGACGTATCCGCCGTTTCTTTTCCACAGTTTGAACAAATCATTGCACTTCTCCCTTTCCCTTCTCAAAAGCTTTCGTTTCGCTGCTTTAAGCCAATGCTTTCTTATCAATCACAATATTCGTTCCTGAATTTTCATTGCCGTAAGCGTTGCCGCGTTCATTGACTTACGCGCCATCGCGTTCATTGACTTAATCAATGGTATTGTTGATTTTACGTAAGGCAATGATATTGCCGATTTTGCGTTACTAATCGCAGCTATCAATTGCGCATATGAAGAACGAATCAAACGCATATCAATATCCACTTCATAACCATCCAGTTCATATTTTTCGTATATTGCTTCGAACTGTTCCGCAGCGTCAGTGTATGATTTTATCACTTCCATGAGTTCATCATTGCCTTCAAACGCTTGTTCAACCACCCATTTTGCACAATCTACCAATTTATAAACCTCATTGCTCGCATCGTACGTCACAACGTCACGTACCGTTACACCTTCATAGTCATCATTTTCATCGTTTACATTCTCAGCAATATACAATAGAATGCTGTTAATAAAGTGATAGATGGTATTTTTATCATGGCTTTGGGCGGTATTGTCCTTTTTAGCCGCTTCAACCAGCTTGTCAAAAACTGTTTTCTCCAAAAATTCTTTGTTGTTAGTTGATTTGTCATAGCGCCACAATGCCTTTTCGAACTGTTCCACAATACTGTCTGTATTCCTGATAATCGTACTGTGAAGCTCCATATTCATACCAAACAGCTCCTTTGCAATATATGCAGTTGCGGCGCGGATTTGATGCGCTGTCATATCCGCGAAAACGCCTGCCAGCTCATCATCCGTTGTCAAATTATTCACAACAAATGCATACAGTTCATCCGCGCACTGATTCTGTAACATCACTATATCTTTTTCATCACACTGAACTGCCACTAACAGCCATTCATCCAAAATTGTTTTCACATCAGCTTCGTCAATCATCAGTTCATCCCCCGGATTTGCATTTTCTGATGTAAACGGTTCTGCCTGTGGTTCTGTTTTCGGATGTTCTCCTGCTTCTCCAAGTAATCTCTTTCTATTCGCTGTTATTGTTGCTGCCAGTGCTCCCCCTCCTATCATATATGCCGCTTCCCGCAGTTCTTTTGGCAATTCAACCTCTTTCTTCGCTTCATATTCAGGCGAATACACCACCTTTAACATAGTCTTTCATCCTCCTATCATTCATTCTCATTCTGAATTTGCACCATTATCCAAATCACTTCATAAATAATCACCCCCGCATGAGCACGTTTATCCTTTTCATCCGCACTTGGTAAATTACGAAGCTTTTGTTTGATAAACAAATTATAACAAAACGCATGGACAACCCTCTGTCTATCGGAAAAATAAAATATAAATTTTTAACCCTGTCATACCACCTGCCGTTCCATGTGCTTCTTTGCAAACAAAAAAGATGTAAAGTCCTACTTATCAAATAAGACCTTACATCCCTTAGGTTCATAGTTCGCTTCTTTTGCATAATTTATTTCGTTTCTATTTTCGGTTCAGTCGTTTCAACATATTTTATAATCTCAATATTTTTTTCAACTGTCATCCCCTCAGATTCCAATTTCTGAATAAGGCAAATTACCTCTTTACCTGTCATACAATCACCTTGCTCATATTATAAAGTAGTAGACAGAAATTTATCACAAATCCCATTCATCGCAAAAATCTACTATGTCTTCTAATTTATTAATTATAAAGTTTAACGGTTTTCCCAACATATTATCTGCTAAATTTTCTATACATTTTTCGCCAAAAGAATGACCGTCCTCTAAAAAAGGAACCTGATTGCTAAATTTTTCACCTGATGCACACCAATTTGCAAAATGTTCACAATTATTTGTCATCACGTTATATCCTCCAAAATCTGTTCCAAGAACACTATACGCACGTTTAACAATTTCCTTTGGCGTATAACTGCTATGAATATCTGAGATAAAACATTTTTGCAATTGGCTCCCCCCTCCTAAAAATGTTTCCATATCTGTTTTTATAATGCTCATTGCCAAAACTTCCACATTCATATTAAAATGTATCACTTGGTCATCTTCTACAACAACACCATAATGCCATATTGGAAAACTGGCAATATGCGTCCATATGCTTTGCATTTTTATAACATCTCCCTGTTCAAAATGATATTTTCTCATCCTATTCTCCCTCCTATGTTTTTTACTTGATCATATACCTAATAAATTGACACTAAATTCGTAAAGTTATTGCAACACAATTAATTATTTATCTAATTTTTCTTAATTATAAAATTTATTCCTTTCTTCAATCATATAGTAAGATAATGAGATGAGCGGCTTATCTCCTCAAAAATTAACGATCCACACTTTAAACTGCGAAGCACTTAAATAATGGATTCACATTCAAATCAGAAAAACTTAAGCGAAAGGTTTGCACTAAAAGTGACAACACAGGAAAATTTATAAGTGTTTCTGTTTTTGCCTATTTTGTAATGCTTTACAACCTTCCAAGTTCTTTTTTTCATATTCTGCCTTAGACATCATGTTTACATAATATAGCTCATACATTTTTTCAACATTACAGATATTCGGTCTAGTTGAATATATATTACACAGATTATCATCAGACAAATGGATGCATATTCCGTTTCCTGTATGAAAATCAGCCAACTCAGGTATTTCATGAATATTCTTGCAGCAGAGTCCACACCTCGTACACGAAAACATTACGCAATCACTTCCCCAAGTTTTTCACGCATCATTTCAACCATCTTATCAGACTCCTGCGTCAAATTTCCCTCATCATCCAAAATTGGTGTATCCAAAATCGCTTTTACCGCTCCAGCCATTGCCATTGCTTCAGCTACAACTTTTTTCTCATCATCAGAAAAAACTCTATAGTCCGTCCCTTTTCTTGAAATTATCTGAGTCATCTCATAAATTAATGGTTCAAAAACCGAATTTAAATTAACCAAAAATCGATAAAACATAGCTGCTCTTTTTCTGATTCCGATACATAATGAAGATGCCGCATCCATCTCCTCCCTATATTCTTTCGCCTTTGAAAGATTGGAATACGCTTTATCAAGATTAGCGGATGCCTTCGCACCTACCACAACTCCTAATATAGCCAATGCAGGTCCTGCAACCAGTCCGCCCAAAACTGCCGTTCCCCCAGCCATTCCCAATCCTCCGGCTGCTAATGATCCGCCTCCAAAAAACGCAAGTGTTGCATTTGTCGCCGCTGCGCCACTCAAAGTAGCAATGGCAGTTCCTGTCGATGCCGTCGCCAAAGCTCCTGCCGCACCATATGCCCCAAAAGCTGTTATTGCACCCGCCATTGTGCCGGATAATAATCCTCCAGCCATTGATGTTGCCATTGATTGTAGCTCTTTTAGCTCCGTAAACTTTTTCTGATCTAAAACCATCTTTTGTAATTCATTAAGTCCCCCTGACTCAGATAATTCCACATGATTAAGCTTTTCAAATTCTGTAATGAACGGTTTAATACTTTCATCTAAAATTCGAATCTTGCATTTTCCTAGATTATCAATTGCGGAGCCGCAGTTTTTGCGGCATGTTTCAATCTTCTTAGATGCATCCTTTATAATTTCATCAGCCCTTTCATTTTTTCTATTAGCCTCTTTTTGGTCAATCCCCGCTTTAACAGATTTTCCAACGCCAAAGGCACCTGCTGCTGCGCCGATTCCTATAAACAAAAATGGTATAGGCATAATCTTATCCCCCTTTTACATTGTTAATTCTTTAATCGTCAACTTGACATCATTTAATAATTGTACAATTTCAACATCAACATCTTTTTCCCGCTTGTCTCTTGCACTGCTTTTCGAAAATGTTGATGCAATCCATTTCTTCTGCTCCTTCAATGCTAATATTGTATTTGCAGTATCAACAAATTCCTGATACACTTCCAAATTTACAGACCATTTCTCTTTCAAATAATTAACAATCTTCTTTTCCTCATCTGAAAAAAAAGAATCTGCAAATCCTAAATTTACCAAATTCCATACGATCCGTGCTAAAACGGATGCATCTCGCAATCCATACCATTCCCGACCTGCCTGCTCATCAATCTGTTGTTTAACAATCACGTCAAAAACACTAGCTGAATCACCCACAAGTTCTTTGCACTTTTCAATCACAGAATTTCTTTCATCCTGATTAAGTTCCAATTCCTTACATATCGTTTCAAAAATTTTCTCTTCACTGTATGATACCTCCCCGTCCGCCATCATATAAAGGTAATACAATGTAGCCTCTTCATTCTTCTTTCCAAACATTGTTTTCTCGCCTCCTTACAGTTTAAATGTACTTCCTGTTATCATTTTTGTATTGAAATCTTCCATACTGGAAAACGATGCCTTTCTTCCAAAGTTTTCCGATATTGTATTTGTACTTTCAATAAACCAGTCAACATCGCCAATTGCCAAAGCATTTTTTATCCCTGTAAATGATTCTCTGAAAATATCCATAGATTCTATTAAATATTCCTGAATGATACGTTCCATCTCTGCCCGATATTCCCGAATCATCTTAATGTGTTCTTCACAGACTGCCTCAATCTGTATTCTCTGCTCATGCGCAAATTTCTCTTCCTTTAGGGAATTTGTTAATATTCCATATGTAGCAGATGACAGCGCATAACCAACCATTCCGCCTATCAGTCCCCCGACAACCGGAATAGGAATCGCCATCTGCCCCACCACGGAAAACATTGCGGAAGACACCATTCCCGTCCCCTGCTCTCCAAGTGTTTCAAGACACTCTACACCGTCAATTTCACCTTTTAAATATCGTGTAAGCGTTTTTGTCGCAACAATTGCAACTGTAGTAAGCGTTCCTGCAATATTCGTCTTTGACAATGCCCGTATATATTGTGATTTAGAATTTTGCATAGCGCCTTTCAGAGAAGCGCCGACAAAACCTGTTCCGTAACCTGCTATCGCAGTTGTTGCAGTATCTTTCGCCACATTCATCACAGCATCATCAGGTTCCGCTTCCCCTTTACAAACAGCTACCAGGTTTTTAACGATAGATACACTGCCGCGAATCATCACTGCCGTTTCTGCCGTTTGAACTCCCGCCCTATGAGATATTTTTGCCACATCTATTGCCGTGGATAACTCCGGATGCATACGGGCAAATATAGCCTCCTCGCTCGAAACAGAACTTTTTCGCAAATTCTTCCTTATTTTTTCCAGCTTGTCGATTCTCTCTTGCAGCTTTTTTGCCTGTTCTATATTCCCGTCGTTTTTTTGTTTCTCCAACTGACGAGATAAACCTTCAATCTTTACATCAGCCTCCTGTATCATTTTGTCATACTGATCAGACGGAACATCAATCTTTGCATCATGTTCAAGATACTTCTCAAATTTTTTTGACTGAAGTTTCTCCAGTGCCCTTGCGGCATCTCCTGCTTTGGCAGGATCTTTTTCAGATGCTCCTAAAAATTTCATTTGGGCACCGGTACCACCAACAATTTCTCCATTGGCATCTACCGTAACAGTATCATATATCGGATCATTCACACTCCCCAAATCATCTGTTCTGATTTTTCTACTTGAATCACCATAAATAACATGTCCCGCATTTGAACGTGCTACCTCTTTTATCTCCGCCGAAAAGCCTGCTTGCTGATGAATATTTTGAAACTTATAATCGGGATTAACGGTTTCCTCCGCGACCTGTTTTAGACCCTTCACAAGCGCTTTCCCGATTTCATTATCTTCACCGGAATATGCAACGAAATGCTGTTTTGCTGCCTCTCCATATCTTTGAATCGTTTCATATGACGCTCCTGCAATTCCGGCATCTAATATATTTTTTTCTTTCTGCTTTTGTTTTTCTTTTTCATTCATGCAATACCACCTTTCCGCATTCAAAATCCGTAATTTTCCATCGCTTTAAAGCCATCTCCCTTCCATCACCTCCACCATCTCCCCTTGACTTCTCAGCCACATCTCAATCCCTTTCCCAAACACCTCCGCCAACACAACATACCCGTTCTCGTCCTGCGAAAGAATCTCCGCTGTCGGCAGCCTGTCCTTTACCGCTTCTATGGAAGCTCCCTTGTAGCGGAACTTCACGCGCTGCAGCTTTCCACCGTACATAAACTGCACTCGTTTGCGAAATTCCCCTTCCTCAAAACGGTCCTTATACGGAATATGGAACTGCTCTTTCAAAACCTTTAAGCTCTTAATCCGGTCAATGCGGTAAATCGTCGGAAACGCGTCGTTAAGAACGTCAAAATGTTCCCGAACCTCGTCCGCCTCGTCGATGAACGCCGTCATGTAGAAATAAAACTCCGAAAATAAAATCGACACAGGTTTTAGCTTGCGCCTGACAAGCTCCTGCCCTTTCATTTTCTGATATTCAATTTCGACATAGCAGCATTTCTTAATCGCCTCGCCGATTTTCCACATGGTGTCAATGAAAATCGTATTATGCTGGGGCGGCACATAGTAAAACTGTTCGTTTTGGATAAGCTCCCTGACAAGCCTGTGGTTTTCGGGCTTTGCGCAGCAGTCTATCAATCGCTGCAGCATGGAGTCCATTTCCTTTTTGGTGAATGCCCTGCTATCCAAAAGGATTTTGCAGATTGCAAGGATTTCGCTGTTTGTAAACTTCATTTGGGATGCCTCTAAAAGATAATACGCACCCTTTGTCCGGTCATACTCTACGGTTTTGACAACGCCTGTTTTCTCCGCATTCTGCGACAGGAAATCACGGATTTTCTCGATATCCCGCTGAATGGTTTTGGAGCTCACGCCGTATTCTGCTGCCTCCTGTGCCTTATACAGGAAACCACCTTCTAACAGGGTTGTATACATGCCAAGAATACGCTCCATTTTTGCGTTTTTTTCTAATTCATTATTTTTACTCATTTTTTGCCTCCATATCTGAAGCCTTGTTCCACAATTTCCTATGCATGACCAAATATGGTCTTTTTTATTGTAATCAAATTTTGTCATAAATTCAAACAGAATGACGAATCCTGTCCATATATTTGTCCACAAATGAAAAACACCAAAATGTCCTTAAATTTTTGCGCAATCCTCTTATGTATAAATTATATAATAAATTCATTATATAATTTATACAAGAGTTATGCAAGCAATTTTGAACGGTTATAATAATACAAAAAACAGGAGGACATCCAATGGTACGTTTGCGGGTTTTAGACATTTTAGAGGAACAACATCATACCAAATACTGGCTTTATAAGCAGATGGAAATGAGTTATCAGAATTTTTCCAAACTCATCAATAACGAAACGCGCTCCATCCGCTATGAAAATATTGAAAAGCTCAGCAGATTTTTGGACTGCCCCGTAGGCGACCTGTTTGAAACGGTGGATACTTCCGACGCCAAAGACGCCTGACTGCGGTCGGCTTCTTAATTATGTTTTATAACACTCATTATACTAAACCGCATGGACATCAGTCTGTCCATGCGGTAATTTTTCCTAAAATTCTGTTTTATAGTGTAGAATATATATGAACATCATATAGTAAAGCAGAATAAACTTATTAAACTCAACTTGGGAAAAACGTTTTTTACTGTTTATTTTCCTGAATCTATGATATGGTAATGATAGAGATTTATTCATTGTATCACGACAAGACAACTATTGTAGAGCCTGATATCTCTGTTATTTGTGATACGAAAAAGCTTACTGAAAAGGGATACAGCGGCGCGCCTGATTGGATTATTGAAATTGTATCACCGTCCAATGCCAGCCATGACTATATCACCAAGCTCAATATGTACCATAACGCTGGCTCACATTGTGTACGCTTTACTATATCATAGAGGTATTAAAGGAGATGAGCAATCAGACATTCCTTCCCCTTAAAAGCAAAACCATACTTTCTGATATTTTCTGGCTCAAAACCATCTGCAACAAGTTTTGCCTCGTACCGTTTTTCTTCTATTTGGTTCAGGGCATTCGCAACCGTTTGGGCAAGATCTTTTTCTTTCATGGGCTTATGCACCTTAAACTCTATAATATAGGCACAGTCCTTTTCCCTGTCCTTTGGAACAAGCATAATATCATACCGCCCAAAACCGCTCTCCCTGTTCGACGTAATCTCAAACCTTCCGTCAAGCTCCACCATCAGCCCCAATA
>CAJUJG010000033.1 GCA_910586715.1 uncultured Lachnospiraceae bacterium
TGGCACTTTGGGAAGATGTATTCATTTTGGGTTTACATTTTGCGGAAACTCAAGAATCCTTAATAGAAGAAAAACAGCCGCGAAACAACTCATGTCTGGTCACACCTTTTTCTACTTTCCCTATTAATAACCAGCTCGTCCAAAACAAACCCTCTGCAACCCTCAATCAGTGGCGGTTTCGAGGTACCGGAATCAAGGCTATAATTTCACGATTACCTCCTCCACCGCCTATGACCAAAAGTGGATACACGGCAGAAACATTTATGAGAACGTGAGTCGTATTGTAGATTCCATTTTTTCAAATTACCTCTCACGCCCGGGCGTGCGCCAGCCGATATTCACGTCCTACTGCGACGGCAACCGTACCACGTGCAAAGGGCTCTCACAATGGGGCAGCAAATATCTTGGCGATCAGGGATATACGCCGATTGAAATTATACGTTATTATTATGGAAGCGATATGTATATCAACTCTACTTCCTATATTTCTGGCGTGCCTTCCTCATGGCCGGGGTATGACCTGACCATCGGCTCTTCAGGGCAGAAAGTGCTGCAAATGCAGCAGCAGCTTAACCGCATTGCACAGAACTACCCTGCTCTACCAACCATCGCAGAAGACGGTGTTTTTGGCAGCGGCACAGCCAACTCCGTACGTACGTTCCAACGCATTTTCGGACTTCCTGCCAACGGCATTGTAGATTATCCGACTTGGTATAAAATATCTGAAATCTTTGTTGGCGTAAGCCGTATTTCTGAACCGTAATAATCTTATAAGAACAAGAACGGTCATACTTCTCACTAACAAAATTGTGTTCATTTATTATTATTTATTTACATGATTAGGGTGTCAAAAGGTCCATTTTCATTGCAGAGATAATTTTTTAAAGATTGTGCCACAATATCTTGAGGCGATGCGGCGCATCGTTGATAGATATTGTGGTGCAAGATTGGGGAAATTAGCCTGCAAGGGAAATTCAGACCTTTTGACACCCTAATCTTTACATAAAAAAAGAATCCGGCTTGCCGGACTCTCGCGCCGGAGCGCGGTTGCTTTAGCAACCATATTCCTTAGCGCGGAGTGCGCATCCCCCGGAGGGTTTTTTACTTTATAGGACGTAATTTCCTATAAAGCAAAAAAGCCCTGAAACCATAGATAATCCAATGGTTTCAGGGTTTTTCCCTGTAAAGCTTCCAAAGGGACTTGAACCCTCGACCTACTGATTACGAATCAGGCGTTTTATTTCTTTTAATCGCCTATTTTTTAAGGTTTTTGAAAATAACTGCTATAATTTTGCTATAATAATATGTTTTTATGAAATACGTACCGCCTGCTATCTGTCGCTCTCATTTGTTTCATCATTTTCGGTCACCGTTTCTATTTCTTTTTTTATCATCTTGACAATCGGCATCAGGAACGGCGGCAGCGCGACGCCAATGTCTATGATGTTTTCCAGTATGGAAATAATTTCATTCACTACAATCCACACGGCGACAAACGTTGCAACGATAAACGGAATTTTAAATCCTATTCCCATGTATTCCGCAGTGTAATTGATAATAATGTCAATAAAGCTGCCGACAAGGACCAGCAGCCACATGCATACCTTTTTGGTGATGCCGCGGATGCCTTTATAGCTGCTGATTTGTTCTTCCCTGTACCTGGATGCCATAAGTCCTGTTATGTAGTCGATGATATTGCATGCGACCATGAGAAATACGGGAATTGCCAGTATTCCCAAGAAATCCATGATTGCTGAAATTATAATTATAAGTGTTGCTTTTGTTTTATCCATGATTTGTTCCTCCATTAACACATCTTTTTCCATGTTGCGCGTGTAATTTTGCCGACAATGCCGTCTGCTGCCAGTCCCAGTAGTGTCTGTACTTCTCTTACCTGCCGTTTTGTTTCCACGTCAAAGACACCATTAATCTTTGCTGCATCCGGCTGCCCTGCGCCATTGGTAAGTTTACCGAACCGCCACAGATACCACTGCACCCAGCTTGCATCGTTGCCCGTCTTTCCGATTGCAACGTTTCCTGTCGGTTCCGTGAACGGGTTGTATTCTGTCGGTATTTCCCGTTCCGTGTTTTCGAATGGTTCTTTATTGTACCATGCGTTTAAATCAACATATCCGTCTATACCGCTTATAATTCCTTTGCTGCTGTACTGCCAGCCGTACAGTTCCATGCCGGCAGGCAGGTATTTACTGTCAGGGACGTCCGCCGTTATTGTGCGTTCTTTTGTATATGGGTACCGCGCCCACCAAATGGGAATGCCTGAGATTTCCCTTGCGTAGGGCTTGAGGTAGGGGTTGTAATACTGCGCGCCTGTGTAGATGCCGAAATCCATATTTGCGGAATCTGCAAACAGTTTGTATGTGTTTATAATGTCTACAATACTGCTGCCGAGACCCTTTACGGCATTGTCCTCCAAGTCAAGCCACATGGTATCTATACCTTTCGGCTTGGCAGTCTCTACGAACGCATCTGCCGCTTTCCTAGCCTTGTCCACTGTGTTGGCATAAGAATATGTATATCCGCCTGTTATTGGGATACCTGCGCTGCTTAAACCGCTTACATGTTCGTGGAAACGACTGTCAGGTTTATTATTTGCGCTAATTACTTTTACTATGGCAAATTGTACACCTGCGCTTCTTACTGCTTTGTAATCGGTTACCTTGTTCCATTTCGCAATGTCTATTCCTTTTTTCATGTTTATTATGTCTCCTCATTTATTGTTGCAATACCTGCTGTTCTAAAAAATCAATTCTTTGTTCCAGTGTTTTATTTTTTTCATTTAGTAACTCAATCTCCTCATGCTGTGTCTGAATTACTTTAATTATTGGGGCAATAAATTCGTCATAGCGCAGGCTGTAATCGTATTCGCCCTCAATAACTTCTTCTACTCTTTCTTTTGTAATTTTGCCCTTTTCGTCACATTCCTCCTCCTCGATGTGCATTTTGGGAGATTTTATAAATCCTGCAAAATCCAAAGATGTCATGCCGATTTCATCAAACAGCTCCTCAATGTCCTGTGAAATCATACCCCAATGGGTGCGCCCTGATGTTCCTGCGTTCATTTTGTATGTTGAAGGTTTTAAGCCATATATAAGTTGTTGGGCTTTTTCGGCAGTCAACTCTTCAATGGTGTTTTTCTCGTTTCTGTCAGATGTTTGGATGGTGCCGTTGGTGGCGTAAATGTTTTTCCATCTATGTGTTGCTGAACCCATATCGATGACAGCATTGACATTCGGTTTAAAGCAACTATTTCCACGTTCTCCCCGAAATGTAATGCCCGTCCCGTTAGAATAAAGATAAACAACACCGTTTGCTGCATTAATAAATAAATCATTATCTTCTCCTTCAGCATAGACCCCACGGTCAGAATACGTAATGCAATTATCGCCAAAATTAGAATCTTTTAAACTTAGTGACTCGCCGTTTAACGATGCAGTGTACATTATTTCTTCATTTCGGTCCCATGTTTCAAATGTAATCGCTGGTTCTTTCCAATCTATATGAGGAATATCGGTTCTTACTCTAAATTCAAGGTCATATCCCTCACTGTCTTTAGTTTTTTGATATAAAAATAAATTGCCGAACGCATTGTTTGGGGTTCCTAAAGCTTGTATCCCGTTATCAGTTGGAAAAATTCCGTCCTTAATATTTATTACGCTGAGAGAACCATCAGGTTTAATAGTATCAAAAGTAATACAGCCTTTACTACTTTCAATTATTCTACTGGTATAATCGCTTGTGTCACCGTTATAATGAAAATCAATCACGCCTCCATGATAAGTATTTGTTGTGGGGATAAATTCGAGTGCGTCGCAGAAAGCAGCCGCAAATGGATTGGTAGTGGTTCCAAGCCATACAGAGTGTGGGATGTATCCTGCAATGTAGAGTTCATGAAAGTCAATCCCTGCCCCTGTTTCCGGATTCAAAATAAGTCCAAACCTCCTTGTATTATTTTTTATCCCGTTTACATTAATATATCCTTCACCGTCCTTTGAAATTGCCCCGATATTTTCCGCTGTCAGGTTCACATCACCTGTTCTGTAAGTGTTTTCCGCATTCCCTTTTACCCTTACTGCCGCAGGAACATTAAGTGCGGTCCTTAATTCTTCTGCTGTTATGGCATCTTTCATGTTTATGCCGGCAATTGTAAAATTGTCGCTCACAAGCCCGTTTACAAGGTCCGACACGTCCACATTTATCTCGTCACCGTTCTGCAAAGACAGTGTAACAATTCTGTCAGCATAAGATGCACCTACAACCATGCTTTCAATCGGAAAATCCACGCTTTTCGTGGATACAGCTATGCCGTCTGCGTTTTTAAGCTCCAGTGTCATTATGTAATCACTGTCAATGCTCAAACCAAGACTGTATCCTGCACCGCTCACGGCGGTATCGGTATAGTCTTTTGCAATCTTCAGTGCCGCATCAACCGTACCGTCAAGCATCTCTTTTGTGACATTTCCGCTCCCGCCGCTTCCTGAATTTTTAATTTTATTAAGTAATACCGCAAGTATCTCTTCTGCCTGCATCTCACACACTCCCTTCCCTATATCCAGTTCCATGTGCCGTCTGATTTCATGAAGGCAAATTCTGCATCCGCCGTTATGACGGTGCTGCCCATTCCTATGGCATAGCCGTCCATCATTCCCTCAATTTCCATCCCATCCGAAACATCGCTTTTTCTGTCTGCAAACAGGGATACCTTTGCTTCCATATTTATGGGATTGGTGGATATTTTCGTTACCTTTACCATATAAAGTTCTCCCTTCCTTACGGCTATACCGCCGTTATTTCCAGGCTTCCGTCTGATACCGTTAAAACATATTCCTGCCCTGTTACCGCATCTGTCAGTTTTAATCCTGCCGACTTGACCGTTCCTGCATATTCTGCATTTCCTTCCCAGTCCAATGTATGTATATTTTTTCTGTCTGTGTCGGAGCTTCCACCGCCTACAATATGCGCATATTTATAGGTATCTTCAACATTATATTTTCCTTGCACATGCTGATAGTCCGCGCCTGCTATGGTTGCCCTTCCTTCAGCATGGGACGAAGCGCCATTTGCCACAGTCCCTGTTCCCTCTGCATGGGCAGCTTGTGCGCATGTGCTGCTTTCCCATCCTTCAGCGTGGGAATACATGCCATTTGCCGTTGTACTTCCCCCTTCCGCATGGGAAGCATAAGAAACCGACTGCGTCGCATTACCTTCGGAATGCGCGCATTCTCCGCTCGATTCACTGCGCTTTCCTTCTGCATGTGAATAATTTCCGCCTGATTTCGTACTGTCCCCTTCCGCATGTGAAAAATCACCACCCGCAATTGTTCCGTTTCCTTCCGCGTGCGAACTCTGCCCCTGTGCTTTTGTGCCATTACCTTCAGAATGCGCTGCCTGTGCAGACGCTTCCGTATTCATGCCTTCTGCATGGCTGCCAACCGTACCTGCTGATGTAGCCGTACCTTCTGCATGGCATCCCTGTCCGCTTGCCGTTGTTCCGCCACCTTCTGCGTGGGAAAAAGGACCAGTTGCCGTTGTTCCATTTCCTTCCGCATGTGAATACATACCACCTGCCGTTGTTCCGCCACCTTCCGCATGTGAGCCATTACCGCTTGCCGTTGTTCCCGCCCCTACTGCTGTACTGCCCTGTCCAATAGGAGTATCAGGATTTCTTCGGAGTGAAATACTGTTCTGTACAACAAGATTTGTTAAATCAATATCTGCTGCCTCCGCCTGCTCAATTGGGTTTGCCTGCAAATATTCCTCTATTGTTTCAATTGCATCGTCGTATGCCGACATAACTTCCGCCGTGACGGGTGTTTTTTTTTCGGGTAGATTTACCCACCCGTCGGGATATGGTTTTGTATAAACTGGTGTATATTCCGACATGCTGCCCCTCCTATTCTTCATATGCCTCAAGCGTCCCAAGATTAGTAATTCCATTGTCTGTATCTGCAATAAAAAAATTATTTAAAAGCATTCCTCTTACGCCTACAATTAATTCATTTCCGTTTTTGGACAACGATACCATTTTTCGGATGCTAAGACCTGGGTCAATGTAGATGTCGTTATCTTCTGCATAATCCTGTCCTAAAACTTCCCAATTCAAAGCTGTTAAATTCTTTTTTGAATTTCTTACTATCTGAGAGTTATTTTTAGGATCAGTTACCTGGGAAATTATATATATCCAGTTATTATCAATGATTTGTAAGTATTTCTTAATTAATAAATTACTTAAATCTATTGCCACCCTATAGTAGGCATGGTATCTTACATCATCAGTTGTCAATATGTAAGAATCCTCAACAACTTTATATCTTCCCGTGAATTTAAGCTTTACCTCAATCCATACAGTTTTATATCCCCAGTTTCCTGATATAAAGTAACTGTTAAATTTTTCCCCTGCATCAGATGATGCCTGAATTGTTTCGATGGATTCACTAATATATCTATAATCTTCATAGCGCGCTTTTAAAGTCTCTATCGTTTTTTCTCTTTCGTTGTCCTGCAAATCAGTTATTATTGGTTCCAAGCTTACTTCTTTCAGCTTTACCGTATTGTTTTCATCATTGAAAATTCCAAATTGAAATGCGGGAATATCCGCACTAATATGATGCCTTACAAGACCGCCAATCGCAATCAGCCTGTCGCTGTCTATAAAAATATCAGCAAAACTTGCATCAGATGGAATCTCAGTATCGTTTTTGTATAATGCATTCGATTTGCAGTAATAATAATTTCTTCCTTTGTATACGTATTCCGATGACTGGGTTGATGGTGCGTATCCCGAATATTCAAACGTATCTAATTCATATCTGATATTTTTCATGTCCGCTTCGCCGTTTACTATGGGAATTACTGCAACGTGTTTCTCTGAAATATCACGTGTCTTTATGATGATTAATTTGTCCAAATATGCATGCATGACATAGTAATATCCCCTGATTGGATTGTCGCCAAAAATCAATCCTCTATTTTTCATCCTTGTAAGCGACGAACCCGTATACAGGACAGGATAACCCGAAACTGAAGGATCCTTGGAGCTTTCAGCGACAAGGTAATATTTTCCATTCACATAAGACAGCATGGATATGTATGGAATAAGTTTTCCTTTTAACTTCTTCCATGTAAGCGCAACTTTACCCTCATCGTCAGACAAATACATCTCGTCATGCCAATGTCCGTTGTAGTAAATGTCCTTATGGTCCTTCCCTTGAAAATACAGCCGTGATGATTGCCTTCCCATTATTCCACCGTCACCTCCCCCCGTATCAGGTAAATCGTATTTGCGGAAACTGTCACCGGCAGAACCGGAACCGATTCAACATTCCAGCCACCGCCAACAGGAAACATATTGTCAATTTCTTCCTTGCTGTACGTGTAATCCTCAACCTTTTCTTCGACTTCCTGCTTGGTATTTTTCTTTAATATGTCTATCTGTGTCTGAAGATCCGTTATAAACTCCGTCTGATACTCTTCCCCCTGTGCACTGTAAGAATCTGTCAATGCCTGTACGCCTGTCAGCTCCCTGTTTAAAACATAAAAGGATTTCTGTACATAAAAAGTGTTCTTTTCAGTGGAATTTTCCCAGTCAACCATTATATAGGATACTGCATCAAGACCGCATTCAATCCAGGGCAGACCATTGTTTTGCGACATAAACGGATGATATGAAAAACCTTTCACGTTTTCATATATCCTTTCCGCAATCTGCATCAATGTATCCCTGTCCAATTTGTATGTAAACATGTTTCCCTGTATGATGTAATTGTTTTCGCCTTCTCCATATGTGATTCCCTGGTCATCCTCGCTTTGGCGGATTGTCAGTTTATCAACCGGCTTGACAATGTACTCCTCATAATCCACACTTTTGTAAAATGAAAACGCCTCCGACTGTATCTCGTCCGCATTATTCCAACCTTTTCCCAAATAAAACGGCGGATAAAATATTTCGGACGGGTAGGCTCCATTATTCTCCGCGATATTTGTCAAAATGCGGTATTCAAACTGATTACGCCGGTTTATAATACCGAATGTGCCATTAATCTGGCATATTGCCTTTATCACCGGTAACGCCTGCATGCTGCCAGGATTGTACCATTTCTTTATTTGAACATCATCGTTCGGAAGTTCCGCCGCAGCCTGTTCAATTCCTATAAAATCAAACAGGCTGTCGCGCAGGGTTTTCAGCGTAATTGGAAATGGCAGGGACTTATACCACCCTGCCACTTCCGTGTTTCCTTTTATGAACAGTTCATCATATGCCACAATTTCTTTTGTTCTTTTATTTGCCTGTTTTACGGCTGAATCCACAATTCCATGAAAAAGCGGTATTGATTCCGGTTCGTTGTCCGTGCATATTGCAACCTCTATCTTTTTCCCTTTAACATCCGCATCTAAGTTTTCTATCGCGACCTGATAAATGCTCGCAATGCATCCCACAAATTCCATGCTTTCCTTATCAAGTATGGATTCCTTTAATCTTACACTGTCCTGATGTATGTCCTTATGTGTGATTTGTAAATTCAGCTCCGGAAACCTTAAAATCAGGTTCTTATGTATGCTGTTGTTTTTATATTGTTCTTTAACTGCATCTGATACATTCATATCATTACCTCTAATATTCCACAAACGAAAATTTACACGGTTTATAAATCATCTCTCCGCCCGCGGTGCCTCCTGGAACCCATGCCATGTTAGAATCTAAATAGAAATGTCCCGTTTTATAACATCTGTATTCCGTATCGTAATAAGTGCATATTGCATCGCGTTCCAACGGATTTTTATAATTTCGGACAATTCCGTCCACTATTTCATCCATTTCGCTTTCATATAAAATTCCCGTCGTAAGTTCCAATGTAGTACGTGTATGCTTCAACGCATTCCTCCGTGTCACACCGTCTCCGTCTGCATAGGAATTTGTATCCAGTCTCCTGTTTGGCACTATGTTAACCCCGTCGGCATCTATGTATTTATCGGGAAAGACAAAATTACCAAATTTAAACAAGTATCCTGCATATGCCATATCAAATCACCGTTCTCCCTTTTGGTTTGTTTTCTATGTTATACTCTTTCTTTGCAGCCTTGTATATTTCTCTCGAACTTATTACAGCCTGCATTTCCATCTGACTTATTAGCTGCGCAAACATGTTCACTGCTTCCATCATAATACCTCTTACCTCTGCTGCTGTCAGACCACCGCCCGAACCGCCTGCACCCATTCTTTCAACGATCTTGCCTGCTATCGCATCGCGCCACTCTAAGTTCCTTTCCAGGGGCACCACGGCTTCTTTTTTATTGTTTTCTCCCATCATTGCCAATGTCGGCGTGCTTACGATGCCACCCTTTGCAAGGCGCGGAATGGATACCCCTTTTACCTGTCCTATATTGAACCCGAAAGATTTTCCGCCCATTCCCGGAACCCAGTCAGGGATGTCGAATTTAAGTGCGTTCATGCTGCGTATTACTCCGTTTATGGCTCTCACAACACCGTTTGCCATTTTTTCCACGCCGCCAAGTATGGAATTAATTATGCTTTTGATTACGTTCCACTGACCGCGGAATATGGCGGTAATCTGTTCCAAGATACCAGCCATCATATCTTTTGCGCCGTTTACTGCAGCAGTAATGCCTTCCCAGCATTTGTTCCAGTCTCCTGTAAAAATTCCTGTAATAAAATCCAGTACGCCGCCCAAAATCTCCATGAAACCGCCGATTGTATCTGCTATTGCCCCAAATACGTCCAATACCGTTTTCCCCAGTATTTCAAAAACCGGAGCAAGTATTGGAACGACCGTCGAAACAATCCATTCCAGCCAAGGCTCCAAAACATTCTTCCAAAGAACAGAAACACACTCCGCAAGCTTTCCAAACAGCTCCACTGCTTTATCAATTACAGGCTGTACATGCTCCTGCCATACTTCGGCAAACTTTTCAGAAAGCTCATCAAACACCGGCGCTATATATTGATTGTAGGTATCAAGGATAACTCCCAGCAATGAACTGAGTCCGTCTGCAATCCCTTCAAATGCCGGTCTGATTTTCTCATCATAAACCTGAAATATTTTTTCAAAGGTGTCTTTAACGGATGTGTCCAGCACGGACAAAACCGTACTGATAGGCCTTAATGTATTTTCAAGTGCATCTTTAAGTTTATCCTGATTGTCAATGAATGGCTGTACAATACAGTTTAAAATGTCCCTTCCAAGTTCAAGTCCAAGTTGGCTGACACCTAAAAACGCATTCGTAAATATTCCGATAATGTCTGCTGTACACTGTTTGGCTGTGTTACCGCGGAATACCTCAAAAATTCCGGCGAAAGTTTCTGCAAAATTGCCTTTCAGCTCCGCCAGTTCTCCCGTAACATCAAAAATCCCAATCAGACGTTCCTTAATGTATCCGCTATTCTGTGATAAATATTTGTCAATACCGCCTGCTATATTTTCTGTTACGGTCTGTCCAACGCTTAAAGCCGCACCTGCAGTCTATCCTAAGGCATACGCTATCTTCGACGCGCACCTGTTGGCAGCTTCCGTCACTTTTTTATCTGTAAATATGTCCTTCAGGCTGCTCTTTATGCCTTTCAGGTGTCCTTGTATCCTTTTAAGACCTGTCTCAAAATCTCTGCCAAGTCCCGCCCTAAATCCGCTTTTGAATAAATTTCCAAGCTCCTTTAACTGCTTTGTAATGTTTCCTAAAAGCGGATTTATTTTCTTCTCCGCTGCCTCTGCCGCGTCAGCTCCCTCCGCAAGCGAACCGAAGTCAATATCGCTTCCACCCGCCAAGTTTCCGGAACCCGTGCTGTCGCTCTGTATATTGTTGAGCTTATCAAAACTCATAAGCCCTTTCATTTTCTTTGCGGCTTTTTCGGCGGCATTTCCTACTCCGTCCGTTGCTTTGCCTAATCCTTCAGCGGCTTCCGTCGTTTCGTCAATTCCTTTTCCCGGAGAAGACTTATTTCCCGTAAGCAGCTCTGTAAACGCTTTGAATGCGTTCGCAAGTGTTGCAATCTTTCCGATTACGGTATTAATAAGTTTTATAACAGGCGTAAGCAGGTTTATAAGTCCCTGCCCTACGCCTGCCATAATGGAATCGACCTGGAGCTTCAGGACTCTTACCTGGTTTGCCCATCCGTCGGATGTCCTTGCGAAATCGCCCTGCGCCGCAGACAACTGTTTCTGTACAAATGCATACCGCAGCGCAACCTTTTCCGCCTCCGACATGGACTGTGTCGTCTTCCCCCATCCATTGGCAAGTGCATACGAATCAAGCGCTGTCTGTGTCATTACGACACCCAAATCCTTGAGGGATTCTGTTTCACCCGTAAAAACAGACTTTAATTTTGTGTATGCCTCGTCCTGCGTCAGATTGTAGAAAGAGGCAACGTCACCTGCAAGCCCTGTCAGTGTGGTCCCCATGTCATAAGCCTGCTTTTCCGTAAATCCGAAGGCTTTTGCCATTGCACCGAACGTTCCCGTGTATTGCTTTGCCATCGTTTCCGACAATCCAAAAGAAACGGCTGCGCTTTTTGCAAATTCATCCACTTTTCCTGTCATTTCAGGAAAAGTGACATCCACTACGTTCTGTACCTCTGACAAATCTGATCCGAGTTCAATGCACTTTTTACCAAAATCAGCTAACTTTTTTACGGAAAAAGCAGCCGCCAATGCAGCGCCTGCTTTTTTTGCAATCCGACCGACATCCCGCATCTGACCGTCAAAACCATTTCTGTTTACAATCAGGTCAAGTCCAATTTCCCCAACGCTTGAAGCCGACATGACATTCACCTGCCTTTTTTGATTTAAATGCATTTATGTAATGCCCGCAGTATATACACTGCACTTTTTCTTTTTTTTTCTTACTTATTTCCTCAATCTAAAATCCCTCCTGCCATAGAAATAAATGCTTTTTTTATCTGCTCAAGCATCTGTGTCTGATCTGCTTTTGATATCTGCGTTTTTACGCGCCTGTTTTTCCATTCATTCCTTATTCTGTTCTGATCAGCCGTAAAATACTTTAGAACATCCTCATCATTCTCCGACCTGATTGACACAATTCTCCCAAGCGGCGTATCCGGTCCTATACCTACAAGCAGGGCTTTAAACTCATTCCACTTCATACTGTCCAGTTCCCTTGATAAACGGAGCCCGTACTGTGCCTGAAAGGAAGCCACAATCAGGTCAAAGTCTTCCGTCAGGTCATAGTACGGGTCATTGCTCCCCCCGTTCTTCTTCCCCCGAAACCAAATTCATTGCAATTTCAATAACCTTTATAAAATCCTTAAAAGGAAGGTTTAACTTATCAATTTTCTTTCTGTTCTTTTCATCGAATAATTTTGTGTATGCCTCAATTGTTGCCTGTGTTTCGCTTTTTGTGGAAAACAATCCCATGATTTCCAACATTGTTCTTGCATCGGCGCATACTTCGTACTGTTCCCCCTTTATCATAATTTTGGGATTTTCGTCAAAGCTCAGTTTTTCTGTAATGTCTACTACCTTCGCCATTGTCTGTTCCTCCATATTCTAAAAACGGCTGCAGTTTTGTCTGCAGCCTGACTGTTTATGCCGCCGGCGTTACTTTCGGCTTTCCGTTACTTAATGCTTCAAATTCAAGCGGTCCTACATTTATGGAATCTCCCGCCCCAATATTGGTAACATTGAATACGCACCCCTCAAATTCCACAAGTGTTCCGTCAGGGAATGTCCACCCTAGGTAACCCTCCGAATCTCTTCCGTTCAAAAATGCAAGCCCGGCAATGTAATCATTGCCTGTATCACCAATATTACGCTTTCCGTTAATGGTAATTGTCACTGCTTTTGCCGTCAGCAGTCTTCTTGACCAGCCTTCCTGATTGAAAGGTTTCCATTCCTCAACACCGTTATCAAACGATACGTTGAATGTTTCCATGTCGGCAATTCCTGTAGCAGTTTCCTTGTCTGCTCCAACCGTAAACTGATTTTCATATACCGGATAGACCCCGGTTCTCGTTTGAGACATATTTAACTCCTTTCATAATAAATGAGGCATTCAATCACATATTCGTAAATGCCGTTTTCGTCCGTATCAACCGGAATCGGCTCATCATATGTCACAAATATGAATTTGATTGTCCGCCTGTTAACCGCCCTGTCTCGGCAGTATATTAAAGCCTCCTGCAAAGCATCTGCCGCCTCCTCGGATTCCGTGGGTGAGCGGTTCCAATGTACTAAGAGCGAAACAGATTTTACGCCATAGGAACCGTTTTTCACGCCTCCAAGCGGTATGCTTCCACTCTGTCTGTTTTTTAAGGGATAGATGCCTATGGATTTCTCTTTCTTATCTTCCATTTTTCCGCAATAGCAGTTTTCATCGCCCGCAATTCCCAATGCTGCCACATAATCCCTAATATCCCTAAGGCGCATCATACACCTGTTATCCTCCTGTAATGCTTTTCGAAAACTTCCCTGCAGAAATTCTTCTTTTTTCCACCGGGGAGCCAATCAGTGTACCATTTACCCCTTGCGTGTTGATTCTCGCCTTTATCGAAATGATATTCAGGATGAAAATACAGCCTTCGGGCGTACGGCGTTGAAGACACTATTACAGCCCTTCCCGACTGGATGTCAGTATAATCTATGAATGTACTCTCGTTTTGAAGATTTCCTGTATCTCTTGGCATAACCTGCGCCTGTACGATGTCTGTATGCAACTCCTCCGCCGTCAGTTCCAGTGCCGTTATCTGTGCCTGCGTCAACTGCCTGATTCTGTTAAAGTCCATTCTTACCGTAGAAGATACCTGCACTATACCACCTCCAGTCTGCAGTAATTAACACTTCCGTCAGGATTACGCGCCTTTGTTCCCTGTTCAACCCTTCTCTTCACTCCGAAAACCGTTACGCTTCCCCCGCAGATGGACGGCAGTTCCGGCGCAATATCTCCGGGAAATAAAGCGGTTCCCGTTACCTGTACCGCCTTTTTTTCAGCGGTATAGATTGTTTTTGCTTTATCCTGAAAATTACACTGCAAATCCAAAACAACCTTCGGGAACTCTTCCCCGTATTTATCCAAGCCTTCCTGTATAAGCTCCACATGAATATCTGTTTTGCAGAGTATTTTTGGTACGAGACACGGATACTTCATCTTCCCACCGCCAATCTGCAGCACAATCCCGTCTGCTGCAACAACTGATATGTATCTTTTTTCATTGCAACGCCATTGTTTATTACGACATTCCATGTATTCCCAAACTGAACCGATGCACCGTTGAGACTGTACGCGGATATGACCGTTTCCATCATGTCCGCATTTTCATATTCGAAATCAGCCTGCAGGCAGCATACTTCTTTTATAATATCCTGCTGAAACTGTGTCAGACCCAAAAAGCCCCGACCCATAATCCTGTTATAGGTCAGGGCGTCAATGTGCCTGCTTGCGGTCCGCAGCATCTTCCCGATCACATCATCCGATAATACCGTACCGTTATATTCCTGCCGGTAATATTTGTCATCAGCGTAAGACTCGTATGCCATATTATCAACCTTTCTTACTGGCCTCACCGGCATCCGTACTGGTGCCTTTCTCTGCCTTTTCTCCTTGCGGTGATTTTTGCTTTTTTACCACAGCATCAAGCCTTTTCTTCAGTTTTTCCACCTGCTCTTCCAGTTCTTTTTTTTGTGCAATCACCTTTTCATATTCGTCATAAGGCACCCTTTTACCGCGACCGTATGCAATTACTTTACCGCTGTCGTTCTTAATGTCAAACCCCCTGTCCTGATAGAACTTTTGCTGATTTCCATCAATGGAATACTCTCTGTTTCCTTTTTCCGCTTTCATCCGAATACCTCCTATGCACCCGCCTCAACATTCATTGCACAGCCTTTCACCTTTCTTTCCAAAAGGAACAAATCCGAATAATATCGGTTTTGATACAAATAACCGTCTGCTGTCCGTGAGTCCGTTCCCGGTGTAAAAAGCTTAATGTAACTGTATTTGTCGCGGCACACGACACAGGACGGATGTATCAGGATCCAGTTAATCTGTTTTGCATCAGCTGCGGCAATGCAGCCGTCCGTAAAATCATATTTTGTCTTCATTCTTGCAGACGGCACCGACTTAATCATTACGTCATCAAGGCTGTGCACCTTGCGGTTTATCGTGGAAGGCGTTGAGACGCTGATCACGCGCTGCATACCTTCCGCCTCCTTAACAATCTTACGCATTGCAGGCGTAACGTATAAAATTCTTCCCTCCTCCGGCACACTTGCATCATCCATTGCCGCCATCTCCTCATCAAACGCCTCTAAAAAATTGGCGGCAGTTATTGTTGTAGTAACAATCCTTCCGCCATATGATACGAGTTCCGCATGGAGCTTTGAATAACGGTATGAATCCTTCTCCGGAATTGCCTGCTCTGTTTCAAAAGCATTATGAATGTTCGCCACGGATAACGCAAAGTTTGTTTCATCAATATCCATAGGATCAACAAAGAATTCAATGTCTCTGTCATGTTCCAGTTTTTTCGGTTCCCAGTCGTTGCCCAAAGTTCCTGAATTGAAACCCGGGGTTCGTGTATGATCTTTGTATCCGGATACTGTTATTCGTGGAAGTTTAATTGTCTGTGAATTCAAAAATTTTACGTGCCGGTTGCTCTTTGTCAATGCGTCAGAACATAATTCCTTTTCATATTTCTTCTCAATAAAACCTCCAAACTTTTCTGCATAATCATATACTGCCATATCTGTCCTCCTCTTTTAAGATAGTCCGAACGCCTCTTTTAATTCTTCATCGTCCATCTGATCCTGTCCGCTTCCACCTCCTGTTCCGCCAACCTGCCTGAATCCGGCACTGTTTTGAGACTGCGGTTTAAGCTGCGGCACATCCTCAATCACCTTGTTTAAGACGTTCCGGATTGTTTCATTGTTGATTTTTCCATCCTGCCCTGCTGCCGTGCTCAAATCCGCCATTTTCAGCACATACGGTATTGTTTTGGCATCAAGTCCCATGCCGACCGCTTCCAGTATTGCCGCATTTTCCACTTTGGATTTCCGTACCTGTGCCTGTGCCTGCGCAAGCTGCGTCTGTATTGCATTCACATCCGGCTGGTTTTTTGCTTTTTCCGCCTTAAATGCGGACATTGCCTGTTCTGCCTCTTCCTGACTAAGTCCTTGCTGCTTAAAATATGCTTTCAGCGCCGTGTCTTCCTTCGCCGCAAGCGTTCCGTCAAGCATCTGTTGGATTTTGGCATAGTCAATGGACTGTTGTGCCGGCTGATTAGCCTGTTGCTGTGCCGGTTGGTTTGCCGGAGGCTGTTGTGGCTGCTGTCCCGTACCGCCTCCCTGTCCGTCAGGACTGAAAAATACTCTTGCTTTTTTTAATTTCATATTACTTTCCTCCATTTTAAGGGTGTCTCCCTGTTTTCCATTGTTATCAGTGTCGCTGACCACGCACCTTTTACCCTCATGTCGTGTTTGGAGTAAAAAAATAACAGCTTATCCTGCCAATGTCAATAAGCTAAAATAATTTTCCGTTAAGTTAAGGTATTTCGGAAATTGTCTTTCAAGTTAAAATAAAAAAGTGACAGTTTCAATATTCCGCAGAACTGTCACTTTTTAAGTATTTATTGTTGTCTGTTATGCCTCTTGCCTGTGCTGGCTTATTGTAAAAATTCAGATATTTTCCATTTGCATTGATTCCTGCCCTAAAATTATACTGATACGAACAGGTAAATCATGCTGTTTTTTTACTGCTATCTCTTTCTTCGGTAGTTTGATAGCTTTCAATCCGTCCGCAATCATATCATAGGCTTCTTGATTTATCTTTCTTCCGCTCTCTTGTCTGTATATCTCCAACGCTCTTTTAATCCCATGCGGATAGAGGTACATCATGCATTTATCGTCGCCATAGTCAAAACCATATTCTTTCTTGAATTCCTCCATGTTGACTGTTGTATACCATGCCCAGCCGTTAAAATCAAGACCTCCTTGCAATCTGTTCAGTCTTTCCCATGCCGTATAATTTCCGAAAATCTCTACTCCTGTAAGTGCTTTAAAATCCCGGAACAGCATAATGTAGCCCTGTTTTCCAAAATTCCGTATAAACCACGGTAACTGTAACCCATTCTCCTTATTAGAAAGAATATTCTGCATTTCATGAAAACGGTTAATATACCTAGCTGTAAAGATGGTTCCCTTTATCCCTGTCAACTTGTGGGCGATAAACTCGCAGCCTTTCTTGGTTATGCGGTAGCAAGGGCGGGTTTGGTTGTTTGCGTCAGCATATGTTGAAATTTTGAAGAAATCGCCCAATCCAATATTGGCTTCGGCAAATTGTTCCTCATATCGCCGTAAATCCCTTAATAATTTGCTATGTTCTTTTTCTATCATTTCTGCCACTTCTCGGCTATCAAGGGTTTGTTCTAATTCTTGCATAGAAAATCTCCTTTCAAATTATTGCTTGAAAGAGATTTCCCTTTATGATAGAATATTTCATAGAGGGAAATCTCAATGTGGAGTGTTGCGGTTGATTGGTAGTCGGTGCAACGCTCCTATTTTTTTATGTCAGACTTCAACTTTTTAATTCCTCTCCTTGCCGCTTCTCCTTTTTCGATATTTTCTTGCTTGCAATACCTTTCAAGGATATTTGCCGCTTCATCATCAAGCCTAACTGTGACTTTATGGTTTTTGGGATTGTCCGTTGGTCTGCCGGTTCTTGGAGACATACTCATCACCTCACTTTTGTCTTCCATAATTTATTATAGAATTATGTCTTCCAAAAGTCAAGCACTTTTTAACCACATCGATATTGATTTCGTTAAATCACTGAATTTAAAAATTCGTTCTGCCCTATATTCAGTTTTTAATGTACAATTTCTGATTAACCTTAACTTAACAGAATAGCCCTTTCGCTAAATGATATTGCCTATTCTGCTGCCGTTTTCCTCTCTGCCTTATCAGGTTCCTTTGTTTCCTCTGCCAGTCGAAGCCCGATAAGCTGTTTTCCCCTGTCTGCGCTTACATCCATGACCTCACCCTTTTTCATCAGGTGCATGTCATTTTCTTTGTCAAAGAAATCATGCCTCACCTTTATTTGCATCGTCATCACCTCCTCGCTATGTTGCGACATCGCAATTGAATTTTGGACACAAAAATACCACCGCGCCGTTATCCTGGTCGGTGGTGTTTATACAAACTCAACATTTTTCCCTATGAAGCTGGAATCGGCTTCCACTGCAATATGATTGGGGAGGTCATATACAGGCACAGCGGTATAGTCCTTGCCGTCAATTCGATACTTATAGTATTTTTTCATCGGCGGGCTTTGATCAAGTTCAAGCGCAACATATTTTCCTATTTTCCACTCACTGATAATTCTACACATCTTTACCTTTTTCCTTTTTCATATTCTTCTAATGTTTTCTGATATGAGCTTAACTGCTGTTTGGTCAATTCAATCTCTTTTCTTGGTATTTTATATTTATCAGCATTATTTATCAAATATTGCTTGGCATCAATTTCATTGAGAATACTTCTTAGCGGTTCCCCTTTATCATCATTCATTTTACTTAAATTCTGTTCAAAATGGTATGTTTCCTCTAAGACTTCACTTATGCATACATCCTTTCTGAATATCAGAACATCGCCCAAATTCGCAGCAGCGGCACCCATTCTGTCGAGATGTTGTTCTGCCTCTTTAGTTCCCCTGATAATAATTGCACCTTTTTTCTTAGCTGATATTGTCAAATTAGTAAAAGTCTCATCGCTAATAAACTTTAGTCCGGCTCTTGCATCCTCGTCTTTCCGCAGTAATTCCTTTGCCTTTGTTATTATTATATCAGATTCTGAAGGCTTTACAATGATTTTCTCTGCATTTTCTATATACTCAGTCCGGTTTTTATCGCCTTTCCAATTTTCCGCCTTTAACTTATACTGTCTCTGATTTTCCTTGTCTAACGAATTCTCCGCCAGTCTTCCATATTTTTCCTGCTGCCGTTTGGCATATTGCTCATGTGCCTCTTTTTTGCTTTCCTGTATAATGTCCTGAATTTCCTTTTGCGTAAATTTGCTGTCAGGCGGTGCACTGATTCCCTCAAAATATGTAGTATGTCCGTCCCTGCAGCGCGGATGGTAAAGACCTGAAGCCACCGCCGCACTCATAAGCGGGTATGGTCCGTCTGACTTTTTTCCTCCCGACCATACGTCATCTATTAATATCCTTCCTGCCCATGGGAGGCACTTCGGACACGGGTTTCCGCGCTTGTTCATGATTACCGTGGTAATGCCCCACTCTTTTCTTTTTTCGCCTTCTCCGGTTAAATATGCGCGTTTGCTTGCAGTCCTGATTGCCATATCCGCATAATCCCTTAAAGTATGCCTTGCACCATTTTTGTATTCCACGCATGCAAGCCCTGCTGCCAGCATATCCTTTGACGCCATGTCTACAGCTTTCTCATAAGTTCCTGCCCCTGTGTTGGCATATACCTGAGCATTAAATATTATCTGCCTGTATTTGTCGTTTGCCATCCGCAGGATTGCCGTTTCGGCTTTTTTCATATCGTCCACCGTTGCTTTAATCAGGGCGTCAATCTTTCTGTCATTCATCCGGAAAAATTGCGCCGTCATTGCGTTGCTTGCCTTCTTATATCCTTTAAATCCATTCTTTATCGCCCGCAATATCTCTATTTCCTGCTCCATGCCTCCGCTTTCGCGCGCTTCCTTAATCAGGGATTCAATCTGACTGTTTATATTACGAAACTGTGATTCGTATTTTTTTTGATTTCTTATTTTGTACTGCTCCAAAGCCTTCATCTGTTCTATCTGCCATTGCGTCCATTCTATTCCCCTGTCGCTTTCTTCGGCTTTATGCCTGTCCATATTCCTGAGCATGGAGGCTATCAGCTCGCGTTCGATAACGTCAAAAGCCTTTGCGATATTATAATCATCCATATTCACGCCCCGTTTTTATATACCTTAAAACCCTGCTGCCGGAACTGCCTTGTAAGCTCTTTTAATTTTGTAACACTTTGACAGTGGTCGCACCGCAGTTCGGCATAATCATTCTTTTCAACGGCATATATTCCAAAAGGCACCTGTTTACTTGCTGCCTTTAGAAGTCCCTGATACGCCTTTTGGCTCATCATGTATGTCTTTTTCATCACTCTCACCTTCACCCTGTATCACCTCCTGCTGGATTTCCTCAAGGCTGACGGACGGTTCTTCGACTTCGGCAATGCCCTGCTCTGCTTTCAACCGCGCTATCTCCTCACGCTTCCAATCATCTTCCTTGCTGTCTCCGTACAATTCTTCAACACAAGCCTCAATGGACATGATACCCTGCGTTTTTCCTTTTCCTACCGTCTCAACCTGACTCTCAAAGCTTGGATTTGCATATTCGCCAAACGGCACCGTAACTTCAACTTTTTCAATTACCTTGTTTTGGTTTGTGTTGTATGCATTGATACAGGTTTCCACGAGTTTCGGAATAACTTCCTGCATAGCCTCTATCACGGAGTTCCTCGTATACAGCGTTGCCTTTTCCTTTTCCCTCTGCGCCTCCGCATTGTCCAGCTTTTTTACGTCAATGCCCAGCGTGCTTGGCGAAATGATTCCCTGTAAACACAAGTCAAGCGCTGTCACGTAAGCGGCAAGATAGCTTTCATGCGGTATGTCAGGCTGCTCCACATCTATTTTATTTGTGCTGTTTTCGGACATATCATTATCCGTTTTGATATATCTGTTGTCGAAATGATTCGGTTTGAGGATTTCCCCCGTCATGCTGTTTCGCGGAAGGAAGCACTCGGGAATATATTCCTTTGCCCTTCCAGCCCTTAACGCATCCATCCACTGGCTCCACACTTCATCAAAGGCGTCAAAGCTGTCCAGTTTTCCATCAAAAACAGAACCTCCGCGCCCTTCGTACTTATTACTTTCGAATACGCTAAACGGTACCGCAAGCATGAGTTTCTTATCAAACTCCCAATCGGATAAATTCTTTGTTGCGTCTATCGTTTTGAAATCTACAAGGCTGTCGCCTTTATAAAGTTCATTCCTGATGTATCCATATCCATAACGTTCGTGCAGGACATACTTTTGCTGATTGTCCGCGTACGGCGTCTTGAAGATAACCTCCTTCATCCTGTCCCTGTGCCTGATGATTTCAATCCGTTCTCCCGGATACCATTCAATAATTGGATATTCACTTACTTCTGTATCAATTGTTACTTTAAATGCTCCGTCTCCGATGTATAATGTTTCCTTCAGACACTTCTCCAGTTTTTTCTGAAATTTATTGTCTTTCTCAATCTGTTTCCACAGCTCTCTGTGTTTCTCTTCCTTAAATTCGTATGTATTCATATCAGCAAGGATAATTGATGTGAGGACTTTTATAATTAATCCTGGAAGCCCCGTATGTATCTTGCGCATCTCCATACCCGGCGTACATCTGCTTGCCCAAAACTTATATTTATCCGCAGACTCCGTCAGACTTTGATACAGTTGTTCCAATTCGTTTCCGTCTCCCCGAAACCATATCCTGTTTCTGATTGCGTTTGTCTCAAAATCCAGCGTTTCATTAATCTGTATACTGTATGGATTAGCCGGAATGACATTCAGCCATGTCCTGATGCCTTTTTTAATTTTTTCGCTCATGTTATGAATCAGCCTCACTTTCCTTTGCCTCCTCCTCAAATCCTATCATATTGCGGTACGGTATCCAACCGTATTGGTTTGCATTGACTGTGTGATCATTCTTATCCTCCGGACGGTCTTTTTCCTCATCCCAACTGTAGGTATCCATTTCATGCAGATGATTTGTGCATTTTTCGTTTACCAAGTAACAGCCCTGCTGTATCCAGCCCAACTGCAAATTAATTCTGTCAAGTATTTCAATCTTTTTGTATGAATTCAGGAAATTGTACAGGCAGCCATGCAGCCGCTTATATTTGTTCAGTTCCGTTATCGTTGCCTGATCTGCATTGTCGATAAACACATCTTTTGCAAATCCCCATGTACTACGGCACGTATCAAGAAATCCTATGAATTTAACGGCTGTATCCGACGGAGCAAGTGGTATATCCAAATCCGCATTGTTGTACACTTTCTCTTCAAGCGTTATCAGTTTCCTATCCTCCGTTATTCCCTGAAATATCATTGCAATTGTGTCAGGTGATTTGCTTGAATAGGACGTGTCCAGTCCTGCCGTGAACTTTTTGAAACGGATTTTTCCCGTTTTTATCTGTGTTTTAAGCCACTGCTCCGATACGACATTTTTCTTTCTGTCAAAATTGGGAAAAATCAATCCTGCTGCCTTTCCCCTTAATCCTTCAATCTTGTTTTTCCATATCTTGGTGCCTTTGGGCGTGTTGGTGATAATCTGCTCACGTTTTTCCTTGGATAACCCCATATTGTGAGTAAAAGAAAAGAACCAGTGCACCCAGCCGGGCTTTGGTTCTTCCTTTAACTCTTCCCTGATTTCAATCGGCGTTTCATCCTCCCACTCGGGAAGCGGTCTTGCGTGATTGACGTATTCCGAATATACAGGCAGATTCGGATCGTCCGGATTGAGCGTCGCCATGACATAATCGCTCCGCATGACTGCCTCACGGACAAATTCTATGTCCGCCGTATTGATTTCGTCAATGTAGAGGCATCCGTACTGACCGCCGAGCGCATCCTTCCACTTCTTTTTGTTTCCGTATCCGACCACGAATATAATCTTATCCCCGTCTGTCGTGTGGAAAACGATATGTGGCATTTTGTATGACTTGCTGCCATTTCCGTTATAATCCGTCAGGATCCCAAAATCGTCTATGACTCCAAGATCTTTGTTGATAATGTTTTTTTCTGCCGCGCCGGTATCATCCGCTGCTATGATATGCAGTTTTTGGGGTGACTGCGCAACTTTCAGCATGAACTTAAACAAGCCTACCGTTGTCTTCCCTGCTGCCGTGGTTAAGTTCCTTCAAGAAACTCGGCTACTGCATTGCATCGGAGAAATGCCTTGTATTTTTCCGACAGTAGCAGGCTTTCGTTGCTCAAAGGGAAACCACCTCCTCAGATAAGCCGGGAATATTTTTCCGTCTTATCATCCATTGCCGCGCATCTGTTTGATAATCCCGTCAAGTTTTGTCTGCTCGACGGTTAAGTCTCCTGAAATATTTGTGTCGGTCTTTGTTGTATATCCGTATTTTGACATCCACAATCCGGCAAGCTGTGGCGGAATTACGCTTAATTCAAACTTTTTCCTTGCGTCAACTTCGCATTCTTCCTTCATGCGCGTAACGATGTCCGAAAACTTTTTATCCTTTCCATATATCTCATAAAATGTTGACCTCGAAATCTTAATATATGTGCAAAATCCCTCAATGGTATATGTCACACTACGTCGCAACTCTTTACTGACAAATTCAGAATTTTTAGAGCTGAAATCATGGGTAAGCACCATTTGATTGTCACAATATTTCTTATATTCCTCCCATGATTTTTCTAATGCCTTTACATTGCTAAATTTTCGTGGTCTTCCCATGGAATCACCTGCCTCCTAAGTTCTTCTTTATAAACAACAAAAGAGACGCTATGACTGCTGCCATATTGTCCCTTTTGATTTAAAAATGTATGCAGTTTGTTTTTTGCATTCCACTGCTTGATACCATATTAACATAAAAAAACGGGCATTGTGGGCAATTTACTATTTTAAGCTTATTTTTTGCCCCTTTTTAAATACCTGCTCACGATTCTTTCGCATGTTCTGCGGTCAAAGTGCATGATACAGCCGATTTTTTCCCACGAATATCCATCAATATATCTGTATTGCATTATTCGTCTTACGCGACTCTCGTTTATATTATTAATATAGCGCGTCAGTTTTTGTTCTTCTTTGATTGCTTTTTCCTTCCTTTCATTGAGCAGCATTCTTTTTTCATATAAAAGCTGGTCCCGTTTATTTGCCAACGCAGGATTATAGGTTTTAACAGATACCCTGCCTTGAGTATACGGAAAGTCTTGACATGAAGCCTTTACCTTAACCGGTACTTCTCCTGTCTCCATTTGTTCAACCTTTAGAATACTTTGCTCCAGTTCTTTTATTTCTTTTCTTAAGTCAATGAGCTGCTCCAGTTCTTCCTTCGTCAATTTTATTCCCTCCTTATCATCTTCCCCATGTCCTTCTTTAAATCCGCAGGCACCCGGATAACCGTAACGAGTGTGCTGCCGCAGAATATGTATGCGTTATCCCCGTAAATCCGTATATTATTCGCATTAGTGTTTTTAAAGAAGAGGCTTGTTATCCACTTGTTAAGCCTGCCTTTTGTTTGTGCATGTGTTATTCCGTGCTCAAGCGCCTTCTGTGCCATGCATTCCTGTGATTTTCCGTTAAATCCGCAGCGTTCCTTCATGTGCTGTTTCTCATGTTCGGATATGTTCATGTTTCGATACCTCCCGGTAAAAAAGCCTGACCGCAGTTCGGGCAGTGGTTGTATCTGTTGCCGTCAGTCTCGTAGCTTTCCCCGCAGTTCTGACAGTCGTACATATCGTAAATCATTTTGCCTTCCTTGTCATACCTGCCGCCCCAAATATTGGGGGACTTTTCCACTGCTGCCTTGCATTCCTCTATTGCGCCGACTGCTTCATACTTCTTCAAATGCTGCATTGCTATGCATATGGATGCAAGCTCCATTCCGCTGAAGGCACATTCCTTTAACTCCTTTAATTCCTTAACCGTTCCGATTTCACGGTACTGCCGGACTTCTTCAATCGCTTCATTCTCCGTCATTGCGTTTTTCTTTGTCCTCCAGTATCTCCTTAACCTTCCTAAGCTGCCCGAGCGTGTACTTCCTGCCGGACTGTGCCGCACTGAGGAACCACCGCCTTAGGTCCTTGCGTTCCATGTACATCCGCGCACGTTCCATGTCGGGGCATAAAAGTGTCCTGCTGCCGGACACGGTATGTTCCGTAAGACTGTATTCGTCGCCGGACGATTCGTATTTCCTGCCGTCCGGCACCGTGACGTATTTCCTGCCAACGCTGGAAACGGTGGTATCATGTGTCTCCGGTTCCGCATTGTAACCGCGGTGCATATTGAGGACGCAGACACTCTGCCCCTTCCTGAAATCCTTTATGTTCATTTTTCACTTGTCCCCCCTTCCTTCGTCTTTTGCTTTGTCCTGTTTCTGCCGTATTTCATTGTCAGAGCCAAAGCATCCCCGCCAATATCGCCGTCTTTTTTTCTTTTTCTAATTTCTTCCTGCATTTTTCCACTGCCGCATCATAATCATATTCTATCTGCCGCGAAAGCCTGTCCGCCATGTCCATGAATCTGCCGCGGTAATAGGCTTCCCACTGGATGTCGTCCCTTTCTCTATCCAAATTCCGCACGTAATCACGTATCATGCAGATGATCAGGACAATGTCACCGTAGGAACAGCTGACAACGTAATCGCACATCAGTTTCAGGTTTATGGCTTTTTCAATCATTACCTGCTTTTTTTCTTCCCTGGACATTTCCTTTTCCACTTCCCGGAAAAGCTCCCATACCTGCAATTCCTTATTCTCATCCGCCATAACTTACTCCATTCCTGCCGAAGCTGCAATTGATGCCAGTAATATTGCCGCCGTCCAAAAAACCTGCCATTCAGTCATCTTCCCTCTCCTTTCCTTTTCCGTACCCGTCAAATCCGGATAACAGCATTGTCATTGCGTCTATTGCGGTATCGAAATGTTTTTTAATCTGTGCGCTGTCAACTGCTGCCTGATGCTTATTATTCCCGTTGCTTTTAATAACTATCGCCTGCAGGATGGGCTTCAGCTGGCTAAGCCCGCTTATGCTTTCCTCCAGGTCTTCTTTGCTTACGGCGATTTTTATATATCCTCCGCCAATTCTTTCAATTCCCATTTCCCGTCACGCCCCCATATAATTCTCACGGTCCGCCTGTTCTGCCATCTGCGGTTTCCGTCCTGCTAACATTCGATAAATTCAGACAGTTCCATCTGTCCATCCATAATCGTTTTCCTTTTAATTTCCTCTTCCATTCTTGCACTTTTGTAATCATTGTACTTTTTCCGGTATTCATAACTTTTTCCGAATATGTTCCATGCCGCTTTCACGACGTTCGGTTCGTACGGGCGTATCAGCTCCAAGTCGTAGACTGCCTTATATGAGATTGGGCATCCGCAGCACCCTGTCCTCGTAAGCCCGTAGACCTCATATGCGTCGGAGTATCTGATGTCAAACCGTTCCTTATACCATGCCTTATCCCTGTCCGTAACATAGTAAAGCGGTCTGAACCTGTACTGCCTGCTGCCCATTTCGGTAAAGCACAGCGCCGTGTTGTCCTTTCGGGGTACGGACCTCATCCCGCCCTCGTCCCTCCGTTCCCCTGTAATAATCATTTCATAGTTTTTTTGGATACCGTGCGCCACCTGTTTTTTACAGTAATCACAGCACTTTGCACTGATCTGAAAATCCGGCGGATACTCGCCAATAAAATCACGCATATATTTTGACGAGTTAATCACCAGCTGAATATTCGGGCGCGGCTCCCCCGCAGAATTGCAACAGCACAGGAAATTGATTATAGCTTCACATTTTGGAAATCTCTCGCCCAGCTCCCGCCTTTTTGCCATCTTATCCTCTGCCAATGCATATTCATCAGCTATTGACAGGGGTATTCCTTTTTTCTGCCATCCTTCAAGTCCCGCGGACATTATCTTTGACACGAATGGAATGCCATGTTCCCTGACTGCCTGTACAATACCAACCTTCGGTCTGACTTCCTCGATTTCCACCCCGTACCTCTCTGCGGTAGCTTTTACATGGTCTTTTGTGGCTTTCATCTCCAAACCTGTATTGAAAAACACATATTTTACCGGAGGCAGTGACGGGGCAATCTTCCGTGCCGTTTCAATCAGGTCAATCATTATATCACTGTCCGCGCCGCCGGAATATGAACAGATTGCCTTTGGATGCTCTCTTAGGTGTGTCATTATAATTCCTAATATTGCCTGGAATTTTTCCGGCGCATCCAAATCCGCATAATCCGGTCTGTCTGTATATACCCTGCTTCTGTATTCTTCTGACATGTTTATATCTTTATCCTCCTACTACAATGTATTTTTAGTTAATACCCTTTCAATAAGGAATTATCCATCTTGTTGCTTAAGCTGTTAGAATGAGTAAGGCTCTTGAACGTGCCTGACTGTTCGAACAGGCAGGGTGCCGTCATACGTCCTGTCCGTGTCCTTCCCGCAGAAATCGCATACTGCATGTATCATATCCTCATTCCTCCCTGTTGTTATATCAGGTACTGTCTTATGAACCTGTTTGCATATTGCGGATGTATCATTGAGCGCTTTGTTTTTCTGTTTACGCCGTTTATCTTATCAATTGAAATCTTCTCAACATATTCAATGGGCTCAAGAACGAAATTTGATTTGGGTTCGCAGTTTATGAAAAAATACTGTGTCGGCTTTTTCATTGAGTCCCCGTTCCGGGTTCTGTCCATGTCAATCATTTTGGGTTTTATGCACCAATACCTCTTTAAATAGTGCTGTCCTGAATATGGGTTTTCAATTATCATGCGCAGTTCTTTTCTTAAACACACAATGACCATTTTTGATATTAAACAGTACAATTCCGTAAGTTCCTCCTGCAGCTTAATTGAGTATTCCAGTTTTTGCTCGTCAGTCTGATTTTTCTGTGCGAAACCTTGACCCCGAAAATGCAGTGTAATCTGATCTTCAAACCTTACACAGGGAAAAAATGCCAATATTAAATCATCTTTTGTTATCCTGTCAAAAATGCTTTTTTCCCCCTGGTACGCCGTCTCTATTTCGGCAAACAGGTCTGTTATGTAATCCGTCTCGCCAAAATCATTCAGTATGTCGTAATCGTATGCCCTATACCCCAGTTTCTTAAATTCATTCTTGAACGTGCCTGACTGTTCGAACAGACAGTGTGCCGTCATATGTCTTCCCCTTTCCCTCCGGACCACATCGCGGATCCGGAGGCTTTACCATGTTTTTTGCTGTTTTTGTGATATATAAATCCTTTTCAGGCAAAAGGGTCAGATGACCGCATATATGCAATGCCGTATTCGTCACGGGAAATATCCGTCCCTTCCAGCTCGTCGCAGTAAAGAAGGCTTTCCTTTGGAAGGTTTATGTATTTTTCTATCAATCTCTCTGCTGCCTCCGCATCATAGCATACTGCCGTGCAGTATCCTGCGTCGCACATGTCGCACAGGAACCGCAATTGGTCCTCTGTCGGGCGGTTCTTCCCATACTTCAGTTCAATGTATAATCCGTGGTACCTGCCATGCGGGAACGGAAGGTGGAGATCGGATATTCCCGGTTTCACGCCCATATTTTTCAGTTTTATTGCTTCCTGACTGTTCCGCGTGCCTCCGTTTGGTATATGGTGCAGCCATTTTAATTCCGGATACCTGCATTCTGCCCCTGCTGCCCAGCGCATTACCTTTATCTGCTCCGTGTCCTCGCCGCGTTTCATGTTTCTTAGATTCATGTTATCTGCCTCTCTTTCTGAATGTCCTTGGGCGCGGTACTGTTTTTAACGCCTCAAGCTCCGGTTTCTGTTTGATTGCTCCATTCATTATAAGGTCGCCCATGGACAGTCCCCGCCTGCTGCCCTGCGCATCCTTTACAATGCACATGTGCGGGTACTTTTCGGCTACCGTGTACTGTTTTATTGTGGCTCTGACTTTGTTTGTCGCAAGGTTCGTCTCGCGTTCCCTTATTTTTATTTTGTGCCCAATGGGCAGCTCTTTATATGTCATGTCCCTGCTCCTTTCCCGGAACTGCTGCCTTTCCTGATTCAGGGTTCGGGCTTTTCGCAGCGTTCAAATTCAATTACCCACACCCACGGGTTGGCTTCCCAGCCATATATGTCCATATCTGATTTTTTAATGACAGAATCCCATAAATCTGCAAATTTTAATATGTACGCCCTCTCTTTAGTGTCATATTGTTTCGGAAGCCGTATCCCTTCTTTAATACTTTCGCTCGCCGTCATCTCCTGTAACCGTTCCGCCCTCACGTCTGTTGCCTTTAGCCAAATGCGGGCAGCTTCTTTTGGCATATGGATACTCGGGTGCCACTTTTGACCATGCCATTTATAGGCAAACTGGTCATAATCATGCCTGTCTGCCAAGTCTGTGTTGCCGTTTGCAAATTGCAGCCTTATATCTTTCCCTCCGGCTTTGTACATTATGTCTACTGTCGCTTCATATCGGTGTGCTCGCCAGCATTTCCATGTTTCCCGCACATACAGGATGTCCCCCAAATGACAGGGTGGGCTTATATTAAAAGTGTAATGTGGTTCCTCAAGGAAACTTATCTTTTTTGCAAAAAGAGTATTTTTACAGACTTTTATATTGTCAGCCTGAGGAACCTCTCCTGTAAAATTATTTTCCGGAAATTTAATCAGGCGCCTTGTCGCTGTTTTCCTCTCATCCAGTATCGCTTTCACCATTTCTGTATTAAATAATATTGGTAATACTCTGCTCATATTTCTCCTATCTCCTGCTGCCTGTATTCCGTTCCCCGGTTTTTAATGTTTTGAATGTCGGTCTTCAGCTCCGTCTTATATTCGTGGTCCCCTTTGGTAAAGACCGGCTCATGCCCGTTCAGCAGCCTCATCACTTCCCGCCATTCCTCACGGTTCTTAACCGGTTCGCCGCGCAGTGTCTTCCACCCGCTGGCAAACCATCCGTATACACTGCCGTCACATATGTGACCGCTTACATAGTCGCAGTCCATGTATATCTTTATCTCGCAGGGCTTCGTAAGTATCCGCAGTGAAGCTGCAAGGGCGGACAGCATTATCCCGTAGCCCGTGGTATTTTCCGTCCCGTGCGTTTTCCTTATGACGGCTTTGTTATGCCTTGTCGTGAACTCGACTATGGCGGAAAACGTCCTATACCGCTTCCTTTTGTCCTGTCCGTCCGTCTCTATGTAAATATTGACCTTGAACATGTCAGCCTCCTTTCCTAAAATCCTTCTCCTCTTTGTGAAACACAAAGCGCGCGGCACTTATCCACATATGTGTATAACTCATGTGACGCCTCCGGTAACGCCTCCGCATGAAACATCTTCCCACCTGTTCCTTATTCGTATCTCGGTATAGTAAAAATAGGTCATTCCGGTATATGGGTTTACGCCAGTCCGGATACTGTTCTTGTCAATATAATAGCCTTCCCTCGGTTTCGGTCCCTCCTCGATCAGGCGGCGCATTGTCCAGTGGGTGTAGCGTTTCCTTTTCCGGACATCTTCGGGACGTATCAGGTTTTTGCTTGTCGAATAGCTCAGGCACCGTTTCCTGTCCTCTTCCGGAAGGAAGCTTAACTGTCCTTCCGTCTCGTCATCGCCTTTTTTGCAGAGGTATGCCGCAAGCTGTTCGTATCCGCCTTCTTCCCGGAGCGTTTGAAAGTTTATGCCCGCCCTGCCCCACAGCTCCTTCATGGTAAGGTCGACATTTTTTATTGTCCTTGGACGGTTTATTACGAAGTGGACATGTATGCCCCCGTACCTGCCTATCTCAATGCGGCGGATCCATTTGAGCTTCTCCCCTGCCTTCCGGTAGATGCTGCGCAGCCTGTCCGTCCATTTTTTTACGTCCGCAAGAACTTCCTTCGTGTACTTCCTTGTGCCACGCTTGTATTTTAGCGTCAGCCAAAAATCCCACGGGTGAAAATTGAGGAAAATCTCCCGCCTTACCCTCTTAATCCTGTTCGCGTGGTTCTGCTGCTTTATCTGTTCGGGTGTCGCCTTTTTCTTCGGCGCCCTTTTCTCTCCTTTGGCTCCGAATTTCCCCATAAACTTATGTTCATATTCAACCACATCACCCATGTCGTAGGTGTCCACTCCATATGCCATGTTTTTACTCCCGTGTACCTAACTTTAATATACTAATACTGTTGCCAAGAAGGCTTTCATCCCTCTGTTTTAAAGGCTTTCAACCACCCCGCGCATCTTTATTGCTTCCTCGATAAGATCTCCGACTTCCCTGACAGTTGTATTAATATTTTCCAACACTCCTGCCATTGCAAATCCTATTTGGTCAGCCCGCAAAATCTGATAATCCAAAGAAGCTGAGATTGCATTTGTTGTTTCATAAATTGTGCTTAGCCTGTTCTGTATCTGCTCAAGTCTGTCCTGCATTTCTGTAACTTTCATATGTACCTCCCTGTTTTACGCCATATTATGGCGTATTAATTAATTTGATTATATGCCATAATATGGCATAAGTCAATATTAACTTTTAGGAGGTTCTTATGTTTAAAGACAGACTACGTGCCACTAGAATATCTCGCGGCTTTACTGTGCAGGCAATAGCTGATCAGCTCCATATGGGATTACGTAACTATCAAAAATACGAAAGCGGTGATGCCCGTCCAACCTTTGAAGGTTTAATTGCGCTATCCGATATATTCAATGTTCCTGTTGATTTTCTTTTGGAACGTGACGATTATCTGTCGTCTCTCGGAGTATCCGTTGATGTATCCCTAGAATGTCCTCCAAGGCGTCCCAAATCTCAAAAGAACCCGTAGTGTCTCCAGCTTCTATTTTCTGATAGTGCCTAAGACCTACTCTCAATTGGTCTGCCACCTGCTGCTGTGTCAGACCTTTTTCTTTTCTTGCTTTCCTTAATGTTTCTCTCATAAAGATTTCTTCTTTCTGCTTTTCCCACCTTAACTGCTCTGCCGCCATTCTGTAGCAGTCCCTGGAGTTCTCCGCCTTTACCCGGCATATGGTCTTTATTTCCCCGTTGTTTGTATATTCCCATACTTCTATAAGGGCGCATTTCATATCGGAATGCCCGTTCCACCTTAAGGCGCGCTTTCTTTTCAGGGAATTGTATATCAGGAAAAAACCCCTGACCGCTTTTTTGTATTCCAAATCCTTTTCCGTATCGGGTATCTGCTGCATCATCTTCCATTCCTCCGTATTACTGTTTACGCTCCAGCACGGATTTCGCCTCGCGCGATACTTTTATTTTGTCATCCTGCGTAGCCGCAATTTTGCATTTCAAACCTTTGTTCAGGTTTATGGTCACGCTTTTGATATTGCCGTTATTGATTGCATCAATTCCATTTTTCATTAGATACGTGACCTCCGCAGGCTGCGCAAAACCGCCTGCCCCTTCCCCGAACAGTTCGTCAATACTGTGCTTTGCCGCTCCTGCCCGCTGTATCCTTTCCCTGTATGTTTTTGCGGCGTCACAGTTACAGGAACGTGTTGCCTCTTCCGTTATCTCCTCTTCCGTCATGTCCGCGCTGCCTTTTATGATCAACGTTTGGCAACAGTACCGGCATACGCCTGTCATTTCTTTTTCTTCCTGTGTTTCTGTTATTTGCTTTGTTCCCCTTGCCACTCTCCCACCTCCTTCCGTACTGTTATTCTTTCTTTTTTGTCTGTTTTCCCGTTGTTTTACACTTTCTTCTGAAAAAAAGGTAAAAAATAAAAACACTGTGCCTAAGTGCCATTAATTTTATACATTTTGATAAATGCATCTAACCTCTCACCGCATGTTTTTCAAGCTGTTTTGCCAGCTTGTCGGTGTCAAAGAATATCTTTCTTCCTCCGGGACGTCTGAAAGCATACTTTTGTCCTTCGACATGCGCCATACATTCAAGCATGTAGCGTGAGAGACCGCATTCATTTGTCAGTTCTGTTATGCTCATAGTTTTTCTTGGAAACTGCATTCCTTCCTCCTTTCTGACATTTTATTGCCGATGCCTGTATGCGCCCTGTGCGTGATGCACCAGCAATGATGCACCACCGTATAACTAAAGGGGATAAGTATGAGCGTGTGGCGTGTATTGTTTTGACACACCACGCACAGGGCGCATCGGCTTCATTTCCGTTCTGCCACCGGATGTCCCATTACTCGATGTCAATAAAAACCTTGTCGTCATCCTGCCATGAGAAGCTTTCAACCTCCGTATTTGAATATTCCAGTATCTCGTCCTCATACCAACTGCCATGTGCAATTAATTTTAAATACTCATCGCGAATGAATATTTCTGTATTATCCGTAATAAGTCCCAATTCATGAAGATTACTAACTGTCACGCTTATATACCTCCCTCCTGCTTCGCTACTGTTACTTGTGTTTTTCCAAATGTTCCCCTATACTGTTCTTACAGGCTGCGCCAACAGCCGAGTACATATGAAAGGAGAATATGAAATTGAATAAGACCAAAACATATACTGGATATTGCCCTACCCAAAATAAAGAAGAAACAATAACTGTAACTTTTAATCATGTTTCGGGGCTCAAATACATACAGACAGGCGCTGATTGTCCTTATTCGTCTTTTGTTCACAACCAATGTGACATCGAATCAGAATGTCCTATCCGTAAATTAGTTCCCAAAGGAATTTTTGAGTAATTGTATAAACAACAGTCCCTTTTCGCACAAATTTGCTTTACCTATGATTTTTCCTCTCTTTTTCCATCCATTAAAATTATAGCGTGAAGTAAACTTTGTATGATGCTTTCCGCAAAATGCACAATACCAAAACATTATATTCTACCTCCTACTTCGCCGCCAACGCAGGCGGTTCTGCTTCCAGCTGTGTTCTTAGTTTGCAATTGCACTTTTTCCACATTTCCCCTATACTTTTCTTACAGGCTGCGCCAACAGCCGAGTACATATGAAAGGAGAATTCAAATGACTAAAGCTGAATTTATTGAAAAGTTTAATTCTGTTCAAGACGAATTTCTTAATAATCCCGAAACTGAAAAAATATTCATTACATCGTTTAAAGACGGCACCTATACTCTTGGAGAATTAATTCCTGTAATATTTAATACAAGTCTTCAATTGACTACAAAATTTACATTCGATGTTTTGTCGCAAGTCCTTGAATTTGATGAAAAATAGCTGTCGGGTTTACATTCGTGGAAAAGGGCTTCAATTGATTATTAATCTTTTGAAGTTCTTTTCTTATAGCTACAAGTTCTGTATAAATGTTTTTAAGCACCTTCCTCACCTCTCTCTTACTTTGCCACTGGTTTCTTGAATTTTTCCTATATTTCTCCTATACTGTTCTTACAAGCTGCGCCAACAGCCGAGTACATATGATAAGGAGCAGGAGAGCATATTGGCGAAATGTACGAAGCTATTTACGATAAAATTTACGCGATAGCTTCCAAAGCAATATCTGAATGATGTTGATTCGTGCCCTAGCAGACACTAACTCCGCTAGGGCTTTTATCGTTTTCGGCATAGTGTCAGCTTCCCTATAAGAGGAGGTATCCTTTGCTTCTTCCTGAATCCAATCACATATGGCATCTATTGTTTTATCAATGTTTTCTAATGAGTTCACTTGTCTCACCTCCCTCCTACTTCGCCGCCAACGCAGGCAGTTCTGCTTCCAGCTGTGTTCTTAGTTTGCAATTGCACTTTTTCCACATTTCCCCTATACTGTTCTTACAGGCTGCGCCAACAGCCAAGTACAAATGAAAGGAGAATTCTGTATGGATAAAAAATCTATAGATGACCGCCTTGACAGAATTACACTTGCTTATATTTCTGCCAAATACAATGTTTCCGAAATGGATGTAACGGAATATTGGGAACTTTTTAAAAAAACGTTTAACCAATTTTCCGAGTTATATCACTATGGTAACTAACTCTTCAAGCAAATAATCATCTACTTTACTTAAAAGCGCCTTGGCAGAACGAATTGAAAGTCCTTCCAATGCTTTCATGATTTGTTCTGCTCTGAGTGCTTCATATTCATTAAATGCTTTAGTCCACCTATTTTGTCTATCACATACATTTCTAACTGTTTCTTTCACGTTTATTTTCCTCCTACTTCGCTACCAGCTCAGGCGGTTCTGCTGTCTGTTGTGTTCTTTTATCTGCTAATTTTTCACCGAGAAAACAGCCATACATCAAATAAGATACCGCTTCTCTCTCTTTGTCGTTCAACAAGGGAACCATGATATGAATATTAGTTAATGGATCGTCAGTAAGTTGAACATTTCTTTTTGTTTTTGTCATATAATCCGCTCCTTTCTCTGTTTCCTTGTAAACATACAATAGCATACTAGTAAACTATTGTCAATGTTTTTTTGTTGACTTGTAAACTTTTATTTGTTACAATCGGTGTAAGAAAGGAGATTATAATGATACAGAGAATAATTAAATTAAGAGAAGAAAAAGGATTAAGTCAGGAAAAATTTGCTGAAAAAATAGGATTATCAAGAAATTTCATTAATCAAGTGGAAAATGGTAAAAAGAATTTTTCAGATAGAACAATTTCTGACATTTGTGAAAAATTTAATATTGATGAGAATTGGCTCCGAACAGGTAATGGAAATAAAGAAGCCCATATTAATCCTGATGACCGCTTTGCTTCAAATTTGGGAAAATTACAAAGAACTGATAATGATACAATTATTCGCTGGGTAAATATGATTGCTGAAGCAAATCCCGAAGTCTTAAAACAGATTGAAGGTTTTATGAAAAAATTGTTAGAGATAGAATAAGGGTGGGTGCTATCCCACCTTTTCCCTTAAGAAATCTCTTAAAGATATATATATGCGTCGCAAAAACTTTTCATCATTTATTTTCTTTACTATTCTGATAATTTCCTCTTTATACATATCAACGCTCCTTTTTCCTTTCGTGCATCTTTATCGTTACAATAAAATGCTATCACAATCAAAGGTATAAATTCTACCCTCGTTTTTTCATATCTTATTTTTAGCACAATTTTCAGCGACAGGCACAAAAATGTAACCGTCATGTTTTCATAGTTTACTACATACTGCGGTTTGCATAAAGTATTTCAGTCATAACACATAATAAATTATTTATCAAAACATATTGACACGTAATTTATTATGTATTATAATATAATCATAAGGAGGTATCCTATATATGAAAAGCTACTCATCAAGAGAAATTCTTGAGATACTTAGAAAAGACGGTTGGTACGAAGTCGGATGCGACGGTGATCACCACCAATACAAACATCCTGTCAAGAAAGGAAAAGTTACGCTTACCCACCCCAAAAAAGACATTCCTGCCGGAACGCTCAAAAGTATTTCAAAACAATCAGGGATTATATTTCCATAATCCCTGTGGTTTCTTAAACTAATATATTACAGGAGGGATTTCAATGTTAAAGGACAGATATTCATATGTTGCAGTATTTTCTTACGATGATGACGGTATATGTATTGAGTTTCCGGATTTACCTGGCTGTTACCCTTGTGCCGATGCAGGTGATACCGAAATGGCTCTAAAAAATGCTAAAGAGGCTATGGGACTTCATATTTGGGGAATGGAGCAAGACAATGAGGAGTTGCCTGCTCCAACACCAATTACTGATATTTCTCTCGACCCTAATCAAATTCCGGTGTTAATTGATGTGTTTATGCCTCCCATCAGGGAACGCATTAACAGCAAATTTGTAAAAAGACACTTTCACTTGCGGCATGACTTGCTGCGAAAGCTGATGAGGATGGCGTGAACTGTTCTAAAATATTTCAGAATGCGCTTATAGAATACCTGCATGTAAATCAAGGATAATACAAAACGCTCCGGTTGAGATGCCGGAGCGTTTTGTACATATTCCAAGCGGTAATAAAAAACTCTAAGTATTGCGACTACTTAGAGTTTTTTATTGTATATTTTTAGGAATTATTCTTTCCTCTGTTTATTGATGCAATTGCAATAGATGCAACTCCCGTACTACCTAAAACAGCTCCTGAAATTACACCTGCTGCCTCCGGATATAACAATACCATTACTATTGCAGCCACAATACATCCACCGCCTAATGCAAAGCCAAACAGTATCCCCAATAAACCATCCCGCGCTTCAGCTTCTATCATCTTTTTTTCCATTAACTGTCTATGTTTGGATTGCGTTTCCGCCATTGACAAAATCCTGTCTGCCGCGCCAGGCAATATCTTCTCATATCCGTTCAAGATATTAGGCGGCGGCATTGGTCCGCTAAATTCAATTTCCCGAAATACCTGATGTATAACTTGCTTAACTTCCTCATTCTTTAATTCCGTCATGTCATTTTCTTGTTTCTGCGTATTTTCTGTATTCTTCTGTAATTGAGTTTCCAACAGCTTCCCAGTCCTTTCTTATTGCCAAATAGTCTTTCATCGTACTATTATAAATATCCGGCCACTCTTTTGTTCCTATTGTACCAGCAGCCCTGGTAAATCCCTTTAGAAAACTCCTGCTTATCATCATTTTCATAACATCACCTCTTTATAACAACTCTCACAATGACAAAGTTGCACTTTAAACTGTTTTCCAAATGAAGATGTTGCCATTCTACCACCTTCTAATCTGAATATTTTAATATATCATATGTCGTAAAATAGTGTATGATTTTATATTTTTAATTATAACACATATTTTATAATTGTAAAACAATATACAATTAAATACATGAAAATA
>CAJUJG010000034.1 GCA_910586715.1 uncultured Lachnospiraceae bacterium
GTGGTTTTGCATGGCTTGATGCCTGTAACAGGAAGCCGGAGGCTGAACTGTTACAAAATGTGTGCGAAATGTAAAAAATAGCACTTGTATTGGTGTGCATATTATCATAAAATAAATATAGATATGCGAATCATATATAGGATTAGAGGGGGCTTTGCCGCGAATACGGTAAGGGAGCTATGAATATTGAAAAGAAAACAGAATAAGGGAACGGGAAATTTTCAGGTGTATGCGGCGGCAGGCGTTTTTGCGCTTGCACTTTTCATGCCTGTGCTTTTGTGCGGCTGCAAAGATACTTCAAATGAGGATGTGCTGTTGTCATTAAATGAGGAAACGAATGCGCAGATGCCGGTCATCGAGAAACAAGAGTCGATGCAGACTGTACTGCAAAGTGAGGAAACAGAGCCGATTTATGTTTATGTGTGCGGTGCGGTGAACAGCCCCGGTGTGTATCAGTCACAGGTGGGAAGCCGGCTTTTTGAATTGATTGAGATGGCAGGCGGTTTTATGCCAGAAGCGGATCAGTCACATTTAAACCTTGCACGTACAGTTTCGGACGGAGAACAAATTGTAGTGCTGACACAGGAAGAGATTGCGCAAGGAATGACAGCCGTGCCAGAAAACAGTGAGGCGCGGGTTGGTGCAGACGATGGACTTGTCAACATTAACACTGCGTCCGTTTCGGAACTTACAGGCGTATCGGGCATTGGTGAGAGCCGGGCACGTGCAATTATCGATTATCGTGAGAAAAACGGTACTTTTTCTTCTGTTGAGGAGATTAAGAACGTGGACGGTATCAAAGACGGGCTTTTTGCAAAAATAAAGGATTATATTACAGTGTAAAATATGACACGTATGTCATAAAATAAAGGTATTGGAAAGGCATGGTTATAGAAAATGGCGAAAAAAATTTTGGTAGTTGATGACGAAAAGCTCATTGTAAAAGGGATCCGGTTTAGTCTTGAGCAGGACGACATGGAAGTAGACTGTGCATACGACGGAGAGGAAGCGCTTGAGAAGGTACGGACAAACAAGTATGATATTGTATTGCTGGATATTATGCTTCCGAAACTTACAGGACTTGAGGTTTGCCAGCAGATTCGGGAATTTTCCAACGTTCCTGTTATTATGCTTACGGCAAAGGGGGATGATATGGATAAGATTCTTGGTCTCGAGTATGGAGCGGACGATTATATTACCAAGCCGTTTAATATCCTTGAGGTGAAGGCACGAATCAAGGCAATCATGCGAAGAACTGCGGGGAAATCTGAACCTGAGAAAAGGGCGCAGATAATTGAGGCAGGAGATTTGCGGCTTGACTGCGAAGGAAGACGCCTTTACATAGCAGGTAAGGAGGTCAATTTGACTGCAAAAGAATTTGATGTGCTGGAGCTTTTAGTATTAAACCCGAATAAGGTATACAGCCGTGAAAATCTTTTAAAACTGGTGTGGGGGGCGGATTATCCAGGAGACGTGAGAACAGTTGACGTGCATATCAGAAGACTGCGTGAGAAGGTGGAATCAAATCCAAGCGAGCCAAAGTATGTGCACACAAAATGGGGTGTGGGATATTATTATAAATAGGAGAACAAAAAAGAGTGGGAAAGGCAAAGCTTTTAAAAATTTTTAAGAGCCTGAAAACAAGGATTTTCTGCATAGTGATACTCGCAGGTGTAATTCCGTGCATTATACTTCACATTGGTATTTTGGAACGGTATATGGACAATGCCGTATCAGTGCGGACAAATGAGGTGCAAACACAGATTAAGATTATTGCGGATCATCTGTTAACTTATAATTACCTGTTTGATAATACCAATGAGGTGGTAAATGCAGAGCTGTCGCAGCTATCAAACCTTTATGACGGGCGTGTGCTAGTGGTAGATGAAAATTTAAAAATTATCAAGGATACGTATGCGATTAGCGAAGGGAAAACGATTATTTCGGAGGATATTGTCAAGTGTCTTAAGGACGGCGTGGCAGTTAATCAGCTTGAAGGCAAGAAATACATTGAGATAATTGTGCCGATAGAGGAAAAGCTTGCAGAGGGTACATCGCGCATTGCAGGAGCCATGCTCACAAGCGTGTCGACGGACAGCATCATCAGCAGTTATGAATACATAAAAAGCAGGGCATACCTGTTGGAGATGTGTGCACTTGTGGTAGTGTTTGGAATGGCGTATTTTCTGAGCCGGAAGCTGCTAAAGCCGTTTGAGCGGATTACGGAATCCATCAATGAGGTAAAGAATGGTTTTACGGACGAGGAAATTGATGTGCGCGATTACACGGAGACGGAGCGCATTGGTGACGCGTTCAATCAGATGCTTGGCAGAATGAAGGTTTTGGATGATTCGAGACAGGAGTTTGTGTCAAATGTCTCACATGAGCTGAAAACGCCGCTTGCGTCGATGAAAGTACTTGCCGATTCGCTGCTTGCACAGGAAGATGTGCCTGCCGAACTTTACCGTGAATTTATGACGGATATTGCGACGGAGATTGACCGTGAAAACAAGATTATTACGGATCTTTTGTCGCTTGTAAAAATGACGAGGACTTCCGAGGATATGAACGTGGAGACGATGGACATCAATTCCATACTGGAGCTTTTGTTAAAGCGTTTAGGACCGATTGCGGCGCGTGCCGGCGTAAAAATAATTTTTGAGAGCAGAAGACCGGTGAGCGCGGAGGTGGATGAGGTAAAACTGACATTAGCGTTGTCAAACCTTGTTGAGAATGCGATTAAATATAATATTGAGGACGGATGGGTAAAAGTGGTGCTGGATGCAGATCATCAGTATTTTACGGTGGAGGTGTCGGATTCAGGCATTGGCATTCCGCAGGAGTCAATTGAACATATTTATGAGCGGTTTTACCGTGTTGACAAATCGCATTCGAAGGAAATCGGCGGTACGGGACTAGGGCTGGCGATTACAAGAAGCGCGGTACTGATGCACAGAGGTTCCATCAATGTGAGCAGTGTGGAGGGCGTGGGTACGGTATTCACGGTGAAAATACCTCTCACGTATATTTTGTAACGGTCAGATGATACGCGCAGATGGAGGCGGATATTTCGTGAAAAGAAAAAAAGTTTGGTATGCGGCGCTTTGGCTGTGCGTACTGCTTCTTTCAGCCGTAAGTTTTACGGGTTGTAAGAAGGAGGCGCAGCAGGGAACGCCGGTTGATATATCCTACATCAACAAAAACGAGACAAAGCTGGTGAAGGAAAAACATTTCCTTGAGGGAACGGATACGAAAGAACAGATTGTAGAGGTACTGACGCTTTTATGCTCCGTGCCCGATAATAAGGAGCTGCGTGCAACACTCACAAGCGGGATTAATGTAATTACCTATGCGCTTGAGGGAGAGCAGGTTACGGTATCGTTGGGCGAGAAGTACAAGGAACTGTCGCGAACGACAGAGGTGCTCACCAGGGCTGCCGTTGTGCGCAGTCTTACTGCAATCGAGGGTGTTAGCTGCGTGATGATTACCATTAACGGCGAGCCGCTTGCGGATGTGTCGGGAAATGCCGTAGGCGTTATGACAGCAGATATGTTTGTGGATAATGCAGGTACGAAGATTAAGGAGGAGGACACGAAGGTTATGTTGCGCCTGTATTTTGCGAACGCACAGGGCGATGGGCTGATTGCCGTAAACAGGGAGCTTTCCCACAATGCGGATATATCCAATGTGTCGATGGAAAAAGTTGTACTGGAACAGCTTATCAAGGGACCGGCAAGTGATGAGACCTTCCCGACCATTAATCCTGATACTAAGATTGTGAGTGTTACGGTAAAGGACGGCGTATGCTACATTAATTTTGACAGTGCGTTTGAGACCGCAATCAATAATGTGACGACAGATGTCACAATCTATTCGATTGTCAATTCGCTCTCGGAGCTTAGCAATATTAACAAGGTACAGTTTTCAATTGAAGGCGACAGCGACAACCGTTTTCGGGATAAATATGACTTCTCGACTGTTTTTGAGCGGAATCTGTCGCTGGCGGATTAAAGACTGGGAGGAGGTATCAGAAACAGTATGAAAAGACCGCTTTGCAGCGTATGCCTGGCATTTGTGGCGGCCGTGTTTGTGTATGTTTTTTCGGGTCTGCCGCCCTTGGACTTTGGTGGGGAAGCAGAGGGCAGCAGGCTTTCAGTTACAGGCGAGCTTTATAATAAAGAATATAAAAATGGCAGTTTTGTGCTTTCTTTAAAGCATGTCAAAATAATCAATTCTGAAATCAGCAGTTTTTCCAAACAAACAGAGCAATTACAAAATAAAGATGATTTGCGTATTATATGCTATTTGGACAATGGTGCATTCTTGAATCCGGATGCGGTAAAGCTTGGTATGCGCATTGCCGTCACGGGAGAAGTGTCGCTGTTTCAAAGGGCAGGAAATCCGGGCGCGTTTGATACGGCAGACTATTATCGTGCGCTTGGTATTTCTTTTCGTCTTTTTGACGCGCAGGTTACGGCAAAGGGGAGTTCGTACAGTGCGTATCATGAGGGGCTGTATCAATTACGCAGATACTTTGAGAGCGTATATGACACGACGCTTTCGAAAGAGGATGCGGCAGTACTAAAGGCAATGGTGCTTGGAAATAAGACTGAACTTGACCCAAAAAGTAAGCAGTTGTTTCAAAGAAGCGGTATTTCCCACATTCTGGCAATATCAGGGCTTCATATATCACTGTTTGGGATGTTGGTTTACGGCATATTCCAAAAACTGAATGTACCGCGTATTTTGGCAGCGGCGTTTTGCGTTGTGCTTATGACGGCGTATGGCGATATGATTGGAATGTCAGGAAGCGCGTATCGGGCGGTGTTTATGTTTGGAATGAAGCTTTTAGCGGATATGCTGCGGCGTACATACGACATGCTGACGGCACTGTCTTTGGCGGCGGCGCTGATGCTTTTGGAACAGCCGCTGTATCTTCGCCAGTCAGGATTCTTGCTTTCGTTTGGGGCAGTGTTGGGCATTGGTCTGTTCTCGGAGATGGTCTGTCCGGATTTAGACCGCATCAGGTGTAAATTTTTGCGAAAAACCGCTGCTGCCCTTTGCGGGAGTCTTGCAATTTTTCTGGTGCATTTTCCGATTTTGCTGTGTTCTTATTATGAATTTCCCATATATTCCTTTTTCCTGAATTTAATCATTATTCCTGCAATGGGGGTTTTGCTGGTTATGGGACTGATTTGTCTTGCCTGCGGCTGTGCGGGAGGTTTGCTTTTGGGTGTGGCAAAGCTTGCGGGGCTTATCTGCCATGTGATTTTAGCAGGGTTTGAGGCGGCTGGCAGCAATTCTTTGCGACTTCCGTTTGCGCAGTGGATTGTAGGAAAACCGGATAATTGGAAGATTATCGTGTTTTACGCGGCAGTGATTATGCTATATGCATTGTGTGCTTATGCAAGGAAAGCATCCAAAACGCCGCGCGCGTCGGCGCGCGGTGTGCGTATTGGCGTGCCATATTGGTATCGGCTGATTGGGATTATTTTGGCAGTCAGCTTTTTAAGCTTTCACGGAATTTATGACACATGTGTCACTTTTTTGGATGTGGGACAAGGGGATGGAATTTGGATAGAGAGTATTAGCGGAAAACATTATCTGATAGATGGCGGAAGTACCTCTGAAAGTCAGATTGGACAGTACACACTATTGCCGTTTCTTAAATTCACGGGCACGTCAAGACTCGACGCCGTGTTTTTGACGCATTTGGATGAGGATCATATTTCAGGTGTGCGTGAGCTTTTGGAGGGTTATGAGGAAGGTGGTGGAGCGTCGGGCATCCGCATCGGCAGAATTGTGATTGCAAAGGCGGCAGTCAAGGATGAGCCATATCATGAGCTGGAAGCGCTTTGTGGGGAAAAAGGCATACCGCTTTTGCAGGTGAAGGCAGGGGATGTGATTGGGGATGAGACGCTTTCTTTTGAGGTGCTTCACCCTGACGGGGGTTATCTGCCGAAGTCGCGGAACGCCTATTCGCTCGTACTGCGGCTTACATTAAACGATAACGGGAGATTGTTTCATGCACTTTTTACGGGAGATGTCGAGGCGGACGGAGAGGAGCGGGCTGCAGCATATTTGGAAGTGCATTACAAAGACACGCACATGGATTTGTATAAGGCAGCGCATCACGGTTCTAAGTATTCGAATATGCAGACACTTGTCGATATGGTCAGTCCAGTATTGACAATTATTTCCTGCGGCGAAGACAACAGATACGGACACCCGCACGCGGAGGCAGTCAGGCGTTTTGAAGAGGCAGGCAGTAAAATAGCGGTTACAAAAGATACCGGAGCTGTTACGGTGCGGATACGGGACGGGAAGTGGCGTGTGGAGTATCAAAAACAAGAGTAACAGGAAGCCAAAGGATGAACTGTCACAAACAAACAAGAAACGAATTTGCGTACTTTTGGTATCGGAAATACTAAAAATATGGTATAATGTCTGTCGACATTATACTCTGCCCGAATGGGCATGAACTTAGCGTAATTGCGAAGCAATTATGGTATAATGTCGATAGACATTATACCCGCCCGAATGGGCATGAACTTAGCGTAATTGCGAAGCAATTATGGTATAATGTCTGTCGACATTATACTCGCCCGAATGGGCATAAACTTACCATAATTACGGAGTAAGTATGGTACAATAAAAAAATACGCGGCAGAGAGGAGAAAGCCTTATGAAACGCATTGTGCAGGATATTAAGAATGGAACATTTGGCAACATATATTTGTTATACGGCGAAGAGGCATATCTTCGCAGGCAGTATCGGGATAATTTAAAAAAAGCGCTTGTGCCGGAAGACGACACTATGAACTGCAGTGTCTATTCCGGAAAAGACATCAATGTCAACGAGGTAATCGATTTGGCGGGTACAATGCCGTTTTTTGCCGAGCGGCGTGTGATTATCGTGGAAAACAGTGGGATTTTTAAAGCGGCGGCAAATGAAAGGCTGCTTGAACTGATAAAGCAGATGCCGGAGTCGACGTATTTTCTTTTTGTCGAGGAGGAAGTTGACAAGCGCGGAAAGCTCTATAAGGCGGTGACGGCAAACGGTTACGCCGCGCTGTGTGAGATTCAGGATGAGGCAACGCTTAAAAAGTGGATTATGAGCCTGCTCAAAAGAGAAAATAAAATGATAACAGCAGACGCACTGAATCTTTTATTGGATAAAACAGGCGCAAATATGGAAACGATAAGACGTGAGGTTGAAAAACTGGTCTGCTACAAATACTATGACGAAGGCATTACGGCGCAGGATGTTGAGGAACTTTGCACGGTGCAGATTCAAAACAGAATCTTCGAGATGGTGGAAGCGGTGGCGGCTAAGAACCAAAAGGCGGCGCTTGCCCTCTACTATGATTTGCTTGCCCTCAAGGAGGCGCCAATGAAGATTTTGGCGTTGATTGCAAGACAGTTCAATATGCTTTTTCAGGTAAAGGAAATGAAGAAGAAGGGTTACCCTGAAAATGAGATTGCGCAGCAGACCGGGCTGAATGCGTATTTCCTAAAAAAGAAGTACATTCCTCAGGCAGCGCAGTTTAAACTGCATCAGCTTGAGGCAGCGCTTCGGGAATGCGTTGCGGCAGAGGAACGTGTGAAGACCGGAAAAATGCCTGATATTTTGAGTGTGGAGCTGATTATTGTGGGGTTGAGTGCAAAGTAGGCAGTAAAGCGAGGGAGGTGACACTATGATACCGAAAGACGCAGCGATGCTATTGAGTTTTATTAATTTAAAGCTTCGTGACTATTATCCGAGCCTTGACGCATTTTGCGAGGATACAGGGGAGGATAAACAAGATATAGAGGAGCGGCTTGCAGCGATTGATTATCATTATGACGCAAAAAAAAATCAATTTCATTAAAATGTGTATTGGTAAAAACTGCCAATTTGTCTAAAATGTATTCAAAATTGCGACAAATTGGCAGTTCCTTTTGTTATACGGAAAAACAAAAAAATTAGGTAATGCATGGAAAATCAATAATTGTTAAGTTTGTACAAATAAATAAAAATAACATGAAATTATTATTCAAAGTGCATAAAAATTGTGCAAAAACTTAGTCGTTTCGTACTATTGTCTAATTGATAAAACGTATGTTATAAAATATGTGTAGAAAGTTGGCGCAAAAATAAAAAGCGCCGGTATTATAAGCTATTATATTCAAAATGGAGGAAGGAAAAACGTGAAAACAAATCTGAAAAACAAACTCAAAACGCTTTTAACAATTCTCTTAACGGTATGCATGGTTTTTACCGTAACACTCAATACGGGAATGTCCGTTGTACAGGCGGCGTCAACTTCATGGAACTTTAAAAATACGGAATTTAAAAGCCTTGGCACAATTACTTCCAATGTGACAGTCAGCGGACTTGGACTCATTGCAAACAGCGCTAAGCCGATGTCTGTAATTGCGGACAGTCAGACAGTTTCCGGTACGGTTTACACACATGCGCTTGCACTTGGCGGCAGCGGTTCTCCAAGTTATCGTGCAATCAAGGTTCCGGTAAGCTCGGATGCGACGGTTAAGGTTATTTTGAGAAGCTCAGGAAGCGCGGCGAGAACACTTGTTGTAGCGGACGCAGGCGGAAAGCAGCTTGGCACAATGAATGCGGCTGTGGTAGCGGAGCAGGCTTCTTATACATACAAGGGTGCAGCGGGATTTGTTTATCTTTACTCATCTAACAGCGGTATTAATGTTTATAAAATACAGGTAGATGACAGAGGCGCTACATCGGGCGGTTCGACATCAGGCGGTGACAATTCGGGAACGACAACTCCTTCAGGAACAACAATCACCGTTAAAAATGGCGGCACAACACTTGCGGAAGCAGTAAAGAGCGCCAAGGGCGGTACGACAATTGTCATTGACGGCACGATTAAATCGGACAAGATTGTACTTCCGGCAGGCGTACATATTTCCGGCAAGAATAATGCGACCATTGATTTTTCACAGACAACAGGAAGCTCGGGAAGAGGTATTACAATTAAGGGCAATGGAAGTATAATACAGAATATTACAGTAAAGAATGCGTCGGATAACGGTATCTATATTTCCGGCTCAAACAATACTTTAAAGTATGTAGTATGCTGCTACAATCATGATGCAGGTTTCCAGGTATCGGACGGCGGCGCAAACAATAAGTTCTACAACTGTACGGCACATCATAATGCGGATGCAACAGGTGAGAACGCAGACGGTTTTGCAGTAAAGCTTCATTCCGGCGAGGGCAACTATTTTGAGAACTGCGTGGCAGAGTATAACAGTGATGACGGCTGGGACTGCTATGCGGCACACGGCGCGGTAAAATTAGTAAATTGTCAGGCAAACTATAACGGATACTGTGACGGAATCTACGGAGACGGAAACGGTTTTAAAATGGGCGGCGTAGATAACAAGACTCCCGGTGTGGCAGCACATCTTGATCCTTTAAATCATTATCTTGAAGGATGTGTTGCAAAAGGAAATTATGCAGCAGGCTTTGACAGAAATAATCAGAGCGGTGTTGTGACGATGAAGAACTGCATCGGCGACTCAAACAAGACTTATAATTACAATTGGCCGCTTACGGGAACACCTTCCGCACTTGGCTATAAGGTGACCTTCGGAAAAGCGTTGATTCAGAGCTGTACATCAAAGAACGGCACGAACAACATTAAGGGTGCAACCCTTAGCGGTACGTGCGTTGGTTTCTAAAAATTAAATAGAACTATTATACCGCAGGCTTTTAAGGAAGAGCCTGCGGTTTTTATGCACAGCCCCATGCAAAGGAAGTATGCCACTAAAGCGGCGCATGGGGCGCGCGGCGAGTAGTGGAGAAGGTCATTTCCCTACTTGATTCAGAATTGTATCAATCAAACAACAATTTATCAACTGTCACGAATTCATATCCCTGCTTTTGCAGCTCATCTACTACCATAAGCGCCGCTTCCACGGATGTTTTATAGTAATCATGCATTAAAATAATGTCATTTTCCCCGACCTTTTTGAGCACTGCCTGCGCGACACAGGTGGCGTTTGATGTGCACCAGTCAAGCGGATCAATATTCCACAAAATCGGAAACATATTCAATTCATTTTCAAGCTTTTTATCCCACGCGCCGTAAGGCGGACGCACATATTGGACTTCCTCGCCTGTAATTTTTTGCAGCAGTTCGTTTGTTTTTACTAACTCCTGTTTGAATTTTTCACGGTTTGTTTTGGTGAGCTCGATATGGGTATAGGTGTGGTTGCCAATCAGATGTCCCTCGTCATGCATGCGTTTGATAATGTCCGGATGAAGCGAGGCGTTTTCTCCGGTGACAAAGAACGTCGCCTTGACATCGCGCTCCTTTAATCCGTCAAGCAGAGGCTCCGTGTAGATTGGGTGCGGACCGTCGTCAAAGGTAAGCGCGACGCGTCGGACATCGGATGACATCTGTGGTTCGGCAATGGTTAAAATGGCATGATTGTAAAATGTAAGCTGGCGGTTTAGGGCAAGCGCCGCAAGACACAGTGCTATGCCATACAAAAGTTTGAACAGAAAAGGAAAGTCCGTAGACGGTAATTTTTTCATGATGTTCCCCCACAGTGCGGAGTTCTATTACTCTACCAATAGTATATGGCGTATGGCATGTCATCATTCGGCAAAATGACAATCGGGTAGAGAAGATTCCTCTTCCTCTACTTGTCGCGTGGGCACCCGCCAGCCTGCACAGGCATATTTCCGTTGGGTGCCCGTGTACAAAAAACAAAAACAGGCTTCCGCAAAAAACGGAAACCTGTAATATGATTTCATTCAATTTTATCGCTTCAATGTAAACTGTCCGATGAGACCATCCAAAATGGAAGCCTGAGCAGATAATTCTTCACTGGTTGCCGATGATTCCTCAGCTGTCGCTGCGTTTGTCTGTACAACTTCAGAAATCTGATTGATGCCGCTTTCCGCCCTGCGCATTGCCTCTGCCTGATCCTCAACCATTGTTTTCAGATCCTTAGAGAAGTTTGCAATCTGATTAATACCGTCTACAACGGATTCGATTGCACTTGCAGCGTTTTCCGCCGCACGGTTGCCTTCCGTAACCTCGCGGATAGAGCTTTCAATCAATTCGCGCGTGTCTACCGCAGCCTGTGCGCTTTGGTTTGCCAAAACTCTGATTTCATCCGCGACAACGGAGAAACCGCGTCCGGACTCACCTGCCCTTGCAGCCTCAATGGAAGCATTGAGTGACAGAAGATTGGTCTGTGAGGCAATCGACTCTATTTCGGAAATAATGTTTCCGATTCTTGTGGAAGCTTCGTTGATTCGTTTCATTGCGGCGATCATGTTGTTCATTTCGCCGCGGCTGTTGTCTGCTTCATCAGCATAACGCTGTGCTTTTATGTAAGATTCATCTGCACTCTGTGCACTCTTTTCCATAGTCGCGGTAATGTCGGAAATCGTGGTATGCAAGTCCATAACGGCATTGGTCTGTTCGGTTGCGCCTTCCGCAAGATTTTGTGATGCCTCTGCCAAGTCGTTGGAGCCGCTGGATACCTGGTTGGAAACTTCGCCGATGGACAGCAATGTTTCGGTCATTTGGTCTCTCAATCCGCGCAATGCGATAAACAGCTTTTGGAAATCGCCATTATATTTGTCGGAACAGCTTGACTGGATATCATAATTTCCGTTTGCCATTTCCCCTAAAATTTCGCCGATGTCGTGGATAATCATGTTCAGATTGGTCGCCATTTCATTGGCATCTTTTACCATTTCCTCAACTTCATCACCGGTTTCGATAACAGGGAACGGTGATGAAAGGTCGCCGCCTGCAAAAGTTTTGAGGCGTTCGCCGAGTTCTCCCAAAGGAGAAGCAATTCCCCTTGCAATGGTTCTTCCGATTTTGGTTGATACCACCATTGCAGCAGCAATTACGACAACAATCAGCACTGAGATAATAACACATATAACAATCAGTGTTGTGGACAGAGTATTACCGCTGTCAACTTTTACCGTTAAAAGCTCCATCAGCTTGCTGTAGATACTGTCATAAGCAGGCGCAAGTTCCGCCAAAGCGATGTCCTGTGCCTGTTTGCAAAGTTCCCTGTCAGTTGTTGCGCCTAAATCCATAATTTGGGCATCCAATGCCCAGTAAGCATCCAATTCTGCGCTGATGGCATCGTATGTAGCTCTGCCGTCTGCGGATACGACTGTCTTTTCAACATCTGCAAAATATTCCATAAAATCTTGTTTGTTTTGCTCGTGTTCTGTCAACACTTTTGCGATGGCATCTGCATCGTCATAGCCGATTGCCGCGCGAAGCGAGGAGCGTGCATCTGCAAACTCAAACATCGCTTTCCCGATGTCACCCTGTGCAAAACCGAAATTCTTCAGTGCATAAGAATACCGGTTTGACAAAATAATCAGCGCAAGAAGCGCTACAAACGCTACTGCCGCTGTGATTGCCGCTACCTTGACAAAGGCTTTGGTTAATTTTTTTTCAATATTTTCCGTTCCGTTCATTGTTTAGAAGTCTCCTTTCTGCTGCTTCAAAAATCACTGACGTATTTCCCCCCTGATAATGGAACCCTGACATTTATCGCATGTAACCAACAATGAAAGTACGGATGTATAGTTACGTAATGTTTTTATGTAAAGAGAGTTTTTTGTTTTTTACCAAGATATTACGTCTTGCTCTATTATAACGCTTTAATATGAAAAATACAATACTTAAATAGGCATAATTACCAATTGAGCGACAAAAAAATTATCATATTTGGAGAAAATGAATAATGAAATGTGTAAGTTATACAGCTTATTTCTGCAAAACAGCTTGCGAAATTGCGTGGACAATACTATAATCTAGTTGGGTTATTTGATTTTGCCGTATCTGTTATTCGGCAGGAAAGGGAGTTTGGGTATGGGGAGAGACCCGAAATGGGAAAAATTTGCAGAGCTTACGGCGCGTTGTTATAAAGCTGCGGAAAACGGAAATACTTTAAGTACATGCTGGAATGATGCATTTAATGCATTAATGGACGTTATAACGCAGGAACGTGGGAATGACAGCAGTTTTGCAAGAGAACTTGGCAATTTAGAAAAGCTTACAGACTTTAAATTTAATATTGTAGGGTTAATTTTGGATTATTTTGACTGGCTTTGGAGGGTGGGGGATTATCAGACAATATGTGTAAACGGTGACCGGATAATAAGCGCTTTTGACTGGCATGTGGAATCGTCATCGGCGATTCGAATAAAGATGATAAATGCATTGATGAAGCTGGGGAGGAAAGACGAGGCGGTTGAATATTGCATGGAATGGATTAAGGCAGAGCCGGAGGACGTGAATGCGGTTATTACCCAAAAGGCTCTTTTGACAGAAAGAAAAGGAGAAGCAATATGCTAGAAAAAAATGTGGATTTGCGTGGAAAAACGATATTGGTGACAGGCGCGGCAGGCTTTATCGGAGCGAATCTTTCGCTTGTTCTTTTAAAGGCTGTTGACAACGTGAGAATTATAGGCATTGACAATATAAATGACTATTATGATGTATCGTTAAAGGAATTTCGGTTAAATCAAATTAGAGAGATGGAAAAAACAGTGACTGGCAGCTTTGTGTTTGTGAAGGGCAGCATTGCGGACCGCAAATGTATTGATGACATTTTTCGAACGTATGAGCCAAGTGTCGTTGTCAATCTTGCGGCGCAGGCAGGGGTGCGCTACAGTATTGAAAATCCGGATGCGTATGTTGAGTCAAATTTGATTGGTTTTTACAATATATTAGAAGCATGCCGCTATAGTTATGACAATGGCAAGCCGGGGGTGGAACATTTGGTATATGCAAGCTCATCATCCGTGTACGGCAGCAACAAAAAAATTCCGTATGCGGTAGAGGACAAGGTTGATAATCCCGTGTCCTTGTATGCGGCGACGAAAAAGTCAAATGAGCTGCTGGCGCATGCGTACTCGAAGCTTTACGGGATACCTTCTACCGGACTTCGTTTTTTTACGGTATACGGTCCGGCAGGACGGCCGGATATGGCGTATTTCGGGTTTACCAATAAGCTTGTTAAAAATGAGACAATTAAAATTTTTAATTATGGAAACTGCAAGCGTGATTTTACGTATATTGATGACATTGTATCAGGGGTGCAGGCAGTCATGCAGTGTGCGCCGCTTCCAAATGAAGATGGCGTAAAATATAAAATATATAATATCGGAAACAACAAGCCGGAAAATCTTTTGGATTTTGTTGAGATTTTGCAGGATGAGTTAAAGGCGGCGAAGGTGCTTCCCGAGAATTATGATTTTGAGGCACACAAGGAGTTTGTGGGTATGCAGCCGGGCGACGTTGAGGTCACCTATGCGGATGTGAGCGAACTTCAGCGGGACTTTGGCTTTAAGCCGGACACAGGTCTAAGGGACGGTCTCCGGAAGTTTGCACAGTGGTATAAGGGGTTTTATGCCTGAAACGATTGCAATTTAACGGCTTGGCATTTATAATAAAAACAATGGCAGTACATTTTTTATAAAGGACATGGAGGATTTCAATGGATTTTAATAGAAAAAAAGTACGACTTGGTGATTTGCTTGTGGAAGCCGGTTCCATTACGCAGGAACAGCTTGTGAATGCGCTGGAGAAGCAGAAAAAAAACGGAATGAAGCTTGGCGTGACGCTTGTCGATGAGGGTGTCATAACAGAGGATGATATTGCAGAGGCGCTTGGCCGGCAGCTTGGCATTGAGATTGTGGACTTGCAGAATATTAATGTGGATAAGGCAGTGACGCAGCTTGTGCCAGTGAATATCCTGAAAAAATACACGATGATACCGTTTGCCTTCAGCGAAAAAAACAAAAACGTGCTGCGCGTGGCGATGGAAAACCCGCTGGATACGTATGCGCAGGAAGATATTTCAATTATCACCAATTATCAGGTAGAGCCGGTGGTTGCAACGACACGAAGCATCATGCTCGCCATTGACAAATATCACGGTCAAAACGAAATGAAGACTGCCTTAAGCCAGTACGCGAAGGAAAAACGGCTTGAGGTAGAGGTAGACGAACACGAGCAGGAGGATATTAACAGTTCGCCGATTGTAAAGCTTGTTAAGGAAATGATTGACCTCGCGGTGCGCCAGCGTGCATCGGATATACATATTGAGCCGATGGAGGAATATATCCGTGTAAGATACCGTATTGACGGTGTTTTGCAGAAGAAAGCGACATACAATGTGTCGGTGCTTCCGGCGATTATCGCGCGTATCAAGATTATCGGCGGCATGGATATTTCCGAGAAGAGAAAGCCGCAGGACGGACGTATCACGCAGGTGGTAGACCACGTGGAGTACGACATCCGTGTTTCCATTCTGCCGACAGTGTTCGGCGAGAAGGTGGTTATGCGACTTACCGCCAAAATGGCGCTTACAAGGGAAAAGAGTCAGCTTGGCTTAAAACCTTATGAATTGGAGCAGTTTGACTATATTATCAGTAATCCGCATGGTATTCTGCTTGTTACGGGACCGACGGGAAGCGGTAAATCGACAACGCTTTACACTGCGCTTAGCGAGCTGAATACAAACGACGTGAATATTATCACGGTAGAGGATCCTGTGGAGGCAAATATTGACGGCATTAATCAGGTTCAGGTGAATCCGAAGGCGGAACTGACGTTTGCAAGCGCGCTGCGTTCCATTTTGCGGCAGGATCCGGATATTATCATGATTGGTGAGATCCGAGACGGCGAGACGGCATCGATTGCCGTGCAGGCGTCGATTACGGGGCACTTGGTAGTCAGCACGCTGCATACGAACTCGGCGGCAAGCTCGATTACGCGATTGGAGGATATGGGCGTGGAGTCGTATCTGATAGCGGATTCCGTAATCGGTGTTATCGCACAGCGACTTGTAAGGCGGCTTTGCCCAATGTGCAAAAAACCAAGACAGGCGACGGCGGACGAGAAAAATTTTATGGGCGTAGATGAGTCTAAAGACATTACGATTTATGAGCCGTGCGGCTGTTCAAAATGTGACAATGCAGGTTATAAGGGACGTATCGGTGTGTACGAGATTATGAAAATGACGCCCGCCTTAAAAAAGATTATCAGTTCGAGACAGGGCGCAGACGTGCTCAAGGAAAAGGCGATTGAGGAGGGGATGCGCACACTTCGCATGAGCGGTTCGGAATATGTGCTTGAGGGCATTACCTCATATTCGGAGGTTGTCAGGATTTCGTTTGATTCGTAAAAGGTTGAAAAAAGCTGTACACTTCACGATGAATGTGTACAGCTTTTTGTATGTCGGAATGATTATAGTACGGTATACCCTTTTTGCTTTAAAACGTTTTCAACCGCTTTGGGTTCTTCCGTGTGGAATACCATAATCGGTTTGCCGGATTGGCGGTTAAAGGACAAATACAGGTAATCCAAACTGATGTTTCCGTCGCTGATAAAGCCCAAAAGCTTGTTGAGATTTCCGACCTCGTCGGTGATTTCCACGCCGATGACATTGACCATGCGGCACAGATAATCGTTATCGTTCAGCGCCTTACATGCCGTTTCGGGGTCCGATACGACCATGCGCACAATTCCGTACTCCGCGCTGTCATTCGTGACAGAGCCGAGGATATTGATTTGGTTGTCCAGCAGAATTTTTGTGATATTCTGCATGGCGCCTTTTTTATTTTCTGCGTAAATTGATATTTGTTTTAACATGTTTTTTACCCCTTATATGGCATATCCTGCCTCAAATGCCGCCTTGTTGATTTCTACCGTCTTTGGCGGAACGGTCTGCTCGATGACTTCAAGCCACTTTTCCTTCTCAAAGTCCATGCGCTTTGCGGCAACGCCAATGATAATGGTATTGAAAACCTTGGGATTGCCAAGTTTTTTTGCCTCCGCCATTGCGTCCACGGCGATGACGTTGTGGTTTTCCCTTAAGGTTTCGATAATCTGTTCCGGATACTGTGCCGCGCCTGTCACGACGGTAATCGGGTCAATGCGCTGATCATTGACGATAATAACGCCGTCCTTTTTGAGAAAATGTGCATAGCGCAATGCCTCAAGCCGCTCAAAGGCAATCAGCACATCCGCCTGTCCCTCTTCAACAATCGGCTCCGATACCAAATCACCGTAACGCACAAACGTAACGACGCTTCCGCCGCGCTGTGCCATACCGTGTACTTCGGAAAGTTTTACGTCAAAGCCTGCCTTTGTGGTAATTCCGCCAAGGATACGGCTTGTCAGCAGCGTTCCCTGACCGCCGACTCCGACAATCATGATATTTTTAGTCGTCATTTTATCTAATTCCTCCATTTTTATAACCATATTCTTTTCATAGTCTGCAGGTTTGGATTATCCAAACCTGCAAAGTTGAAAATTTTATTTTCAACTTTTGCGTTCTATGGCATCAAATTTGCAGCGTTTCATGCAGAGTCCGCAGCCGTTGCACATCGTATCGTCAATCTTGACCGTGCCGTCCTCGTTCTTTGTGATTGCAGGACAGCCCGGAACAAGGCACATGCCGCACTTCTTGCACTTTTCAGGGATTGCAACGCACTTTGCTTTTGTCGCCTGTGACTTTAACAGGGCGCACGGTGCGCATACGATAATCACCGATACTTCGTCGCGTACAACCTCACGCTTTACAATGGTTTCCAGTTCGTCAATGTCAAAAGCATCCACCTCGTAGACATGCTCGACGCCGATTGCCTTGCACAGGTGATAGAGGCTGATTGCCTTTGTTTCCTTGCCGTTTAACATCTTTCCGGTCGCGGCGTGTTCCTGATGACCGGTCATGCCGGTGGTAGAGTTATCCAAAATCATTACGGTGCCGGTCGCCTGATTGTATACCATGTTCATCAGTGAGTTGATGCCCGTATGTAAAAAGGTTGAATCGCCAATCAATGCAACCCAGTTTTTGATGTAATCCCTGCCCTTTGCCTTTTCCATACCGTGCAGTGTGGAAATCGACGCGCCCATGCAGACTGTCGTGTCAATGACATTGAGCGGTGCAACTGCGCCGAGTGTATAGCAGCCGATGTCGCCTGCGCCGTGGATGCCGAGTTTTTTGAGCACGGAGAATGTACTTCTGTGCGGGCAGCCCGGACACAGAATGGGCGGACGTGCCGGAACCTGTGCGGCAGAGGCAAGGTCAAGCGTTTCGCCGAGCACACGCTCGCGTATCATGTTTGCGCTGTATTCGCCCTGTAAGGTAAACAGTTCTTTTCCGATGCAGTCGATGCCCCATGACTTTACCTGCTCTTCAATGAGCGGCTCAAGCTCCTCAAAGATATAAAGTTTTTCTACTTTTGACGCAAATTCTTCAATCAGCTTTCTTGGCAGCGGGTGTACCAGCCCAAGCTTTAAGACGCTTGCGTTCGGCATTGCCTCCTCCACATAGGTGTAGGGGATACCGCTTGTGATAAAGCCGATTTTCGTGTCCTTGTAAACTGCCTTATTGATTGCAAAATCACACGCGTCCTGCGCCATTTGCTTTAAGCGGTTTTCCACGTGAACGTGACGTCCCTTTGCGTTTGCAGGCATCATGACATGCTTTGCCGCGTTTCGCTCGTAAGGCTTGTCAGGAACCTCCTGCCGCGGTTCCAGGGTGACAGGTCCCTGCGAATGCGCAAGTCTTGTCGTAGTCCGAATCATGACAGGTGTGTCATATTTTTCACTGTATTCAAATGCAAGCTTTGTGAAATCCTTGGCTTCCTGCGAGTCGGACGGCTCCAATACGGGAACCTGTGCGACACGCGCCACACAGCGCGAATCCTGTTCGTTTTGTGAGGAATACAGACCGGGGTCGTCGGCTGCGACCAGTACCAGTCCTCCGTTTGCGCCGATATAGGAAACCGTATAAAGCGGGTCGCTTGCCACGTTGACGCCGACCATTTTCATGGACGCCATTGCGCGCACGCCGCTGATGGAAGCGCCGATTGCCACTTCCATAGCAACCTTTTCGTTCGGCGCCCACTCCGCATAAATTTCAGGGTATTTTACAATGTTTTCGCTGATTTCGGTGCTTGGTGTTCCGGGGTATGCACTCGACACCTTGACACCTGCCTCGTAAGCTCCACGGGCAATCGCTTCATTGCCCAGCATAATTTTCTTTTCGCTCATTTGCCAATTCCTTCCTAATTATATACTTTCTGTTTTTTATAAAGAACGCAAAGCGTTCTTTCGGTGTGAAGTATTAGAGTTTCTTAGGTGTTTTTTTGCGCCTTGGAAATTCTCTTCACACTTATGATAGTGAATAAATGGAGATAAGTCAACGAAAAATATGATGAAATGTGGCTGAAAATGTATTATAGTAATAAATAGATGAAGATGTACGATAGATCAGGATAGATTGGAAAAGTATGGGAGAGTGGAAAAATGACATTAAAGGAGTTACCAATCGGAAAAACCGCTACGATTTTGACAGTCGGCGGAGAGGGGGCGCTGCGGCAGCATTTTCTTGACATGGGCGTAATCCCAAACGCCAAAGTGAGCATGGTAAAATATGCGCCGATGGGCGATCCCGTGGAGCTTCGCATTCACGGCTATGAACTGACGCTGCGTCTTGCGGACGCGCAGCAGATAGAAATATCCGATGTGTATGATGGAATTGGCAATGTGGAAGACGAAAACAATGCGTTAAAGGAAAAGGGGAAGCCTCGGGTAAAGGCGCACCATCCGGGACTTGGCGAGGGCGGAAAGTACCATGTTAAGGCGGACGAACACCCGCTGCCAGGCGGGGAATGCATTACGTTTGCGCTTGCAGGAAACCAAAACTGCGGCAAGACGACACTGTTTAACCGCCTTACGGGCTCGAACCAGCATGTGGGAAATTTTCCCGGTGTGACAGTGGACAAAAAAGAAGGCGCGATTCGGGGCAGAACGGAAACGCTTGTCACGGACCTTCCCGGTATTTATTCCATGTCGCCGTATTCAAGTGAGGAGATTGTCACAAGGAATTTTGTGCTTGATGAGCACCCAAAGGGAATTATCAATATTGTGGACGCGACCAACATTGAGCGCAATCTGTATCTGACAATGCAGCTTTTGGAGCTGGATATTCCGATGGTGCTTGCACTGAATATGATGGACGAGGTGCGGGAAAACGGGGGCGCAGTCCGCGTCAATGAGCTGGAGGAGCTGCTCGGTATTCCGGTTGTACCGATTTCCGCGGCAAAAAACGAGGGGATTGCGGAGCTGACGGACCATGCGATGCATGTCGCCAAATATCAGGAACGCCCGGGACGGCAGGATTTCTGTGAGGCGGACGACCACGGGGGCGCAGTGCACCGGTGTCTGCATGGTATTATGCATCTGATTGAGGACCATGCGGCGGACGCAGGCGTTCCGGTGCGGTTTGCGGCGGCAAAGCTTGCAGAGGGTGATTCCCTCATACTGGAGCGGCTTTCCCTGGATGAGAATGAAAAGGAAACCTTGGAGCATATTATTTGTCAAATGGAGAAGGAGCGCGGGCTTGACCGGGCGGCAGCGATTGCGGATATGCGCTTTTCCTTTATCAATAAAATCTGTAAGGAAACGGTGGTAAAGCCAAAAGAGAGCAGGGAGCACGCAAGGAGTGCAAAGATTGATAAAATATTAACAGGAAAGTACACGGCAATTCCGACTTTTATCGGAATTATGGGACTGGTGTTTTGGCTGACCTTTAATGTTGTTGGAGCGGGGCTGTCGGCGGTTTTAGAATTTTTTATCGGAAAACTGACAGATGCGGTGACGCTTGCAATGGAGGCGGGAGATGTAAACGCCGTTTTGCAGTCGCTGGTGCTTGACGGAATATTTAACGGTGTGGGAAGTGTTTTGAGTTTTCTGCCGACGATTGTGACGCTGTTCTTTTTCCTGTCGCTTTTGGAGGACAGCGGATACATGGCGCGCGTGGCGTTTGTGATGGATAAGCTGCTGCGTAAAATCGGGCTTTCGGGGCGCAGTATCGTGCCGATGCTGATTGGATTTGGCTGTACGGTGCCGGGCGTTATGGCAAGCAGGACGCTGCCTTCGGAGCGGGACAGAAAGCTTACGATTTTACTGACGCCGTTTATGAGCTGTTCGGCAAAGCTGCCGATTTATGCGTTTTTTACGGCGGCATTTTTTGAGCGTTACAGGGCGCTTGTAATGATTGGGCTTTATGTTGGAGGCATTTTGATTGGCATTCTGACGGCGCTTTTTATGAAGACTTTCTGCTTTCAGGGGGAGGCGGTGCCGTTTGTCATGGAGCTGCCAAATTATCGTATGCCCGGCGCTAAAAACGTCGCACAGCTTTTGTGGGAGAAGGCAAAAGATTTTATTCAGAGGGCGTTTACGGTCATTTTTATCGCAACGATTGTGATTTGGTTTTTACAGAATTTTGACATCGGGCTAAACGTGGTGTCAGATTCGCATGAAAGTATGCTTGCCACGGCGGCTGGCTTTATCGCACCGCTTTTTGCGCCGCTTGGCTTTGGCGACTGGAGGATTTCGACGGCTCTAATCACAGGATTTATGGCAAAGGAGAGTGTGGTGTCGACAATCTCCGTGCTGTTTGGCAGTGTAGAGGCGTTATGTGCGGCAATCACGCCTGTTTCGGCGGCGGCGCTGCTGGTGTTTTGCCTGCTGTATACGCCGTGCGTGGCGGCAGTGGCGTCCGTAAAGCGGGAGCTTGGCACAAGGTGGGCGCTGACAATGGTGGTCGGACAATGTGCGATTGCGTGGGTATGTGCGTTTGCGGTCAGTCTTTTTGGATAGACAACATGGAAAGAATCGGGGGTTACGGTTATGGGTATGGAATATGATGAGAAAATGATTGACGAAGTTTTAAAACATTTGGATAACGAAACAGAGCTTGGCGTTGTCAGAATGAGTGTCACTTTTGACGATGGGGCGGATACCGATAAAGCGGTATCCCATAAGTGCTGTAACAGTTATGGAAAACCGGCAACGGAAACGGTCGGACTGCTGGATATGTATACCGATATTAGTGCAGGGATGCCGGACAGAAGCTGAGGAAAGGTGTAGGGTGTATTGGGGTGCAGATGTCAGTGCAGGAGGATAGGAGACATGCTTATACAGAGAATACAAAAGAAAAAAAGAGCGTTCTACGCGGCTGCATTTCTGATTTTGCTGGTGATTGAGGTTTTGATTGCGCTGTTTGTACATGACCGCTTCGTGCGTCCGTATTTGGGGGACGTGATTGTTGTGATTGTCGTGTACTGTTTTGTCAGGATTTGGGTGCCAAAGCGTTTTCGTCTTTTGCCGCTGTGGGTGTTCTGCTTTGCGGTGTGCGTGGAGATTTTGCAGTATGTGCGGATTGTGGAAATTCTAGGCGTGCAGGATAATGCGTTTTTGCGGACGGTGATTGGCACGTCGTTTTCCTGGGGGGATATTTTGTGTTATGCGGCGGGATGTGTCGTTTTGGCGGTGTGGGAATGGTTTTTGCATAAAAGCTTTACACCTTTTGTATAATCTGCTATGATGAAATAGTGATAATTTCAAAACACAAGCCCATATGAAAAAAACGAAACTGATGTGAAAATAGGAGGTTTCAAAGCAGCATGGAACAATACAAAAAAGAATTTATTGAGTTTATGGTGGACTGCAATGTCCTGAAATTTGGAGAGTTTACGTTAAAAAGCGGCAGAAAGTCCCCGTTTTTTATGAATGCGGGAGCGTATGTGACAGGCTCGCAGTTAAAAAAGCTCGGACAATATTACGCGACGGCAATTCATGACAATTACGGAACGGATTTTGACGTGCTGTTTGGACCGGCGTACAAGGGAATTCCGCTTGCAGTGGCAACGACAATGGCATTCAGTGAGCTTTACGGCAGGGACATCAGATATTGTTCCAACAGAAAAGAGGTTAAGGATCACGGAGATGTGGGAATTCTTCTTGGCAGCAGCTTAAACGACGGCGACAGGGTTGTCATTATTGAGGACGTTACGACATCGGGAAAGTCCATCGAGGAAACCTTTCCTATTTTACAGGCACAGGCAAATGTCGACGTGGTGGGGCTGATGGTAAGCCTAAACCGTCAGGAGCGCGGGAAGACACAGCAGAATGCTCTTGCGGAAATCCGGGAGATTTACGGGATTGAGACAGGTGCAATTGTTACGATGGAGGAGGTTGTGGAGCATCTCTACAACAGGACATACAACGGCAGGGTGCTGATTGACGACGCTATGAAGAAGGCGATTGATACATATTATGCACAGTACGGCGCAAAATAAGGATAATGGTAGAAAGGCTTGGTATTGATATGGATGAGAAAATTTACAAGACGATGGGACGTTCGGGAGCGCTTGCCATTGTGGTTGGAGTGATTTCCATTGTAGTAGGGCTTGCAAGCGGCGTGATGCTTCTGATAAGCGGCGGCAGACTGCTTGCGGGGAGGTCTAAAATTTTATTTTAATTAAGAATGAGGTGTGGGCATTTCTGACGGAATGCCCATTGTTACTGTTTTATTCGGAAAAGGAATGTTGTTTATGGCTCAAAGATTCAGAAAATCGGGATATATTTTTACCGATAAGAAAAATCCGCGTTGGGGAATTATGTCAACCCTTTTGGGTTTGATTGCAGTGGTGTCCATGGTGCTTGCCGTGTACTGTACATACCTTGACAAGGGCAATGCGCCGATGCAGTACGGAATGGTGGTACTCCTCTCCGTAATTTATGCCATGACAGGTATGCTTCTTGGCGTGAAATCCCTTTTGGGAAAGGATATTTTTAAGCTGTTTCCAATTATGGGGATTGTGCTGAACGTGCTTGCCGTGCTGGCTGGCGGGTTTATTTTGTATTTGGGATATTAATTTTGTGAAAGGAATATGGTTATAAAATGGAAACGATGATAGCAGAACGTTATGAATTGTGCCGTGAGCGGATTTCAGAGATTGCGCAAAATGCCGAGGTCGGTGAGGAACTGAAAGCATATTTTACGTGCGCGGCAAAACTTGCGGGTCAGATTTTAAACGCTTATGAACTTGTGGGACAAGGTTTTTTTGCTGGTGCACCGATTGCAGAATTAAGGCGTGCAAACAGGGCGCTTTACGAGGAACTTTTTTCACAAAATTATGAGCGCTGCTATGGTAATCCGGCGTATGCCTGCAAAATGCTTGGCGCGGACAGGGGGAAAATGCTGTCGTTTTTGTATGCGGAGCTTCGCTGTATGATACCATGTGCATTTGAGCGGAGGCTTACCGATTTGGTAATCCGCATGGAGCTGTTTGTGGAAGTTTACAATATGTTTTCTTACGCAATGCAGGAGGGGGAACCTGCGCCTTCCGGCGAGACGCTGCGCGACACGATGTATTGGTTTGTCAGTGATTACTCGGAGACGACGGCGCAGTGGAGAGTGGCGACACAGGTGGATCCTGCGCATGATTTTGCGGTCCGGATTGTAATGGACAGTGATTTAAATGATGTAAGGTATCTATACAAATACGGTGAGTTTGTCACGCCGGAGACGGAGGCGCTTGCACAGTATTTGGCAAGCCTTTCCGATGAACGCATTCAGCTGATTGCGGACACGTATACGCAAGGGTACCGTATCGGTTTTGAGAAGGCGGGCAAGCCTTTGGCGAAAAAGGAAACGGTTGATATTATTTATGTGCTTGGTTTTGAGCGCATTGTCAGGGCAGCAATCGGCAATTTTGCCAAAATGGGTTTAAAGCCCGTTATTTACAGGGCAAGCGACAGTATTTTCCACAGGAAGGGCATGGGAAAATCCGGCTATTACGGTGCGGATGCAAACAAGCAGTACCGCTTTGACCATAAGGACGATATTGGGCTGTTTCTTGACAAAAAGCTGGTCAACAGAAAGCTTGAGGTATTGCAGCTTGCTTATGAGCAGGTGAAGGATCAGGCGAGAGGCTATGCGGGTCCCGCGGTGATTGAGGTGTTTGGTGAGAAGCCGTTTGCGCCGCAGACAAAGCAGGAGGCGTGTGTGCTTCGTCCCGAACAGCAGAAGCTTTCTGCCGAGTACAGGGGAGCGTCCGCAGAGATTGTGAACCGATACATTATCGGTGAGGAGCGCAGTTTTACGGTGATTGCGTTTCCGCTGCCGGACATCGGGGAGCGCTTCGAGGAGATTTTTGACGAGACGGTAAAGCTGAACACGCTTGATTACAAGACGTATGAGCGCGTACAGGCATTGATGATCGACGCGTTAAACACGGCGGAATATGTACGAATCAAGGGAATGAACGGCAACCGGACGGATTTGCGGGTGGCGCTTTATCCGGTGAAAAATCCCGACAAGGAAGCGGTATTTGAGAACTGTGTGGCGGATGTGAATATTCCCGTGGGAGAGATTTTTACGTCGCCCGTGCTTGCGGGAACGAACGGAACGCTTCATGTGAGCCATGTTTTCTTAAATGAATTGGAATACCGTAATTTAGAACTGATGTTTGAAAATGGCATGATTTCCGATTATACCTGTACCAATTTTGAGTGTGAGGAAGAAAACAAAAAATATGTTAAGGAGAACGTGCTGTTCAATTATGATACGCTTCCAATGGGCGAGTTTGCAATCGGGACAAACACAACGGCGTATATGACGGCGAAAAAATATGACATTTCGCATCTTTTTCCGATTTTGATTGCGGAAAAGACAGGACCGCATTTTGCGGTGGGTGATACGTGTTATTCGCGGGAAGAGGACGTAAAGCTTTACAACGAGGACGGAAAAGAGATTGTGGCGAAGGACAACGAGGTGTCGCTGCTGCGCCATAGCGAGGTGTCGAAGGCATATTTTGCCTGCCACACGGACATTACCATCCCGTATGATGAGCTTGGGGAAATTACTGCCTGCTATGCGGACAAGACGGAATGTACGATTATTAAGAACGGCAGATTTGTCCTTGCGGGAACGCAGGAGCTGAATAATGCGTTTGATGAAACGTAACAAATGCAATAAAATATAAAACTTTTGTCGTTTTAAGTTGACGTATTACCGTATTATTTGTAAACTAATATATAGAAAAAACTGGCAGATTTCTGCGGAGACATAAATCCGCAGATCATATAAAGTGGCTAAGAGGAGGAAGATTATGGCACAGGTCGGTATTGTAATGGGTTCGGATTCGGATATGCCTGTTATGGCAAAGGCGGCGGATATTTTGGAGGAGCTCGGCGTTTCCTATGAAATGACAATTATTTCCGCACACAGAGAACCCGACGTGTTTTTTGAATATGCAAAGACAGCGGAGGAGAAAGGCTTTAAGGTGATTATTGCAGGCGCAGGGATGGCGGCGCATCTGCCGGGAATGTGCGCGGCAATTTTTCCGATGCCCGTTATCGGTATCCCAATGCACACCGCGTCGCTTGGCGGACGCGATTCGCTTTATTCCATTGTGCAGATGCCCTCAGGGATTCCGGTGGCAACGGTGGCAATCAACGGCGGCGCAAATGCGGGGCTGCTTGCGGCAAAAATTCTTGCGACGTCGGACAGCGGTCTTTTGGAGAAGCTCAAAGCGTATTCAAAGCGCTTAAAGGAGCAGGTGCAGGCGAAGGACGCGAAATTGCAGGAGCTCGGTTATCAGGAATATTTGAAAAAATAAACGCAAACAGGAAATAATGAAGGATAGTGTGAAGTCAAAGATTTCATACGGCAAACTTGAGAGGAAACTCAAATTTGCAGGCATCGAAAAAATGGAGGATAATAAATGGATTACAAAAATGCAGGCGTAGATATTGAGGCGGGTTATAAATCCGTGGAGCTGATGAAACAATACGTGAAGGAAACCATGCGCCCGGAGGTGCTTGGCGGGCTCGGCGGATTTTCAGGAGCATTCTCTTTGGAGAAGATAAAAAATATGGAAAAACCGACACTTGTGTCAGGTACGGATGGAGTCGGTACCAAAATCAAGCTTGCATTTTTGATGGACAAGCATGATACGGTGGGAATTGACTGTGTGGCAATGTGCGTGAACGACATTGCGTGCGCGGGCGGAGAGCCGCTGTTTTTCCTTGACTATATTGCATGCGGAAAGAATGAGCCGGAAAAAATTGCGACGATTGTTAAGGGCGTTGCCGAGGGCTGTAAGCAGTGCGGTGCGGCGCTCATTGGCGGCGAGACGGCGGAGCATCCGGGACTGATGCCTGAGGATGAGTATGATCTTGCAGGCTTTGCGGTCGGCGTGGTTGACGAGAAGGACTTAATTACAGGGAAAGACCTGAAGGCAGGAGACGTGCTGATTGGCATTGCGTCAAGCGGTGTGCACAGCAACGGATTTTCACTCGTCAGAAAAGTGTTTGAAATGACAAAGGAAAGCCTTGATACATATTATGATGTACTGGGTAAGACGCTTGGCGAGGCTTTGATTGAGCCTACGAGGATTTATGTGAAAGCGCTTCGGGAAGTGAAAGACGCAGGCGTGACGGTTAAGGGATGCAGCCATATCACAGGCGGAGGCTTTTATGAGAATATTCCGCGCATGCTTCCCGACAGGGTAAAAGCGGTGGTGAAAAAGGACAGCTATGACATTCCCGCCATTTTTAAACTTTTGCAGGAGAAGGGCGGTATCACGGAGCAGATGATGTACAATACCTATAACATGGGTCTTGGCATGATTGTTGCCGTTGACCCTGCGGATGCGGACAAAGCGATGGCGGCAATTGAGGCGGCAGGTGAGAAGTGCTTTATTGTCGGTGATATTCAGGACGGTGAAAAGGGAGTAACGTTATGCTGAAAATATGCGTGTGCGTATCGGGCGGAGGCACGAATTTACAGGCAATTATGGACGCGATTGATACGGGAAAAATTACAAACACCCAAATTGTGCAGGTCATCAGCAACAATAAAAACGCCTATGCGCTGGAACGTGCAAGAAACAAAGGGATTGCGGCAAAGGCAGTTTCTCCCAAGGATTTTGAAAACAGGGAGCTTTTTAATGAAGCATTTTTAGCGTGCTTAGATGCGGTCAATCCGGATTTAATCGTGCTTGCCGGATTTTTGGTGGTACTTCCGCCTGCGATGATTGAAAAATATGAGGGACGCATTATTAACATCCATCCTTCGCTTATCCCGTCGTTTTGCGGGAAAGGCTTTTATGGCTTGAAGGTGCATGAGGCGGCGCTTGAGCGGGGCGTTAAGATTACGGGGGCGACGGTACATTACGTTGATGCAGGGACAGATACCGGACCGATTATTCTGCAAAAGGCAGTGGAGGTTTTGCAGGACGACACGCCCGAAACGCTGCAAAGGCGCGTGATGGAAGAGGCAGAGTGGCAGATTTTGCCGCAGGCGATACAAATGATTGCAAACGGGAAGGTTGAAAATTAGTATTTTTAATCCGGGAAAGGAGCATAGTTACGGTGAAAATTTTAATAGTAGGAAGCGGCGGAAGGGAGCATGCAATTGCTGCAAGTGTGGCGAAAAGCCCGAAGGCAGATAAGATTTACTGTGCGCCTGGAAATGCCGGTATCGGACAGATTGCGGAGTGCGTGCCGATTGGCGCGATGGAGTTTGATAAATTAGTAACATTCGCAAAAGAGAAGGAAATCGACTTAACGATTATCGGAATGGACGATCCCCTTGTGGGCGGTATCGTGGACGCGTTTGAAGCGGAAGGACTTCGGGTATTCGGACCGCGAAAGAACGCGGCAATCCTTGAAGGCTCGAAGGCATTTTCCAAAGATTTGATGAAAAAGTACAATATTCCGACAGCCGCATACGAGACCTTTGACAATGCAGATAAGGCGCTTGCATATCTTGAGACAGCACAGTTTCCGATTGTCTTAAAGGCGGACGGGCTTGCGCTTGGAAAGGGCGTTTTGATTTGCAATACCTTAGAGGAGGCAAAGGACGGCGTAAAGTCCATTATGCTGGATAAGCAGTTTGGCACGGCGGGGAACCGCATGGTGATTGAGGAGTTTATGACAGGACGCGAGGTTTCCGTGCTTTCCTATGTCGACGGGAAGACGATTAAGACAATGACTTCGGCGCAGGACCACAAGCGTGCGAAGGACGGTGACCAAGGGCTGAATACGGGTGGAATGGGAACGTTTTCACCAAGCCCGTTTTACACGGAAGAAGTCGATGCGTTTTGTAAAGAACATATTTATCAGGCGACGGTCGACGCGATGGCGGCAGAGGGCAGGGAGTTTAAGGGTATTATCTTTTTTGGGTTAATGCTCACGTCGAAGGGACCAAGGGTGCTGGAGTACAATGCACGGTTTGGAGACCCCGAGGCGCAGGTGGTGCTTCCGCGCATGAAAAATGATATGATTGACGTGCTTGAGGCATGTATTGACGGGAAGCTTGACGAGATTGACTTGCAGTTTGAAGAGAATGCCGCGGTGTGCGTGGTGCTTGCAAGCGACGGCTATCCTGTAAAATACGAAAAGGGACTGGAAATCAGGGGACTTGAAAATTTTGAAGATAAGGAGGGGTATTACTGCTTTCATGCAGGCACAAAGCTTGACGATAACGGCAGATTTGTCACAAACGGGGGGCGTGTGCTTGGAGTGACGGCGAAGGGGGCTGACTTGAAAGAAGCGCGTAAAAACGCGTATGCAGCGACCGCGTGGGTTGACTTTGACAATAAGTATATGAGAAACGATATTGGAAAAGCGATTGACGAGGCGTAGAGGAGACGGAATATATAGTGGGTTGACAGAAGAATGGAGGATTATTGATGAGAAACATTAGAGGAAGCGTGAAGCACATTTTTGCGGCATTATTGTTTTGTTTGGTTTTGGGCATGACAATGGTGTGTCTTGCCGACGAGAAGGGCACTGTTAAGGTCGAGAGTGCAAAAATCAGGGAGACGGCGGATACGACAAGCAAGCAGCTTGGAAGTGTTGCAAAGGGGGGCACTGTTGATATTATCGGGGAGACGACAGGAACGGACGGAAAGAAGTGGTATCAGGTCTATGTCGATGCGAACACGAAAGGCTATATTCGTGCTGACCTGATTGACAGAAGCGGTTCGGGCTCACTGCCTACGGTGAATGCTCCGGCAAATACAGGTGAAAACACGGCAGCGAATACAGGCGAGAGCACATTAACCGTTACGCCGACGCAGGCGAGGGCTGCTACGGTTGTAAAGAACGGTGTACGCGTCAGAAAAAGTGCGTCGACCGACAGCACGGAGGTTGCTACGGTAAGCCGCGGCATTGTGGTTGCCGTGACGGGAGAGACGACGGGAACGGACAATCAGAAGTGGTTTCAGGTAACGTTTAAGCACAGCGATAAGGATATTAACGGTTTTATCCGTTCGGATTTGATTACGTTTGACAATGTGCCTGATGATCCGGCGATTTCTGAGATTACGGGCGCTGAAAATGCGGAAGGACAGCCGCAGACAGAGCCGGAAACACAGCCGCAGGAGGAAGAGCCAAAGCAGGAGGACAATTCCGACGCGGATGAGTATGCGGGTGTGATTTATATGAATGTGGACGAAGAACCGTATGTGATGCCGGGCTTTGAGCTTGTATCGCTTGATTGGAATAATCAGAAAATCAAAGCGTACAGAAACGGAACGTTTTTTATTCTTTATGCACAAAAGCAGAACGGGGAAGAGGGCTGGTACCTGTTTGACAGAGAATTAAACGTATATCAGAGGTATCCGTATACGGCGGAAAATGTGACCGTTCCAAATGAAATGGCTTTGAGCGGGAATCTTGTCCCGATCATAGCGATGGGTGTTGTGATTGTGATTATGGCAGTGGTTATCCTGCTTTTATTTGTAAAATTAAAAGGAAACGGCGGCTATTATGAAGAGTACGATGAGGATGACGACTATCCTGATGAGGATGATGATATAGACGATTTGGAAGAACTTGACGATATAGAGGAAGCACCGCAGCCTGTGCGCCGTCCCGCACCGCAGGGGCAGGGAAGGCAGCCGGCACGCCGTCCCGCACCGCAGGGACAGGGCGGACAACCGCCGCGCCGTCCGACGCCGCAGGGACCGGGGGGAGCGCCACAGGGACCAAACGGACAACCGCCGCGCCGTCCCACACCGCAGGGACAGGGAGGAGCGCCGCAGGGACAGGGCGGACAGCCGCCGCGCCGTCCGACGCCTCAGGGAAGCATGCCGCAAGGAAATAATGGACAGCCGGCACGCCGTCCTGCATCACAGGGACCAAGCGGTCATCCGCAGGGGCAAAGAAGACCTAATCCGCAAAATAACCGTCCGCCGCAGAATATGCAGCAGCAAAGAGGGCAGAAGGCAAAGAGTATGCTTGCGAATGACGAGGATGATATGGATTTTATTGATATTTAACTGCAATTAACATACTGATAAAGCGTGTGCGTGTGTGCACGCTTTTATCAGTTCTGTATAGGAATAATATAACAAAAGGAAGGAGCAGGATTACCAAATGCAGTTTAAAGGAATTTCAAAAAAAGAAGCGGGTAAATTTATTACACGCTATGACATTGTTTATGAGACGGTGGATAAAAAAGAGAAAATATACGAAATTATCAGCCGCAATAAGGCACTTGACACGTTGGAGGCGCTGAATGGGAAAAAGCCTGATTCCGTGGTGATTATCGTTACGGACGAGAGCGGTGAGCGGCTTTTGATTAACAAGGAGTTTCGCATGGCAGTCGGTGACTGGGTGTATAATTTTCCCGCAGGCTTGATTGACGAGGGAGAGGAGCCGCTTGAGAGCGCAAAGCGCGAGCTTTGGGAGGAAACAGGTCTTGAATTGTATGAAATTGATGATTTTATCGGTCCAAGTTACAGTGCGGTTGGTTTTAGTAATGAGATTAATGTATGCGTGGTAGGGAAGGCGAAGGGTGCATTTCGTGCAAGCACATCGACGGTAGAAGAGATTGAGCCAAAGTGGTTTACGAAGGAGGAGCTTCGGGAACTGTTGAAGACGGCGCGTTTTGCGGCAAGAACACAGGCATACTGTTATTTGTGGTCGAAATCGTGACCTTTGTATATTTTTTGGTACATTGGAAAAATATTGGAAAAATATACAAAAAACGGTTGACAGATATATGCATAAGTGATATATTCCTCATATACCTACTAAACAAGTAGGAATTGAGGACGCAAATGAAGGAGACGTGAAAGATAATCTTTCACAGGATGTATTTTAAAGGAGGTCATATTATGAAAAATCAAGTAACGAAAAAATTAATTGCGCTGACAGGCGCAGCAATTTTGTCAGTCGGTCTGCTTGCAGGCTGCGGTTCGTCAAACGGTTCGGACGCAGAGCCGGCTGCAAATCCGGCAGAGTCCGTACAGCCGGCAGACAACGCTCCGGAGACATCGCAGATACCGGCAGAGACAGCACAGGCATCGGCACCTGCAGAGGTTGAAAACAAAGGTACGATAACAGTAGCTGCTTCCGCAACGCCGCACGCGGAAATCCTGGAGCAGGCGGCTCCCATTCTTGCAGAGCAGGGCTGGACGCTTGATGTAACGGTATTTGATGATTATATTCTGCCAAACAATGTCGTAGAGAGCGAGGAGTTCAATGCGAACTATTTTCAGCATATTCCTTATCTTGACAGCTTTAACGCGGAGCAGGGCACACATCTTGTCAATGCGGGCGGTATCCACTATGAGCCGTTTGGAATTTATCCCGGCACAAAGTCGGATTTGAGCGAGCTTGCGGACGGCGATACAATAGCAGTTCCCAACGACACCACAAACGAGGCAAGGGCATTGCTGCTTCTTGAAGATAACGGCGTGCTTACCTTGAAGGAAGGCGCGGGCTTAGAAGCTACGGTTAATGATATTGAGGAAAAGAAGATTGACGTGGAAATCCTTGAGCTTGAGGCAGCGCAGGTTGCACGTGTAAAGGATGAGGTTGCGTTTGTCGTATTAAACGGTAATTATGCATTGCAGGCAGGTTTTTCGGTGGCAAATGACTCGGTGGCATACGAGACTTCCGATTCGGAAGCGGCAAAGACATATGTAAATGTGATTGCGGTTAAGGAAGGTCATGAAGGCGACGAGGGTATTCAGGCGCTTGTCGGGGTGCTGAAGTCAGATGCAATTAAGCAGTACATTAATGATACATATGACGGGGCTGTAATTCCGTTTGAGGAATAAAAAGCAGAGATTATAAGCAGGAAGGCTGTTGCGGTTTGCAGCAGCTTTTTTGCATCTGCGGCATAAGTATGATTTTTGGGCAAACAAATTGCACTCTGTATAAAATCGTGCTAAAATGATACCAATATTTTCTCCGCAGACAAAAAAGAACAGAAAACAAAGCAGAAAGGCATTTAATTACAATGAACGAAAATATGACACAAGTGTCAGAAAATAAAACGGATTATCTTGAGATAGAGCAGGATTTAAGAAAGCGGCACAGAAAAAAGTTATGGTGCAGGTTTACAAAGGCAATACGCGAGTATGACCTTGTGCAGGAGGGGGACAAAATCGCGGTCTGCATATCGGGCGGCAAGGATTCCATGCTGATGGCAAAGCTTTTTCAGGAACTCAGGCGCCATAACAAGTTTGAGTTTGACTTGGAGTTTCTTGTGATGGACCCCGGATATATGCCGCAGAACAGAGCGTTAATTGAAAATAACGCAAAGAGGCTCAATATTCCGATTACGGTCTTTGAAACCAATATTTTTGAATCGGTTTACAATATTGAAAATTCTCCGTGTTATTTGTGCGCGCGTATGCGGCGCGGGTATCTCTACAGCAAGGCACACGCGCTTGGCTGCAATAAAATCGCGCTCGGCCATCATTTTGACGATGTGATTGAAACGATTTTAATGGCAATGCTTTACGGGGGGCAGGTGCAGACGATGATGCCAAAGCTTCACAGTACAAATTTTGAAGGAATGGAATTAATCCGTCCGATGTATCTGATACGGGAGGAAAGCATCAAGGCATGGCGCGATTATCACAATCTGACATTTTTACAGTGTGCGTGCAAATTCACGCAAAACAGTGTGTTTGTGAACGAGCATGAAAATTCTTCCAAGCGAAAAGAGGTCAAGCAGCTCATTAAACAGCTCAAAAAGGTCAATCCGTTTGTGGAAAACAATATTTTTAAAAGTGTGGAAAACGTGAATCTTAGCACGGTGATTGCATATAAGCAGGACGGCGTGAAGCATCATTTTTTGGACAATTATGCAGATATAAAACCGGAGATTTGGACAAGGGATACAGGAGGTGCTGATTTTGAATAATGCGTTTTCAAGGACGGCGCTTCTTGTGGGCGATGAGGGAATGGAAAAGCTGAAAAACGCAAAGGTTGCCGTGTTTGGCGTTGGCGGTGTTGGCGGATATGCTGTGGAGGCGCTTGCGCGCAGCGGTATCGGGACATTGGAGCTGATTGATAACGACAGGGTCAGCCTGACGAACATCAACCGTCAGATTATTGCCGCACACAGCACGATAGGACGTTATAAGGTGGATGTGGCAAAGGAGCGCATTTTGGACATCAATCCTGCGGCAGCAGTCAATACGCATCAAACCTTTTTTTTGCCGGAAACAGCATCGGAGTTCAACTTTTACGACTATGATTATGTTGTGGATGCAATTGATACGGTGACAGGGAAAATTGCGCTTGTCATGGAGGCGCACAGGACAAACACACCGATAATCAGTTCAATGGGTGCCGGAAATAAGCTGGATGCGGCTTCTTTTATGGTGGCGGATATTTATGAAACAAGCGTCTGCCCGCTTGCAAAGGTGATGCGCAGGGAGTTGAAAAAGAGAGGGATTGATAAACTCAAGGTTGTGTATTCACGGGAAAAACCGTTGACGCCGCAAAGTGATACGGATGTCATGAATGAAACAAATGACGTGAATGAAAATGACACAAGTGTCAGAAAAAGGCAGACGCCGGGCAGTGTTTCCTTTGTGCCTTCCGTCGCGGGACTAATCCTTGCGGGTGAGGTTATCAGGGAGATTGCAGGAATATAACAAAAATGACACAAGTGTCATAAAAGACACTGGAAGGAACGGAGGTTTTTAAATGTATCGGGAAATAGCAAAATTAATTATGTACGGTGATATGGATGAGGAGTGTATTCTTTATCAGATAGGGGAGATTTTCCGCCGCTATGAGGAGCAGACAAGCTCAAAGCCGGCATTAATCAAGGACATTTACACACAGCTAAAAAGGCTCTTAATCGTGGCGACGGATTATGGCTTTAATTATAATCTATGGCACAACTATCTGACGTTCTTTCTTGTGACTAACGAAAATCCGTTTAGCATCACTTGTGAAAAAGTAGGAGCAAACGACGGCAGCGTCAATCATTTTGCCAAAAATGATTTCAGAGTATTCCGCAATCTGTTTCATTTTGATTTTTCTCAGATTGAACAGGAGCTTGGGATTGACTGTTTTTCGCATTTGTCGCACTATAAGGCAATCGGAAAGCCGGAGCTGATGTACAATAAAAATGTCAGTGAAAAGATTATTGCGCTGAGCGCCGAGTTGGAGATGGCGGCGGACGAGGACGAGTTTTTTGACAGTGTGACGGCATTTTATAAGGATTACGGCGTGGGCATGTTCGGACTGAATAAGGCGTTTCGAATCAAGGAGAGCAGTCACGAAGCAGACGTTTCGTTTGTCGCAATCAACAATATGGACAAGGTTATGCTGGATGATTTAATCGGCTATGAAATCCAAAAGAAGAAGCTGATTGATAATACAAGGGCATTTGTCGAGGGAAGAAAGGCGAATAATGTCCTGCTGTTTGGCGACAGCGGCACAGGAAAATCCACCAGTATCAAGGCGATTGTCAATGCGTTTTACCCGCAGGGGCTGCGCATGATTGAGATTTACAAGCATCAGTTCAAAGATTTGTCGAACGTGATTGCGCAGATTAAAAACAGGAATTACCGGTTTATTATATACATGGATGACCTGTCGTTTGAGGAGTTTGAGACGGAGTACAAGTTTTTGAAGGCGGTGATTGAGGGCGGCGTGGAAACAAAGCCCGAAAATATTTTGATTTATGCGACTTCAAACCGCAGGCATTTAATCAAGGAAACGTGGAATGACAGAAGCGACGTAAAGGTTCAAAACGGAATGCACCAGTCCGATACAATGGAGGAGAAGCTTTCTTTGGTAAACCGCTTTGGTGTCACCATTAACTATTCAAAGCCATCGCAGAAGGAATATTTTAATATAGTGACACAGCTTGCGCACAGGCAGGGCATTACCATGTCAGACGAAGAGCTGCGCGCCGAAGCAAACAAATGGGAGCTTAGCCACGGCGGTATTTCAGGGCGTACGGCGCAGCAGTTTGTCAATTACCTTGCGGGATTTGACGAACTGCCGGTAACAGTTTAGCCCAGGACTTCGCACTACGCTGCGAATTATGGCTTACAAGCCACGTGAGAAAGCATAGTGGTTGAGATGTATCAAGCCAACCGCGAAGCGGTTTTTGCATGGCTTGATGCTTGTAACAGGAAGCC
>CAJUJG010000035.1:0-34710 GCA_910586715.1 uncultured Lachnospiraceae bacterium
GGCACTTTGGGAAGATGTATTCATTTTGGGTTTACATTTTGCGGAAACTCAAGCTTCGTACCGTATTGCATTTTCTCGCATCGTATTTTATAATACCATTAACTGCCAGTTCCGAAAGGAGTGCGGTTTTGCCGTATCGGAGGTGTCCGGTCTCACATGGATCATTCCGGGAACACGCTCCGGCTGACAGTGTTATGCCCATTCGGGCAAATATAATGCCTGTCGGCATTATATCCAAATCATACTATACTACAATAAAACGGCTGGATATTGTTATCGGAATATCCAAGCTCTGCAAACGGGGGGACGATAAAATGAAAAGCATTCGAACCAAAATAACATTGTGTCTTATCCTGACTGTTTTGGTAGGACTCATCGCGTCCGGCGTTTCCAGCATCATACCCAATTACAACAGCACGATGACCACAGTGGAGTACATGATGAACGAGACCGCAGTCCTTGCGGCAGGACGTGTGGAACAGGAACTGATGGCATACAAAAATGTCGTTACGGATACCGGCTGTGTTCCGCAGCTTTCCGATCCGAATGTATCATTGGACGAAAAAAAGAAAATCATTGACGAGCGCTGCGCCATGCATAATTTCCAACGCGGAAATATCATCGGCTTAGACGGCATCAGTATCTTTGACGAAAAAGACTATTCCGACCGCGAATATGTACAGCAGGCAATGCAGGGCAATGTCTATGTGTCGGAGCCGCTCATCAGTAAAATTACCGGAGAACTGTCGATTATGGTTGCCGCGCCTCTCTACGAAGACGGAACTTATGGCGCATCCATTGCCGGCGTCGTTTATTTTGTTCCGCACGAGACCTTTTTGAATGATATTGTTTCTGCTATTCAGATTGGTGAAAACAGCAGGGCATACATGATCAATAAGTCCGGAGATACCATTGCGGACATTACCCTTGACACAATTACCGTACAGAATATAGAAACGCAAGCCCAAAGCGATCCGTCGCTGATCGAACTTGCCGCAATCCATGCAAACATGCGGGAAGGAAAGAACGGATTTGGAGAATATGAAAGCGACGGGCACAAAATGTTCGCAGCTTATGCACCCGTAGCGGATACCGACGGCTGGAGCATTGCCGTTACTGCGCCGCAGCTCAACTATCTTGCTTCAACCCGCGACGCGATGGTCATCAATATCGCGGTAATTATAATTGCCATACTGGTTTCAAGCGTTATCGCCCTTGTGCTGGCAAACAGTATCAGTAAGCCGATGAAAGCCTGTGCAAAGCGGATGAAGCTGCTTGTGGAAGGCGATTTGGATACACCGATGCCAAAGATTACCAGCAAGGACGAAACCGGAATGCTTGCAAATTCCACCGCTTCACTGGTGGAGGGCTTGAGCACCGTTATCAACGATATTGCTTATCTGCTAAACGAGCTTGCAAATAAAAACTTAAATGTACATACACAGCATGAAGACGTATATGTCGGCAGTTTCCACAGTATTCTGTTGTCCATGCGGAATATGAAAATCGCGTTAAGCGACGCCCTGCGGCAGGTGAATTATTCCGCCGAGCAGGTATCTGCGGCGAGCAACCAGTTGTCCGCAAGCGCCCAAACGCTCAGTCAGGGAACGACCGAACAGGCAAGCGCCGTAGAGGAACTTGCCGCTCAAGTAGGCGAAATCTCAGAACAGGCGAAACATACTGCAAGCGGTGCACTCGACGTTCGCAAACAGACACATGACGCAGGCGAAGAGGTTGCCCTTTGCAATCAAAAAATGCAGACGCTTATGGGTGCGATGGATGAAATTCAGACACGCTCTGATGAAATCGAAAAAATTCTTAAAACAATTGATGACATTGCATTCCAAACAAATATACTGGCATTAAATGCCGCCGTGGAAGCTGCAAGGGCAGGTGCGGCAGGTAAAGGCTTTGCCGTTGTCGCGGAAGAAGTCCGCAATTTAGCCGCCAAATCCGCACAGGCAGCGCAAAATACGTCACAGCTGATTGAACACTCTACCGCTGCAGTACATACCGGCACGGGCATTGCAAAGGATACGGCTGACATTCTGCTCGATGTCGTAAACAGTATTCAGTCCGTGGTCAACTCCATTGACAAGATTGCCACGGTTTCCAACGAGCAGTCGGATGCCGTATGGCAAATATCCGAAGGAATCAACCAGGTATCGACGGTTGTACAAAGCAACAGCGCTACCGCACAGGAAGGCGCGGCTGCAAGCGAACAGCTTTCCGCAGAAGCAGCCGTTTTAAAACAGCTTGTCAATCAATTCACGCTGTCTTCGTAAATTCAGGGACAGTCGGGAAATAGACGGTTTAAAAAGGGGAAATCATCATTTTTTGATTTCCCCTTTTTTACTTTCACAAGTGTCAAACTCGCTTATCTCAGACATAATATAATCTGTTCATTTATCTTATCATATGACATCCAGTCATCTTTTTTGGCATTGATTCCTGCTTTCCCAACTAAATACTTAATCAGTTCAAAAATCTCCTTTGCATTTTTCCCGATCCTGTTCTGAAACCATTCATCTGTAACGGACACAATCTCATGCGCGGCAACATTTCGCACTTTTCCTTCAATTTCCGTTATCTCATCTACTTTTTGTTTCAAATCCGCATCATTACATTTGTTCGTTATTAGCTTTACAATCTGATGAGAATAAACAGGGCCAAACCGAAAACCGCCTTTATATTCATTGTCTAAAATTCCTAACAAACCCGCATTTTTCAATTTTCCTTCATCCCATTTCAAAACTGCGTCTTTACCATTCACCGTACAACAGTCCTTTAACAAAATTCCACACTTATTTTTTAATATATCCTCCAGCAAATCCACTATGAGAGGAGTTATGCCGCGAATAAAATCCGCATATTCCTGCTTCTTTATTTTCATCTGCAGGACAAGCGCATACTCAAATATCTTTTGCTTATTCCCTTCTTTTACGGGATAGATATCGTATGTTGTTCCTGTTAAAAGTTTACTGATTTCCCGACGGTCCAGCTTAACCCTTGCTTCCATAACCTGCAGCAGCACATAAGCCTCCTGCGACAGTTCTTCCTTCATTTCCGATGCAACCGTCAAAGCCGCCGCATAATCATATGCCAATACATGTTTCTTTATGATTTCAGTCTTAATCATTTTAACCAGATTCAGGCTTTTGACTTCCACGCAGCGATTGGGCGCGTCGCTTGAATTGTCCTCATTCAATTCCCAGTTCAGCTCATTGTCATATTCCTTTCTGTCCTCATACTCCGCATTCATTTTCTTTTGCGGTGTAGATACCTGTATCGGTTTAAAGCGGTATTCCGCAAATGTCGCCATAACCAATAATGCGCTTTTCATTGCAGGCGTACCCGATGCCATATTTAATAACAGTTCATCCTCTGTTTCCATTGTATTTTCTATTTTGATAATTTCGTCACTGAAATCCTGATAAAAAACGTCATACTGCTGGACATCAACCAATGCGTCCCTTTCTATAATATGTATCTCAAACGTATGCCCCAAATGATTTCCCAGTCTTTTTACCGCATCTAAATACCGATTGTCCATTTTATGATACTCCATCATCTCATGCGACAAGTACAGATAAACAATATCAGGTCTGTAATGTCTGCAAATATGAAGCATGGAACCATCCCGAAAATATTTAATCGGATCGGTTCCTCCCACAGGACTAAATAAAATCTTTTTCCCCATCTGTATCTCCTTTAAATAACAATAATATCCTCATGTTCTTCTTCCATCCGCTTTCCGAACGAAACAACCTGTCCCTTTCCGATGATTTTGTATACCCGTATGCTGTCCTCGGCAGATGTATATGCCGGCAGCCGTTCTAACAGTTCTCTGTACTTCTTTTTTGTAATCATCGCCTCAAATGCTGATTTTTGTATCCGAAAGCCATATCCTAGCAATAATTTGGACAATTTCAGTCTTTTTTTATTATCCGTTATGTCATAAATAATCAGCACAAATACTTTATCACTTTCGATCGTTTCATCAATATCAAAAAAATAATTTTCCTCTTCCATAACAACCCTCGTACCACCAAAGCTTAGACATTCCCATATGCCACTCATCGGATTTCTATTGGTTTATATATCGACGCATCCTCTGATTCAATTGCTTTTACCAATAAGTCCAGTTGTAACGCAATCGCACGCCGAAAACTCACAGCATAATCAATATAAGACAAGTACCGTACCTCCGTCTGTAATTTCTTTTCCAATTTCGATAAATACAGTTTAATCCCGTTCCTTGTCAGAAAACATCCCGGTTCATCCATATCCGTCATAAAATCTTCCTTATGGATTTCGTGTCCGTTTATCATGCTCATCGCCGTTGAATCTACAATAACCGCCCGCCATTCCTCCATCATATCACTCGCAAGCGTCGGATGTTTTTCCTTATCCCTATGCATAAAACCAAAATAAGGATTCAAACCTTTCGTTTCAATTTTGCCATACAGTTCATTCATTAACACAGAATATCCCAAACTAATCATGGAATTAAATTCATCTCTTGGCGGGCGCTTACTTCTTCCCTGAAATTGAAAATCCGAATCAATTAGCGCAGATAATCCTTCAAAATATGCTTTCGCGCCCTGTCCCTCATACCCCATCACCTCTGAAATCGTTTTGCAATACACGATTTTCTCATTACAAATGTGCAGCATCTTCAGTTGTTCGCTTACGGAAATTTTTCCGCTTTTTTCATATCTTCTAAGCACTACCGATTGATTTTTCAGTTTTGCACGAATAATTGCTTTGGAAAGGTCCAGTGCAAACTCTGAATCATATAAAGCGCTTTGTTTTCTTTGTCGCTGCGCGTTGATATGTCCCGTAGACTGAAGCCTTCCAAAATAGCTGCCTCCTTTGGAAAAATAAGAAACTGCAATTCCACGTTTAAGACACTCCTGAACACATTGCGTTGTCATTTGCGAATGTCCCATAATCGTAATGCTTTCCAATGTTTCAATTGGAACAATTTTCTTCATCCCATCTGCATATTTTACAAAACATCTGTTCTCTTCTATGCCGATTGTTGCGTGATTCTCATTGATAAATAAAAGGCTCATTTGGTTCTCCTTCAAACATTTTCTAATATGCCTGTACTAATCCTCTACTTTTATCGTAAATCCTTCGTATATTCCAACTGCTATGTCCTCGCCAAAATTATACTGTTCCACAGAATCCTTTCAAAAACACTGCAAACGGAGCTGCCAAGGCTTCACATTCCCCACTATTCCTGTCAATGTAATTCGCTATTGTCTGAAGCAGCTTCCGACTGAGTTTTTGATGATTCCAGCTCGGTGGCGCCATATAATAAATCTGCCCGTTTATCAGTTCTGCATGTTCACCATCCGGTAATGCATAAATATCTTCAATTGTATAAATTTCTTTCTTCTTTGATGATTCCAAACAGTATTCCTCTCCATTATTCTTAAATTTATTATAAACATCCCTTTAAGAAAAAACAAGCATCCCTTTTCTAAATGATAGTGTGACACTATCTCACGATACGAAACAGCAGCATGGTTTCCGTCCCCTTTCGGGGGCTATATTCGCTAAATGAAATATATCAAATGAAAGAGAGGAAAACAAAATGAGTTTCCGTCCCCTTTCGGGGGTTATATTCTCTAAATGAGGAACCTGAAACAGAGGAACCTGAAACAGAGGAATCATTTCCGTCCCCTTTCGGGGTCTATATTCTCTAAATAAGATTCCGTATAAATGAATGGAATGGGATTGATGGTTTCCGTCCCCTTTCGGGGTCTATATTCTCTAAATTGAATAAATTTAAGAGATTGACGTTTGACAAATCAGGTTTCCGTCCCCTTTCGGGGTCTATATTCTCTAAATTGAAATGCAAGAGGTTGCATTAAAAGCGTCGGAAATGGTTTCCGTCCCCTTTCGGGGTCTATATTCTCTAAATGCTACGGCGGATACCGCTGTTTGCACTGTTTCGGTTTCCGTCCCCTTTCGGGGTCTATATTCTCTAAATCATTTGGCTAGGTCAAAAAAGACAGCTAGTCGCGCAAGTTTCCGTCCCCTTTCGGGGTCTATATTCTCTAAATGTGCAATGTCTTTTATAAAGCCAGCCTACGGCGAGTTTCCGTCCCCTTTCGGGGTCTATATTCTCTAAATACGTTCCAAGCTGCCTGCCGCCGTCAAAAAAGAGTTTCCGTCCCCTTTCGGGGTCTATATTCTCTAAATAAGGATTTGGGGATTGTGCCGGACAAGCGAGCAGAAGTTTCCGTCCCCTTTCGGGGTCTATATTCTCTAAATAATGGTAATGTTATTTGTAAAGATATGTTTACTGGTTTCCGTCCCCTTTCGGGGTCTATATTCTCTAAATAGGAGTCAAAACGGATAAGACAAAAAGAGTATTATGGTTTCCGTCCCCTTTCGGGGTCTATATTCTCTAAATTCTATATTGTTTACTCCAACCAAAGTAGTTACATTGTGTTTCCGTCCCCTTTCGGGGTCTATATTCTCTAAATGTGACGAGGATGGATTTGTTGAAGGCTCTGACTATGTTTCCGTCCCCTTTCGGGGTCTATATTCTCTAAATTGGCATGATGCTAACAGATATCTGCTCGCCGGAAATAATATAGTTTCCGTCCCCTTTCGGGGTCTATATTCTCTAAATACACGTGAGGTATATGACCATGATGAAGTCGCAATAGTTTCCGTCCCCTTTCGGGGTCTATATTCTCTAAATGGACATCAGGAACATTCAAAGAAATTATATACGGTTTCCGTCCCCTTTCGGGGTCTATATTCTCTAAATGTAAATTACATAAACAAGCGAAAAAAGGGGTGCAAAAAGTTTCCGTCCCCTTTCGGGGTCTATATTCTCTAAATGGCAAAGCAACAGAGATTGCAAACGAGGTTAGAGAAAAGTTTCCGTCCCCTTTCGGGGTCTATATTCTCTAAATCACTTCTTAACATCATCAATTGATGGATAAGAAATAGTTTCCGTCCCCTTTCGGGGTCTATATTCTCTAAATCTTCTGGTCTGCCGGGCGGATTGATACGATGTCGAATGTTTCCGTCCCCTTTCGGGGTCTATATTCTCTAAATCAGCTAAGGCTACGGCAGAGACCAAAGCTAAGGTTTCCGTCCCCTTTCGGGGTCTATATTCTCTAAATAACAACCACACAAGGAGGTACACAGCATGACAACAGTTTCCGTCCCCTTTCGGGGTCTATATTCTCTAAATCTTTACACCTTTTTAATTTTCAAATGTAGAAATAAAGTTTCCGTCCCCTTTCGGGGTCTATATTCTCTAAATATTAAAGGATTAAACTGCTATATAACGCTTGATAGTTTCCGTCCCCTTTCGGGGTCTATATTCTCTAAATATGTAGAAATAAAGGGTAGTCACAATAACCAAACAAGTTTCCGTCCCCTTTCGGGGTCTATATTCTCTAAATACATTTAATTTTTCCGTTGGATCTTCTTTAAATAGTTTCCGTCCCCTTTCGGGGTCTATATTCTCTAAATATGAATACATTGGAAAGCAGAGAAGAGATAGTAATTGTTTCCGTCCCCTTTCGGGGTCTATATTCTCTAAATCGTCAGCCGTGGGATAGCCGCCCGGCTCTGATGATGGTTTCCGTCCCCTTTCGGGGTCTATATTCTCTAAATAATTATGAGAGTAATATATAGCATTGGATCTGAAGGTTTCCGTCCCCTTTCGGGGTCTATATTCTCTAAATAGCACTTCGGAAAGCGTACTATTCATGTTGTTATAGTTTCCGTCCCCTTTCGGGGTCTATATTCTCTAAATTCTGTACTTCTCTATTTCATATGCCGTGCCACACGATTGTTTCCGTCCCCTTTCGGGGTCTATATTCTCTAAATGGATATATAGAATCATTGAAAGATAAATAAATCGTTTCCGTCCCCTTTCGGGGTCTATATTCTCTAAATATCTGATGATATGGCTATTGTTGAGTATCACGAGTTTCCGTCCCCTTTCGGGGTCTATATTCTCTAAATCCTCTCCCCCACACTCCGCTATCTGTGCATGTCACAAATGCGATTTGCGGGAGAAAATGCTTTTTGGCTTAGATTTCTTGATTTTCAAACGAGAAAACACCTGCAATACCTCTATTTTCGCGGTGCGTGGCAAAAATCAGACAGCTTTTATTGTTTCAACTCTGCATACTCCCATCTGATACAATTTTCCCTGATATCTTGTACACTTAATCGTATGCGGTGACGCCCCATATTGTTTATCCCTGTCATGCTTATGTACTCTTGGTACTTTTGTCTTATCAAACACGCGCTGCGTCAGTTCCAATCCCTCCTTTTTTCCATACATCGGGTAAATAATTGTTTTGGAAACAAATCCGCATCCGCCGCCGCATAATACATCATTTGATTTTGGCACATCCATACCTTTAAAAGCAGAAACAAAATTTTCCCGATAACTGTCCATAAAAATCTTAACCGCCTCCATAAGCAATTTCGCGGATAATTTGCAGACACTCGTATCCACCGTCATTGTAAAACAGATCTTCGTATCAGGCTTAATACACTCCCGCAAAATCGGAAGCGCTTTTTGTGTTCCGTCCGTATGTACGTCAACTTTTTGACAAAGCACAAGATCCTCCGGCAAAAGAGGTCCGCTATCACTTATTATAAGCCCTTGCAATATATCATTAACAGCATCCTGCGGTCTTTTTTCATTTCTGCCAAGCGTCCTAAATGCGGTGCTCTCTATGTTCATAATATCTCTTTTCAAATAATTCTGTCTGCCTGTATTCTGATCCGCATTTCTGCGCAGATTCCGTTTCTGCTCCTGATATTTCTCCGAATGCCTTATAATCTCCGCTCCTAGCAGCACAGTTCTTAACATCCCTTTCAATGAACTTCCCGGAATATACGGCATTCCGTATGCATCTTTTATACATTCCAAAATCTGTAATTTGTTAACGCCTCTCTCAAGAACCGCATCACCGCAATCCAACTTGTATTTCAGAAAAGGCTCCAAATCCGCCGGTTTAATTCTTTGCTTATCAAGCCATTCCGTCAGGCTCATACTCATACTCCCTTTTCCAAGCAAATATGCCTCAAACAAAGCATCTGTCTTTCTTTTTCTTAGTTCAGCATACATAAGCTGTATATCGGGAATGCCTACCTGTCTGCGGTTCAAAAACAAATACTCTTTTTTCCCGATTTCTCTTCCGCTCCCGATAAACACAGGTCCGACCGTATGCATGACTACCTGATAACTCTTTAAATACTGATTCATACGCCTACACCTCCATTAACATCGGTTTTGCATAACGGTATACAGGATGTCTGCCGCCTTTGTCCGAGACATCATATACATCACCCTCAAATCTTACCGCAAAGCAGGAACCTGACTGGAAAACATATAAATCCCTTTTCCTCATTTGCTCCGGTGCATATCGTTCGGATAAGACAAAACCACTTCTTTTTCTTAGCAAATATGACGCGTCACGCAAAACAGTTTCCAATTCATCGTCTGTTGGCAGCGATACGGACAAGGTCATATACCGTTTGCCATTCTCCCCAAGTCTTTTGCGAAAATGGTTTGATACAGTTCCCGAAAACAACTCAAATCTTCCAAGTCCTGATGCCCTCTTTCCCCCAATTCCGCTAAAGGAAAGATTTTCCAACAGTTGTTCCACCAAATCCAGAACTCTCGCTTCCTGATACCCGAGAATAAAATACAATCCGTTTCCATCCTCATAGTAATAAGTGCCAATTCTGTACGGCTCTGTTTTCTCTTCTCCCCGCACAGAGGCTGCTGTCTTCATATCAAAATGACCAAGCTTCTCAAGATTTGGTGCATTGAATACATCATATGTACCGTCAAGATAACTGTCAAGCAGCTCTATCGAAATATATTTCAATTTCTTATATGCTTTTTTCAGCACCGAATTGCCGTCACTGTTTTGTGCATGAATCCGTTTCATCGGCTTTGGAACAAAATAAGTGTCACCCATATACGGAAACAAATCCGATAGTAACAGATTGCCGTCCTTTGCGTAATGATAAAGGCTTTGCAGCACATCATCACCCATTTTCAGCGCCTCCTGACACAAAGCGGAAAAAAGCGTATCTGCACAACAGGCGTATTCTCCCTCATCAAGGTTCTCTCTTCCAAAGTGAACGGCACTTTGAAACGCAAACCTGTATATCTTATATTCCATATTGATAACCCTATTCCTTTCAGCAGTTCCGCTCTATTCTTCTACTGCTTTACGCAATATATCATTACATTGTGATACAATATCCTCCGACACTTCACCTACAACAGCTTCTGCACACAAATCATGAAACACAACCTTGCCATATCCTCTTGAACCATTTCCACCCAAATAGTCATATTGGAGAAGCTTCAGCCCTTCTGCAAGAACGGAAATATCCTCCACAACCTGATCCGTCTCCTCAACTTCATATATAATATCAACTCCAAACTCCGAACCGCGAATAACCCGCTCAATCTGTCTCGGATTTGCTACCGCCGTCGCCCTGTTGATTGTATTTTCAAACTTCACCTCCGTCATGCCCTGCAAGCCCTGTTTTCGCAGCACATCCTCGTTTGTTAAAAACATATCAGATATGATGACGCGGCTTCTCTTTACATGGTCTTTTTTCGCGCTGCCAAATAATCTTGTAAGACACTCCGCATCATCATCGGGTTTTCTGACTCCTTCATTATACTGCTTTGCCAAAAGTGTCCTTACTTTTCCTTTCAGTGAACTGCCTGGTATCATCGGCATACGGGTGCGGGTATCCTTTATTACAGGCGAATCGACTGCCCCGATAGCTGCAAACGCCGACGAACCGCCAATGTGCATTCCTGTCTTTACCTCTATTGTTCCTGTTATCTGAATTTTCGCGTACATAAAACCCCTCCTCTAATCGTCTTTTTCCACATAAAATTTCCGAAATGCCACCAACGCCTCCATATATCTGTTAAACAGGATATAGTTCTTTTTATTCGCATTGACATTCTTTAACAGCTCCATAATCCCCGATTCGTTCACTAAATTTTTTACAGCCGGCTCTCTGCCTGCCTCATACAGAAAACGCACCCTTAAATATTCAATTCTTGCGCAAATATCCTCATTTAACTGTTCTTCCTTCTCATTCATGACTTCATTATAAATATCCGCACTCATAGCCAAAAGATTTCGCAGCTTTGATGTTGTCACAATCGGAATGTCTCTGCCTCTTTGATCTTTCTTCCCCATTAGTGACTGAATCACTTTCTCCGCCTCATCAACGTAATTCTGTTCATTCACCTTCATCTGTCAGTTCCTCCTTCTCTCTTGTCAAATATGCGTACAAATTCATCGCGGTTTTCAAATGGCGACAGTCCCTATCTGCATTTTCGCCCTGATACCACTCATACATTTTTCGCGAAAATGTTCTGTACGCAGTCTTTTGTTCCGATGACGCATTGTTCTCCGGCTCCAATCGGGATAATATATATACATATCTCGCAAAATTAATTTTCTCATTTCGGTTCCGTATCAGTTCCAAAAGATTGTACAGAAAATTTTTTCCCCGCTCTTTTGATGCCTCAAAAAATGTATGAATATGCTCATATTTTTCTGCCAACACATTCTGCTCAAACTCCTGCCAGCTGTAAGTACCGTCACTGATATGTATTTGCTTTCCCATCTTATTTACAATCACATGACTGCCGCCGTCGGGGAAAATTGTTACCGCGTTCTTATCGGGCAGTGATTTTGAACACTCTTCCATATCCGCCACTTCGTCCGCAATCGCACTAATCGGGTAACCCGCGTCATAAATGCCAATCCCCGCCGACAATGTCAGCGTTCCCTGTGTATATTGCTCAAATTTTCTTCGCAGGTCAATTGCTGTCTCTATGATTTCATTCCATGCACCTACAATAAATACATCATCTCCGCCGGAATAGCAGATTGTCGCATTTCGTCTGTGTGGCGCTTTTGTTCCAAGCATAAATTTACGTTCTTCAAGTATCCTGTTAATATGGCATTTAAAAAATAACGATAGCTGTCTTGACAAGGCTGCCGTTCTTGATAACGTCACATACCTGTTTTGATTTTCAGGATTTGCAAAACCTGATACAAACGCCTGCCCGAGATTATCAACATCCGCGCGCAAAATTCCGATACGCCCGATTCCCTGTGCCGCACGCGCATACTCCTCAAAGGTTCCTTTTGCCGTATAATCCCCCACCCACAGCTTTGTTGCAATATGTTTGCCTGTATACATTGCGTTTTTACTGTATGCCCGCACAAAATATGCGTCCTGTTCCATCTTCCTTTTCAGCGTATCTTCGCTGTCCGATGTAAGGTAGCAGCCTTCCGGCAATGGCAGCGCATTTTCACTTTCCTTTAAGGAAACCGTAAAAAACGAATCGTACAATATATTCTTCGAAAACCCTTCGAACGCACTGCATATGGGACAAATCCCTCCTTCGTTTCCCTTCGTAATCTTTTTACAGACCTTACATTCTCTTGTATAATCTGCATATTCCTTTGTATTAAGCATTTTAATGTCGTGCGCACAATACCGATGACTTTTTCGCTCAGATATCATATCACCAATCGTCAGAAAAATCTGTTCGTAACTGCCCTGCGGCTGGTTTTTCAGCGAGTTTGCACTGCATCCCGCGTACCCCCATGCCACATACAAAGAAATTTGAAACGTATCAAGCAGCCACTGATTGAGCCTGTCCATATAGTGCGCCACGACTGCTTTTGATTTTTCGGTGTTTGCCATTAAAATATAACAATGTCCTCCACCGGAATAAATAAGGTTTGCACGCGACAAATGAAGCTCCTGTAACAGGCAGTCTATGATATGCTCCATCATGATTTCCAAATAAAATGACCGCGCCCTTAAAGTGCGCAACGCATTCTTACTTGTAATCGTATAAATAAAATCCTGTATCCCTGATATATCCATAGAACAGAGTAAAAATGCCTCTTCTTCGTAAAATAATTTTCCTTTTATGTAAAGCTTTTCCCGATAATCCGTTTCGCCGCACACATCCAAATATTCCAATATACAGCTTGCTATAGCTGCAGTCAGTTTCATATGGTCGTAAAGTGAAATATCTGCCATCTCATTTTTGGCTGTTGACGACGGGACGTAGGAAAGATTTGCCTCAAGCACTCCAAGCAAAGAATTAATATACTCCTGCGTCCACATCAGCCCGCTGAGATTATCCGCCAAATTCGCTTTAATTGCTGTATAAAAGGATTCGTCAAACTTCCTTTTTTCCGACACAGGATAATTGACGCCCTCTTTGGGATTTAATGTTTTTGGCTCATAATATTTCTCCTCATTATTTTGATTTAATATATTGAACACACTCTGTAAGGGCATTGCGATTTCAAATCCGCTATCCTCCGAATCATTCTGACGCCGATCTGCGGCTGAAGCAATATTATCCGCAATATATACAATATACGCCAGTGCATTGTCCTCTATTTTTGCACCCTTTATCGCGTCCGCGTGGTGATAACGCACGCAGTCCAGTATGTCCGCGTCACACTCTCCCGCATGCACCTCTTCTTTTAAAAAATCATAACCGCTTTGGCTGTGCTTTCTTCTGTCATCCCCCTGCCGGTATATAATCTTTCCGATATCATGCAGCAGACCGCCCAATACCAGTTTTACTTCTCTGTCAGTCATTTTTACCTCCATTCATTTGTACTCCGCCCATCCCGATTGCCGTCTTGATTCCCACACCGGAATATTCACCAAATCTGGTTAAAAGACGGGCATACTTTGCCATTGTAGGTGCTCCTGTTACCTTTATACAGAATGTTCCCCGAAATGATGGGATTTTTACGCCTTCCAACGGAAAAACAGCGCTTCTAAGCTGATAGCGGACAATTTTGCTGTTTACCACAAGCTGTTCTAACGTTTCGTCGTCATACATCTCCATATCCTGCGACGTGGCGCTGTACTTGTTCATCAGACTTTGATAAATGTAACGCATGTCAGGCATATTGATATATGCGCCGCCGCTCTTGAAGGCTGTTGGCGTCAAAAATTCTAAATTAATATATCTGTCATAGTGTTCCGAATAAAACTCATCCAGAAGTTCCTTTTTGTTGATTGTTTTAAGTTCCTTTGCCGCAATCACAATAGGAATCTCTTTTTTCTCAATCGTAAATTCCGTAAATTTTTCATCCATCAAAGGACAGATAATTTTTTCAAACGCTTCCTGTGTGAGTGTATGAATCACCCATTCCTTCTGACTGCCGCCTGTTATATACTGGCTATATGGTTTTAACATGGATAAATGCAGATACTCCGCATAGCCGCCTTCCACTCGTTCCATCAAAATTCCCTGCATATTTGACGACTGATAATACCCAAACGCAGTATGATCCGTTTCCAATTTCATCCTTAGTTCCGCCAACATCCTAAAGTTTCCTTTCCCTATTCTCAGAGTTCCTCCAATATGGCTTGTCTTCTCTCCCTTTTATTTTAAAACAAGTATCTATAATCTGTTCTTTACTATTTTATCATATCGATTGGAGCTCCTCAATCAAAAAAATGTTTTTTAGTGTGCCAGCATATCCTCAATAAAAATCCCGTATCCTTTCGTCGCATCCTGCACAAGCACATGCGTGACGGCGCCCACAAACTTCCCGTTCTGCACAATCGGCGCGCCGCTCATGCCCTGTACAATCCCGCCTGTAAGCTCCAACAGGCTTTCGTCTGTAACCTTAATGGAAATCTGACGGTTGACTGCTTCGTTACCGGGGCTGAGCTTTGTAATCTCCACATCATAATACCGGCTCTCCCCGCCGATTGCGCACACAATCTGCGCTGCGCCAAGCGTAACCTCCTGCTTGAGCGCCACGGGAAGCGGCTGGCTCTCCCCCTTATATTTTGCAAGAAGCTCCTCGTTTGTAACGCCATAAATTCCCTGAACCGTATTGTCCACAATTACGCCTGATACCTGATCCGGCTTGTATTCAATCACACCCGTAAGCTCCCCCGGTACGCCCCGCTCGCCGCGCCGCACCGCCACGATTTCCGTATTGTACAGCAGCCCCGAGCCAAGCTTTAACAGCTCGCCTGTGTCCATATCATTAATGCCGTGCCCCAGCGCGCCAAACTGACTGTTTTGGTCAATATACGTCATGGTCCCGATGCCCTGAGCGCTGTCACGCAGCCACGCGCCAATCTTGTACACTCCGTTTTCGTCGTGTTCCGGCTTAATTTTAACGCTGATTAACTCGTCATGCCTTGACACCTGAAACACAATGTCGGCGCCTCCCCCGTTTTCCACGTAATCCTTAATCTGGCGTTTGTCACTGATTGCCACGCCGTCCATCGCAGTCAGGTAATCGCCCGACTGCAGCTTATACTCCGAGGGAGCGTATTTGTTCCCTCCGCTCTCAAAGCTGCCCGTGTCAACCACCAGCACGCCCTGCGTTTTCACATAGATGCCGATTGGCTGTCCCACGGGAATCAGTTCCTTATTTTCAATCACATGAATATCCACATCTTTGAGCGGCAGCACGCCGAACAGCTTTAACCGCATCTGATAAGAACTGACATTCTTGCCCGCCACAAGCGTAACCGGCTCATTGAATGCGAGCACCTTTCCCGAATCCGTGCTTAACACGCCGGATGCCGGAATGCGCAGATTAATCTCCTCGCTTGTTCCCGCCTTGATGCTGATGGTGCTTGGCACACTGCTTTGATAATAAGCGTAAGACGCCCAGCAGAACATGCCGATTGCAAAGCCAAGAAAAACATATAGGCAAAACACGTACTTTATTTTCCTGCTTTTCATATTGTAATCAAGCTCCTTCTTTTATTTCAATTTATTTTGCAAATTCATTTTTATGGGTAGTATATGAATTTTTGCAAAAAATAGTCAGAGCTGACACAGGAAAACAGCTTTGACCATTTTTATCCAAAATAGCCAAAGCTGTTGTTTAATCTTCATCATTTAATTTTTTCTTTTTGCGTCTCTGTTCTCTCTTTTCCGCTCTTCTCGCCTTCGCCTCCTGCCGTCCCTGCTTACTCATAATCAGGTAAAAACTTGGCATCAAAAGCAAAATCAAAAGCGTTGAAGTCACAAGACCGCCGATAATAATCAGCGCCATTCCCTTCATCATCGCCGCATTCTCGTTTGTCGCAAACACCATCGGTATCATGGAAAGAATTGTCGTGAGCGTCGTCATCAAAATCGGTCTTAAACGAATGCTTCCGCTCTCCATAAGCGCTTCGTTTAACGACATTGTCTCCTTTAGCTGGTTTGTCGTATCCACATACAAAATACCGTTGTTTACAACAATACCGACAAGCATCAGCACACCCATAAGAGACGTCATGTTGAGCGTGGAGCCTGTGATAAACAAGAGGAAAAACGAACCGATTAAGCTAAACGGAATACTCATCATAACCATCGCCGAAAACCGGGGCGATTCAAACTGCATCGCCATAACAAGGAAAATCAGAAATACTGCCGCCGCAATTGCTTTTCCGATTGCGGCGAACTCTTCGAGCATCATCTCCTGCATCATCGCTTCCGTCTGGCTCACACCCTCCGGGAATTCACCGTTTTCGATTGCCTCACTGACCGCCGCATAAATTGCGCTCTGTGCCGTAAATTTCGAAGCGTCCGTCGTGTATGCGACAATGGAAACCTGATATTTTCCGTCGTTTCGAATCAAGGTTTCCGGCATATCGGAATACACTGCCTGCGCCACATCGCCTACGGTAATCGCCGTGCCTCGTCCCGTAGTAAGTTCCAGCGTCATCAAGTCGTTCATCGCAGTATAAGTACCCTCAGGGAACTCAAGCATTACGGAATATTCGTCCGTGTCAATGTTCATTTTCATGGCTTCTTTACCGCTGCTTGCGCTGTACATTTCGCCCGCCACCTGAACCGGAGTCAAGCCTACGTCCATACATTTGAGCGCGTCAATCTTAATCTTTGCCTGCGACGCGTCGGAGCCGACACTGTTTGCCGTTTTAATAACACCCGGTACTGAAAGCATCATGCCCTCAACCTGCTTAGAAGCCACGCGCAAATCTTCAATGTCATCACCGCTTAAATCAATCTGCGTGGTCGAGCCGACGCTCATGCCGGACATGCCGCTGCCGCCCGCCTCCACGGTGATACTCATGTTCGTATAATCTTTTAACAGCTGATTGTATTCATCGACAAGCTCACTGATACTCATACCGCAGTCATCTGCGGGATACGCGGAGATACTTGCCTCCGAACCGCTGATATTTAGGCTGCAGCTCTCAAAATGCGGATCGTCAATAATCATCTGCTCAATTTTCTGAACATCCTCGTCAATCAGCTCAATCCGCGTTCCGCTGCGCTGCGAAATCGTAATGCTCACGCTGTCGATACCGGTTGCTGACATCAGCTCGGAGTCAAGCTGACCCGCAAGGAAAAACGAAAGCACCAAAAGCCCTATTGACACAAGCATAACCGTCTTTTTCTTGAGCATAATCTTACCAAGCAGCCACTTATAGCCGTTCCCCACTTTTGCCAAAATGCGGTTTGCCAAAATATTCTTTTTCTCCTTTGGCTTATATTTCCAAAAGAAAATCGGAATTAACGTAATTGCCACAACCAGCGAAGAAAGCATTGCGATGATAATCGTATAGCCAAGCTGCGAAAACATTTGACCCGAAAGCCCTTTCATCATAGCCAGCGGCAGATAAACGACAACCGTCGTAATCGTCGACGCCGTAACGGAGTTTGCCACCACTTTCGTACCTTCAAGCGCCGCCTCCTTAAAATCAGGCTTCCTGTCCTTTAAGCGAAAACAGCTCTCCAAAACGACAATGGAAGAGTCCACCATCATACCGATTGCGATAACGAGGGAACCCATTGTCACCACGTTGAGCGAAAAGCCTGCAAAACTCATAAAAATCAGGGTTGCAAGCAGTGAAATCGGCATGGAGCTTCCGACAATCAGGCTCGCCTTAAAGTCCCCGAAAAAGATAAACAATACAAGCATGGAGAATACAACACCAAGAATCAGTGTTTCTCCTACGGAACTCAGCGACGATATAATACTTTCCGAAGCATCATAGGAAATGTCAATCTGAATAGCAGGATTTTTTGCCGCCGCCTTTTCTACAACCGCCTTGACCGCATTCGATACGTCCACCGTGCCTGCGCTCTGTGCCTTGGAAATGCTGACACTGATACTCTCCGTGCCATTGTAACGGCTGATACTGTCGTTTGGCGACGTCGCCATCGATACGGTCGCCACATCGGAAAGGCGGATTACCTGCCCTTTGTTCGTAATCAGCGGCACATTCTGCAAATCCATCAGCGTTTCCGGCTTTGAGGAAGCCGAGGTGCTGATGTCCTGCCTGCCCTGTTCTACTGTTCCGACAGGGATTGTAAAGTCCGTCGTTGAAATATACGTTGCAATATTCGACATGGTCATGCCGTACTGCTGCAGCTTTTCCTTGTGCAGTGTAATGCTGATATACTGCGACTCGCCGCCCGAAACCGAAACGTCCGCAATGTCCGCGATACGGTCAAGCTCCGGTTCAATCTCCTCCTCCACAAAGGCAAGTACATCCACATCCGCCGTCGAGGTAACGGAAAGCGTTATCACCGGCATCGCATTCATGTTCATTTCCACAATCACCGGGTCCTGCGCATCATCAGGAAGCTGCAAAGACGCTGTATCCAGCGCGCTTCGTAAATCCGAATACGCTTCGCTCGTGTCCACGCCGTAATCGTATGTAAACATTACCATAGAAAAGTTCGCCGATGACTGTGACGTAATCGAATCCACGCCGGAAAGCGTTTTTCCCGTATCCTCAATCACCTTTGTCACAAGCTCTTCCGTTGTCTCCGGGTCGCCGCCCTGATAGACGGTCATGACAAAGAGCATGGGCATTTCCATGTCGGGCGTCAGCTCCAGTTTAAATCCAAGTACCGAGCTGATACCGAACACGACAAGCGCAAGAACGATTAAAAGTGCCGACACTGGTCTTTTGAGCGCAAGTTTTGTCAGGGAATTTATCATTTACCAGTCGCCTCCTATTCTTTCGCCGCCGTAATAATGGACACATCCACACCGTCGCGCAGCTGGGCAGACCATGTCGTAATCAGCATATCCGTTCCCGAAAGCCCCTCGCTGATTACAATGCGCTGCGTGTCGTAAAGTCCCGTGGTGACATAAGTTTTCTTTGCCTTGCCGTCCACAACCGTATATACATAGGCCTCCATACCGTCATAATAGACTGATTCATATGGCACAATCACCGCGTTGTTTTCATGATAGGTATCCGTCGTGACAGTTGCCTTCGTGCCCGAAAGCAATGCCGATGTATCGCCGCCCACACTCGCCTTTACTTTAAATAATCCTGTCGCCTGATCAATTGCGGTACCGATTTCAATAATTTCACCCGTATACTGCGTTCCGTCCTTTTCCACGCTCACGCTCTGTCCTGTGGCAAACGTATTTCGAATGTCTTCGCTCACATAGAATGTGGCAGTCATCGTATTTTTGTTCGAAATCACAAATGCCGGATTGCTTGAGGTCGCAAAATCATGTTCATCCACATTGACAGTCTCTATCACGCCGGAAATCGTCGCCGTAATCGTATATGCGTCAAGGCTCTCCTTCGCCTGTTCAATGCCAAGCTGCGCCGCCGCAATGCCGTTCTGCGACACTTTTTTCTGCTCCTCACGCAGCTCACCGTTGCTTAGATTGCTTGACGTAACCGCCTGACTGTAAGTATTATATGTACTGTCAATATTTTTCTGCAGCGTATCGATTGTCTCCTCAAGCTGGTCAATCGCCTGTTTATACGCCGAAATCTTTCCTTCCGTCGTTCCGACCTTTGCCGCCGCGCTTTGATAACGCGCCATAACCTTCGCGTACTCCGCCGCTTCTTTCGGGTTGGTCTGATCGTAATTGTCCTCGGCGTAGTCCTTAATCTCATCGACATCATTGGTGAAGTCGTACTCTTCCTTTAAATGGTCAAGCTCCGCCTCCTCGTCTTTTAACATATCCTTATAATACTGCAGGTTATCCATTGCATCGGCAAGTTTTTCCTGCAGGCTTTCCACACCGTCAGACGCCTGGTTTAGATTGCTGTCCGTCTGCATATCATTAATCGTTGTCGCCGCATCTCCGTAGGAAAGATTGTATGCGTGCTGTGCATTATCTAACTGGAGCTGCGCATTGTCAAGCTGAAGCTGCGCCATCGTATCGTCAAGCACGGCAAGCACGTCGCCTTCCTGCACGACATCGCCCGCCTCGACATTGACCGAAAGCACCTCCGCCGTTGTTTTTGGTATGACATACACCGACTCGTCGGGGCTGATTGTCGCAATAAAACTGTTCGAGAGCTTCAGGCTTCCAATTTCAGGGTTCGACGCCTCAACTGACGCTACATCTGCCGCAGTCTCCTCCGCGACCTGCTCGCCGCCGCAGCCCCAAAGGGAAAGTGACGAAATGGCAGTACACAGGAGAATTGCCAGTTTTTTCTGTCTGTTTTTCATAATTGCTCCTCTCTCATAAAAATGTTTTCATCTGCTATCATATACTTTTTTTTTCAATTAGGAAAGTACAAATTTCATTTGTTAATTTTTCTTTTATACTTTTTGCAAAACCCTTACATCTTTATGAAATAAATGGAAATAATATAAACTTTTTATAATTTGACTTGTTATTTCATCAGGTTTCTTTATAATATAATGCAGTAATTACATATTTTATATTGATACATTTTTAACAATAAGGAGATTATTTATGAAAAACAGATTCAAAAGATTGATTTGTGCGACGCTAAGCGCCGCATTCATGGTATCTGCAATAAGCGCCATGCCTGCCGCAGAGGTTTTGGCAAAAGAAAGCATCGGAAACGGCGTGATTTTATCGGAAGACGCGATTACCTTATCAGAAAACGGCGCCGCTACGTTTACCGCAGCGTTAGGCGAAGGATTTGACGCGTCAAGGCTTGCCTGCGTCGTCGCAGACCCCAATGTCGCCACGGTCACACCGGTTGCATATACCGGAAACGTCGCTGCCTTTCAGGTAAATTATGTCGGACTCGGCTCAACGGTTGCCGCAGTCGTTCATATGGACAATCCTGCCGTAGTTGCCTATACGACCATCAACGCGTCGTCGGTAATTATGAACGTTCCCGCAAAGCTTGGCGCGGACAAAAAGAATTACTGTGAACTGGTGAGCTACGAATTTGTTCCGTATGATTTTACGTATGCGGATTATCAGGATTACAAAAGCACCTTAAAGCTTCAGTTTAAGTGCACGTCCTATCGGGACGAGGATTTCAGGAAATGGGGCTGCTACGGATATTTCCGTGATGCGGCGGGAAATATCCTCTCAAAAGTCAGATTATATGCGGGCGCGCTTTCCGTAGGAAGAACCTACAAAGGGGAATTCAACGTGCCGGCAAATGCGGTCAGCTTTACATTGGAAGGTTTTTCAAATTAGGGTTGTTAATATTACATTAGGGGGATTTTATCCCCCTAATGTAATATCCTGCTCCTGATACCATTGCAGCGCATCCGTAAATTGCGTTTCCCGAAAATCAGGCCACAGTTCTTTTACAATGTAAAAATCCGCATAAACAGTCTGAATGGGCAGAAAACCGGATAAACGGCACATGCCTCCCCAGCGGATTACCATATCGACTCTCGGGATTTCACGCGACGCCCAGCCGTTCTTCATATCCCATTCCCAACCATAATTTACCAAAAAGTTCACTCTTATTGTTTCTTTCCCGCAAACAGGCTCACGCTTTTTGTTTGCATAGGGAAGCAGTTCCTTTGGAAAACAATGCGAATCCGTATTGCCGATAACATACAACTGGGCGTTTTCCTGTTCGATCATTTGAACAGCCTCAATACATGCTTTCGAAAACGCGGCAACCTGCTCTTTCGGGCGTTTGCAGTTATCCACCGTAAAGCCGTAGTAGGTCAGCTCCTGTATGCCGTAATTTTGCGCCGCCCTAAGCAGCCGCACCCCCGGATCCAGCCCGTAACCGTAGCCTTCTTCTTTTTTCAGTCCGTTTCCCTTTGCCCAGCGTCTGTTTCCATCCGGAATAATACCGATATGCTTCGGAATACGTTTCATACCAATCCCCCTGACCTTTTTCAAGATGTCCGTTCTGCATATGCAAGTCAAACGGTTTTTATTAATATGACCAAATTTTGGTAATTTATACGTTACTGTTCAGACGTCCACCAAAGTAGTGGGAATCATGCGCCAAAATGCTTTCCTTTTAGCATTTTGTGTGCAAAATCTGTTATAATTCACACCTCAATAGCTTGTATGCCGATAAAAACTGGCGTGAGTGTGAATTGTAACATTTATGCATACAATTACATTATCATTGTTCCTGCATATTGCATCAGCTAAAAGAAAATGATAAAATATGATGCAGGTGTGATTTTGATACGAATTCACATGAAAATAAAATACAAAAAGGAAAGATGCATTATGAAAGCATATAAGGACATGAGCCGTGACGAACTGTTGACGCTGAAAACAGGTTTGGAAGCGGAATTTAAAAAAGCAAAAGAAATGAACCTCTCTCTCAATATGGCGCGCGGAAAGCCGGGCGCTTCGCAGTTAGCGCTGTCTATGCCGATGCTGGATGTCATCAACAGTCAGGCGGATATGAATACGCTTTTGGGAAACGATACGCGAAATTACGGCGACTGGGACGGCATCGGAGAATGCAGAAGGCTGCTTGCCGACATGATCGGCGTTAAAAAAGACAATGTTATCGTATGCGGCAATTCCAGCCTGAACATTATGTATGACACGGTCGTACGTTCGATGGTGAAAGGTGTGAATGGTTCCACGCCGTGGTGTAAGCTGGACAAAGTTAAATTTTTATGTCCGGTTCCGGGATATGACAGACATTTCAAGATTACAGAGACGTTTGGCATCGAGATGATCAATATACCGATGGACGAAAACGGACCGGATATGGATTTGGTGGAAGAATACGTCAACAACGATGATGCCGTAAAGGGCATTTGGTGCGTACCCAAGTATTCCAATCCCACAGGCATCTCCTACTCGGACGAAGTCGTAAAGCGGTTTGCAAACCTGAAGCCCAAGGCTGAGGACTTCCGCATTTTTTGGGATAATGCGTACTGCATCCATCATATTTATGATGAAATACAGGACGAAATACTAAATATTTTGGACGAATGCGAAAAAGCCGGTAATCCGAACATGGTCTACATTTTTGCGTCGACCTCAAAGGTAAGCTTTCCCGGCTCCGGCGTATCCGCGATTGCCACTTCACTGGAAAACATGGAATATATTCATAAGTTTATGAATGTGCAGATTATCGGACATGATAAGATTAACCAGCTGCGTCACGCAAGATTTTTCAAAAATATTGACGGCTTAAACGCCCATATGAAAAAACACGCACAGCTTCTTCGCCCGAAGTTTGAGGCGGTGCTCGATACGTTGGATGCAGAGCTTACGGGCTCAGAAATCGGAAGCTGGGTGAAGCCAAGGGGAGGATATTTTATTTCCTTCAACGCAATGCCCGGCTGCGCAAAGGAAATCGTGGCAAAGTGCAAATCCTTAGGCGTTGTGCTTACGGGTGCAGGCGCGACCTATCCGTACGGAATTGATCCGGACGATTCTAATATCCGTATCGCCCCGTCCTTCCCGACACCGGAAGAAATGGCAGACGCTACAAAGATTTTTGTGCTCTGCGTAAAGCTTGTTTCCATAGATAAATTGTTAAATGCATAGTTGAAAAAACCACCGGTTTCATATCCGGTGGTTTTATTCTATACAAATCCCTGCTTTTTCTCTTTCGCGTTTCTCATCAGTTCCCGCGCATTCTCCCGAACGGTGTCGGTCAGTTCATCGCTGCCGAGCATTCTTGCAAGCTCGTCAACTGCCTGCGACTCGCTCATCTCATGAATGTCCGTCACTGTGGTGTTATCGATGACCTGCTTGGCAATCATAAAATGCGTGTCCGCCATCGCCGCAATCTGCGGAAGATGCGTGATACAAATAACCTGATGATTTCTTGAAATGCGCCCAAGCTTTTCCGATACCTTCCATGCCGTCTTACCGCTGATGCCGGCATCAATTTCATCAAAAATCATCGTCGGAATTTTATCCCTTGAGGCAAGCACCGTCTTTAACGCAAGCATAATACGCGAAAGCTCGCCGCCGCTCGCCACGCTGCCAAGGCTTTTTAACGGCTCGCCGGGGTTGGTCGAAATCATAAACTCCACATCGTCATATCCCGACGACGACAATTCCTGCTGCCCCCGTACCTGGATCTCGTACTGCACGTCAAGAAAATTCAAATCCGTCAGCGCGTCCGTCATTTCCTCAGCAAGGCGTTTCGCCTCCTTCGTACGCATCTCCGACGCCTCTGCACAAAGACGCTCAAGTTCTGCCTGCTTTTTTGCAAGCTGTTCTTCCAGCTGCGCTTTATAGGCATCCGCGTTTTTGAGCTTCTCGATTTTTTCGGCAAGCTCCGTCTGATATTCGAATATACTTTCGATACTGTCACCATACTTTAATTTCAAACGGTTGAGCGTGTTCAGCCGCTCCTGCGTATCCGCAAACGCCTGCGCGTCAAACTCCATGTCCGCCATATATTCCGCGATGCCGCGATTAAAGTCGTTTAACAGCGCGTCAATATTTTCAAGCTCATCCGCAAGCTCCTTTGCTTTTCCGTCATATCCCTCAATGCTTCGCAAATCCCGTACGGCATGTCCTACCAAATCCGCCGCCGACTGATCACCGTTACCCGTAAACTGATGCGCCCTGCCTGCTGCCTCCACAATCTGCCTGCTGTTTGACATCTTTTTAAAAAGATTTTCCAGCTCCTCGTCCTCGCCCTGCGTCAGCGCAGCTTCTTCAATCTCATTGTACTCAAACTCCGCAAGCCCTAATTCCTTCGCACGCTCACCCTCATCGGTGTTCAGTCCGCCTAACTCCTGTTTGATCTGAAGATATGCGCCGTAATCCTCCCGAAGCGCCTCTTTGACCTGCAAAAGCGCACTGCCTGCAAACGAATCCAAAATCTCCATATGGTTTTTCTTATATAAAAGCGACTGGTTCTCATGCTGCCCATGAATGTCAATCAGCAGCTCGCTCACCGCCTTAACCTGCTTTGCCACTGCAGTTTCCCCGCAGATTTTAAAAGTGCTGCGGTTCGGCTGTATCCGCCTTTGAATAATGACCAGCCCGTCCTCCTCGACCAAAACTTCAAGCGCTTTTAACGCTGCAAGCGTCTGCGCATCTTCCACTTGAAACACCAGTTCCACAAGCGCGTATTCCGCACCGTTTCGGATAATGTCCTTATCCGCCTTTGCGCCAAGCGCAAGATTAACAGAGCCGATAATAATCGATTTACCGGCTCCTGTCTCTCCACTTAAAATATTTAATCCTTCTCTGAAATGAACCTCCGTCTCCGTAATCAGAGCCAGATTTTTCACATGTAAGCTTATTAGCATAAATTACTGAATCTCCGTTTTTCAATCTTAACCGTTTACTTAACCTTTTATAATATCCTCTAATTTTTCCATAACAGCCCGCGTGTCCTCGACCGTCTTAATCGCCGCCATAATCGTATCATCACCTGCAATGCAGCCTACAATCTCCGGCAGCTTCATCGCATCCACTGCTGCCGCAACTGCCATTGCCATCCCCTGAACCGTTTTAATCACGAGAATATTCTGCGCCATATTCATGGACACAAAACCGTCGCGCAGTACCCGGATATACTTGTCTCCTAAATCCGTATCGTCGCCTGACAGAATAATGTACTTCTGCCTCCCGCCCCCCGCGGAAATTTTAGACAGCTTCAATTCTCTGATGTCCCTGGATACCGTCGCCTGCGTGACATCAAAGCCCTCCTGCCGCAGATACGCCGCAAGCTCTTCCTGCGTCTCAATATCATATTTGTTAATGAGGTCTACCACCACCTCATGCCGTTCCCTTTTCATCAAGAAATCCCCTTTGGACTAGAATATACGCATCTTGTTGTGCATAATGTCAAGGAAGCTGACATCGCTTAACTTGATAATTTTCGTGAACTTATCCGAACGGATAATCCGGATTTTATCGCCTTCATTGAGATTTACGGGACACCGACCGTCAAAGCTTGCGTCTACCTCCTGCTTTTCCCCCGGTTTATAGCGTCCGATTTCAATATCAATGACATCCTCCTCTGAGAGAATGATTGTACGGTTGTTGACAAGCGTGTGCGAGCATACCGGCGTCATCATAATCAGACGCGCCCGCGGCTCCACAATCGGACCGCCCGCTGACAGATTGTATGCGGTGGAACCGGTCGGCGTCGATATAATCATACCGTCCGCGCTATATGTACTCAAAAGACGCCCATTTACATAAATATTAAAATTGATGACATGCAGCGCACCCTTTCTGCTGATAACAATATCATTTAACGCCGTCTGCGGCATCATGCTCTCGCCCGATACTACCGGAATGCCGCTTAACATCATGCGCGACTCAATTTCATACTGTCCGCTAATCAGCGCATCCAGCGCATTTTCAAGCTCCTCCCACTCCACCTCCGCGAGATAGCCCAGCGTTCCAAGGTTGACGCCGATCATCGGAACATGGCTTCCTACATATTCTTTTGCGGCACGCAGCATCGTACCATCGCCGCCAAGCACCAGCATGCCCTCCACCGTCCGGTCAAGCTGATCTTTCACAACGCAGCCCTTTAAGGTCAGATAATCCCGTATGTGTTTCGTGTGCTCTCCCGTCGTATCCTTTAATGTATTGGTATAAATATAAAATGTTTTCATTCCTGCTCCCATATTATCTTATCACAAGTCTTCCCGCGTATCCGTTTTTACGGCACGTCCAAAACCCCGTGTGCATTTTCAACAGTATTTTTAATGCAATCCGCATACTTTTCATTTACAAATGCCGTGGCGTCAAACGCCTTTGGCACATCCTGCATTTTTTCAATATGCATTAGATATTCAATGTTCCCCTCCGGTCCCCTGATGGGTGAAAAATCCAAATGCAGCAGCCCAAAGCCCTTTGCAAGTGTAAACGCCAATACTGTTTCAATCACTTCAATATGTACCTTTGGTTCCCGCACGACGCCTTTTTTTCCGACTTTATCCCTGCCAGCCTCAAACTGGGGCTTTATCAGGCATACCATTTCACCGTCAGGCGCCAAGAGCTGATATGCCGGCCCCAATATTTTGTCAAGTGAGATAAACGACACGTCCACCGATGCAAAATCGGGTGCATCCTCAATATCCGAAGGCTGTATGTATCGGAAATTCGTCTTTTCCATGCAGACGACACGCGCATCGTTTCTAAGCTTCCACGCCAATTGTCCATGCCCCACGTCAATCGAATATACTTTCGATGCTCCGTTTTGCAGCATACAGTCCGTAAAGCCGCCCGTCGATGCTCCAATATCCATGCATATTTTTCCCGAAAGCGCCACCCCGAACTGCTCAATTGCTTTCTCCAGCTTCAAACCGCCGCGGCTTACGTATTTCAGAGGATTTCCCCGCACCTCAATCCGTACCTTCGCTTCATCGAACATGGAGCCTGCCTTGTCCTCCTTTTGGTCATTCACGTACACGTTTCCGGACATGATAACCGCCTTCGCCTTCTCCCGCGACTCGGCAAACCCCTGCTTTACAAGCAGCACATCCAAGCGTTCCTTCATTTTAAATAAACAAGCTCCTTTCACAGTCTAAAAGTTTGGGTTATCAAACTCCCTCCATAGCCTCCGTCACCCTACGCACAATCGTCTCCGTGTCAATGCCAACCTCCCTGCGCAGAATGTCCACGTTTCCGTGCTCCACATATTCATCGGGAATTGTGATTGTCACAAGCCTTGCATCGCTCTTTTTTTCGGCAAGATAATCCCGCACCTTCTCCCCGAAGCCGCCGCTTGCCACATTTTCCTCCATTGTCACAATCAGCTCATGACTGGTCAGCGCCTCGTCTATAATACCGGTATCAATGGGCTTTACAAAGCGCGCATTGATAATGCTGCAGCCATATCCTTTCTTCGCAAGCGCGCTTCTGACCTCCAGTGCCGTCTTAACCATGCTGCCAACCGCAATCAGCACAATTTGGCGATCATTTAGGAGCCACTCCGCCTTTCCGAGCACGATCGGCTCCCGAAATTCCTTTAAGCCGTCGTACGCCTCGCCGCGCGGATAGCGCAGTGCAACCGGACCGTCAAAGCCGACCGCGAACTTGAGCATATCCGACAGCTCCCACTTATTCTTCGGCGCCATAATGTGCATATTCGGTATGGAAGAAAGGTACGACAAATCGAAAATACCCTGATGCGTCTCACCGTCACTTCCCACAAGCCCCGCCCGGTCTATGGCAAACACGACGGGAAGGTTTTGGATGCAGACATCGTGGAGGATCTGATCGTAAGCACGCTGCAAAAAAGAAGAATAGATCGCAACTACCGGTTTCATTCCGCCTGCCGCAAGCCCCGCCGCAAACGTGACCGCGTGCTCCTCCGCAATCCCAACGTCAAAAAAACGGTCGGGATACATGTTTTTAAAGCGCTTTAAACCTGTTCCGTCCGGCATTGCCGCCGTAATTGCCACAATATCCTCATTCCGGTCCCCAAGCTTGCACATCACGGTTGAAAACACATCCGTATAATTTGACTTTGTTTTCGGCTTTAACGGAAGCCCCGTTTCCACGTCAAACGGCTCTGCTCCGTGAAACCGTGCCGGATGCCGCTCCGCCGGCGCAAATCCTTTGCCTTTTTGCGTCAGCACATGCACAAGCACCGCAGACTTGCAGCGTTTTGCTTCCCGAAAAACCTTGAGCATCGCGTTAATGTTGTGCCCGTCCACCGGACCAAGGTACGTGATACCCATATCCTCAAAAAACATTCCGGGGATGACAAGATGCTTTACGGAGCTTTTCGCCCTTCTTATGCTTTGCACAACCGAATCAAGCTTTTTGTCCATGAGCGAATTATAAACCCCTTCCTTAATATCAAGATACTTGTCCGCCGTTCTGATATTATTCAGGTACTTTGACATGCCGCCGACATTTTCCGAGATTGACATATTATTATCATTCAGCACAATGATATAGTTTGTCCTAATACGCGCCGCATTGTTCAGGGCTTCGTACGCCATTCCGCCCGTAAGGGAACCGTCGCCGATTACGGAGACAACCGTGCTGTCCTCCCCCTTCAAATCTCTTGCCTTCACAAGACCTAATCCTGCCGATACGGAGGTTGAGCTGTGCCCCGTGTCAAAACAGTCGCACTCGCTCTCTTTTCTTTTGGGAAAGCCGCTCATTCCGCCGTACTTTCTAAGCCGCTCAAACCCCGCCCTCCGTCCGGTCAGAAGCTTATGCGTATACGACTGATGTCCCACATCCCAAACAATCTTGTCCTTTGGCAGGTTCAGGCTTAGATGCAGTGCCATTGTAAGCTCTACCGTGCCCAAATTTGAACCCAAATGACCGCCCGTTACGCTAATCTTGTTAATCAGAAATTCCCTGATTTCCTCCGCCAAAAGATCGTAGTCCTCCGGCACCACATCTTTAATGTCATTCTCTTTTTCTATTCTTTCGAGTATCATGCCACATCTTCGCCCTTTCTTCTTCTCATCCGAATTCCTTCATCCGAATTCCTATTTCAAACGCGTAATCAGGCTTTTTACCAAATCCGTCAAAAATTCGTTTTGAAACCCTTTTTGACCCAACGCTTCCAAACGGCTTATCGCATGAGCGGACAGCTCCTTTTGTTCGCGTGATGCCTCGTCAATCCCCTTTAACGTAACATATGTTGTTTTATTATTTTTTTCATCGCTGCCAATCGGCTTTCCAAGCTCCTCAAAGGTACTTGTCACATCTAAAATATCGTCCTGTATCTGAAACGCTATTCCAATCTCATAAGCCGCCTGCTCGATAATGTCAACCGCCTCATCACAGGCTCCTGCAAGCACGGCGCCAATCATCATCGATGCCTGTATCAATGCCGCCGTCTTATGCTCATGAATATAGAGAAGCTGTGAAAGCTCCAAGGCTTCTTCTGCGCGTTCCGCCGCAATATCGGCATCCTGACCGCCAATCATTCCGTATATTCCTGCCTTTTTTGCAAGAATCGAGAGCGCCCTTGCAACGCGCGCGGCATCTGCTCCTTCACACGAAAAAGCCGTAAGCGCCGTCTCAAACGCATAATTTAACAGCGCGTCTCCCGCAAGGACTGCCACGGCTTCGCCATACTGCGCCCAGGTCGTTTTTTTGCCGCGCCTGTATTCATCATTATCCATCGCCGGAAGGTCATCGTGCACAAGAGAGTACGTATGAATCATCTCGATTGCTGCCATAAACGGCTCAATTACCGTCCCATTCCCTCCAAACAGTTTATACGTCTCCGACATCAGCAACGGACGAAGACGCTTTCCGCCCGCGTTGACGCTGTAATTCATCGCCTGAATCACCTCCGAGGTCCGCCCCTGCTCCTTTGGAAGATATGCCTCTATGATTTGCCAAACCGCCTCCGTACGGCGCTTTATTTCTTCTTTCATCCGAATTCCTCCAGCTCTCCGCGCTCATTGAGCTTCAAAACTTCCTTCTCAACCTTGTCAATCTTATCGTTGCAGGATTGGATCAGCTTCATCCCTTCTTTATACAATCGAAACGATTCCTCCAGCGAAATGTCTTCCTGCTCCAATTTTCCGATTGCCGTCTCCAGTTTCTCAAAGGTTTCGTCAAGCGTCAGCTCACGTGCCATAATCCACCTCCGTAACACCTGTTGTTTTTGCATGTATCATACCGTTTTTTACATAAATCCGAACTGCCTGTTCCGGCTTTGCCTTGCGAATATCATTTAAAACCTGCCCGTCTTCATTTTCCACATAGGCGTACCCCTGACTTAACTTTTCCAAAGGTGAAAGACCTTTTAGCTGCTGCGCAAACAGCGCCATTTTATGGCGGTTATCGGTCAGACGCTTGTCCATAAGTCCCGAAAGCTTTTCCTCCAAATCCATACAATACATCCTTTTTTGCTGCAGCTGACTGACAGGGCTTAAATATTTGAACCGGAGCTTATGATTTTCCAGTTTCGTCTTTTCCCACTCTAAGCGCTTTTCCATATGATGCTGCAATGTGCTCTGATACAGCGCTATTTTTTCGGTAAGCAGGTTAAAATCATACACTGCAAGCTCTGCCGCCGCAGAAGGCGTCGGTGCTCTCAAATCCGCCACAAAATCAATGATTGTCGTATCTGTCTCATGACCGACCGCCGAAACAATCGGAACACAGCAGTCAAATACTGCCTGCGCCACAATTTCTTCGTTAAATGCCCACAAATCCTCTATGGAGCCGCCGCCCCTTCCCACAATCATCACGTCCACGCCAAGCCGCTCTAACGCATGAATGCCGTTTACGATGCTTGCGGGCGCCTGTTCTCCCTGCACAAGCGCTGGATAAAGGATAATCTGCACATACGGATTGCGCCTTGTTGCAATGTTGATAATATCGCGCACCGCCGCTCCCGTAGGCGCAGTCACCACACCGAGCGTCTTAATAAAACGCGGTATCGGCTGCTTGTATTCCGGCGCAAACATGCCCATTTCTTCAAGCTCTCTTTTCAGCCGGTCAAACTTCTCGTACAAAAGCCCGGCGCCGTCCAATGTAATCTGTTTTGCGTACAGCTGATACTTTCCGTCTCTCTCATAAACGTCAATCGTACCGCCAACCACGACCTGCTGCCCCTCCTCCAGCCGGAAGGAAAGACCGGCGCGGCTGCCGGCAAACATAACACATGCTATTATTCCTTTTTCATCCTTCAGGGTAAAGTAGATATGTCCCGACGAATGATATTTACAATTGCTGATTTCCCCTTTTACAAATATGGATTGCAGCATATAATCCTGCACAAACATATTTTTGATATAGGAGTTTACCTGGGCAACAGTGTAAACATTGTGCATTTTTGGCTGCCCTCCTGCATTTTCCTTAGACAAACTTTGCCAGCACACCGTTGACAAAGCCCGACGATTCCTCCTGTCCGAACCGCTTTGCAAGCTCAACCGCCTCATTAATTGCAACGCCCGCAGGCACATCCTCGTCAAACGCAATCTCATACACCGCAAGACGCAGTATGGTGAGGTCAACCTTTCCCATTCGCTGGGTTGTCCACCCCTTCGCCTGCTTATTAATCATCGCGTCAAGCTCGTCAAGCTTCTCGATAATGCGCTTCCCCTTTTGGGAAATATAAGCTGCATCCTTTTCGTCTGCCATAAGCTCATCATCCTCAAAGAAGAAACGCTCCTGCTCCGGCATTTCGTCCCTGTCGTTAAATTCTACCCGAAATATGAATTTAAAAATCTGTTCTCTCAGCTCCCGCCTGCTCATCTTCAACCTTTTTCCTTATGTTTTTTCTATTTGTTATCCTGCATTTTGATACCGATAATCCTGATATTCACATCGGACACCTCAAACCCTGTCATTGTCTCCAGTGCGCTTTTTACTTTTTCCTGCACTTTATTACAGGTAGCCCGAATATTGTAGCCGTATTCAAGCGTAAGCGCCAGGTCAACGGATACCGTTCCCTCAAGAATATCTACCTTTACGCCCTTTGTCTGCTTTTTCATAACGATATTCGTTATTCCGACCTTTCCCATAAGCTCATCCGTAATATTGCCCGACATCGCACTCACGCCGTCAACCTCCATCGCCGCAAGACCTGCAATCATGGCAACAACATCATTTGCAATCTTTACCGTGCCTAAGCCGTCAGCATCCGTGATACAGCCGTTTTTGCTCTTATCTGTTTCCTTGTCCATATGCTTCCTCCTAGTCTGACTTTTTTCCAGTTTCACTTTTTATAGATAGTATAGCACACCCTTCAATATTTTGCCTAGTATAAATCGAATATATACAATCTATATAGTAACAGTTTAGCCTTCGGCTTCCTGTTACTAGCATCAATCCATGCAAAACCACTTCGTGGTGGCTTGATGCATCTCTTCCACTACGCTGTTTTACGGACTTTGCAGCGTAGTGCAAAGTCCTGGGCTGAACTGTTACTCTATATATTAAAATATATTCCAAAAGCTTATCGTGCAAAGCGCCTCATTTGACGCATAAGATATAGTTCCTTCGCTTACATGAATGATTCCGAAAATCTGACGGTCGTCGATTATTTCTGCAAGCATTTCCCGATACACCTGTTCATCAGCACACTTTAGCGTAACATAATCCGCCATCTTCACGGCATCACTGTCAAAAATATTTTCAAGCTGCCCGCGGTCATAATGATCAAAGTACAGCCCTTCCCGCACATAATAATTGTCCTGCGTGCTATCGCATACAGGAAGTGCAGCGGTATCCTCAAACGTATGCGTCTTGGAAAGCTCGTCCGTCGTAACCAAAAAATAATCGTAATTAACCGGCGGCAAAAAAACCGCATCCTCCGCCTGCTGCGTTTCGCTTCCGTCATAAGTATACGAAGCGTCTCCCCACGTGGGGTCCAAATAATAATAGCAGCCGTTTACCCTGACCAGATTCCATGCATGGCGCTCCGTTCCCGTATAGCCCGTTACCAAAACCGACTGCATACCGACTTTTTGAAGCATATACTGCATCGCCTTCGCATATCCCTGACAGACGGAACGTCCGCCCAAAAATACAGAACATATATTTTGGTTGTTTTCGGCATCCTTATCGTACTCCGTATTGTCAATCAGGTATTCATATAAATACTTGACCGTACTGTACTCATCCTCATTGAGCGGCACCTCGTGCATACAGCCTGAGAGCGTTTTTTCAATATCCACCAGGGAACGCCTCGCCTCGTCGCGCGTCATGGAATACGTCCCCGCAAACGTAATCTGTGTAAGCGCATCCCCAATAAAATGTTCCGTGTACTGAAAACCCTCCACATAAAACAACTCCGGATGGTCGTTTAAGACATACTCAAAAACCCTGTCAAGCAGTGCGCTGTCAAGCGTAGAAACTGAAACCTCGCCTGACATCGCCGTTAATGCATCCAAAATCTCCAAATACAGCGCCTGCTCCGGCGCACTCAAATGATGATACGTATAATAAATTTCCGGTATCTCCCGTTTCGTTTCCTCCTCGTCCAGTGTCTGTGTTTCGTTCGTCTCCTGTGTTTCGGACCGCATGTCCTCACCGCTTTTGGGTAAAGACGCGTCAGGAACGCGCTCTGTCACCTGACATCCGCTCAGTCCGATTATAATAACGCACGTTATTAAAATGATAACGCGCGCTATTCTTTTTATTCTGCTAAACTCTGCCATGAACGATTACCCCTTGATTTTAATTTCGTCCAAATTCCGAAAGCACAAGCCCCTTATTGCGGTCCTGCGTCATACCGATACTCCACTGGTTGATAAACAACAGCAGCGGATTACCCTTTAAATCTTGTATTTTCTTCATATCAGAGGTACCTGAAAGCCTGTCCAAATCCACCTCATCCTTATTTTCAATCCAGCGGATATATTCATAAGGGAGCGGTTCGAGCTTAATCTCCACATTGTATTCATTTTCCAAACGGTATTTTAAGACATCAAACTGCAAGACACCCACAACGCCTACGATGATTTCCTCCATACCGGTATTAAATTCCTGAAAAATCTGAATCGCGCCCTCCTGCGCAATCTGATTGACACCCTTAATAAACTGCTTTCGTTTCATCGTGTCAATTTGGCGCACCCTT
>CAJUJG010000035.1:34720-36192 GCA_910586715.1 uncultured Lachnospiraceae bacterium
CCGGCGCAAAGGTTGGTATTCCGTCATAACAAATGTTATTTTTAGGTGCGCAGACCGTATCGCCAATGGAAAAAATGCCGGGGTCAAATACACCGATAATATCCCCCGCATACGCCTCGTCCAAAATTTTTCGCTCATCCGCCATAATCTGCTGCGGCTGCGAAAGACGCATCACCTTGCCGCCCTGAACATGCTTTACTTCCACGCCTGCGTCAAACTTTCCGGAACAGATGCGCATAAAGGCAATCCTGTCACGGTGCGCCTTGTTCATATTCGCCTGAATTTTAAATACAAACGCCGAAAAATCATTTTGCACCGGGTCAACAATTTCTCCTCCCGAGATGCGCGGAAGCGGTGTCGTCGCCATTTTTAAAAAGTTCTGCAAAAAGATTTCCACGCCGAAATTCGTGAGCGCTGAGCCAAAGAAAACAGGCGTCAGTTTTCCGCGCCGGACTTCTGCAAGGTCAAACTCCACACTCGCTCCGTCAAGCAGCTCAATTTCATCACGCAGTGCAGAAAGCGCCTCGTCACCGAGCTGTTCCAGTAAAAGCGCCTCGTCGTCCATCGAAATAACCGTCGTCTCACCCTCCTTTGTGCCTTTTTGGGTATCGGAATAGGTCAGCACATGGTTCTTATGCCTGTCGTAAACACCCTTGAATCGTTTTCCCGAACCAATCGGCCAGTTTACGGGGCATGTCGCAATGCCAAGCTCTTTTTCAATTTCATCCAAAAGCTCAAACGTATCGTTTGCATCCCGGTCCATTTTATTGATAAAGGTAAAAATAGGAATGCCGCGCATGCCGCATACCTTAAACAGCTTTCTTGTCTGCGCCTCCACACCCTTTGACGCGTCAATCACCATAACTGCCGAATCCGCCGCCATAAGCGTACGGTACGTATCCTCCGAGAAATCCTGATGTCCCGGTGTATCAAGGATATTAATGCAGTACCCGTCGTAATTAAACTGCAAAACCGAGGAAGTTACCGAAATACCTCTCTCCTTCTCAATCTCCATCCAGTCGGACACGGCATGTCTTGCCGTCGCCTTTCCCTTGACGCTTCCCGCCAAATTGATAGCCCCGCCATACAAAAGAAATTTCTCCGTCAAAGTCGTCTTTCCCGCATCGGGATGCGAGATAATGGCAAAGGTTCTGCGCTTGTTGATTTCTTCCGCAATATTGCTCAACTCTATTTCCTCCGTTCCTTTCCTTAACGTAAGATTTTCATCTGAAAACCCTAAAGGCTGCGTCCGCCAAAAACGAGCCCGCTGTTCTTTAGAATATCATATTTTTTCCAAAAAGGCAAACCGGAATAACACCCGTCAATCGACATCTTCCGGCAAATGGTATACGTACAATCCGTATAAACGTATAAATGTATAATCTGTATAAATCAGTGGACAAATACAGTGATGCATTATATAATCCCGAGTTTGACACTTGTGAAAGCAAAGAGCGGCTACAGACCCAGTA
>CAJUJG010000036.1 GCA_910586715.1 uncultured Lachnospiraceae bacterium
GTCGCGACTAAAGCGGCGCTTAAAATTTGGTAGAGCGTAGGATTTGACGTTTACTTTATGAGTGCACAGCAATATCAAAAAACTGGAAGAAGCAATAAAAAATAAAAGAATAAGGACTAAAACAAATGCATGAGAAAACAGCAAAACCACAACAACGCCAAGTCCCCTGCGGACAGGGCGTGATTACCTATCTGCTTACAAGGAAAAAAGTCAAAAACGTTAATTTAAGAATCAAACAGGACGGCAGCGTGCTGGTATCGGCGTCTCCCCGCGTTCCGGTCACATTTATTGACGATTTTATCCGGCAAAAGCAGGACTTTATTTTATCCGCGCTTGCAAAATACGAGGAGCAAAGAGCCTTACACCCGCAAATTCCAAAGCAATATGTCAGCGGTGAAAGCTATACGTTGCTCGGAAAAAGCCTCAGACTAAAAGTGGAGGAGACGTCGAACGAGGCGGTCTGCTCAGACGGAGTTTACATAATTTTAAGAGTAAAGGACAAGCAAAATTTCCGCCGCAAGGAAATCCTGATGACAAGATGGCTAAAGGAATATCAGACGGCGGTATTTGAAGAATTGATTTTGCAAACGTATGCAGCATTCAAAAAATACGGCGTCCCATTTCCGACGCTCAAAATCAGGACCATGAAGTCAAGATGGGGTTCCTGTCAGCCAAAGAAGGGCATTATTACATTAAACAGCCGTCTGATTGAGGCGCCGAGAGCCGCCATTGAATATGTCGTGCTGCATGAGTTTGTGCATTTCATTCACCCCAATCATTCCAAAGAATTTTGGAATTTCGTGACAATGATGATGCCGGACTGGAAAGAACGCAGGAAAGGATTGGAACCATAAAAAAACAGTAGAAATGGAGGATTGCGATGCGGATTTTAATAGCCGAGGACGAGGTTGAGCTTGCAAAGGCGCTGCAGTTTCTGCTCGAAAAAAATAAATTTTCCGTGGACATTGTCCATAACGGCGCGGATGCCTTGGATTGTTTTGCATGTGCGGCGTATGACGTGATTGTGCTGGATATTATGATGCCAAAGGTCAACGGTTTGGAGGTTTTGCGCCAGATCAGGAAAAGCAGGTCGGGCGTTCCGGTTCTGATGCTGACGGCAAAGGCGGAGATTGAGGACCGGGTAGCGGGGTTGGACGCAGGGGCGGACGACTATCTCCCGAAACCCTTTGCGAGCAAAGAATTTATTGCGCGGGTGAAGGCGCTTTCCCGCAGAAATGCGGATTATACGGATCAGATTTTGTCCTTTGGGGATGTGGCGCTGGACTGTAACCGGTATGAACTGCTTTGCAATTCGAAAAGCGTTCGTTTAAATAATAAGGAGTTTCAGCTTGCGGAACTGTTTTGGCGGCACCCGCATTTCGTCTTTTCCACAAATCACCTGATGGACAAGATTTGGGGACAGGACTGCGAGGCAGACATCAGCGTTGTTTGGACGTACATTGGATTTGTGCGCAAAAAGCTGAAACAGATTCAAGGCAATGTTGAAATCCGCACGGTGCGCGGCGCCGGATATTCGTTAGAGACGTTGGGATAAACGGGGGAGGAAGGACTAATATGCTCAAAAAAATGCAGCGGCGTTTCATTTTGGCGGCGATGGCAGCGTTTGGGACGGTTATGCTTGTTTTGGTGGTGGGAATTAATATTGCCAATTATCACCGGACGACATCCATGCAAGATGATTTGGCAGTCAGCCTTTTGGAATATGAACAGAATGCACATGCGCAGCGGGAACGCGCACATAGAGAGCACAAACGCGAACCGAGGGAACAGGAGTCCCCGCCGTTTGACAGAATGCCCGCGGGCGGACGCGGACCGGAAGCGCCATTTATGACGCGTTTTTTTGCCGTATACCGCGATGTAAACGGAAATTTTGAGATGATTTCAAAGGACTATATTTATTCCATAGACGAGGAAACCGCAAAAGCGTATGCGCAGGCGATTTTGTCAAAAGGAAAAGAGAAAGGATATTATGGTGATTATCGCTATCATGTCAGTACCAATGAAACCGGAAGCACCGTTTTGTTTTTGAATGTGTCGCAACAGCTTCAGTTTATGAAAAATCTGTTTCTGATTTCCGCAGCAATCGGATTTTTCAGTATTTTGGTGGTTTTTCTGCTAGTCGTATTTTTTTCGCGCTATGCAATCAGACCTTATGCAAAGAACATTGAGCGGCAAAAACGCTTTATTACGGACGCGGGTCATGAGCTTAAGACGCCAATCACGTCCATTGCGGCAAGCGCCGATATTGCGGCGATGGAGCATGAGGATGATGCGTGGATTTCCAATATCCAAAAGCAGACGGCGCGCCTTACCCGCCTTGTGGGCGAGCTTGTGATGCTGTCAAGATTGGACGAGGAACTGCCGTTTCCCGAAAAGGGCACGTTTTCCCTAAGCGACGCGGCGTGGGAAACCGCAGAGCCGTTTGCAGTGCTTGCAAAAGCGGAGGGGAAAAGCTATCACCAGTCGATTGAAGAGAAGCTGACCTTGTACGGCGACTGCGCTTCGATACAACAGATGCTGTCCATTCTGCTTGACAATGCCGTGAAATATTCGGATGCGGACGGAGAAATCCGTTTGGATATTTACCGCAAACGGCGGAAAATGTGCATCGAAGTGTTTAACACCTGTGATCTGCCGGACGAGGTGGATTTGGACCGGCTGTTTGACCGCTTCTACCGTGTGGACGAATCCCGCTGCGCCTGCACAGGGGGAACTGGTATCGGTCTGTCAATGGCACAGGCAGTCGCGGAGGCACACGGCGGAAAAATCAAGGCGCAGCGCGCGGGCAAAAAAGCAATCCGTTTTCGTGTTACTTTATAGCCTGCGCCTTTCCCCGACCAAAAGAGCAACAACGGAAATCATCAGGGGGTGTCGCTTTAACGAATGAAAATGGCTGCATACAAAACAGACAGGGCAATAGCCGACAGAATGATTAAGGATGGAGAACGATATGAACCGCAAAAAACAAAGAGGACAAAAACGAAAAATAAAAGTATTATGTGATAGGATTGAGCAATGGGTACCATTTCAAGAACAAACGCAGGAATTTGAACATTTTCACGTTCCAAGTTCGCCTTGGATTGAATCGCCCAAAACTTCGCGGAAAATAAAGACGCTGTTTATCAAAAAATGGTTGGAGAAGACTGCCGAATTGGTGCAGACCAAACCACAGGAACTGCCCTTTTGCAAGGTCGTTGCACTTGTTGCCTGTCCACATCTGTGGAATTCCCAAATCATAATTTTTTACAGTCAGGATTATTATAAGGGATTTTGGGATAGAAAAGGACAAGAACAAAGATGGGATAATATCGAGAACAACGAAATATCATTGATGAAAAGCAGAAATATAGAAACGGATTTTGACGAAAAGGGATATTTAGAAACGATTATGGACAGGGGGACAGCGATAAAATCTGTGTTATGGTTTTATGGAGAATGGTAAACAATAAAGGATCATATTTTAAAAAGTTACTTCCTTATGTGCAACAAGGCGGCATAGCGGATGCAATCCAAGTGGACGAGACAATACATGGACAAAACAATCTGCCCAGTAAACAAATGGAGCCGGCGAAATCGGTCAATAGTCCTGTTAGAAACATGGTAACAGCAGTATGGACAAATCTTTGGCTTGGATGGCTGGTGGTGGCACTCATTTTGTTTATTCGGAAAATCACGGTTTATCAAGACTTTGTAAAATACATTCGAGCCGGTTGCGTGGAAGTGGCGGACATTGACTTGTTGGAACGGTTTGGGAAACTGGTGGAGCGAAAACGGATAAATACTACAGTGGAGTTATACACAAATAATCTAATTTTTGAAAAGTTGGATTTTTCTTTATCTGCAAATTTATATGCTTCTGGTCCTTTGATTCCTAATTCGTGAGCAATATTAAGAAGTAAATGGCTGTACCTACTAATTCCTTTTAATTTCATATAATGGTCAATATTGTTTTTTAAATTTTCCATATCTGAACCTCCGCATTCATTGTATTTATATTGTACCACGAATTTTATTGTTTTAGTAGTCATTTATGACAATCTTTGTGGTCTATTTTGCCTTTTATTATAATTTATGTAAAAAGTACATAGTCAAATTTGACAACAAATATGTAATATTACTTGATATAGAAAATAAAAGAGGATGATATTTTTCACAATGCAAATATTCACATTAAAGTCACGCAGATTAGCATGTAATGTTTGTTATAGGAAATGGATTCTAAATATCCATTACTACGGGTACATTCTCTAAGGTCGAAAATAGATATAACAATCTATCTGTAGATTTACTGATTTGACTGACTAAGATAGTACATTTTTAATCATATGCTTACTGGCGGCGTTTTTTATGGGAATTTCAGTTTTTGAAACAATACCGAAAAACATCGGATATTTCATAATAACCGCCGTAAGCTTCAGCTCAATGTGTGCTTCCACAACATTTGACGTGTCCATGATGACAGCCGCGCAGCAGCAAACTCCGACTAATCTTCTCGGCAAAATAATGGCTGTGATTATTGCTGTGTCAAGCTGCTCCCAGCCTGTGGGACAGGCGGTTTACGGAGTGCTGTTTGATGTTTTTGCCGACAAGTCATATTTGGTAATGATAGGCGCGGCGATTTTGGTTATGGCGGTTTCGCTGTACTCCAAAAAGGGTTTTGCGGTTCTTAAAAAGGACCCCGATGTAAAATCGAACACTTTTATTAAGAGTTAATGACAAGAAGGACATCTTTATAGCAGTTGCAACGGGAGGTTGCCCAAATATACAGTCCGCTTGCTAGTATGCAACCATGAATTTTGCTATCATCTATGTATCAGATATTACAAGGAGGGTACAAAATGGATTTTTCAGAGAAACTATTAACGCTAAGAAAAAGCAGGGATTTGACACAGGAGCAGTTAGCGGAACGATTGGACGTTTCAAGGCAGTCCGTATCAAAATGGGAGTCAGGACAGGCGGTACCGGAGCTGGATAAGATTGTCGCGTTGAGCAATATCTTTGATGTCACGACGGATTATTTGCTGAAACCGTCAGAGATAAACGAGCTTACCGTAAAAACGGAACTCTTGGCAAAGCAGCAGGAGCAGATGCTGATTCGGGAGAGAAGGCGTTCGCAAAGGCTGCATTGTGCTTTGTATGCAGCGGGTGTGTATTTGCTATTTTTTGCAACATATTTTATCGGGCATTATTACTTTGAGATATGGAATGCATCAGTGATTTTTTCCGAGTTTTTAATTGCAACGGCAATTGTTATTTTTATTTGCGTAAAACATATGAATTCTTGATTTTCTATTATATCTGTTTTTTGTCAAAAGAGGTAAAACCATAGGAACAAAAAGGTTTGCCTCTTTTTGTTTTTCCTTTCATTCCTGAAAAATAGTCGTTTCGTTCCATTTGTCTGAAAAAAAATTTTTTTTAACCGATATAATAAACAACAGTCCATATGGGGGAGGTGATAAGCTTTGGACGGGATTGTCGGCGGCGACAAAAGAATGACAGAAAAAACCGACAAAAAGGACGAAAGGAGGAAGCTGTTTATCAGGACGAAAAAGCTCATGCTCGATCAGGCGGATATTCTGTATGTTGAGAGCAGGGCGAAAAAAGTAGAAATACACACTATGGGAGCACAGCAAAACATAGAAATTTATGCGACAATGGAAGAGCTTATGGAGCAGCTCGGAGAAGGCTTTTACCGGTGTCATCGGGCATATATTGTGAATATGGCGTATATTGCGGAATATGGCGAAGGCAGCGCAATCCTTACGAGCGGCGATAAGGTCTATGTTGCAAAGAAGAAATTTGGAGAGTTTGTGAAGGCGTATAAGCGTTATTTGGAAAATGGCGGGGTTTCCAGCGTGTAAAACGATATGGTTTACCCAACATATGTCCGGACTTATTGCAAGAGGGCATAGGCGGCTCTGACTGACAGAGGAGCTGCCAACAAAAACAAGGACAAACGTTATACAAAAAGCACAAATTCGCTCATTTTAGAAAGGAGCTTAAAAAGTGGGAATTAACGGAATTGGTGCGGCAGGTTATCCGGTGATGGGATATGGGAATACAAGACAGGCAAGGAAAAACGAGGCAGAAACGGCATTTTCGGATATATTGAACAATACGGCAGCGGCGGCGCCGCATACGTCTATTGTTTATTTAAAGACAGACGACATGCTGTATTCGGGCGGGAACGGTACAGGGCTGTCGTTCTATATCAAGTATGCCCCAAATTCGACAGACGAAGATCCGACGGTTGTCGCGAAAGGCGTTGACGAGAACGGGAAAGAGTTTGAGCAGACGATACATATCAACGACATTAATCCGCAGCACGCATCGGTAGTGGAAATGCACGCGCTGGAGGCGTATTTGGACGTGGACAAAAACGGAGGACTGTCCTCTCTTCCAATGGAAACGGGAATGATGGGACTGCATGACAGGGCGGATTTTATGGGGTTGTTTGAAAAACAGATTAGCGATATGACACTGCTTAAGCAGCAAAAAACAGCGGCGTATTATCGACAGAGTATGCAGGCATTTTGGGACTTTATGGACAGGAAGTAAACTGGTTTATGATAAGGAAGTTAGAAGGTGCTGACAGATAGCGAAACTGTTGGCAGAAATGGAGGATAAAAATGAGTATGAATATTAATACAAACATGATGACAGCGTATTTTCCCAAAGCGGGATACAAGATGGGGATAGAGAAGAAGAAATTAAGCGGAACAAAGGATACAGAACATACATTCGCAGAGGCGCAGAAAACGCAGAACGCAGGCGGCGGTTTTGTTCTTCATATTTCCAATGAGCAGGACGGGGAGGCAATCGGCGCGATGTGCGGCGCGGATCATTCGGTGACGGTTTATAAGCCGAAGGATTTTGACGCGGCAAATCCTGTATATAAAGTGAAGATTTGGGACGAGGACGGAAACGCGACGGAGCGCATGGTGGACGTGTCGAAGGTTGACCCGCGAAACAGCGATTATATTGATATGTTTGCGTATTCCAGCCATTTGACAGCGACTGGAAAATGCCCCAATGCGCAGTCTGCGTTCACGTCATCAGCGATGAATCAGCATGGAATGGACGAAACAAGCTATCAGGATTTGTTTCAGCAGAGGAATTGGGTAAACCAGTTGGCAGATGCGATGCAGACACAGTATGCGGCAGGAAATATTGAAGGATACTTGCGTTATAAGCCGTTTTGGGACTTTTTGACGAAATAAGACAGGGGGAGGCAGGAGGTAATGCATATTACAGTAAATAACTATTTTAATACAACGTCGGCTGCTTATCGGCAAAATTTCCCCCCAAAATTATGCAAAACAGATAGCGAGGGAACTCTTCGATTTAATCGGGAGCTGATTGAAGCAGAATCGGCAAATCTGTCGTCTTTTGTTGGAAAGGTTTATACAAAGGAAGAGCTGATGCAGTCCGTAGAACAGCAGGTGCAGAGAAATCAAGGCAAAAAGCTGCCTTTGGAGGAAATGAAAAAATGTTCAAGCAGTATAGATAACGGTGTTTCCGATGACAAAGAGCAGGTAACAATCTCAGCGGAAGAAGGTCTGCAAACATGGTATGAGGGCAGAACGCTGGCGGAATGGGCATTGACAGACCCGCAATATACGGATTCCGAAACAGGTTTTTCATGGTATGTCCGCGACGGAAGGCACCCTTATATGGTAGGAAAAGATGCGGAAAAGTTTAAGGAAATGTGTCAGGAAACAGGAGAATCCTGGTTAAAAAAATTTGCGGAAATGACGGGTATGATACAGTATCTTGACGACAATACGGTTGCTTATGTGGGAACGAATGGCATTGCGGTGAAATCAAAGGACGGAAAAGAGTTGTCTGTCGATACATCGTCATTAACCTATGACATGATTCAGAGCCTGCTTCAGAATATGCGCGGTGGAGGGAATTATTTTGACAGCCAACATTGGCAGGAAGCAATTCAAAAAATAAAATACAATGCAGTATCGTGAAAAACGGAAGGTTTGTGTGGAGGTGACATGGCTTCAAGGGAATAAGCACAGTATTCGTGATATACAGGAGTTTGCGACATGGAAGGAGGTATTTGAGGACATCGGTGTGCGGTATGACCGGATATTGCCGAAAACGCAGGAGCGTTAAAAGGTGACAGATTGTTTACAGAACAGGATTTAGAACCGGCGGCAATGATAATCTTTTAGGGGATACGGAGCAAAGCTGTTTGGCAACGATTAATAAAGTATTGGAGCGAATAGAAAATCTGACAGGAACGGTTACGCAGAAACATGCAGATTTTCTGCGGCAGGAAAGGGCGTTTTATACGGCGCTTGCGTCTAAAATTGGCGGATAAGTTACAGGCGCGGAAATATTTTTTTCAAAATTATCAATCTTTTGTTACCTTACAAAATCAGAGCGGGTAGAGAAATCTATGCGCTCTGATTTTGTTTGAGATATATTTATATGTGTTTTATTTTGGGTGATTTTTGGGTGATGTGGAAATATTATGTTGGGAAAAGTAGAAATATATGGTACACTTATCTCAATAAGAACTTCCGATAATAAAAAATTATAAGAAGGAGGTTTGACGATGGGTAATTTTGAGTTTTTAAATAGAAAGTGGAAAGAATTAGCAAAAATGGGTGAGCTAGCAGAACAGTACTTATATTCAGACACAAATACCTGCTTTATAAAAATGGGAATGTTGGCAGAACATATTGTGAAATATATGCTTGCCTATGACGGAATGGCTGAGCCGGATGATAACAATACCTATGCAAAGGTAAACAATATTTTGTTTTTTTAGCTTCTTTGACTGCGTTCCATAAGATTTCCCCGTCTGCCCATTTTAAAGGAGCATTTGCAGGGAACATGATTTCCTAATAATCATTGCCCATACATCTGTCTGATACAAATTCTTTGTGACCGTCACCGATGCGGTAATAGTTGCCATCATACGCTAGGATATTCCCAGCGAAAATCGTTTCAGTGTCATAGGCTGTAATGCCAGTAGGCGTTACTGTGTTTATATTTTTGATGTTGCCGCAGTCATACTCTTTGGATATGATTTTGATGTTTAATAAAATAAATGTTCAAAGAGTCATTTAGCCTCTGATTGGTATTTCACGTGGCTGGTTTAAATATTTCATGTTTCTGCATTTTTCCATTATTTGTCCGATATCCCTTAAAATAATGTATGTTGAAGGGGCTTATCTTGATGCTGGTCTTTTTCATATATTCATGCCATTCAGGAGTATAGCTCATGCCGAAATAAACACGTGGCACGAATTCTATCTGTATCCAGTGCCTTTCTGTATCCACGTAGTAATATTTTATTCCTTTTCCTTCTTTTTTTATTGTTAAATATTTTCCATGTTTCATGTCCTTTCATGTGTCTGTATATAGTATCAGTAGCGAGGTGTTTGTTTTATGCTAGGAAAAACCGTGTTATCTGCCAGTTATCATTATATATAGAAAACTTCCATTTTAGACAAAATTATATTGAGGTGTGGCATATGTTGGAGCGGATAAATCAATACAGGAATCTTAGGACAGTTGATTTGCGTTCGACATTTAACTGTCTTTTTTATTTGTTAAGACGTTTCAAGTTTTTGATGAGATTATATAAAAATATACACTTCCATTTTGGAAACTATTCACTACTATTTTGAAAAAAATTGTTATAGAGGTGTATTATATCTCAGAACGGATAAATCAATATAAGAACCCCTTAGTAGGTTCAAACATAAAAAGGTTAAGAAAAGAGCATAACATGAAAGCTGTAGAGGTCATAGCAAAATGACAGCTTATGGGTTTATCCATTACTACGGGTACGTTCTCTAAGGTAGAAAATGGATATATTTCAAAACCAAAAAGTGGTTTTTAGGGAATATATTCATTTTTGTTATTGCTTTATTTATAAGACTGTTTCCAATGCTTCATCCTGCGGTTGTATAACACGTCAGGCAGCGCTTACAGCTTTTTCTTTGGTGGCAGGTTCATCCCTTCTAAGAAATCAGCATTCAGCACATAGCCAAATGTTTCCCCGCTCTTAAAGTCTCTCTTTGCATGTTTCCGCGCTTAATTGCATCAGGGAAAAGTTTCATTTGTTTACAAATATTTCGCAGACAGATTTCTTTGACACCGACGAGCGGTTCTTGTAAAATGCGGCTATCGCACTTATAATGATATGGAACGGACATTCTTAAAGAAAAGAGTTTCCGATGAGAAGCATAGCAGAATTGGAACAAAGAATACAATGTTTGGAAAAGGAAAACCGGGAGGATACACAAAAATGGTACATATAAGGGAAGCGAAAGAAACAGACCGCAATAGCGTAGCTTTATGTATAGCAGAAGGATTCGAAAAGGACTTTTCAGTGTTATGCAAAGACAACCAAAAAGTGGCAGATGCTATCGTAGCCGGATTGAATATGAAACGATTCTATGTTGCAGATATAGAGGGAGATATTGCGGGAGTGTTGGCAATTTCTGATTGTAACGGCAGAGCTGCAGGAGTAGAAAAGGAATCCTTGAAAAAACAGTTTGGATTCTTTAAAGGCTTTATTGGCGCTTTGGTCTTGAAAGAAGAATTTGAAGGGCAGCTTGAGTATCCTAGCACAACCGGATACATAGAATTTGTAGCAGTACGAAAAAGATACCGCAAGCGGGGTATTGCTACGACAATGCTTAAAGAAAGTATGTTGCTTACAAATTATCAAGATTTTGTGCTTGATGTTACCGATGTTAATGTTGGTGCAATCAAATGTTATATGCAGTTGGGATTTCAGGAATTCAAACGAGTACCGGAAAAACACGCAAAGCAAAAGGGATTTAGCGAAAAAATTTATATGCGTTATTCTAAAATAAATGCTTAATAATACAGTAAAGCTGCCGCTTCACGAATTTTCCTTCGTTAAAGCGACAGCTTTTTTTCACAGGAAATACACAACTTATTTTAAGTACATTTTAGGAAATCACAGTATACTTGCCCTGTGCGAAGGTGATAAAACACACCGACGCACAGGGCAATTTTATCATTTGAGGCGAATGGGGGACTACGGTGGAACATCAATCGGAAACGCTCGTAAAAAGGCGGAAATGGAAAAACAGGCTGAGCATTGCGGCAGTCATTGCCGTGACAGCAGCCATTGCAATGATCAGCATCGGCAATTACATCAATACAAGAACAACAGACACAGGGAAAGCGGAGGATGAATTTGCGCCTCCGGAAGGCTTTGGCGGCGATAAGGGTGCGGTAATGGCGACCGGAACGACGTCTGTCGGTGTGAATGCCGTCACGTTTGGCATTGATTTTTTGGAGGACACCAGTCTGTATGTGGAGGAAGTCTATCTGTCAAACGGCGACAGCGTTCAGGCAGGAGATAAATATCTCAAATTTACAGACGCAAGCATTGCCGACGCAAGGAATGAGCTTGAGGAAGCGGCTTTGGGCGCGGAGCTGGCATACCGCAGCGGTATTTTATCCGACGGCGAGAGCAAGTTACAGGCAAAATATGAGTATGACACGGCAATGCTGGAGGCGCAGTATGCGCAGCAGGTTTATGAGGATACGCTTGCACAGCTCGAGGCGGATTACGCGCAGGCAAAAAAGGAGTATGACGAGGCACGACAGGAATATGACGATTACCTTGAGAAGGTGCAGAATAACTCTTTTTATGAAGACTATGACATTGCAAATCTGAAAAAAGCGTATGAGGAGGCATACGATTTATACATAGACCGAAAAGAATACTATGAAATAACCGATGACGAACTGAAAAACAACAGTGATAACAACAATAAGAATAACGACAATAACAGCGGCAGCGGAAGTAACAGCGCCGAAAGCATGGAACCGGCAGCTCTTTTGACGTTAAGCGGTTCGGCAGGCAGCGCGGCGGACGGCAAAGAACCGGAAACGCAGAAACCGGAGACGGAAGATACTGCAGAAGCAGAAGATACCGCAAAAACAGAAGACACTGCGCAAACAGAACCAACGACAGACACTGATACAACCGACAATCCGGAAACTGACACAGACACCGATGCAACCGATAATCCGGAAACAGAACAAAAACCGTCCGCGCCAAACGGCGGTGAAAGACCGAAGGGATTTGGCGACGCGGCACGGCAGGAGGAGATGAATGCCAAAAAGGACAGGGAATGGATTGTAAAGACTGTCAGCCTTTTGGAACAGGAAACGCAGGACGCAAAGACCGCCTATACGACGGCGCTTGAGGAGTACGAAAACGAAATTTCCTCAGCGGAATTAAACCTTCAAAAGCTGCTCAACCAGCTTGAAACAGCGAGAGAGGACTACACGGACGCAGATGTATCCTATCAGAAACAAACGTTATCTGCCAAGACAGCTTATGAGCTGTCCGTTGCAAAGGGGCAGACGGCGCAGAATGATTATCAGACGCAGCTTACGGGGCTTGCGGACAGTCTTGAGAAGCTACAGGACGAAAAAGAGGAGGCAGCCGATAACCTTGCCTTGTTTGAGGAACTTGTGGGAGACGGATATTTATATACGCAGGAGGGCGGAACGGTACTGATGCTGATGGCACAGGAGGGGCGAAGCCTTGCGGGAGGCAGCATGATATTTGCTTACAGTAATCCCGAGCAGCTATCCGTATCCGTGTCCGTAAGCCAAAATGACATCGCGAAGCTGTCTGTCGGGGAAACGGCGACCGTTCTGCTCGAGGAGCACGGCAGCTATAGCGGTATCATCGAAACGATTAATCCGGTATCCGCATCAAACAGCCGAACGTCGGTGACCTATACCGTGACTGTAAACCTGCAGGGAGATGTCAGCGGTCTTGAGGCAAATTTGACGGCAAATGTGATATTTGGAGAAGCGGCAAATAGGGACGGTGAACCATTCAACAAAAAGGAGGGGGAGCATGGACAGTCAGGAAAAGCAGACCCAAAAGCGCATGACAGGGAAAACTAAAAAAACGGCGGCGCTTCTGTCAGCGGTGATAGCAGTCGTTGTTGCGGCTGCGTGTTACACGCTTTTTATCAAGCCCACGCGCAATGCCCCGCAGTGGAAATACGATGTGTATACCGTGCAGAAAGGTACCTTAAAAAACGGCGTGACAGAGAGCGGCACGGTAGAGCTTGGCATTACATCGCAGGTCTATGACCTTGATGTATCGACCGAAAGCGATGATGACGACGATGACGAGGAGGAAGAGGAAACCTATTTAAAAGTGGAGAAGGTTTATGCGGTTGTCGGGCAGCGGGTTCAAGAGGGCGACAAAGTATATCAATTTACCAAGGACAGCATCAACTCCGTGCGCAAAGCCCTCACCTATGAGAAAACGCAGGCGCAGCTTGCCCTTGCTTCGGCGCAGACCGAATATGAAATCGGCGTGCTCGAGGCGGAGCTTTCCCGCACGGAAACACTGCTTGACACGTCACTGGCACAGACCTCATACGATACCGCAATTGCACGGCTTTCCAACAATCTGTCGGCAAAAAGCCTTGAGATACAACAGCTTTTAAAGGACATCTATAAGATGCAGTGCGACCTGACGGACGAGGATTATTTGGACGAAAAGTCGGACATCATGGAGGCGTATGAGGACGCCATAGACGCGGTGGAAGACGCCAGTGAGGATTTTGTCACAAACAGGGTGGACGCGGCGCAGGCGCTGCAGTCAGCCAAGTCCTCCTATGACCTTTTTTTTGAGCAGTTTGACGAGACGAACCAACAGATACAGGATAACATCGACCGGATTTATGAAATTGAGGAGGAGATTGTATACAATCAGCAGCTTCTTGAAAAAGAGCTTTTGAAGGCAAATCAGGAGTTAGAGATTTCCAATGTCAGCGGCGCCATTGCCGACGTGAAATATCAAAGCAGCCTTACAGGCTACGAGAACGCCTTATCTAAGGCGCAGCGGACGCTTGAGGAAGCGCAGGAAAAGCTGGACGCGTTTGAAGCGTTTGTGGGCGACGGAACGGTTTGTGCCGAGGGAAGCGGTATCGTCACGGAAATCGGGTATGAGGAAGGCGATTACCTAAAGAATACCGGAACGCTGATTGCGTTTGCAAAGGCGGAGGAAATGACGGTTTCGGTAGATGTGTCGCAGGAGGACGTCGTTGACATCAAGGTGGGCGATACTGTGGAATTAAGCATGTCCGCATATGAAGGGGAGATTTATGAGGGCGTTGTCGCGTCCATAACCACGACTGCTACAAGCAGGAACGCAGCCACAATCAGTTATCCTGTCGTGATTTCCATATTGGGGGATACCTCCAAGCTCTACGGAGGAATGACGGCAGATGTGAAATTTGTCACGCAGGAGGCAAAAAACGTCACTTATGTGCTTCGCAAGGCAGTAGTCACCGAAAACGGCAAAAGCTGTCTGTATGTAAAATCAGGAGCGGATTATACGCTTGTGCCCATAACGACAGGATTTAACAACGGGGAGTATGTTGAAATTTTGGAAGGAATTGGCGAGGGAGAGGAATATTATCTAAAAACGCAGGTGCGTGAAGGAGAGGCAGATGAAAAATAAGAAAAAGCTTCTGATTGGCATTGGGACTGTCGCCGCGGCAGGCGTCGTGATTATCGGCATCGGTCTGGCAGTGCGCCGCGGCGGGAAAGATTCGGTGGTGTACAGGGAAACGGCGGTGGAATACGGAAATCTGACGGTCGGTATCACCGAGGAAGCGGCGGTGGAAATCGGCACCTTGGAGCAGACGTTTGACTTGGACATCAGTGCACTTGTGGACAGTGACACGTCATCGGATAATCAGACGACTGGCGCGATGCCTTTTGGCGGAGACATGGGCGGAGGCGCTATGGGTGCAGGCATGATGTCTTTTGGCTCGTTTGATATGACGCAGCGTTCCCAAAGCCAGTCGCTCACAGTGGAGCAGGTAAACGCCGCAGTCGGACAGGAAATCAAGGAGGGCGATGCGCTTTATACGCTGACAGCGGAAAGTGTGGAGGAAATCAGGGATATGCTTTCCGAGGACATCGCGGATACCAAGTCGGATTATGAGGCGCTGCAGGTGGAACAGGAAGCGTCAAGAACGCAGGCGCGGCAAGGATATGACACCTATGTCACAAATGGAAAATACGCGCAGCTCATTTATGAGGAGGAGCTAAAGGCATATCAGGAGGCGGTGGAGGACGCGGCGGAAGCAGTCAACGACAAACAGGATACCTATAATGAAAAGTGTTTGGAGCTGACCGCGCTCTCCGAGGAGCTTGCGCAGGCACAGGATTTTCTGAAGGAGGCGCAGGCTGCGGTTTCGGAAAATTATGCGGGACGGTATGAAAATGCCTATTATTACACGGTGTATCTCAATACGCGGGATACGGCGCAAAAGTTAGCGGATCAGCTTGAGGAAGAATTTGACGATTTGAGTGAGGAAATTGAGCAGCTATCGGTTGAAATCCAGACGGCAGTCCGCACGATGAACCAGTCGCAGCGCGACTATGAACAGGCAAAGCTTGATTTTGGAAAGACGTATGATACGGATACTTATTATGCCAATGCGGCGTCGGAATGGTACGGCATTCAGACGCAGAGTTTGGACAATGCGCTCTCGTCCGCGAAAAACAGCTATGATATGGCAGTCGAAAAGCTTGCGGAGTTTGACAGCGTCGTGCAGGATAACAGGATTGTTTCCGAATATAGCGGCGTTGTGACGCAGGTGGCGCTTAGCGAAGGGGATACGCTGTCAGGGGGCAGCAGTCTTTTGGTGATGAATGACCGGGAAAGCGTGACAATGGACGTGGTGCTTAGCGAGGAGGATTATAATACAATCGAAAAGGGGCGTGCAGTCAATATCGCCTTTACGGCATATCCTGACGCGGTGTATTCCGGCATCATAACGGACGTGTCGGACGCGGAATATGACAACAGTACGGGGGCGGTTTATTACACGGTGACCGTGACGGTGCAAGGGGACGTGTCGGGATTGTATGCGGGAATGACAGGCGATGTGACATTTGTGACAAACGAAACGAAGGAGGTTTGCTATGTGTCCAACCGGGCGATTATCAGGGAGGGTGTAACTTCTTACGTCAAGGTGCGCGATGAGAGTGGAGCGGTCAAAAAACAGGAGGTCGTCACCGGATTTTCGGACGGCGTTTGTGTGGAAATCGTGGAAGGGCTTTCGGAAGGGGATACTGTTTTAATCGAAAGCAAGGTTGAAAATTAACATTTTCAACCTGACAAGTTTGTGCTTAGCCGCACAAACTTGCAGGCTAAGAAAGGAGTACGGTTTATAATCATGAAAATCTCAGAATTATTAAGACTTGTTATCATAAACCTTTCCCAAAATAAATTTAAGGTGATTCTCACTTCGGTCGGAATTATTGTGGGCTCAGCGACAATTATGATGGTGCTTGCCATAGGAACGGGCGGAAAGCTGGAGGTTGCTGAGCAGTTTAAAAATCTGAATGCGGGTGCGATAGATATTTCTTACGAATCGAATGCCGCCTCGTTTGGCGAACGGGGAGAAAGAATGTTTCAAGGCGGTGGGGGAATGCCCGGCGCAGGAATGTCCGGAGGGGGAGCAAGAGGCGGAATGCCCGGCGCAGGAATGCCGCCCTCAGGAGATTTTTTTGGCGGACGGGACAGAGACAATGAGCGCATGAATCAGGAAAAGATTGTGTTGTCCACGGACGATATGGAGGATATTGCGGTATTTGTGCCGGATATTTCCGATGTGACCATATCGTATACGACGTCGTCTGAGGTGGAAGGCGGAGAGCTTGAGGAGGCGCAGGCGTATACCATTGCGGGCGTTAAAGAAAATTATGGCACAATGAGCAATCTGTCAATGGCGGCGGGAACGTTTTTGACACAGGAAAACGATGAAAATAAGGAAAAATACTGTGTGCTTGGCTATTCCGCGGCAAAGGAGATTTTCGGAAGCGTTTATGCCGCGTATGATGATGTAATTTATATTGATGCAAGACCCTATGTGGTGAGCGGCGTGCTGGAAGAAATGGGGAGTGTTTCATCGGGTATCAGTCCTGACACGACGGTATTTATCCCTTATGAGACGGGTGTAAAGTATATTACGGGGACGAATATCAGTCCGACGGTTACGGTGATAGCCGCCGATGTCAATCAGGTGGATACGGTGATAAGCAATATTGAAACGGTTCTGGCTGACAGTTATGCCAATGCGGAATTTACGATTTCCGACGCGGGGACAAAAATGGAGGCGGCATCGAAGTCAAACGATACGCTGCAGCTTTTGCTGATTGCAATGGCGGTGATTGTGTTTCTTGTCGGCGGTATCGGCATTATGAACGTGCTGTTTGTGTCCGTCAAGGAGCGGACAAATGAAATCGGTATCCTCAAAGCGCTTGGCTGTTCGAAACGGGATATTCTTTTGGAATTTCTGTTTGAGGCATGTTTTATGAGCTTTATCGGCTCCGTGCTCGGCGTGCTTGCCGCGTTTGGCATTACGCCGGTGATTGAGGGCTTTTCGGTCAGAGTGGAGCTGTCTGTTTTGGGGGCGGTTCTGTCGCTTGCGTTTGGCGTGATTACGGGTACGGTTTTCGGATTTTACCCCGCGTATAAGGCAGCGTCGCTGATTCCTGTTGCAGCGTTAAATCAGGAATAGACGGAAAGGAGTAGGGTTATGGCGAAAAAGTATATTGTGCTTTTTGCGGTTGTTTTCCTTGCGGCGGCAGGAGTGGGAACGTGCGTTCTTTGGCAAAAACATGTTTTTGCGGCGCAGGAGGGGCAGGAGCCTGTTTTGGAGAATGGGCAGTCGTTTCGGTATGCAAAAATTACGTCCATTTCGGGCAATGAAATGCAGTATGCGGTATTGGAGCCGCAGACACAGACGCAGGATAAGTCCGGCGCCTATGCGGAAACGGACGAAACGGGACAAATGCAGATTCCCGTAGGGACGCAGGTCGAAACAAAGCTTGGGACGGTCACGACATTTTCGCGTCTTGCGGGCGGCGACCGTATCAAGATGCTTTTGCAAAAAGACGACAGCGGCAGCGACGTGCTGCTAAAAATATGGATTGTGGAATAGGAGGCGTCCGGTGGAAGAAAAAATCATTGAAATCAAGGCGGTCAATAAGGGGTATCAGCTTGGCGATGATAAGGTTCCCGTTTTAAAGGATATTGATTTTACGGTGAAAAAGGGCGAGTTTGTAGCAATCCTTGGACCGTCGGGTTCAGGAAAAACAACGCTTATGAACATTATCGGCTGCATGGACTTGCTGGATTCGGGTGAATATTATCTGAACGGCAGGGCAATCCACGAAACGAAGGAAAGCGAGCTGACGCAGGTGCGCAATCAGGAGATTGGATTTATTTTTCAAAATTATCAACTGATACCGACGTATAACGTCATGCAGAATATTATCATGCCCTTGCTGATACGCGGAATGGGGCACAGGGAGGCAAAAAAGAAATGCAGTGAGATTGTGAAGCTTTTGGGCATTGCGCACAGACTGGACCACAAGCCAAACGAGCTTTCGGGTGGTCAGAAACAGCGGGTATCCATTGCGCGGGCTTTGGCGAGCGAGCCTGCAATCCTTCTTGCCGACGAGCCGACAGGCGCGCTTGACAGCGCAAGCGGACAGGAGGTATTAAAGCTTTTTGACAATCTGAACCGATTGGGCAATACGATTGTCATGATTACGCACGACTTAAAGGTGGCAAAGGCGGCGCAGCGCATTGTGCGGATTGTGGACGGGTGTCTGTCACAATATCAGGAGCCATGAGGCAGGATTGGCGGTCAGGAGAGAAAGGAGTATGGTTTATCAAAATGGCAAAAGGAATATGGAAACCGTTACACTTCGTTTTGCGAACTGCTTAGCGGTTCTGCGGACGGGTATTTTACGCTTCCGGACGAATGGGTTTTGGCGGGACGAACGTTTCGGATTATATCCACAGGTCAGGGAACCGTTGAGATTTTGGAGGATTTAGACGCGGACGATAAAACGGTCACGTTTATGACAAGCGTTCCGCAGGCGGTTTTTGGGGGGGGGTACCATATTTGATTTTCATTGATTTTTGCTCAAACCAATTGCAGACCTTTTTCGTGTGAACCTTCCTGAAAAAATGCAATCCGTACCCTAAAAAGTGCAATCCGTACCCAAACGCTGGAAATCTGTTTAGAATATGATAATGTAGTATTAGCATTATTATGCAAAAAATGAACAGATATTCAAGAAAGGAGTGGAAGAAATGAAGGAAACCACAAAGAAAGGACGGAAAGGACGGCTTTTCGCTTTTTTTCGCAAAGCGCTTCCGGTATTTGCCGCTGCGCTGGTAATGCTGTGTATCAATCCCCGGACTGTGTACGCTGCCGATATTTATGCCAGCGGCGATAACTGGGAGCTGGACACGGACGGACATCTGACGATTTCCAATCAGGAGGGCATGGAGGAGTGGGCGCCCTTCGGAGAAGCAATGACTTATCGTATCTTTGTTAAAAGCGTAACGATAGAGCAAGGCGTGACAAGCATACCAGATAACGCGTTTGAGCACCACCATGACCTGACAAGTGTCACGATACCGGATGGAGTGACGAGTATAGGGAATAATGTGTTTGCGGACTGCCCTGGTCTGACAAGTATTACGATACCGGATGGAGTGACGAGTATAGGGGATGGTGCGTTTGAGGATTGCAGAAATCTGACAAGTATCATGATACCGGATAGTGTGACGAGCATAGGGGATAAAGCGTTTAACTGGTGCGAAAGTCTGCAAAGCATCACGATGCCGGATAGAGTGACGAACATAGGGAGTTATGCGTTTTCCAATTGCTCAAATCTGCAAAGCATCACGGTACCGGCTAGCGTGACGAGTATAGGGGATTATGCGTTTTCCGGTTGCATGAGTCTGAAAAGCAGCATCACGATACCGGATGGCGTGACGAGTATAGGGGATGATGCGTTTTCCAGTTGCATAAGTCTGCCGAGCGTCAAGATACTGGATGGAGTGACGATCATAGGGACTGCTGCGTTTTCCGGTTGCTCAAGTCTGCGAAGCATCACGATACCAGCTAGCGTGACAGAAATCGGGGATAGTGTGTTTAGTTATTGCACCAGTTTGGAAGAGGTAACGATACTCGGAACAAGCCCGCCACGGTTCACTAATTATAATGGACAGTTCGCATTCGAGGGCACTGCGTTTGTTACAAGAAATGAGAAGGGGATTCGTGTTCCGATGAAAGCGTTGAACAACTATATGACAGAGTATGCGGGATGGCAAAATTGGAGGGAATATATTTATGGTTATAATGCACCTTTGAACTTTGACCCGACGGCGGAGGATTATGCCGATACGGACATCGACGTGCTTGGCTTTACCGAGGACGCGACCGTCTACTCTGTAGATGTGGAGTGGGGCGCAATGACGTTCCAGTATGAAAACACGACCTGGGACGCGACGGAGCATAAGACCGTGGCGGGGGCAGGCTGGAAAGTCTATGACAGCGTGAAGAATGAAGCGCTGGATACCAGGACAGACGCCATCAACCGGATTCAGGTGACGAACCATTCCAATGCAGGCATTTGGACGACGCTGGCTTATGCCGGAGCAGGCGATTATGCGGACACGTCAGGAAGCTTTGAGAAAAAGGCGGATGATGCGGACACGGACTATAACGAGACAGGAGAATACCTGTTTCTTGCCACTGCGGATAATGCCGCAGAAGTCAACGAAGCGGGTATCCCGACGATGGGAACTGTGTACTTTATGCCGAGCGGAATTAAAGAAGAGTACAAAAAATCGGACGGCATTAAAAAATGGTCGCAGCTTGGAACAATCACGGTGGGTGTTCTGACCAAGAAGCCGTAACAGTCAATGAAATGCGAAATAAAATATATACGCAGCCGGGGCAGCAGTCTGTCCCAGCTGATTTGGATAAGTTTGATTCGTTCCCAAAATTCAGGTATGCATTTTAGGCATGTTTTATAATGCAACATGGGTATTAGACATTGATTCAAAACAGATTTACAATATAGATGTTCCCCCAAAATGGAGCATCTATTTTTTATGCACATGGACGCGGAAAGGAAATATGCAGCTAAAGCTACCCGCGTCCGGCGCGGGGGCTACTGCTGCTCCCCAAAGGGAATACGGCATTTTCGGAATTGCGTTTTTATGCGGAATATGTGATGATTATGATAGCGGCGTGTCAGGCGGTGTATCTCCTGTTGACGTTTTTGGGCAAAATGGCTGACAGGAAAAAGCAATCGATAAAAGGAGAATAAATATGCAATATGCAACATTAGGAAATTCAGCGTTAAAGGTTTCCCGCATCTGCATGGGCTGCATGGGCTTTGGCGATGCGGACCGCGGGCAGCACACATGGACGGTTGACGAGGAGCATTCCCGTGCCATTATCAGGCGGGGCTTGGAGTGCGGCATCAATTTTTTTGACACGGCGATTGCGTACCAAAGCGGCACCAGTGAACAATATCTCGGCAGGGCGCTGCGGGATTTTGCAAAGCGGGACGAGGTCGTTGTGGCGACAAAATTCCTGCCGAGGACACAGGAGGAGATAGAAAACGGCATCACCGGACAGCAGCACATTCAGCGTATGCTTGATAAAAGTCTTCAAAATCTTGGTATGGACTATGTGGATTTGTACATTTATCATATGTGGGACTACCAAACGCCTGTTTATGACATTTTGGAAGGGTTGAACGCCGCAGTCAAAGCGGACGCAGGGAATTGTCTGCGGCGTAGTCGGTATGGTATTGATGTTGATAACGGTTGGCATTTGGCGCAAGATGGAGGGAAAAGCGCCGATTAAGCTTAGCGGGAAGACGGTCGGCGCGACGCTGCTTGGCGTGTTTGGAGCACTGCTTTTGGGCGTGGGCATGTGTCTGAGTATGGTATTTGCGCAGATGATTATGGGCATTGTGGTTGGCATTATTGGCATTGTGGTGCTTCTGATGCTGATTCCGCTGCTGAAGGGGCTGCATGATTAATGGATTTTTAAGGACTGCCGCCGCATGACGTGAGTTTGTGCGGCGGCAGTTAAGTTATACTAATTGACAAAAATATAAATAAATGTTATGGTGCAAGTAGTGATTGTACGAATTATTAGTCCCAACCTATAATCTTATTTATGTTGCACAGCACTCAGGCAATTATAGCAACAGAAAGCTTTCAGAACTTATAGGAGCAGGAGAAAGTTATATAAGGCAGATTAAATTTCAGGCAGGAACGTTTGATAGTTAAATGGTAGAAAGATTAGAAGGAAATAGCAACTATAGTTGTTTCCTTCTAATCTTTATTTAAAACTATTTGATAATCCGGTATTAAAAAAAGTTGAATAAAAATGTGTATTCATCTTTTGAACTAATTGCGTATCACAGTGCGCAGGTAGGTGTAAAATGAGAAAACGAAAGATTATTTTTTTTATGGCAGTAACGCTCGTATTCATTTTATTTGGGAGTTGGTATTATTTTTTTGCAATTAACAAAGATATAAACGGATTAACAAAAAAAGACGTTTGGCAGGCAGAAAAGACGTTGATTTCCTATATTGATACTTTAAATTTACAAGAACATGATAAAGGGTTAACTCTTTTATCTAAGTTTTATGCAGATAAAAAAGAAGACATGCAGAAAATGTTTGAATTGGGTTCAGGAATAATATATGATGATTTTCAGGCAGACTATATAGAACAAAGTTGTAAATTTAATTTAGGATATATGCAAGAGAGAGAACAGTATGCTGAATATATACTAGATGCTAAAATTGTGTATTTTACTTGCTCCTTTACTGTTGTCGCAAGGCAGGAAGGATCTGAACTCGGTTCAGGATATACTGCAAATATGAAATATGAAGAATTTGGCTATTATCTGGTGAAAGAACAAGGACAGTGGAAGATTCTATCTTGGGGTTATTAGTTCAGAGGTTTTGTCAAATGTAGTTGAAAGACATATATTAAGTCGTTCCTGAATTTGAAAGTCGAATTGCTGCCGGCTTAGTGTTAAATTATATTACATTTTGGTGTCCTAACTTAAGCCGAGTCTGATAGAGCTACTATCTGTGCTGCGGCATGGGAGCAAACGCCACCATACTCATTATCGCGTCGCCTTTGAAGTAATATTTCCCCTTTGTCGTTTTCAATAATAACTCCGCACCCTATTGTCCTAAGCGGCGCATGTCCTACTACTTTACGCATCTTCGCTATATAATTTCCTCTATACTTTTCTATAATATCGTTCATATCAATAACCATTCCTTTACGTTATTTGAAAATTTCAAACCATAATTACATTTGTAACATTTCATTAGACAGATGGAATCAATTCGTTCATTTCTTTAATATATAAGCCGGCATTTTGTGGAGAGTGTGCATCTGATGCTGTCAGAATTGGCACATTACACCTTACCATGCACTCCAATATATCCGCATTCATTTCCAACTGCTTATCGCCATAATTAATCACCAATCCGCTGCTTTCCTCAATATACATATCATTGAAACAAAGCGCCTGTGCAAGCTGTAAATCAATATGTCTAAACACTGTATAAGGCTTGAAAAGCCTTGAAAAATAAGGAAAGTTTAAGAAATTCATCTATAAATGATGATTTATCGGTCTGTACTGGGAAAAATTGTACCATACCCAATTACGAAAAGCAATTACCGTTCTATGTCCGTTCCTTGACAATACGCTTCCTGTAGGGAGGAATGGGAATTTGATGGAAATGTGGGTGTGATTGTGGTACTATTTTCTTGAATCAATTTATGGAGGAAATGAAACGTGAAGGATAATTGTTCCGCTTTTAACGCTTTGGAATATGACGCGAAAATCAAAAAGACATTGCCCTACTATGAAGAGTTTTACAAACAGGTCACGGATATTGTAAAAATTCAGTTTGATAAATCTTTAACATGGCTTGACATTGGCTGCGGCACTGGAAAAATGGCAGAGGCGGCTTTAAAAATGCAGAAATTATTTGGGTATCGAATATGCAGGTGGGATTGTTGGGCATAAAATGATTCGTGTGCCCTCTTTGCGCCAATCTCAACGGGAAGAAGCTTGAACGGGAATTTCAGAACAAGGGCTGACAGGCAGCAGGGCAGAATGACGGAATGAGGAATGCAGCGTCGGAGCGTATAGAAAATCTATGCGCTCTATTTTAATGCCAACTCGTTGGCATTGTAAAAGAACAGAATTTTAGGAGCAAAGACAGCAAGGCAGGGCAAAGAACCTGACGACAGCCGAAGACCGCAAAAATTATCGTGGAAAGGCATTGTGCAGGCACTGAAAAATTGAAGTATGCATTTTAGGTATGATAAACAATTCAACATAGGTATTAGACATTGCGGCAAAAAAGATTTACGATAATTTTACAGAGGATATAAGAACAGAAAAAAGAACAGTCATAGGGAGAACTATCCCAACGATTTTAAACTGCTCCGATACGCACGCATTTTCTCCTCTTCAGTGCAATCCAAAACAGATTGCAGTGCATCAGTGACCTTTTTGCGGTCATACGGCAAATACGCCGTTACAGGCGCAAAATTGGAAACCGTATTTGCAAACAGATGCGTGCGTATCATAAGGCGGTTAATGAAAATCTGCAATTCACGGATACGCTCTTTTTCTCCGGCAGGGACAAACAGACCCTGCCGATGCATTTCATAAAGCCTTGTGCCGGGAAACAGCGTAAGCGAATCCACCGAAATAAAGTACGGATTCAGCCGGCTGAAAAGCTTTGCACTGCGTACCGCGTTTCGGGTTCCGTTGTCCTTGCCCGCAAGCCCCGTCATATAGACAAAATAATATTCTATTCCCGCCTCGTCCAGCTTTTGGCACTGCTCCAAAATATCAGCCGCAGTATAACCCTTATTTGCAAGCGCAAGCGTTTCATCATCGCCGCTTTCTACACCGATGCTCAACCCGTTAATCCCCATTGCCCGCAATTTCTTAAGCTGCCACACTTCCTTATTCCGAATATCGCGGATACTCGCAAACATCGCCATTGTCTGACACTTAATCAGATAATCCCGCACCGTCAATGCCCTCAACTTCAGATTTTCATAGCTCATTGCAAACGGATTTGCGCCCGTCCAAAACAGCCTGCGCGCATTTGGCTGATACCGCTTGATTTCCGCCAAGTCCTCCTCGAATTCCGAAAGCGGCGACATACGAAAGCATTCCTTCTGATATAGATTGCAAAACGTACATTGCCGATACGTGCAGCCCGAAGTCGCCTGAATAATCACCGAATGCGCCTCATACGGCGGACGCCAGGTTCTTCCCGTAAAATGCATAAAATTCCCTCCATTCTTGCCAATGCCTGCGAATTCAATGTGAACTTCGTTCACATTGCGTAAGCACAAATTTTATTCTTATAAATGATGTACCGATTGCCGATACCGCTGCAATTCCTCCTCGCTGACCGTTTCAATAATGTTGTCAAGAACGGAAAGCAGCCGTTTTTGGTCCTTTGGCAAGTGCCCCGTCATTTGAAACGCGTTGGACGCGCCAAACGCCGCAAACGTCGTTTCAATCCGCAACTGCGCGACAAGCGTTCGGATTTCCCGGTATTTCTCCAGTTCGCTCTCCGGCTGCCAGTTTCCGCGTGCTATTTCGTCAAAAAGTGCAGAGTCATTATAAATTGTGAGCATATTTGCCCCAATGAGCACGGGGTGGAGTCTGTTGCAGAGCGCGGCGGTGAATGCCGCACCCTGTTCGCCGCGCCCCGCGCCGGAAATGCCGGTCAAATAGAAAAAATGATAATGAATGCCGGCATCGTCCAAGCGTTGGCACTGCTCCAAAATATCAGAGGAGCTGTATCCCTTGTTCATAAATGTCAGAGCCGTATCATCTGCCGTTTCCATGCCAATCGTCACTCCGTCATATCCCATAGCGTAAAGCTGTGCAAGCTCCTCGTCCGTTTTCGGTGAAATGTCGGTAATTCTTGCAAAACAGCCGATTGATTTTACAGAAGGAAGCTCCTTGTGAATCAGCCTGGCAATCGTTTCCAGCTTCTCATAAGACAAAACAAACGGGTTAGCTCCTGTCAGAAATACGCGCGTAACAGCGTGCCTGCTGCCGCCCTTCATCATATTTTGCACCTCCTGCAAATCCTCAGCAATCTCCGCAACCGGAGACATTCTGAAAGGAACTGCCAAGTCGTTATAAAGCGTGCAGAATTTGCATCGGTGATGCGTGCACCCCGCTGTTACCTGCAACAAAAGAGATCCCGCCTCATACGGCGGACGCCAAATTGTTCCTGTGTAGTGCATAGTAATCCTCCATTCTTGCCAAAGTTTAGTAAAGTTCCTTTTTGCAATCGGGTGCGCGGCGTGTTCATACGTCTGCACTCGATTTTACACTTATTATATCGATGTACAATTATTTTACAAGTACGGTACTTTTTTGCAGTACCTATTGGCAAAGGGAGGCAATACCGTTATAATAAATAAAAACTACGGATTTGGCGCAGGTAAGCGCAAACAGGTACTGGAAAAATTTTATAAAGAAAGGAATGATATATATGTACGGTGGTTGGATTGGAAGTCTTGGCGCCCTCCCGTTTGCCAAACATGGCAAAAGCAGGGCAATCAACTGTGAAAATCCTTATGGGGAAAAGGGAAAGGGCGGAATGGCGGAAAGTAAATTAGGACCTTCCCGGAAAGGAGCGCCATGTATTCAGGGGCTTGCGCCGGGCAGTGTCACGACTTTGGCGCAGATAGAAGGCTCAGGCGTTATTCAGCATATTTGGGTAACCGTGACAGACAGGACAGAACGGGACAATTATGTGCTGCGGGACCTGGTGCTTAGAATGTACTGGGATGATGAAAAGACGCCTTCTGTGGAAGCGCCTTTGGGCGATTTTTTCTGCTGCGGTTTCGGACGGGGCTGTATTGTCAATTCCCTGCCCATTGTGGTAAATCCCACCCGCGGAATGAATTGCTACTTCCCTATGCCGTTTCGGACGGGAGCGCGCATTACATTGGAAAACCAGCACGAATGTGAGGTTCCGGCGTTCTTCTATCAGATTGATTATCTTTTGACAGATGATATTGAGGATGATATTGCGTATTTTCATGCACAGTGGAACAGGGAACGCATTACGCGCAGGCAGATTGACTATACGATTTTGGAGAATGTCAGGGGAAAGGGACACTATGTGGGGACCTATATGGCACTGACCGCGCTGGAACGTTACTGGTGGGGAGAGGGTGAGGTTAAGTTTTATATTGATGGAGACGAAGCGTATCCGACAATCTGCGGAACAGGCACGGAGGATTATTTTGGCGGTGCATGGAGCTTTGCAGAACAGCAGGACGGCAAAACCGTAGAATGTACCTATTCGACGCCGTTTATGGGCTATCCGTATTACTCCGCGCATGATGACAGTGTGCATAATTTTTACCATAACGACGATACACTGCCGCAGAGAGGGTTTTACCGCTGGCATATCATGGACCCGATTCTTTTTGAGGAGGATATCAGAGTCACCATTCAGCAGATTGGCACTTGCCACAAAGGAAATTTTGAGCGTCAGGACGACGTGTCTTCCGTGGCATACTGGTATCAGGCGGAGCCGCATAACCCGTTTCGGGAATTGATGAAAAAAGAAGACAGGTGGCCCAGATGAAAAAGAGTACAACAGCAATTGAACGCTGCAAAACCGTTTCCGCGATACAAAAAATTTTAGGCGGCAAATGGAAACTGGAAATTATTTATTATATTGCCTTTGCGGACATTCACCGGTTCGGCGCGCTGCGCAGGCAGATTGGCGAGATTATGGAGTCGAGCCTGACAAAACAGCTTCGGGAACTGGAGGCGGACGGTTTTCTATCCCGTCACGACTATCAGGAGGTTCCGCCCCGTGTGGAATACAATCTTACCGATTTGGGGAAAAGCTTCCTTCCCGTTTTTGAACACATGAAGCAGTGGGGGGAGGAAAATCTGTGACGGCAGACAGGATACAGTACCGGTATCATGATGAAACGGGTATGGAATTGGTTTTTTACTGGATAAAATTTCGGAATGTAAAATGTGCTTGTTAATTTATGATGCCTCTCATATAATAGGAATATAGGGGAATTTGCGGGCTAAAGCAGGTGGATTTGGAGGTATAAGGCATGGGTATTTATTTAAATCCGGACAATGACGGCTTCCGGGAAAGCGTGCGTTCCAAAATATATGTGGATAAGACGGGGCTGATTGCTTGTACGAATGAAGTTATAAACACAGAACAAAAATACCTGTGTGTAAGCAGACCGCGCCGTTTCGGAAAGTCTATGGCGCTTAAAATGCTGGCGGCATACTATAGCTGTGACTGTGATTCAAGGGAACTGTTTTCGGGATTTCAGATTGAGCGTGCAGAAACTTTTCAGGAGCATTTAAACCGGTATGATGTGATTTGTCTAAATATGCAGCAGTTTTTAATCAGGGCGAAGAATCAAGAGGTAACGGATTATTTAGAGCAGGTTGTGCTCAGGGACCTTTGTGAAACATATGGTGATTTGTTTCCGGAACAGACGACTATTTTGGCAGAGGCGCTAGAGTGGATTTATGTAAAAACGAAAAAAAAGTTTGTCTTTCTGATAGACGAGTGGGACTGCATCATGCGTGAGCGGCAGGAATCGGAGAAACTGCAGAAGCAGTACCTTGACTTCCTGCGCAACCTGTTAAAAGACCAACCGTATGTTGCGCTTGCGTATATGACAGGGATTTTGCCCGTAAAAAAATACGGAGTTCATTCCGCGTTAAATATGTTTTGGGAATATTCCATGACAGACCAGTTTGACTTTGAGGAATATACTGGATTTACGCAACACGAGGTAAAGGAGTTATGTACGCAGTACGGTATGGACTTTGCGCAGGTCAGCAACTGGTATGACGGATACAGGTTCCGGCGGTTTGCGCATATCTATAACCCGAGGTCCGTCGTGGCGGTTATGAAAAACGGTATATTTTCAAGCTACTGGACTTCCACGGAAACATATGATGCGCTCAAGACATATATTGATATGGATTTCGACGGACTGCGCGCGGACATCGTACAAATGCTTGGAGGGGAGCATGTTAAGGTAAACACGCGCAGCTTTCAGAATGATATGCGTAATTTTCATACTAAGGACGATGTACTGACACTGCTGATTCATTTGGGCTATTTGGGATATGATGTAGAACAGGAAGAGGCGTTTATTCCAAACAAGGAAATTATAATGGAGTTTGAAAACGCGATGAGCGTAGGCGGCTGGACAGAGGTCATGCGCGTTTTAAAGGCATCGGAAAAGCTTCTTACAGATACGTTAAACGGGGACGAACAAGGCGTTGCTGATGCGTTGGATAAAGCACATACGGAAGTTGCATCAATCCTCACGTATAACGACGAAAATTCTCAATCTTTGCCGAACGAACTTCTCGGCAAAGATTTGGTTGTAGCAGTCGGACTCGCATATTATAGTGCGAGAAAAAATTATAAGCTAATCAGGGAGTTTCCGACAGGGCGCGGCTTTGCGGATATTATCTTTTTGCCGCTTCCGCACACGAAAAGCCCTGCGATGGTGATTGAATTAAAATATGATAAAACAGCCGACACGGCGATTGCGCAGATTAAGGAGAAACACTACACGCAGGCGCTTGAAGGGTACAGTGGGGAAATTGTGCTTGTGGGGATTAATTATCAGAAGGAAATCAAGTCGCACAGTTGTGTGATAGAGCATGTAAATAAAGAAAAAGAGTGAAAGGAAGGAAATGATTATGAACAGGATATGGTGGAAAGAAGCGGTTGTTTATCAGATTTATCCGCGCAGCTTTATGGACAGCAACGGGGATGGAATCGGAGATTTGCAGGGGATTATCAGCAGACTGGATTATTTAAAATATTTGGGAATTGATGTGATTTGGCTTTCTCCGATATACAAGTCCCCCAATGACGATAACGGATATGATATCAGCGATTATCAGGACATTATGGACGAGTTTGGCACTATGGAGGATTTTGATGAACTGCTGGCGGCTGCCCATGAGCGTGGGATTAAATCATACGTCCGACGAACATAAGTGGTTTATGGAGAGCCGCAAATCCAAAGAAAACGCATACCGTGACTACTATATTTGGCGGGAGGGGAAAGATGCGCAGACACCGCCGAATAACTGGGGGTCCTGCTTTGGCGGTTCGGCATGGCAGTATGACAAGGCAACCGGAATGTACTATCTGCACCTCTTTTCAAAAAAACAGCCGGATTTGAACTGGGACAATCCCAAAGTGCGCGAGGAAGTGTTCCGTATGATGACATGGTGGTGCGACAAGGGGATAGACGGGTTCCGCATGGATGTCATCAACTTGATTTCCAAGACAAAAGAGATGCCGGACGGCGAGGTGCATGGTCTGTACGGCAGCTTTGAGCCTTATTGCGCAAATGGACCCAATGTCCATAACTATATACAGGAAATGAATGATAAAGTGTTGTCAAAGTACGATATTATGACGGTCGGTGAAACAGGCGGCGTAACGGCGGAGCTGGCAAAGCAATACGCCGGTGAGAATACGCATGAGCTGAATATGGTATTCCAGTTTGAGCATGTGGAGGGGGATGGGAAATACGGAAAGTGGACGGATGAGAGGATGCCGCTTGTCACGTTGAAGAACATTCTGTCACGCTGGCAGACGCAGCTTTACGGCAAGGCATGGAACAGCCTCTATTGGGATAACCATGACCAGCCGCGCGCTGTTTCGCGTTTTGGCGACGACCGCCCCCAATATTGGGAAATGTCCGCTAAGATGCTTGCAACCTGTCTGCACATGATGCAGGGCACGCCTTATATTTATCAGGGTGAGGAGCTTGGCATGACGAACTATCCGTTCCAAAGCGTTGACGAGTTCCGCGATATTGAGAGCGTCAATGCATACAGGGAATGGTGCGGTGAGGGTACGGTACCCCATGAAGCATTTTGGCCCTGCATTACCTTTAAAAGCCGCGACAATGCCAGAACGCCGATGCAGTGGGATGATTCAATGCATGGGGGATTTACTGCAGCAACGCCGTGGATTGCGGTGAATCCCAATTACACAAAGATTAATGCAAAAGCGCAGACCGCAAACCCTAATTCCGTGTTCCACTATTATAAAAAGCTGATCGCACTCAGAAAAGAAAATCCGATTATCGTTTACGGAAAGTACGAAGCAATGTTAGAAGACAGTGAAGAGCTGTTTGTTTATACCAGGACAATGAATGATGAGAAGCTGTTAATTGTCTGCAGCTTTTGCGATTATGAAACCAATTTTACCATGCCCAAAGGATTCGTGGGAGCGGCATGTCTGATTTCAAATACCGAGAATTCGTATGACAGCGCGGAGCTGACGCTAAAGCCGTATGAGGCTTTTGTGCTGCATTGCCGCCCTTAAACAGTGTGTGGAAAACAAACAAAAATACAGGCAAAAAGAACCGGCGCATCAAAAACGCCGGTTCCTTTATCGTTATTTTTATACCGTCTTCAAATCAAATCCAAAATACTTCACCGCATTGTTATAAGAAATACCCTTCACAATCTCCTCAAGAATTTCCATATCCGCCGGGAACTCGCCGTTCTCTACCCAACCGCCAATCAGGTTGCACATAATCCTTCTGAAGTACTCATGTCTTGTATAAGAAAGGAAGCTTCTCGAGTCGGTCAGCATTCCCACAAATCCGGAAAGATTTCCAAGATTTGCAAGCGAAATCATCTGATCCTCCATACCGGTCTTGTGATCATTGAACCACCACGCGCTGCCCTGCTGGATTTTCGCACAAGCCGTAGAATCCTGGAAACAGCCAAGAATGGTGCCAATCGCCTGATTGTCGTTCGGATTTAAGCTGTAGATAATCGTCTTAGGCAGTTCGTCCGTTTTGATTAAAGCATTGAGGAAATCCGCAAGCTCCGCAGACGGCGCATAGTTGTTGATGCAGTCATATCCTGTGTCAGGACCAAGCTGGTCATAGCGCAGTGTGTTGTTGTCGCGCTTGCAGCCATAGTGGAGCTGCATTACCCAGTTTAATCTGTGATACTGTTTGCCGACAAAAAGCATGAATGCCGTCTTGAACTGCAATTCCTCCTCGCGCGTTACGGCAGCGCCGCTCTTTCTCTTTGCGAAAATTGCCTCGATTTCCTCGTCCGTAGCAGGGTGATACATCACGTACTCCAACGCATGGTCGGAAACAGAGCATCCCATTGATGCAAAGAAATCCAAACGTTTGTTCAGCGCGTCTTTCAAATCCGCAAAGGTATTGATTGCAACGCCGCTTACATCCGCCAGCTTTGCAAGATAGTCAAAGTAGTCAGGCTTTTCAATATTCATCGCCTTGTCAGGACGCCATGCCGGAAGTACCTGCACGTCAAACGTATCATCCTCCGCAATCTGCTTATGATATTCCAGGGAATCAATCGGGTCGTCCGTCGTACAGATTAAGGTAACATTTGAGCTCTTGATTAATCCGCGTACGCTCATGGAGCTTTCCTGAAGCTTTGCGTTGCAGAGATTCCAAACCTCCTCTGCGGTGTTTTTGTTGAGTGCGCCAGTGTAACCAAAGTAACGCTGCAGCTCAAGGTGCGTCCAGTGATAAAGCGGGTTGCCGATTGCCTTTCCGACACACTCCGCCCACTTGAAGAATTTCTCCTTGTCGGACGCGTCGCCTGTCATGTACTTCTCCTCAACGCCGCACGAGCGCATAAAACGCCACTTATAATGGTCGCCGCCGAGCCATACCTGCGTAATATTATCAAATTTGCGGTCGTTTGCAATCTCTGCCGGATTGATGTGGCAGTGGTAGTCGAGAATGGGGGTCGTCTCCGCAAATTTGTGGTAAAGGTCAGACGCGGTTTGGGTCTGAAGGATGAAATCCTGATCCATAAAAGCTTTCATGTTGTTTCCTCCTGTTTGTTTTGATTTAAATTTATTTAAAGAGTTGTACCTCTTTTAATCAGTTCGCCTGAAAAAATCACTTTTTGAGGCATTTCACGGTTATCGAGAATGCCAATCAGCGTGCTGACAATATGATGACAGAGCGTTTCCAAACGGTTGTCGACACTGGTCAGCTCCGGATCGCAGCAGGTGCTTAAAATAGAATTGTTATATCCGATAATGGACAAATCCTTTGGAATATCCAGCCCCTTTTTGTGCGCAAATTTCGCGGCGCCAATCGCAAGATAATCGTTTGAAGCGATGATTCCCTGATAATGGATACTGCGGTCAAGCTCCGCAAGAAAGTCCGCAATCGCCAATAGATTGTAATTCCTTCCGGGAAAATATGGCATATATTCCATGCGCAGGGGAATCCCTTTTTGTGTCAGTGCACTCTGATAACCCGAGAGTTTCCGCAGTGCGGAGTAGGATTTGGAATTGTAGAGATAAAGAATGTCCTCTACACCAGTTTCCAATAGGTACGTAGTTGCCTGCATGGTTGCCTTAAAGTCGTCGCACATGCCGCAGTAGACGTTCTCGCAGTCAAAATCCGCATTGAGCAGCAGCACGGGAATTTCCTTCGCCGCCTCACGGATATAGTCGTTATCGCTGTCCTGTCCGGACACGAAATGAGAGCCGACAAGAATAACACTGTCCACCTTTTTGTTCACCAAAAGGTTCAGGTATTTCTGCTTGTCGGAAAGCTCGTAGCCCGTGCAGCATAGGATACAGTTGTAGTTGTTTGCCCGAAGCTCCTGCTCCACATGGTATACGGCATTTGCAAGATACAAATCGGAAGAATCGGCACACAGAATGCCGATGGTATTCATCGAGTTTAAGCCAAGTCCTCTTGCGAACGCGTTCGGTGTGTAATCACATGCCTCAATAACGGCAAGGACCTTTTGGCGCGTCTGTGCGCTGACATTGTCCGAGCCATTCAACACGCGCGACACGGTCGCAATCGATACGCCGGCTTTCTCGGAAACATCGTATATGGTCATAAGTCTGTTCCTCCTGACAGGCGTATGAGCGCGCTGCATATAGTCGTATGAAAAAACAGTGTAAGCGCTATCATAACAGCCCGCAATGATGCAGGTATCGCATGATGTAAGTTTACTATGAAAATATATGAAAATCAAGTGGAAATATTGACTATTTGCAAAGAATGAAGTAAAATAATAAAAGTGTAAGCGGTGTGTAAGCGCTTTCATGGATACTGCGTTTTCGGAATTGTGTACCTGCTCTGAAAATGAGTATATATGCATTGCAGGCTGCATTGCAGGCTGCATGCAAATAAGTCAAACGGTTTTAAGCAGCCATTTGACTCGTTGCTCGCGGGAATAAAGAGGTGCGTTCAGAGATGATATATCAGATAGTCATATTCTATATTCCGATGCTGTTCCTTTTTATATTTGTCGGTTATATGATTTATAAAAGGAGTCAATATAGGAATAAAGCGAATGCAGGGGCATTTTTCTTTGAGGATAACAATCTCGTTTTAAATACGGGGATACCCTATGCTGTTGCGTTTGATCAGATCGACCGGGTGGAATTACATTACAATTCATGGGAGCTGGAGCATCAGCTTTCATATAGCTTAAGTGTAAAGGTATTCCAAAAAAACGGGAAGTCAAAGCTGGTATTTTATAAAGGCTATAGAACAGCTAAGCTTGCGCTGCCTTCTGATATGGAAGCAGCTTTGAAAGAAAAAGGGCTTCACTGTATCATGGTTGACAGTAACAAAAAACGTTGACTTTTGGCTGATAGATCGGGTGATGTCAATATAGGGAACAATTTTCCCAAAAAGAAGTAAAACTATAAAAAGTAAAAGTAAAGGAAGGTAAAAAACTATGGAACTTCGTACTGCTGCATCTCCAAAGGATGTAAAAAATTACACGACACAGCGATTAAGAGAAGAATTTTTGATTGACGATTTATTCAAGGCTGACGAGATTAAGCTTGTCTACAGCCATATCGACCGCATTATCACCGGATCGGCAGTGCCTGTAAAGCCGTTGAAGCTTACGGCAGGCGACGAGCTGCGCGCAGAGTATTTCTGCCAAAGACGTGAGCTTGGCGTAATTAACATCGGTCCAGCCGGCACGATTACAATCGACGGCAAAAAGTACGAGGTTGGTCACAAAGAGGGCATGTATATCGGAATGGGTTCTAAGGAAATCGTGTTTGAATCGGTTGACACGGGGAACCCTGCAAGATTTTATTTAAACAGCGCGCCCGCACATAAGGAGTACCCCACAAAGCTGATTAAGCCACAGGGCGACGCTTCGGAGGATGTGGTGATTATCAAGGAAGAGAACAAGGTGGAACTTGGCTGTTTGGAGGACGCAAACCACAGGGTTATCAACAAGTATATCCTTCCGGGACAAGTGGAAAGCTGTCAGCTTGTTATGGGAATGACGGCGTTAAAGCCGGGCAGTGTATGGAACACAATGCCGTGCCACACACATGACAGACGTATGGAGGTTTATCTTTATTTTGATATGCCCGAGGATGCGTTTGTGATGCATTATATGGGCGAGCCGACAGAGACAAGACATATCGTAATGCGCAATGAGCAGGCAGTGATTTCTCCGAGCTGGTCCATTCATTCGGGCAGCGGCAGCCGCGCGTATACCTTTATTTGGGGCATGGTAGGCGAAAACCAGGATTTTGACGATATGGACGGCGTTGCGATGCAGGATTTGATGTAGACACGGAAAAGTTAAGGAATAAAGGCCCGGAAAGCACTTGCGGACGGGTACAGAAACAGCCGCAGGCTTTCTCACTTTATAGGAAATTACGTCCTAT
>CAJUJG010000037.1:0-22503 GCA_910586715.1 uncultured Lachnospiraceae bacterium
TGCTACTTTTCCAATCGCTGTTTTCAAAGTGGAAATAAACTTTTCACTTCAGCAATTTAGCAAAAATCAATATAACTTTAACTGTTTTACTCAATATAGCAAATTTTAAAATGTGCGTTGCCCTGTGCGTCCGTTTCCATTATTATGTAGGAAGGTTTTTTATTCTCCTGCCTTGGATACGAGAGGCTGCCTGGATTGATGGCAATAATGTTTGGAGATTCGTCAATTACAGGTCTGTGCGTATGTCCATACATTACAATATCAGCGCCTTGCGCAACTGCCTCCCTTTTTAGCATCTCATTTCCCATTCCAATATAATAACGATGCCCGTGCGTAATCATAACATTATATTTTCCTATGCGGAAAATCTTCTCAGACGCAAGATCACTGAAAAAGTCATTATTGCCCGCAACCATCTCTACAGGACATGAAACCGCTTCCTGAATCGTATACTCACTGCCCTCCACATCACCCAGATGAATTACCATGTCAAGCGAACCCAGCTTTTCAACAATTCTTAAATAGTTTTCATTCTTTCTATGCGTATCACTTATAATCAGTATCTTCATAATCCTATTTCCTCACGGATAACCTTTTTCATCGCTTCAAGCGCTTTCCCCCTATGACTGATGCGATTCTTTTCCTCATTGGAAAGTTCCGCAGCATAACAGCCATATTCCGGAAGATAAAAAATCGGATCATAGCCAAAACCGTTTTCCCCCCGTTCTTCATAACCGATTGCTCCCTCTATGACTGCTCTGCGGCTAAAGCTTACGCCGCTTGTGAATACTGCCGCAATCACACACACAAACCGTGCCGTACGTTTTTCATCAGGTACACCTTCCAGCCTTGATATAATATTGGCATTCTTGATTGTATAAGAAGTGTCTTCCCCCATATACCGCGCAGAGTAAATTCCTGGCTCCTTGTTCAGGTAATCCACCTCAAGTCCCGAATCATCTGCAAGGACGATTGCTTTCTCACCACGCCGCTTTACCTCCTGCGCAATCGCCTTTGCCTTTATCATCGCATTTTCCTCAAAGCTTTCGCCATCCTCCACAATATCTACGTTGATTCCCGCCTCTTTCATGGAAAGAATCTCCAGCCCCAAATCAGCCATGATCATTCGTATTTCTTTCATCTTACCTGCATTTCCTGTGCCAAATATAATCTTTATATCTGTTTTATCCATACCACTCCGTCTCCTTTTCTCTGCAAATCCATACATAATTTACACAGGCGGTTTTATGCAGCGCTGATACTTCCAAGCATGTTCTTAATCACCTCAACAAGCCTTTCATTTAATTTATACACTGTCTCTACACTGTCTGCATCCTTCTGTGATTGTGATATTTTTATCATTGCCGCAGGACGTGACGCCATATATACAAGCGGCGTATCCTTTTCAGCTTCTTCAAATCCCTGAATCTTTATCTGTGTTTTAGAAACAAGTTCCTCCGCAAAGATTATAGAAAGCTGTGCACTGTTAAAGTCCGGCATAAAATACGTTGTATTGCAAATCACAGACGCACTTGTCTGCTGCGCCTGCGCATCCGTTTTCACGTCAATTCCAAGCACCACGTCAGCCTCTATCGACTCTGCAAACGCGGCAACCTCCTGCTCCGTATACGGTTCCTGCATATCAGAAGCCATAAAAAGCCTGATCCGCTTATCCGAAACATATTTCTCAAGACTTTTATGCCATTCCGGAAGCTCAAGACGTGTCCTGTCCTCATAAGGTATATATACTACGGCTACCATATCATAATTGTTACGTACCGGCATAAAATTAACTGTAAGGTTCTGACCTGACTTTGCAATTGCATAAGAATACATTTCCTTACAATATACCTCCACCACTACATTAAGATTTTGGCGATAAATACCAACCGCATCCATAATGCGGGAATCACTCGTCAGCTCTATTCCGTCATAAATGCACTCAGAAGCCCCTTCCAATGTTATAATCAGTTTATTTTTTGTAAATTCTTCACGCACGGTAATATTTTCACTGTCTTCCACTGTATCAAGCGGAATTACAAGCTTTGATTCCGCTTTGTCAAGAAACGCTGCCTTTATATTGATTTTAGGATACGCACTGTTTTGCTCCTGTGCGTTAACACTATCCATAAGCATCCCAAAACGGCTGCTGGCATCAAAAAAATCCTCATTCAGCTTAAAGGATGCCATAAGAACCACTGCCGCAGCAAAAAACACTGCCGCAGCCACTGCAGAATTCCTATAAAGATTATCTCTTTTCTTTGCTATAAGCAGTTCCATCTCTGCACTTGTGAGTGTCTGCTGTTCTTTGGGCAATGTTTCCTGCTCCTGCATTTCACTATTTTCGCTGTTGAAATCCATCTGTTTTTCCTCTGTCAGATTTTGGCGGTCTTGGTCCCATAAACTGGTAATAATAAGTCTTCATCATTCCGTTATATATTTTGCGGTTCTTATCCGCCTTTTTGCCAAAAACCTTCTCGACCTCTTCATATGATGTGATCATGAAAAGAGACCATGTATCCATCTCGCGAAACCGCTCACCGATTTTTTTGTAGAGCGCAGGCATTGCATTCTTTTCTTCAAGGCGTTCCCCATAAGGAGGGTTTGTAATAATAAAACCATATTTTCCGTTATGACTAAGCGCCATTATATCGTTCTGCTCAAAATGAATCTGTTTTTCCATTCCTGCCAGCCGTGCATTTTGTTTCGCAATCCGTATCATCTCGGGGTCAACATCAGAACCGCTAATATCCGGTTTTGCAGACAGATCCACCAAATCATTTGCCTCCTCATAGCAGTCATCCCAAATTTTCTTTGTAATCAGATTGTTCCACTGCACTGCCGTAAAACTACGTTTCATTCCAGGTGCAATATTGGCTGCGATAAGCGCTGCTTCTATCGGAATTGTGCCACTGCCGCAAAACGGGTCCAACAGGATTCTGTCCTTCTTCCAAGGAGTTAACATAATTAATCCTGCCGCAAGTGTTTCCGCAATCGGCGCTTTCGCCGTAAGTTTCCGGTACCCTCTCTTGTGCAGCGATTCTCCTGTCGTATCCAATCCAACCGTTACAGTGTCCTTCATTATAAATACACGGACCGGAAAGCGCTCTCCCTCCTCCGTAAACCAGCTGATGCCGTAAACCTGTTTCAGCCGTTCCACCATCGCCTTTTTCATAATGGATTGTATATCCGACGGTGAAAATAACTTACTTTTGATGCTTGCTGCTTTTGCTACCCAAAATTTACCATCTGATGGTATGTACTCCTCCCACGCAAGTGCCTTTGTATTTTCAAACAGCTCATCAAATGTTTCGGCACGAAAACTGCCTACCTTGATTAAAATCCTGTCTGCCGTCCTTAGACCGATATTGGCACGGCATACAGCCTCATCATCGCCGATAAATGTGACACGTCCATCCTCTACCTGTGATACATCATAACCCAAATCAATAATTTCTTTTTTTAATACCGCCTCAAGCCCAAAATGGCATGGCGCAATCAATTCAAATTTTCTCATAGGTATATATTACATTTACTTATAAACAGATGTCAAACATTTTCTATATCTATTATAAGAAAAATAACATCATTTAGATTTCCCCAAACATAACAGAAAGGGGACAGAATGTGTTCCCACAGTTTTGTCCCCCTTCTGCTGCCTGCAATTAGTTATTGTTGTTGTTTGAACTGTTCTTTGTGCTGTTATTGTAGCTGTCAGAGCTGTTCTTTGAATTGTTCTTTGTGCTGTTGTTTGCATTCTGTGAATTGTTTGCATTCTGTGAATTCTGTGAATTGTTTGCATTCTGCGAATTCTGATAGCTGTTGTTTGAATTGTTGTTTGTTCCAGACATAATGATACCTCCAAAATTTTCGGGGATTTTCCCCTTTTCTTGTTTGGGATGTACTCCCGGATAAGCACATCTTTGTGCTACAAAACTAGGATTTGCACAAATGCACATTTTTATACAACCGATTTAATTTACATATCTTGTTTACTTTGGAAACACTGCCCAAAACTGACAACTATTGTTTGTTGAAATTGTTTTCTGAAAAATGTTGACCTTTAAATCATTAATTGCTATAATAATATCAGTAAAGAGATACTCCTTCAATCCTCTTTACAACCCTTATATATTAATTATTTATACTCCCCTTAACGAAAAGCAGCTACTTCGGTAGCTGCTTTTCACTTTTACAATTTCAATTGAATGGGGAACATTTTATTTATTTTAAAATGAATCTTATCAGCTTGTAGACAATCATTGCCACGAATCCCACAATGATTACGGGAAGAAAGAACATAAAGACATTAAATACAACTGTAATCAAAAATACAAATATAATTACGGCAAGCAGCGCAACAAGCCATGCCGGAATTGTTGTTATTCTTCTGTTCGTACTGCGCGTATCGTTGCCATAGCTTCCATAACGGTCCTGTCCGTAATTATTTGCACTACTATAACTGCCGCCATAACTATTTCTTTTAGCGCCTCCCGTTCCGCCTGAAAATTTACAGCTCTCCTCTATCGTCTTTGCAAGCAGCCTTGGATCTCCAAGCGCATGGAGCACCTCATGTTCACTTTTCCCGCCATTTACCTGACTGCTAATATAATTTCCATAGTAAAATATATTCTCGTTTATTACCTGTTCCGGCACTTTTCCCTCAAGCGCTTCACGGAACTGCCTTAAAAAATCTTCACGGTTCATCGTAATCCTCCATTCTACGCTTGCTCATCCATACCTCTGCCGAGTGTCATTCTTTTCACGTACACGGCAGGATCCTTCTTCATGACCGCCATGTCGTAAAATGCATGCAAAACCATTCTTTCCTTATTGCAAGCCGCCGTATTCTTCCCCGTGTCACCAATAATATTATATCTGTTCATCTGCCATATATACAAGTCCGTCAATCCATAACCCTCACACTTCATTTTATCCAAAAGAAAGTGATGCTCCAAATAGAAAACCAGTTCTTCAAAGAGTTCCGCATCAAGTATAATTTTCTCCCAAAGGGCATCACACCACTCTTTATCTTCACCTGCATATTCCCCAATTGCTAACATTCCCTCATAAGCCTTGATTCTTCGGGCATCGTATACAATCCCTGCCATCTCAATTCCTCTCTGTCCTTTATCTTTTTGTGATAATTCTATCCTACCATACTATTATCACTGCGTAAATGAAGTAAATATTAAATTTTCAAAAATTAACTGTATTATGTAAAGTGCAATTATAACCGTTAAAATTCTTAATATTGTACTGTACATGATTGTTTTCCACATTATTCATTTTTGCAAAACACAGGAGAAAACCACAATTTCCACAAAGTTATCCACAATTTGTTTTTATATTAAAAATGCACATTTTATATAACATTTGTGTCATAATGTGCATTTTTTACTAAATTTTATGTAAAACTTCTTTCCCGATGCCGTTTTTTTCCGTATTCATAGTCGGTTTGTGCCGTCCCTATAAAAAATGTTTTCATTTCCGACGATGTATTATACAGATAGCAGGAACGCACATCAATACTGCCTGTAGATTATAGAAAGGAACGACTGTATTATGGAACTAAATACAATTACAAAAATGACACGGCATGAATTAATGGAATGTATCGGAACTAAAAAAAACGAAATGATTGAAAAATTAAAAACAGGCGAAACACAGCCTTCCTTTGCAATCGGCGCTGAATCATATACTGTAAACGAATGGGATAAGCTGATCCATAAATTTGACAAAAACCTTGAAAACGACAAAGAATCCTTATCCGTCGATTTATCAGTGCCTGAAACGACAAAAAGAAACTACTTTTTTGAAAAAATAAACGGCACTTACAAAGGACCAGCCGTCCCTTATGAATATTTGGCAAAGGATGGCGTCATTACATACAAAGGCGTTATCTTTACCTGTAATTCGGATTGGAATGCAATCTGTTTGGGCGATATGAGCAATCGAAAGAACGTTCTCACCATTCCTTTGTCAGAGGGCGGCTGCCTTATGGTCAACAGGGACAATTTCGGCGACTTATCGCAGGCAATCACAATGTTTTCGCCGGAGGACCAAAACCGAATTCTGCGTGCAATCGCTGACGACAAGAAAGCACAGTCGGCTTTGGAAGAAATCGAAGAAGAAAAAAGCAGCATCGGAGATGACGCGGACAAAAAAATATTTGAGGACGAAGAACTTCAAATGGCAATTCTGAACCAATTAATTGCGGACACAACCACACAAACCCAAAATAATAAGAGAGTGTAGCTTTGCACTCTCTTACTTTTTCGTTTTTTAATATGCATTTATGAGCACCGGCTCATTAAACTGATGACAATAGCGCTCTGCACGTTCAAAAATCACGACATCCGGCTTGTATTCCTCATACATACTGTACTCAAACTTATCGGGATGCTCCCAGTGCACCTCCTTGTAATACCCTTTGCACACAACGGACAAAAAACCGCCAAAGGAATCTCCAACAAACAAAAGCACTTCATCCCGATACTGCTCCTTGTCTGCCGATTCCTTTTCAAAGGAATAAACCGTGTCAATGTTAAACTTATCCGCTAATCCTGCGATATATGCAAGGTCGCCTACATAGTCCGTAACGTCTGCCTCGAACTGCACGTCCTCAAGCTTGGAATACGTTCCGTATGCCTCCCGAAACAGCTCCTGCATTGCCACAAAAGAGCCTTTCTGATTACAGTGCGTATCGGTCAGATAATAGAGCTGTGCATCCTTTTTTTTCTCAATCAGCGCATCCTTTGGATAAACAAACGTCACATCCGTATGCTCTGCCATATAATCCGCAAGCTGCCGTCCCCTTGACACTTCACTGACTCTTGCAATCGTATCGGGCATGTTTTCCTCATAAACCATTTCCTTATTCGGCATACACATCACATAAAACGCGATACCCTTCGATTCAAGATGCGCCTTCGTCGCTACAAGATTTGCCGCAATCTCTTCAAGCTGCTCATTGGAAAAATGGTCAATGCCCATATAATCCCAAATGGGAGGATGACCGTCAAGCTCCGTCTTATAAAAAAGCATATTGTTTTTTCCCATAAGTACCTGTGTCGATTCAATATAAGTTCCGCCTGTAAGCAGCGATGTCAGCCCGGTATTAAATGATATCAGCTGGGACCTGCCAAAAAGGCTGTCCGTAAAACGGTTGATTTTGTTTTGCAATTTTATAAATCCCGCTTCCTGTGCCGGCTGTGTGGCGTCGGCCGTCTGCGTTTCACTTTCCTCAGTGCGGTTTTGACCTGCACTCGTTCCGTTATTCTCAAGAATAGCCTGCTCCTGTTTTGTAAGCTGCTCTTCTGACTGCGGCATCAAATTTTGCACCACAGTCACAGCCGGTATCACAAGAATGAATGCCAAAAAGGCAATTGCTATCCATTTCTCTGTGTTTTTCATATATACTCCTATCTGCGCGTACGCTTATCCTCCGTTTTCCAATGTTTATAACCTTACGCTATATCCTAGAAGTTAAAATAAATAAACGGATTATACGCGTTGTTGCTGATAAACGATACACTGACTACAAGGCAAATCACAAGACCAACTGCATACACGGTCTGCCATACTCTGTTTGTCTCAAGCTTTTTATCAAGCCACGGCATAAGCGGTACGCTTCCTATGACTGCAAAAATAAAGTATATCCAATTCTGTGCGATGTATGCCCATACGGACTTGTCCAAAAAGCCCTTCGCGCCGATTCCAAACATCGCTTTGATATAAAGGAAGGCGTTTCCCATTCCCGTGGAGCGGAAAATCACCCAGCCGATGATAACCAGCACCATCGTATACAGGTGTCCCCACCAGTGTTCCTTTTTGGAAAGCCCTGTAAGCTTCTCAAAGGTAAGTATTACAAAGTACATCAACCCCCATGCGATAAACGTCCAGTTCGCGCCATGCCAAATACCGGTGAGCAGCCATACCACAAATAAATTAAAAACGACTCTCGGTAATGAAACCCTGCTGCCGCCCAACGGAAAATATACATAATCCCGAAACCACGTCTGCATCGAAATATGCCAGCGCCTCCAAAACTCGGAAACACTTTTGGAAATATACGGATAGCGGAAATTTTCCTCAAAATGGAATCCGAACATCTGTCCCAAGCCGATTGCCATATCGGAATATCCCGAAAAGTCAAAGAAAATTTGGAATGTATAGGCAATGGCTCCCAGCCACGCCATACACGCCGAACCTTGAAATTCGCCGCTGATAATCAGTCCAAAGGCATGGTCGGCAACTAACGCCATATTATTTGCAATCAGTACCTTCTTTGCCAGTCCCACGCAAAAGCGCGCAGCACCTGCCGAAAAATCACTAAAATTCTCCACACGGTGCTCTATTTGGTCCGCAATTGTTTCATACCGCACAATCGGACCTGCAATCAGCTGGGGGAAAAGCGCAATGTAAAGCCCGACATTCAGTGGATTTTTCTGTACCTTTCCGCGCTTGCGGTACACGTCGATAACGTACGACATCGCCTGGAACGTAAAGAATGAAATCCCGATTGGAAGCGGCACAATCGGCACCGGTATCGCGGTATGCAGAAACCGGTTTATCTGCAGCACCGTAAATTCGCTGTATTTATACCACCCCAAAACGCCGATATTGACACCAACCAAAATCACAAACATCAGTACGCAAATCCATTTTTTCCCACGGAAACGGTCTATGAGAAGTCCCATAAGCCAGTTAAACAGAATACTTCCCATCATCAGATACACGTACACAGGTTCGCCCCATGCATAGAAAAAGAGGCTTGCCGCCAAAAGAAAAATATTTTTCAGGGTCCTTGTCTTGCGAAGCAGCGCATAGTAAACTACAAGAACCACCGGCAAAAATACAAACAAAAAAACTTCACTTGGAAAAAGCATCTTAACCTCCATGTTGCCAACACACTGCGAATTTGGGCGTCAGCACAAATTTGCTGGTTGAAGAATCAAGGATTCTTCAACCTTCCTCCTACAGTTCCACTTCGCCGTCAAACACTGTTACAGCCGGTCCCGTCATATAGACTACATTGTTTTCCTGATCCCACTCACACACGATCACGCCGCCAAGCACATGCACATTGACGCGTGTATCCGTTAAACCGCCAAGCACGCCCGCAACTGCCGTCGCACAGCACCCTGTTCCGCACGCAAGCGTTTCGCCCGTACCGCGTTCCCACACGCGCATCTGCACATTCTGCCGGTCTATGACATGCACAAACTCTGTGTTTGTCCGCTCCGGAAAGCAATCATGATTTTCGAAAGACGGTCCCACAGACTCCAAATCAAATCTGCGTATATCCTCTATCTCATTCAAAAATACGACGGCATGCGGATTCCCCATTGAAACACAAGTCATTTTATATGCTGTTCCCAAAACAGAAATCTCTTCGCCAATCACCCGGGACTTTATTGAATGCACCGGCACTTTTGACGCCTCCAATATCGGCGCTCCCATATTGACGCGGACCATATCCACCTTATTATCCGCCCCCACGCTAAGCTCCAAATATTTCACACTTCCAAAACTTTCTATGGTAATGTTTGTCTGATCCGTCAATCCATAATCGTAGACATATTTTGCCACGCAGCGGATACCGTTTCCGCACATCTGTGCACGGCTGCCGTCCGCATTGTACATTTCCATCTCAAACATTGCCTGTTTTCCCTGATTAATAAAGATTACGCCGTCCGCGCCGATACCGAAATGCCTGTCACTCAGTTTTCTTACCATCTCCGGCTTTTTATCAGACGCTATCTGCTCACGCATGCCGTTTACATAAACATAATCATTTCCGCATCCATGCATTTTCGTAAATTTCATAATCCATCTCCTCTACTTTCACCGCCTGTTAACTCAACGCCAGAAGTATCTGCGCCGTCTCCACAAGACTGACGCTGTTATCCATGCTGCGCTTTAACAGATAGCGGTGTGCTTCATCCTCTGTCATATTGTTGCGCTCAATCAAAAGCTGCTTTGCTTGCCTAATAATCGCTTCGTCCTGCGCATTGCGCACACGCGGGGCCTCTTTTTTCTTCTTTTTGCGTCGCATCGCTTCCTGCAGCATCATCCCGACCGTGTTGATCAGCTCGTGTACCTTTAGCGGCATTGCAAGACCGATAATGCCCGTCCCCGTCACCTCGGAAATCACGTTTTGCGGCGCCATAACCAACATCTCAAAGTCCGCGGAAAGATTGTTTCTAAGCTCCACACAAATCATATCGGAAAGGCGGTACCCCGAAATGATCATTCCATAGTGAAATTCGTCCGCAAACCCCAGCGCCTGTGCACCGGAGGTACAGACAGCCGTCACGCGGATTCCATTCTTTACCAAAATATTCTTAATGCTCTTCGCTTCCTCTATTTTGGCAAAAACCACAATGATATTTGTCATTGGTACACCTCCCATTTACACCAGCCGCCCTACGAGGTGCCTTATATTTTGTACAGATATGACGCAATCTCCCAATCCGTTACCTGTGCGTCATATGTCTTCCACGCTGCCATCTTTGCATCATAAATTTGTTCAAATACACGTTCTCCCACCAAGTCCCGTAAGAGGGAATCCCGCTTCATTTCCTTACACGCCTGAAAGAGGTCCGTAGGAAGCTCCTCGATGCCGCGCCTTACTGCCTCCTCCTCGGAAATAGAATTGATGTTATCACGCACCTGTGCACCGGGGTCGATTTTATTTCGGATACCGTCAAGCCCTGCCATAAGACATGCCGCAATGGCAAGATACGGGTTTGCCGAAGGGTCGGGACTTCTAAGCTCAATTCTTGTATGTTCTCCCCGGATATTCGGTATCCGAATGAGTGTGTTGGCGCCAAGTGTGCTCCACGCGATATAGACCGGCGCCTCAAAGCCCGGTTTTAAGCGTTTGTAGGAATTCACAAGCGGATTGGTAACCGCACAGATGCCCTTTACATGCTTCATCAGTCCGCCCATAAACCAGTACGCCTCGCGGCTTAGACCATTTTCTCCATTTTGGTCGTCAAACACATTTTTTCCGTCCTTACTCAGCGACATGTTGATATGCATTCCGGAACCGCAAAATTCCTTACGCGGTTTCGGCATAAACGTACCATGCAGTCCGTGACGCTTTGCAATCGTCTTTACGGCGAGCTTGAACGTCATAATATTATCCGCCGTATTGAGCGCTTCATCATAGCGGAAGTCCACCTCATGCTGCGAGGGCGCCTTCTCATGATGGCTTGCCTCCACATCAAACCCCATATCCTCAAGGGTCAGCACAATATCCCTTCTCGCATTCTCGCCGTTGTCAAGCGGTCCCATATCGAGAAATCCCGCCTGCTCGTCCGTATTGGTGGTCGGTCTGCCGTTTTCGTCTGCATTAAAAAGGAAAAATTCACACTCCGGTCCTACCTCAAAAGTATACCCCATCTCGGCAGCCTGCTTAATCGCTTTCTTTAATATGTAGCGGCAGTCTCCTTCAAAAGGCGTGCGGTCTGCACGGTACACATCACAGATAAAGCGCGCCACTTTCCCCTGCTGCGGTCGCCACGGAAAAATTGCAAAGGTATCCAAATCAGGATAAAGAAACATATCCGCATTGTCTGTCGGAAGCATTCCTTCAACAAGAGAACAGTCAAACATGCAGTCATTGTTAAGCGCCTTTTCCAGCTGCCCGACCGTAATTGCCACATTCTTGAAATTACCTTCAATGTCCGTAAACTGCATACGGATAAACTCTACGTCATCTTCCTCAACCATATTGATAATATCCTGTTTCGTATACTTTGCCATATCGTTCATTCTCCTTTTCCTCAAATCATTATGCATAAACCGTTCTGCTCGCTCATACCTTATAAAAAAGAATGAAACGGAGTCCTGCTTATGAGCTCTCATACCAAAATCGTTGTCCTTCGTTCAAAGGAATTAGTTTATGCACTTGTGCTTATTGTGATAAGTGTACTTATAATAATGACAGCCGTGTCACTTTTTGTTCCGCAAAAGGAAACTGCCGCAGAGCATACAAATCCGCAGGCGGAAACCGAAAGCGAACCGGTAACCGAAAGCGCCGAACCGCAAAGCGCAGGTGAAGCTTCTTCTCCTCAGTACGTTCCCGGCATTTACAGCAGCGCAATCAAGCTGGGGAGCGCAAATGTGGAGCTTCAGATTACGGTGGACGCAGACCATATCAACTCCATAACACTCTCGAACCTAGATGAATCGGTTTCCACACTCTATCCGCTGATGCAGCCGACATTAAGCGAACTGTCGGCAAGCATACTCGAAAATCAAAGCCTTGACGGAATCAGCTATACCGACGAAAACCGCTACACCTCAATGCTTTTGATGCAGGCAATCAGCGCCACGCTTGACAAGGCGCTGGTATCGGAAAACGCCGACTCACCGGATATGAGCACGATTTACTAAATCCGCTCCAGCTCGTCAAGCCAAATGCGGGCACACGCATCCGAGGGCATCCGTAAATCGCCTCTCGGGGAAAGCGCCACGCTTCCGACCTTCGGTCCGTCCGGAATGCAGGAACGTTTGAACTGCTGTGCAAAAAATCTTCTGTAAAAAGTTTTGAGCCATTTTAAAATGACATCCGTGTCATATTCTCCCTTGAAGGTCTGTACCGCGATACGGTACACCTTTGAGGGCGGATAACTGCAGCGCAGCATATAATACAGGAAAAAGTCATGCAGTTCGTAAGGTCCTACCAGGTCCTCCGTCTTTTGGGATATTTTTCCATCGTCTTTTGGCGGTAGAAGCTCGGGACTCACCGGCGTATCAATGACATCCAGCAACACGGATGTCATTTCTTTTTGATTACAGGTATCCGCGTAATACTGTACAAGATGGCGCACCAGCGTTTTCGGCACGCCGGCATTCACTCCGTACATCGACATGTGGTCCCCATTGTAGGTCGCCCAGCCGAGCGCAAGCTCCGACATGTCTCCTGTTCCAATCACAAGTCCCCCCTGCTTATTTGCAATGTCCATGAGAACTTGCGTTCGCTCTCTCGCCTGACTGTTTTCATACGTCACGTCATGATTATCCACATCTTGTTGAATATCCGCGAAATGCTGCAAAACCGCCTGTTTAATATCCACTTCTATTAACTCTGCACCGCAGGTTTCTGCAAGCTTGCAGGCATTTTCATACGTCCTATCCGTCGTGCCAAAGCACGGCATGGTGACTGCCTTAATCGCACTCCGCTCAAGCCCGAGCATATCAAACGCCCGTACTGTCACAAGCAGGGCAAGCGTGGAATCCAGTCCGCCCGAAATGCCAATCACTGCCGTCTTTGCGTTTGTATGCGCCAAGCGCTTCTTCAAGCCGTTTGCCTGTATCGAAAGAATCTGTTCACAGCGTTTTGTCTTTGTATTTTCATCAGCCGGCACAAACGGCGTACGGTTAAAGGTTCTTGAAAGTTCTGTTTTTTCTGCCTTTTCATAATGAAAAGAAACGGTAAGATAAGGATGCTTTTTCTTTGGCACAAAGGTGGTCATTCGCCTGCGCTCCATCCGAAGCTTCTGTATATCAAGATCCGCATAGAGAATTCCCGTCGTAAACGGCACGCTTTCCGAAAGCACTGTACCGTTTTCCGCAATAATGTTATGTCCGCTGTACACAACATCCTGTGTGGACTCCCCGTCCCCTGCACTCGCATAGACATATGCCGACAGAAGCCTTGCGCTTGTCGCTTTTACAAGCTCTTTCCGGTAAGTATCCTTCCCGACCAAATCATTGCTTGCCGAAAGATTTACGATCACATTCGCTCCCGCAAGCGCATGGCGGGTACTTGGCGGGTCCACCGACCACACGTCCTCGCAAATCTCACATCCGACCACAAGCCCTTCCATATTGTCACAGGCAAACAGAATATCGGTTCCCAAAGGAATTCCATCATCCGCAAGCCCTTTTCCCGGCGCGAAATGCCTCGCCTCATAGAACTCGCCATACGACGGTATATTTTCCTTGGGGATAAATGCAAGTATCTCACCGCTTTTCAGAACTGCCGCCGCATTATATAACTTCTGCTCTTTTTCAATCGGAAGTCCCACAAATACAAGCGCGTCGGTATCCTCCGTATCTTTTGCAATCCGAAAAAGCGCCTCTTTTGCTTCATTCAAAAGCGCATCCTGCAAAAACAAATCGCTGCAGGTGTAACCCGTGATACAAAGCTCCGGCAGCACAATCACTTTTGCGCCTGCGCGGTCCGCCTCCAAAATCAGATTGGTGATTTCACCTGCATTGTATACCGTATCCGCTACTTTTATTTTTGGCGTGACTGCCGCCACCTTCAGAAAACCGTCCGTCATTTTTACAGCTATGCTCCTTTCACTTTGCCGCGTCCAGCAGCTCCTTTAAATCGGCTATCTCAAAATTATAGATTTTATCACAGAACTGACATCTGACCTCCACAGGATTCGCATCATCAATCATCTCCTGAATATCCTTTTTTCCAATACTGATAATCGCCCGCTCCACACGCGTACGGCTGCAGTCGCACAAATACTGTGTGGGAATCGTATCATTAATTTCCAGCCCCAAATCGCCTAACAAAAGCTCCAAAAGCTGCTCCGGCGTATTTCCCGCATCTAAAAGATTGGTCACACTGTCCATTGATTTGAGCTTTTCCTCCAGTACGTTTATCGTCTCATCTTCCGCAAAAGGCATCAGCTGTATGATAAAACCGCCTGCCTGTTTTACGGTATTGTCCTTTTCCATCAACACCCCAAGCCCGACAGCAGACGGCACCTGTTCCGACGTTGCAAAATAGTAGGTTAAATCCTCCGCAATTTCCCCTGTCTGTATTTGAGTCTGTCCCACATATGGTTCTTTTAAACCCATATCCTTAATAACACTCAGGATTCCGTTTCCGACAGCGCCGCCGACATCCAGCTTTCCAAGCGCATTGGGAGGCAGCATCACCTGCGGTTCCAGCGCCGCGCCCTTTACGTTTGCATGCGCGTCTGCATTTACCGTAAGACCTCTTACCGGACCGTCGCAGTGAATCTGCATGGTGAGCACATCCTTCTCTCCCTTTAACATACTCCCCATCATCGCTGCTGCCGTGAGCAGCCTGCCAAGCCCTGCCGTGACGACCGGACTTGTGTTATGAATGCGCCTTGCCTCTTCGACAAGCGCTCTTGAAGTAACCGCAAACGCACGAATCTGCGCGTTTGCAGCCGTCGCCCTCACAAGATAGTCCTTCATTTTCCATTCTCCTTTGCTATGCAGTATATCCTCTCACTCGTATCCGTAACCTCCGAAAGCGTATCCGCATCATATGCCTTTACGAACCCCAGTTTGGATTCTTTTAACAGCCGCTTCATCTCATCAAGTGTATATCCCCGCTGAAAATGCTCCTCCGAAAAACGCAAAAAAAGTTCCTGACCCGTTTCAGAAACCGCTTCGTTTCTCACAAATATGGTAAGGTCATATTCATTGATACAATGCCTGCTGTCATAAAAGTTTTCCCATATAAAACTGCATTCCTCTCTGTTTTCCGCAATTGTCGCGTCACCGATTGTTTCATATTTATATTTGGTGTTAAAGTCAAACATAAAAATCCCGCCGGGGTCCAAATAGTTGTTGACAAGCCGAAAGCACGAAAGCAGGTCTTCCTCCTCCAAAAGGTAATTCATGCTGTCGCACACGCTCACCACCGCGCGCACTGTCCCATACAGCTCAAACGCACGCATATCCTGATTGAGATACAAAATATCATGTCCCGACTGCTCCCGTTTGCTTATGGCAATGTTTAACATTTCGTCCGACAAATCAACGCCAATCATATCGTAGCCTCTTTGTGCAAGAAGCTCCGTCATACAGCCCGTGCCGCAGCCAAGCTCCAGCACAAGCCCGTCCTTTATTCCGTACGCGCAAAGCTCGCGCACGATATTTTCACACCACACATCATATGGCGTATCGTCCATAAAGCGGTCATACACCGCCGCAAATCCTGTGTATTCTTCCATATCAGGCTCCGATTTTCAAAGAAATGGCAAAGCCCGCGGCAAACAAAACTATGCCCGAAACAATCTCCAAAACACCGATTGCCGGAAGCTCCATCATGATTAATATGGCAATCGGCGATGCCACGATTAACCCGATAATGCCCCAATACGTGACTGCCGGAAACTTTTTAAGCATAAACTCAATCAGCTTTGCCACTGCCACAATGCCTACTACAACACCGATGCCAAACGGCACAAGCACGACAAACGTATCCATAACCGCAGGAATGTCAAACGCACGCGCCGCATCAATAAACGCGTTGATTGTATCAATAATCGTATTGTAATAGCCCAAAACCATCATAATCATGGAACCGCTCACGCCGGGAATTACCATTGTCGCCGCCGCAATCACGCCTACGAAAAAAAGCTTTATCACATTCCCCGCACTCAGCGTAATATCGGCGCTTGCACCGCTTCCCTCGCCCACAACGGCAAGCGCTGTTACCAAAAGAAAGAACAGCAAAAAGGCAATTATCTGCGGAAGCCGGATAGAAATACCCTTTACTTTCTTATAAATAATAGGAAGTCCGCCCAAAATCAATCCGATAAAAAACAGGTTTGTCTGTAGCGGAAACTTTGGAAAAAACACCTCCGAAAAGAGTTTCGCAAAAATCGCGATTGCAAGCAGCATACCGATTCCAATCGGAACCAGCAGCGCAACCGCCTCCTTAAACCGTTTTACAAAATGCGTAAGCACCAAAATCAGCCTGTCGTAAATCCCCATTGACACCATCATTGTCCCGCCGCTTACGCCCGGAATAACGTTTGAAATTCCGATTACAATTCCGCGCAGGATATTAAGTATAAATTCTTTCATTGATAAACTCCTTTTTCAACCTTTCTGTTTTCCTTTTAAATATTTCTCCAAAAAGTCAAGCACCGTTTCCATCTCCTCGTCCGTGCCAATCGAGATACGCAGATAATCTGCAATACGCGGCTTATTCCAGTGCCTTACATAAATTTCATTCGCTCTGAGTGCGTCAAACAGCTCCTGTGCCGGCACACGTTGATGCGCCGCAAAAATAAAGTTTGTCTTGGAATCCGGAAAGACAAAATCAAGCGCCGCCAAACGCTTCTTCGTATATTCTCTTGTCGCTGTTATTTTTGCCGTAATCCGCTTAAAATAATCCTCATTTTCCACCGACGCAACGCCTGCCTTGATTGTCACGGCATTCATCGTATAGGAATTAAACGAAAATTTTACGTCGTTCAGAAACCGGATTAACTTTTTGCTGCCCATCGCATAACCGATACGCATTCCTGCCATCGAACGGGATTTTGAAAAAGTCTGCACTACAAGAAGATTTTCATAGCGTTCAATCAGCGGCACACAGCTCTCCCCTCCAAAATCGATATACGCCTCGTCAACAATCACTACGGAATCCGAATTTGCCCGAAGAATTTCCTCAAAAAAGGAGGGCGCCTCACAAACACCGGTCGGCGCATTGGGGTTCGCAAGCACAATTCCGCCGTTTTCTTTCATATAATCTTCTTTTCTGATTCGGAAATTTTCATCTAACGGCGGACATTCATACGGAATTTTGTATAAATCCGCCCATACATCATAAAATGAATATGTGATGTCCGGAAACAATACCGGCTTTTCGGAGTTAAAAAACGTGAGAAAAGACATTGCGAGCACATCATCCGAACCGACACCGACAAATACCTGTCCGCAATCGAGTCCATGCCTTTTTGCAAGCGCCTCCCTAAGCTCCTGTACATCAGGGTCAGGATACTTGCGCAGCGTATCGCAGTCAAACCCGCGCAGCACGCCTTCTACCTCAGGCGCCGGCGGATAAGGACACTCATTTGTGTTCAGCTTAATCACGTTTTGCTTTTGGGGCTGTTCTCCCGCCACATAGGGTACAACCCGTCGGATATTGTTCTCCCAGCTCATTTTCTCTTTCTCCATCCTTATTTTGGTAATTTTTTCTGCTGCCATTAATCATAACAAACTTTTTTACTTTATGCAATTCATAATATGGATTGACTGGAAAAGAATTTCCGTTTACTATGAAAGTAAAAGAACATAAGAACTATTTCAACGCAGAAAAACGGAGGTATCCATGTATCGTTTGAAACTATTCCTAAACAGTTTTTTTGCACTGTTTGCCATAATGCGGCTTACAGGCATGGAGACAAAAAACCCTGTATCGATTATTATTTTTATCATTTTTTTATACATTTTTTCAGTCTTAAACAGCGACAGGACCGAAAGCCGAATCGCGTCCAAAGACCCGTTGATTGCCGCTGCGCTCTCCCTCGTGTTCTGTACATGCACACTTGCCGCAAAATATGAAGTCATCCTAGGCGGCATGACAAGCCGGCTGTTTTGCGCCGTTATTCTGCTGTTTACATGGTTCGGGCTCTTTTTGATATATTTTTATCTCTCTATATGGATTTTACAGGCGGCCGGGCAGCTTCACATTACGGGAAATCCTTACTCTTCAGGGTGGCTTAGTATTCTGACAGTCCTTTTTTGTATGTGCTGCTGGTCCTTTTATTTTCTGCACGAGTATCCCGCCGTTATGACGCCCGACAGCATTAATCAGTACGCGCAGGCAATCGGCGCTTATGAGCTGAACAATCACCATTCCATTATACACACCGCGCTGATTGGCTTCTTTTATCATATCGGACAATCCATTACAGGAGATGCACACTTTGGCATTGCCTGTTATACGCTTGCGCAAATGCTTTTTATGGCGCTTGTCGCAGGATATGTTGTAAAAACCATGCAGAAGGCAAATATAATAACACCCGTAATTATAATAACGGTTTTATTTTATGCGCTCATGCCTTACAACGGAATTTATGCGGTCACAATTTGGAAGGATATTCCGTTTGCCGGCTGTTTTACGCTGTTTTGTGCCGCATTGATGCGCTTTTTTCTGCGCGGCAGCGCGGCGGTCACTTCCGTTCGCACGCCAAAACTGCAATTTAGCGAATGGTTTTCCTTGGTGCTGCCTTATGTATTTTCGGGCGTAATGCTCTGTCTGCTGCGCACCAACGGCTGGTATGCCTTTTTGGGTTCTCTTGCGTTTATCCTTTTTGTCTACAAAAAAAGCTGGCGCACGATGCTTCCAATCCATGCGGTTATCCTGCTTTTCGTACTTTTCGTAAAATATCCCGTGATGCAGGTGTATGACATCAGGCAGGCGGATTTTGTGGAATCACTGTCCGTTCCCGTACAGCAGATTGCGCGCGTGGTTGCGCATAACGAGGGAATGAGTGAAGAGCAGATTGCATTTGTGCGACAGCTTATGGATGTGACAAAAGTTGGTGAAACCTATCAGCCCGACGTTTCCGACGGCATCAAAAATCTGATTCGCGCAAACGGCTCACAATACCTCGAATCGCATAAAGGCGAATTTTTTAAAAACTGGTTTTTAATCGGACTTTCCCATCCCAAAACCTATTTCGATGCGTTTGTGGCGCAGACCGCCGGATTTTGGTATCCTGACGTCTCCTATCAGACAGGACTTGCCGACGGCATCTATCCCAACGACTTTGGTTTGCAGTGGCAGCCTGTTCTAAGCGGAAACGCGGTCGTAAAAATCCGGGAAATCCTTTTTAAACTACACGATTTAATCCCGCTTTACGGAATACTGTGGAGCATGGGATTTATGCTGTGGGTTCTGATACTCACGATCGCACTCAGCCTGCGCAATGAACAGTCCGCAAACGCATTAATCGGACTGCCTGCGCTGCTTCTGATTTTAACATTAATACTCGCCACGCCCGTCGCCACGGAATTTCGGTACGCGTACGCCCTGTTTTTCGGAATGCCGGTATTCCTTACTGCCCCGTTTGTGCGGGAACGGTCTTAAAATTAATAGACGGTCTCCACATGTTCAATCACATTGTTAATGACATCGAAGGCTACGATGTTTTTGTCCGTCCTATGATGTGTCATATAATATCTGCCTTCGATTTCGTTAATATAATAAGGCGTTCCGCCATACAGTCCAAACTGCGCATAAATGTCCTCATACTCACCCGTCTTTAAATCCTCCAAACGCTTCGTTCTGACAATGGTAGCGTATTCCTGATTTTCCGTATTGTCGGTTGATATGGTTATGTAATAATAATCCTGTATCTTATAAAGCTGTACCATTCCCGCAAGATTCGCCGGCGCTTCATATCTGTTTGTAACCGTAAGGCTTGTGTCGTCCCCGCTGCCTGTAATCTGCGCCTTTAGAATTGTTTGATTATTATGACCGGAAACAAAGTAAATCCCGTCATCCATAATGGTAAACGAGCGGACATACACACCGTACAGTTCATCTATTTTCAATATATTATCAATATATAACGGATATATGCCCTGTTCATTTGGCGTAACACACCGCTTCAGCAGATAAAGCTCTCCTGTAATGGAACTCCATGCCATAAATTCCTGTCTCTTCTTATTGTATTGAACAAAATGAGGCTTCATTCCAATCCCTTCTAAGGTCTGTGTATGCGCATATCCCTTATCCGTTTTTTGAAAAGCAAGCAGTCTGTTATTTTCCGTATCGTCAATCAACAGTGTTGTTCCGTCAAACGCGATTGTGTGCGCGTAATGTACTTCGTTTGTAAGAATACTCCACTCGGTGAGCGGCTTGTCTAACGCGTCACTGTATATAATTTGGTCGTGATAACAGTCTGCGATAAAATAAGTATCGTCTGCCCGCATAATATAAGTCGCGACATTTAAAGTATCATACGTGTTGTACTCCGAAAGCGGCTGCGGATGTTCCACCAAACCGTCATAAATGGCATTGTTATTTGGGGGAATTTGCGTCTCGTCTTCCTCTGCCGGAGCTGTCTTGTTCTTCGCGCAGGCTGTCAATGTAATACACAGCAGTATGGACAGAACAATGCGTTTCATTTGTTTTTTTAAGTTCACCATAATATGCCTCTCTATTTGCCGAATATATGTTTTTATTTTTCTTCCATTTTGACAAAATTGCTTAATCTGTCATTAGATTAGTATTATCATAGTACGAATACTGTAAAAAATCAACAAAAACCAATTACTATTTAATGCTATTTAACGATTTTCTTTTTATAATATGCACAAAAAAAGTGCATCCAATCAAGATTATGAACAAATTGTAAACAACATTTGAACATTTTATACTTTTTTTATTGACCTTCTTCCGAATTTATGTATAATGATTATTTGTAAGGCATAAACATATCGCACCGTCAGGTGCACAGCTTAAATTTGATAATGTCCAAATCGGACAAATCAAATCGGGCACGCGCATTAAGCGCAAGGAGGAGAATAAATTATGAAAAAGAAAATTTTAGCAACAATCATGACACTTACATTAGGCGCAGCTATGCTTACGGCATGCGGCTCTTCATCAGATGAGACTGTTGATACAAACGTAAATGAGTCCGTTGTATCTGAGGCTGAGACAACACCTGTTGAGACAACCGTACCTGCTACAGAGGCACAGGACAATGCAGATGTTGAGACAACTGAGACCGCTACAGACGTTGAGACAACTGAAGCTGCTACAGATGCTGAAGCTACGGACGTTGAGACAACTGAGGCTGCTACAGATGCTGAAGCTACAGACGTTGAGACGACTGAGGCTGCTACAGATGCTGAAGCTACAGAAGCTGCATCTGAGACTGCTGCAAACTAATTTGCGAAATGACAAAAACCCCTGCCGCAAAATGGCAGGGGTTTTTATTTGCCCATGTTTCCTCAATCCTTGATTTGCCTTCCCTCATGGTCCATATGATACCCGTCCCGATAAATCAGTTCGGAGAGCGGCACGAATGTATAGCCTGCATCCTTTAATGTGATAATCAGCGTATCAAGCGCTTCCGCAGTGTATTTCGCACCGTTGTGACAGAGAATAATGCTGCCGTTTCCAAGGTGTTCGTTCTGCGTTACGGTTTTTAAAATCGATTCCACACCGTAATCCTTCCAGTCTAAGCTGTCAACATCCCATTGAATCGCATAATATCCGCATTTTTTTGCCGTTGTCACAACCGCATTGTCATAATCTCCGTAAGGCGGTCGGAATAAAAACATATCGTACCCTGTCAGCGCCTTTACTTTGTCGTGAACGCTCATCAGCTCCTTTTCCTTTTCGGAATCGGAAAGCTGACTCATGTTTTTATGGTTTTGACTGTGATTGCCAAGGTCATGCCCGGCTTCGCGTATCATCTTTACATCGTCCGGGTAAGCGTCCACCCACCCGCCCGTCATAAAAAACGTCACCTTTACATCATGCTTTTTCAATATGTCCATAATCTTTTGCGTGTCCTGATTCCCCCAAGCCGCATCGAATGTCAGTGCGATTTTCGGCTCATCCGTCTGCACACAGTAAATCGGAAGCGTTCTATCGGACGCTGCGCCGCTTGTCGGAAGGGCGGAACCTGACGTCCTGTAATGCACTCCCATAAGTCCTGCCAGCATCAGCGCCGCCACCGCCATTGTCACCGCCTTTTTGGACAAGGTACGCTCTTTCAGGTAATCGCTTAATTC
>CAJUJG010000037.1:22516-22810 GCA_910586715.1 uncultured Lachnospiraceae bacterium
AGCACGCCGCTTGTCTGACGATCGTCTTTATCATCACTTTTTCCCAGCATAAAAATCCCCATCGTTTTTTATTAAAATATATTAATGCGTGCTGAATTCTATGCCTGTACTTTTGGGCAATCTCCCTGAAGCATCCCAATATTGCAGCACAAAAAAAAATATGCTACACTAAAGAAAAATAATATACGATATAAAAACGGAGAAAAAATGGAAAACATCTACCATGTAAAAACACAACAAAAAAAAATAAACTGGCATGTAACCGTACCCGGCTCTAAAAGCATGACAAACCGG
>CAJUJG010000037.1:22820-34634 GCA_910586715.1 uncultured Lachnospiraceae bacterium
CTCCTCATGGCAGCGCTGGCAGACGGCAAAACGCTTTTAAAAGGCGTGCTGTTCAGCGATGATTCCCGAAACTTTCTCGGCGCACTAAAAGCGCTCGGCTTTGCAGTAGACGCAGACGAAGAGACAAAGGAAGTTACCGTCACCGGATTAAACGGTGAAATTCCCGTAACAAGCGGTGAAATTTATGTCGGCAGCGCAGGCACGGCGGCACGTTTTTTAACGGCAATGCTTGCGCTTGCAAAAGGCACATTTACAATAAACGCCTCCGAACAGATGAAAAAACGCCCCATGAAGCCGCTGTTTGACGTACTCATAAAAATGGGCGCAAAAATCACTTATCTTGAGGAGGAGGGCTTTCTCCCCATAAAAATACAGGGAATTGGCAAAATGCAGGACACGGATGGTCCGCTTCACGTCGCACTTGACATCAGCAAAAGTACACAGTTTTTAAGCGCGCTCCTGCTGATTTCCCCAATGCTCAAGCAGGGACTCCATATTGAAATCACAAGCGAACGCAAGGATGGCTCCTATATTGGCATCACGCGAAACATGATGGAACAATTTGGCGTAAAGACAGCATTTGACGGCTCAAGCTACCAAACGCCATGTAAAAGCGCTTATCAGGCAGGCGCCTATCAGATTGAACCGGATGTTTCGGCAGCGTGCTATTTCTATGCGGCAGCAGCGCTCACGGGCGGAACGGCTGTTGTGGAACACGTCACATGGGAATGTATGCAGGGCGACCTAAAGTTTCTAAAACTCCTGGAAACACTTGGGTGCAGCGTAAAAGATACAGAAGAAGGCATTGAAGTGACAGGCGCCAAAAACGGGAAAATTAAGGGAATTACCGTCGATATGAAGGATTTCTCCGACCAAACGATGACACTTGCCGTACTCGCACCTTTTGCAGAAACGCCAATACGTATTGAAAATGTCGGTCATATCCGCCTGCAGGAATCGGACCGCATACACGCAACGGTAACAGAACTTACAGGGCTTGGCGTCCGGTGTGACGAGGAAGACGATGCGCTGACAATCTATCCTTCCACTCCAAAAGCAGGTACTGTACAGACATACGATGACCACCGCATTGCGATGGCATTTGCATTAATCGGATTGAGAATTGAAGGCATTGCGATTGCAAACCCGATGTGCTGCAGAAAAACTTTTGAAACTTATTTTGACGTACTGGAACAATTATGCGCGGACTAAAATCCGCGCTTTTTCAAATCAGCCACAAGCTGTACATAAAATTCCCTGACATCAAACTCCTCTATATTCTGACGGTTCAAATCAATCATATCACCATGTGAAATCCCGCGTTTTCCGTTCACAGTCAAAAGCCTGTAATCCGCTCCCCACGGAAACGAGTCTTCACCGACAAGCCCGTCGTTTGCACCGTCAAAATAATGAGCCAAATAATAAGTAAAATTCATCGGAAACCGCCCTCCTGATGCCTTGTTCAGCTTTGAACCGATGCTCTGATAATACACACCCTGCGCATCCATAATACGCTCGTTAAACGCCTTGCAATACGATGCCGTAAGATTGGTCACCGCCGCCATAAAATCGGGATTGGGGTCGCCAAGGCGTTTCATCGCCGCATTGTAAGCCACCGCCACCACATCCTGCTCCGCCTTAGGTACCTTGGACAACAGATAATCCGCAAATTCACATCCCCTGTGCGGTGTATTGACCGTGGTAAGCGTCGCCACATGCTTTGCAATCCCGGGATTAGAAAGCGCGCTCCTGCAGTCAAGACCTCCCTTAGAGTGCGCAATAATATTAACCTTTTCACAACCGGTTTCCTGAACAATCTGCAAAATCCGCTCCGCAATCTCCTGACCGCTTTGGTCAATCGAGGCCGCCGACTGATGATTGCCGTAAAAAATTTTTGCGCCGTTCTTCTGCAATGCATCAGGGATACGCCCCCAGTAATTCAAATACCGAAAATCCCGAAAAAACACGCCATGCACCATCAGAACCGGATACTTTGTTGCACAAATCTGCAAATCCGTTCGCTCTTCATCCAACAAAATTCTGCGGTTCTCATATGCAATCTCCCGTGAAACCGTTTGAATAATCATCCCAAGCGCAACAAGCTGCGCAATCGGTATCAGCCCGCACACCACACCAATCACACGGATTTTAATGCCAAGCTGTAAGGAACGCAGATACACCCGTATAATACCGTTCCAAAAGACAATCGCCTCAAGCACAATGGCAATCAGCGTGTTTGCCAAAATGATCTTCCAATCCGGCACATTTACCAAACTCCAAAAAAACAAACTGACACTGAGCGCCGTCGAAATCAAAAATTCTATTAAAAGCGCATTTCCCCGCGCACATACTTTCAAACGCTTTGTCTTTGGCAAAATCAACACCGGCATGATATTTACCATAAAATACACCGCTAAAAGTAATACCGTAGCCGCCATCCCCTGACAAAGCACATAAAAATTCGAAGCGGCAAAAACAATGCCCCCGCAGCAGATATAATTTAGTACTCTTGCGTTTCTTTTCATGTCCCGTATCCTTTTGCCTTATCATGCGTATCACATGCCGTCCAAAAGCGTCGCAAATTCCTCCATCGGCATCGGTTTATAATATAAAAAGCTTTGTGCCTTATTGCAGCCGTACTTGAGCAGATACTCCTGCTGTGCGGTATTCTCGACACCCTCAACGATAATATTTAGACCAAGGTCACGCAGCATATCAATCATATGGCTTAAAATGCTCTGACTCTTGGGATTTTCAATATCCACAATAAATCCTCTGTCAATCTTAATCTCGTCCATCGGGCGGTTTTTAAGCATCGTCATTGTGGAATAGCCCGTTCCGAAATCATCCATAGAAAGCGAGAAGCCCTTCCCTTTCAGATACTGCAGATGCTCATACATCGTTTCATTGTCCTCCAAAAAACCGCTCTCCGTAAGCTCAAGCACCACAAGCTCGGGCGGCACCTGAAACTCCTTGGAAAAATCAACGATGCAGTCCCTGAAAACACTGTCAAAAACATGCTGCCTTGAAATATTAATGGAAATAGGCACAACCTTTTCTCCCGCTGCAATCCGCTTTCCGATAAACTTAAAAATCTGCCGCCAAATACAGATGTCCACATCAATAATTAAACCGTTCTTTTCAAGCACAGGCAGAAAACTCATCGGCATGACAAGCCCCCTCTTTGGGTGATGCCAGCGCACAAGCGCCTCACCGCCTACAATTTCACCGCTCTCCATGTTGACCTTCGGCTGGATAAACGGCATCAGCTCCTCCTCCTCAAGCGCCTTGATAATATCATTTTCTACCATTTTATTCAAAAGCATCTGCTTTCGCATTTCTTCATCAAAAAATGCATACTTTGCATAAAACTTTCCCTTGATTGTATTGAGCGCAAGCGTCGCATAGTCGCGCATAGCGCTCACCGACATTGTGGGCGAGTCCGCAATACAGATTCCAAACGCCGGAAGAACCTTGTGAGGAATTTTATGCTCCGCAACCCGTTTTTCAATACGGTTCACCAAAGCAATCAGGTCTGACTTCTCCGTAAACGGTATAAAAACAGCAAAAACATCCGCACGAAAATGAGAAAGGACCATATGTTCTTTCCCTTTTGCTTCCTCCCGCAGACAATCTGCCACCCACAATAACAATCCGTCTCCCACATCACGCCCGCAAAATTCATTAATTGAATTAAAATTCGCAAAATCAAGCACGATTAGGGCAAATTTCAACTCAGGATTTTCAAGCATCTCCTCCTGCGCCTTCACCTGAAATGCCCTAAGATTATATAGATTGGTCATATAGGTAAGGTTATCGTCCAAATTCTTTTCGGCAAGCTTCTTGAGTGAGTAAAGATACAACTCAAAATCCCTGTCGCTCATCTGCTCCCGCACAAGCTTTGCCGTGTTAATTACTTTCTTTTCCTGTTTTTCCTCTATCATACGTCTTCTCCTACCTCGCGATAGCATCCCTTGTTGCTCATTATTGTTTATATTATCATATTTTCGCAGTTTTTCATAGCTTTTTTAGGAACTTTTCCCGACAATCTGTGTCATTCCTCCCAAAAGAATCAGCTTATTGTCCTCATAAATCGAAGAAAACTGACTCATACGCAGCGGATTTTCTCCGATACCCACCTCTATGGTATACCCCGGCAGGTTATACTGCTGGATAAACCAGTCCTTGTATCCCGCATGTCCCGAAGCATACGGCGTCTCCTCCACAAGGTATCCGCTGACGCTCCCGAAATAATCGGCAATCTGCCTTGAATTCTCAGGCTCATAGTCGAGATATTTCCAATAAATCACTTGACCCTGCGTATGGTAGGCGAGAATAAGCTGAAAATTATTTGCATTCGTAAAATCATACATTGCGCGGCTCTCCGGCTCCGATACAGGCGCCTCCCCCACATAATCCCTTGGCGCCGGAGACGTATATCCCTGTGCCGCTTTGATTTCACGCGCCTGCTCCCAGCCTGCCGGAAATTGGAGATTCAAATCCACGCCGTTGATATTTGCCTTCCACCCGTCGGGATACGGCATGGACGGATATGCTTCGGCAATCTGCCTTGCCTTAGCCTGATATGCGCCCTCTCCCAGTACACCGTTCACCAAATTTACCCCGTCGGGATTAACCATCGGGATTAAATAAAGACTGTAATTTTCAAACAGCCACGCGCTGTCCGTTCCATAAAGCGCCTCCCTGTCTGCATATGCCGCCGCATATTCTTCGGTAAACTTTAACAGCACCGGCGTCGTAATCCACTCATTCGCATGAAAACTTGCGTTATAGCTTACCTGCGTCCCCCCTCTTCCAAGCCGTATGTAATTGAGCTCGTTTCCCATCACACTTTTCCCGATGCAGCCGGTTGATAAAAACGGATACCGGATTTGAAGCCCCTCGATGATAAGCTGCGTAAACTCCGACGTGTAGGGCACCTCCTCCGACACCAGCGAAAATGCATACGGCACATAAATCCGTGTTCCCGCCTGCAGGTTGGACGCCTCCACAGAAGGATTTGCCGTCACAATCGCCGAAAGGCTTGTATGATATTGCTCGGCAATATTCCACAGCGTATCTCCCTGCATGATGATATGCGTCGTATATCCTTGCAAATACGGTATCAATTTTAACCAAACCGATGTGTCTGCATAACACCCTGCGCTCCCGCCAAGAAACGCTCCAAGCGCCTTGCAGGTATCGCGTGTAAATTCACCGTTTATCGGAACCGTATAACCTGCCCGATTCAACGCCAGCTGCATATACTGCACCGGCACTCCCGCGTCGCCAATATAAATATTTCTCATCCACACACCTCGCCTTTCTTTGTCCTGATGCTGTCAATCGTCATCATTACAGCTTATGTCACGGCGCGGTAAATCATGAAAAAGGATAGAGCACACTTTTTAAATAATGTGTTCTATCCTTATAAAAACAGTTTATTTATTTCATCCATTCGCGCAGTTCGTCATCCGTACACTTTACAAAATGCGAACCGTCCACATGATGGGTGGTGCCTTTGTTATAGTCAATTCCCGAAGTGGCGTAATCGTAGCTTAACGCAATCCGCTGCTTTTCGACTGCCGGATTCGGCGTCGGTATCGCCGATAAAAGACTTTTCGTATACGGGTGAACCGGATTTTCAAAAATCTCCTCCGTCGTTCCTGTCTCTAATAAATGCCCCAAATGCAGCACGCCGATACGGTCCGAAATATACTTCACCATCGAAAGATCATGCGCGATAAACAGATACGCCGTGCCCGTCTCCTGCTGAATGTCTTTCATCAGGTTCACAACCTGCGCCTGTATGGACACATCAAGCGCCGAAATACACTCGTCCGCAATAATGAGCTTCGGATTCATAATCAATGCCCTTGCAATCCCGACACGCTGTCTTTGTCCGCCCGAAAACTGATGCGGATAACGCGTCGCATGTTCCGGTGCAAGTCCGACCTTTTGCAGAATCCCTTTAATTTTCTCTTCGCGCTCAGCTGCCGTTTTGTACATTTTGTGAATGTCAATACCCTCGCCGATAATATCACCGATTTTCTTGCGTGGATTCAGCGATGCCATTGGGTCCTGAAAAATCATCTGCATCTGCGTGCGCAGCTTATTGCTATCCGCTCTTGACATTCTGCCGCTGATGTCCGTTCCGTCAAACGTCATCTTCCCCGCGGTCGGAGCATAAAGCCTGATAATGCTTCTGCCAATCGTCGACTTTCCCGAACCAGACTCCCCTACTAAACCGTACGTCTCACCGGCATAAATTTCAAAGGATACCCCTTCCACCGCTTTCACGGTATAGCTGCTGCTTACCCTAAAATACTGCTTAAGACCCTCCACCTTCAAAAGCGGCTCTTTCATTTTATCCCTCCGTTCTTATCATAACCGCGAATTTGTGTCTCTGCACAAATTTGCCATGTGAAAAATTCATTTTTCACATTATTCTCTGCCATAATCCGATGCCTCCTTTTTCATTCTCTTAAGCCTGTCCGCAAGCTCTTTGGGCATCTCCACCTTCGGCGCTCTCGGATCAAGGAGCCATGTCGCCGCATAGTGCGTGTCGGTTACCTGAAACATCGGAGGGTCCGCCTTATCATCAATCTCCAGCGCATAGCGGTTTCGTGGCGCAAACGCATCCCCCGCCTTTTCATGCAGAAGATTTGGCGGAGAACCGGGAATGGTATAAAGCCGCTCGTCATCCGTGTCAAGATCCGGCATCGCCGACAAAAGTCCCCATGTATACGGATGTTTCGGGTCATAAAAAATCTCGTCGATTTTTCCCTTCTCCACAATTTTCCCCGCATACATAACATTTACATAATCCGCTACCTTGGCGACAACGCCAAGATCATGCGTGATATAAATAACGGAAATGCCGCGCTCCTTCTGCACCCGTCTGATTAACTCGATAATCTTTGCCTGAATGGTCACGTCAAGCGCCGTCGTCGGCTCGTCGCAAATCAGCAAATCCGGATTGCATGCCAACGCAATCGCAATTACCACTCTTTGGCGCATACCGCCCGAAAGCTGATGCGGATAATTTTTCATACGTTTCTCGGCATCCTCAATGCCAACCTCTTTTAACAGGGAAACGGCTTTGTCCCACGCCTCCTTTTTCGGCGTCTTGAAATGCCAAATCATACCCTCCATAATCTGCTTTCCAATCGTCATGGTCGGATCAAGGCTGGTCATGGGATCCTGAAATACCATTGCAATCCGCTTTCCGTTAATATGCCTGCGAATCCACTTTTTGTTTTTCGTAAGAATATCGACAGTTTCCGGACTGCCGTCCGCATGATGATACGAAAATTCGATTGTCCCGTTTGTAACAGTGGCATTGGATGCAAGAATGCCCATTGCGGCTTTCATGGTTACGGATTTTCCCGAACCCGACTCGCCCACAATCGCCACCGTTTCCCCCTTAAACAGATCAATGTCCACGCCTCTTATGGCATGCACCAAACCTGCCGTAGTGCGGAAGGTAATATCAAGATTGTTTATTTTGAGTATTTCCTTATTTTCTTCTGACATCTTTTCGTTCTCCTTCTATAACAATCGCTTACATTTCTTTCATCTTCGGATCCAACGCCTCGCGCAGACCGTCCGCTACAAGATTAAAGCTCAGCATCAAAAGCGCCATCACCACAATCGGCGGAATAATCTGATACGGGTGCGTCGTAAAGCTGTTAAAGCCCTCCGAAATCAGCGACCCCAATGAGCACTGCGGCACGGGAATGCCAAGACCGACAAAGCTTAAAAAGGCTTCCGTAAAAATTGCAGTCGGAATAGAAAACATTACCTGTGTGATAATGGGACCGATAATGTTGGGCAGCACTTCCTTAAAGATAATAAAGAAATTTCCCGCTCCCAATGTTCTTGATGCCAGTACAAACTCCTGTTCTTTCAACTTCAGCATCTCTGCACGCGCAATCCGGCTCATGCCCACCCACTCCGTGAGCATCAGTGCAAAAATAATCGTCAGCATGCCGGGCTGCAATACCAAAAGCAGAAGCGTCACGATGACAAGGCGCGGAATGCCGTTTGCAATCTCGAGAATACGCTGCATAATCATATCTACTCTGCCGCCGAAATACCCTGATATTAATCCATAGCTCATACCGATAACCATGTCAATAATTGCTGCGGCAACGGCGATAATCAGGGAAACCCGCGCACCTGACCACGTACGCGTCCATATATCCCTTCCGAAATTGTCGCTGCCGAACCAGTATTCAAGATCCGTAAGCCCTTTTTCCACATAATAATTGATTTCTTTAGAGCCTGTCGTCGTGTGCATGGTCTCACTACCGTCGAAAATCCCGAATTTTTCAAGTGCAATAATACGCGGCGCAAAGTTTTTCTGACTAAGCTCCTGCCCGGAATACGTGTACTCGTTCATTCCCGGACCAATCACTGCAAATACAGAAATCAACAGAATTAAAATAAGCCCGATGACTGCACTGATTTTTTTAAAGTACCGGATAAAAACATCCTTCCAAAAACTCTGCGCAGCAAAATTTTCGTCTATCAAAACCGTGCCGTCATTGTTTTTCAGTTTAAAATCCGCCTCAACCGGTACATATGCCGCTGTGTTTCCCATATCCATCAATCTCCCTTCTTCGCAAGTCTGATTCTCGGATCAATAACGCCGTACAGGATGTCAACCACAAGCATAATACCGATATACATTGCCGAATAAATAAAGCTCAGCGCGATAACCACATTGTAGTCGTTTGACTGAATAGCCGTCACAAGCAGACTTCCAACACCCGGAATGGCGAAAATCTTTTCCACCACAAGCGACCCTGTCATCAAGTCTACAATCAGCGGCGCCAAAACCGTAATTATGGGAATCAACGCATTCCTGAGCGCATGACGGAAAATCAGCGCTGCACCCGAAATGCCCTTGCTCTCCGCAAGCAGCATGTAATCGCTGCCGAGAACCTCAAGCATCTCGCTCCTTGTAAAACGCGCAATCGACGCCATTGTAAACATGGACAGCGATACGCTCGGCAGCACACTTGAGCCGAAAATATCCTGTTGGGAGAACAGCATCGGAAACCACCCCAGCTTAAATCCAAAATTATAAGAAAGCGCCAGTGCAAACACATACGACGGCACCGACACACCAATGACCGAAATTACTGTCGCAAGTGAGTCCCAAATGGTATCATGCTTTAACGCGGCAATCAGTCCCAATATCAGCCCGACAACCGCACCTAAGCCTACTGCACAGCCGCCAATTCGAATGGAAATAGGGAGTCTCGTCTGAATCAGCTGTGAAATCGGTGTATTTTTTGAGATATTGTAGCTCACACCCAAATCGCCCTTCAGCATATTTCCCACATATTTGAAAAACTGTACGACAATCGGCTGGTCAAGACCGTATTTCGTATACAACGCTATACGCTGTTCCTCATTCAGCTTTTCATCATTGAACGGTGAACCGGGCATCAGCTGCATTAAAATAAACAAAACCAGCAAAATCGCCAAAAGTGTAAAGAGTGACGTTAAAACTCTTTTGCCTATGTATTTCTTCACGGTTTGCCTCCTTATGCTTTTCTTACATTATTACAATAAAGCTCTAAAGTGATAAAGGCGGTAAAACCGCACTCAGCAAACCTGCCTTGAGTGCGGTTTCTCACCTGAATCTTTATAATACTGATTATTCAGCTTTTACAGTGCTCTTATAAACTCTGTTGAGCGCAACAGGATGGAAGTCAACGCCTGTAACCTTAGAAGACATCATAACGGCATTACACTGTGTGTAAAGCGGGAAAATAACCGCCTCGTCCATCACAATCTTCTCCGCGTCATAAAGTCTTTCCCAGCGTCCCTGCGCATCCGTGCAAAGGTCGCCTGTCGTACACTCTGCAATTATCGCATCGTACTCTGCGTTGCTCCATAAACCATAGTTATTTGAATTGTTAGTAATCCACATTCCAAGATATGTCATCGGGTCTGCATAGTCCGGTCCCCAGCGTGTCAGTCCAAGCTCGAAGTTTCCGTTCTGGAGATCCTCAACTCTCTGTTTTTTCGGCTCAACCACAAGATTTACCGTAAAGCCGGGAAGCGTTGTCTCCCACTGCTCCTTCAATACCTGTGCAACCTTCTGCGGTGCATCATCCGCGTCCACTACCATATCAAGTGTAATCTCGCTTACGCCAAGCTCTGCAAGACCTGCATTCCAATACTCCAATGCCTTGTCCGCATCATAAGAGCACACATCCGCATACTTTGTCTGATCAGCGGAATAATCCGAACCGTCCGGACCTGCCGCAAAGTCCATCGGAACTGCCGTATATGTCGGCGCAGAACCGTCCTTTAAAACGTCTGTCGTAATAGAATCCCTGTTGATTGCATGTGTCAGTGCAAGACGGATATTTAAGTTTTTCAGCTCTTCCACCGTGTCTACATTCGGTGCTACATACCACAGATAGCCTGCACCAATTGCCATAAACTCAGGATCTTCCTTCACCTGATCCACCTGCTCGCCGTTTACAAGCGTCGTGTCAAGCGCACCTGTCTGATAGCTCATGAGCGCCTGCTGGGAATCCTGAATCACCTGATAGTTCAATCCGGCAAGCTGAATACGTGCCGCGTCATAATAATCATTGTTTTTTGTCAAATGGAACGCCGTTGCTGCCGGCTCATAAGAGTCCATAATAAAAGCGCCATTTGAAAGAACGGTTTCAGGGCTTGTTGCATAGGTATCTCCACAGGAAGTAAAGAACTCCTCATTGACCGGATAATAGGTCGGGAAATACATCAGCGACAAGAAATAACTGACAGGTACGTTCAGCTCTACCTGAAGCGTCTTTTCGTCAATTGCCGTAACGCCAAGCTCACTTTTGTCAACCTCGCCTGCAATAATCTCTGCTGCATTTTTAATCTGACCGATGTCGCTGAGCATATAAGAATACTCCGATGCCACATTCGGGTCTACTGCTCTCTGCCATGCAAATACGAAATCCGCCGCCGTAACTGGTGTGCCGTTGCTCCAGTTTGCATCCTCACGGATATGGAATGTGTATGTAAGACCATCCTCCGAGAGGTCATAGCTCTCTGCAAGTGCGTTCACTGCCTGTCCGTCCGCATCCATCTGCATCAGACCGTCCGTAAAGTTTGCAATCACTTCAAACGAAGTGCCATCCGTTGCCTGCTGCGGGTCGAGCGACTGAACGGGTGTCTCCAGCATAACATTCAAATCCGATGTTCCTGCCGTTACTGTTTCCGCCGGTGCCGCACCGCTATTATCCGCAGGAGCTGCCTGTGCGCCTGCATTGCCTTCTGCCGCCGGTGCATTTGCTGCCGGTGCCGAAGTGTCAGCATTGCCGCCGCAGCCGACTAAGCCTACCGTAAGGGTTGCAGCCATTGCGACAGCCAAAAAAGCTTTTGCCTTTTTCATAATAAGTTCCTCCTTAAAAAATTTGGACGCAAAAGAGCGCGTGCTCATATAATGGCGCTCCTTTACGTCTTTTTTAGATTATCACATTAATGCAGTAAAGTCAAGATATTTTTCGTTTATGAACTGAATGGATTGCATTCTTTAAAATAAAAAATGCTAAACTCCAATTTACATATTGTAGTTTAACATTTTTACACTTCATTTTCATAACTATATCATGTATAGTAGTTTATATATTTATATTTTTATATTAAAAAATAGCGAAGGGGGGACTTGAACCCTCGACACCACGGGTATGAACCGTGTGCTCTAGCCAGCTGAGCTACTTCGCCATTCTATCTATTGAAGGTATTCCCTCAAAACCGAACACAGAAACCTTATAAACCTCTTTTTCCTATCCT
>CAJUJG010000038.1:0-6952 GCA_910586715.1 uncultured Lachnospiraceae bacterium
GCGCGACCCGTGCGCCGCCTTAGCGGCATAATTCATCTGCACGGGTCTGCGCATAGAAAAAGGACAGGGCAATCTCACCTCGTCCCTGTCCTCTCCTGCTGTCAGTTCCATGCGCACGCGTAACGATGTCAACAAACTCCAGTTTTACTTTATTTTTCGGCTCTTTAGCATTTTTTCCACGCGCACGCGTAACGATGTCCCCTTATCCGTTTTCGCACGCGCACGCGTAACGATGTCCGAAAACTCCGGTTTTACTTTATTCTACGGATTTTTGGCATATCGGCAGCAGTTGTTGCTGCGTGTGTCGGTCATTCAATGCCCCTGTAAGCTCATATAATGCCCCCTGCTGCCTTTTTGCCTCAATGCTTTCAATAATTCCCCGGGCGGAATAAGTTCGCCGAACATGATACCATTACCCCGCCGCCGGCATAAAGCGTAACGCATTCTTCGTCTTCGTCGTCCGTGTGGACGCTGTTATTCAGCGGATACCTTTTTATACTATTCTTTCCCTCCCGTTCTGCTGCCAGTAATTCACGCCTGAAGCGTTTGTTTGCCTTTTTCATGATTTTTATCCTTTTCCTTTCCATTTATGGGCATATTATGGTATAATAATGCTGCGTTTAAACTTTCTTTTCTTTAACCATACGCCGCGCCTTGATAATCCGCTTGTCAGGGCGCGTTTTGTATGTGTCTGCCGATGCGCCGCGCGTTCCGGTCCCTCATGTGTCCGTGTTATGCCATTGGCAGCAGTTTAACGTATCCTGATATACCGTTCTATCTTCTGTACGTCATATATCTTGATTTTGTCACCAATCCTGCCCACCGCGTCACATTCATGCGCTATCTTGTCGAGCGTATTCCTGCATATGTGGAAATACTCCGTTGCTGCCTTTGCACGCATCCATCTGCTTTGCGCCTCCGGCGCTTTCCTCATTGGTACGATATTGTTGTTCTTTTCTGTCGGCGTCAACCTGTCACCGCCTCCTTTCCGTGCTTCATTCCCCGCACATTACTGCATCCCTGCATGTCAAACATTAGCTGGTGCGGCTGTCTTTGTATCATCCGCATATACTCTTTTGTGCGGTTGTCGCGTTCCTGCTGCCTCTCCATGCAGTCAACGCATATCCTGCCTTTCATCTCGCCCGCGTCATAGTTACATCCGCATCTTTCGCATGTGTACATCCTTTTTTATCTCCTTTCGCCTGTGCTCTATGTCCACCGTTCCCCTGACAAACCAAAAAACACTCTCTAACATTTCTAAATCTGTTATTTTTGATAGCTCTTTCATAATCATTTCGCGCCGCTTCTCCGCGCTTGTTTTCCTGTCAGTCTCCGTTATTCTTTGTTCCTCATTATCCAGCATTTCCTCACCTTCTTTCTGTGACTGTCATTTGTTCCGCATTGGCAGCAGTATTCTGCGTCACGTCCGGAGCTGCTGCCCGCCCTGCCACGCTTCAGCAGGTCAGCCGTACAAGTGTGTATTTCAGGAACGAATAACCTGTTTCCTCATGAATGCCCATTCTTACGCTGTCTTTATCCAAATAGTAGCCTTCAGGCGGTTTTATATCATAACGGAACGCGTCCCGCATGATAACTTTCTTTCTCTCGACAGGCGTAACTAAATTCTTGCTTGCGTTCCAACGCTTACCCTGAAGCTCTCCCGTCGTTTTAAGCGTTTTTTCGCTGTACTTGATAAAATAGTGCGCCAGCTTCCTGTAGTTCCCGTCTGCATACATTGGCTTGATTGTGGTCCCGCCATGCGTCCACGCATTAATTACCGCCCTCATGTCATCCGTCCCGCTGATGACGATATGTATATGCACGGCTCCCCTGCTGCCGACTTCCGCAACCCAAACATATTTGAATACCTTTTTTGCTTTTTTATACAGGTTCCGCATTGTGCGCAGGTAACGCTTCATGTGTTCGCTTATTCCCTTCTTTCCTTCCGGGCGTTCCTCCGGTCTGTAATCCAGTGTCAGGTAATAATCGTCACCGCAGAAATTCGCATCAAGCTTCTTTTCCAGCTTCTCTTCTGCCTGTCGGAGGTTTACTTTTTTCTGTGCTTCGCTGGTAAGGTTGCGCTTTGGCTCCCTCCTGCCCTCTTTCCTGCTGTGCCAGCGTATGGAATAATACATTTTTACGTGTTTCGTTTTTCCTGCCTTACAGGTCTTTTTGATGTACGGCATATATGCAACCACTCTTTCGTTTTTATGTTTGGTTATTTCCTTAAAATTTTTCTGTCTGATGTCCATAGGATAATAAACTTATGGACCGTCGCAGGGGTTCGAAAACCCTGATTTTTCTTGACTTTTTCCTCCCCGACCGTTATAATAAAGACAGCTTTTAATACAGCGCTTATATTACAGGGTGTCTGTTGAGGCAGGTTCTTTACCGTCGGGCTTGTGGAAGGGTTGCCGACGGTAATTTTTTTATTCTTTTTTGCGTTTTGTGTGCGAACCGGTATTCCGAACCCCTGTTTTGATTGGATTATATATTTATTAGCCTATAATCCATTTTCTGCCACTTTTGACATGACGGTTTAACAGGGTATATATAAAACGAAAACAGACTATGTCATCATCGGGCACCGTATCCAGTAATTCTATTATTCGTTTTTTATAGGCTGCTGCTCCGCTTTCAAGGTTTTTCGTGTTCTCTCCGTTTTCCGGTCTTGATTTCATGTTTTCCATGCCCTGTTTGTCCTTTCTTTTTTCTTGCGATGTCGCAACGGCTTGCGTTCATGAAGTATCTATTGGAAGCCGCTATATGCTTATGAAGTGATGTATCATTTTTGGGATATTATAAAAACTGCTCTTGCTATTAAATGTCCCGTTGCGACATCGCAGCGGCTTACAAGCTTTGTTTTATCTGCACTGCTGCCGGTGCAGCCTTTTTATGCGCCTATCGCACACTGTCAGTTTATCGCATGGGTAATATTTGATTAATTCCAACAGATTAGGATACTTTGTCATGTTCTGCCTCCTTCGTCTTGATTTGTTCATTTATTCGTGTTTTATAGGCTGCTGCTCCGCCCTCAAGGTTTTTCGTGTTTTCTCCGTTTTCCGGTCTTGATTTTATGTTTCCCATAAAAAATCCCTCAAAGATATATAAACACGCCGCAGGAATTTTTCATTGTCTATCTGCATTACTAATCTTCTTATCTGCTTTCTATAAAATTCAATTTTATCTTTCATATCCTGAACTATCCTTCCTTTCTTGGCGCATGGCAGCAGGTTATTCTGTCCTGCTTGGCTTCCCTGCTGCCGGTGCGGTGTTCTGTCCCGTTGCTGTTTTTGATATTGATACCCTCATCCCCTCACCAAGCCCCAAAAGATAATCTTTTTCGCCTTCCGTAAGCTTCGGTATTACTTCCCCGAATGTCCGCATGATTTTCCGTTCTTTGTCTGTCATTACTTCCTTAACTGCCGTTTCTGCCATATTCCGGTTACCTCTCTTTCGTTTAAATTTGTTACTATGCGTATATATTACGACGCATTATAACATTTGTCAATATCTTTTTGTTACTTTGCGTCATTTTTGATTGACCATTTTGGTATGCGGTAGTATAATATTGTTAAAGAAAGTAGGTGATAAAATGGAAAAACGAATTAAGCAGCTTAGAAAAGAATTAGGTCTAACTCAACAAGAGCTTGCCGATAAAATAGGCATAAAAAGAACAACTATTGCAACTTACGAAAGCGGTCGCAATACTCCCATTGATGCCGTTATATCTTTAATCTGCCGCGAATTTAATGTAAATGAGGTGTGGCTTCGTGAGGGTTCAGGGGACATGTTCAGAAGCAATGACCGGTATTCCGATATTGCACGTCTGACTTCCCAGCTTTTGAATGAGGAAAGCGACAGTTTCAAAAACCGCTTTATCTCAATGCTTGCAAGATTAAATTCTGATGAATGGGAATTTTTAGAGAAATGCGCCCTGGAGCTGTGCGGCGTTTCCCCTGAAAAGGCAGGATAATACACTTTTGCACCATGAAAATATAATATGCTTAACCGGGAAGCTGACAGGGTGTGAATACCTCCGTTCCGAGCCTTGAAGGAAGGAGGCGTTTTTTATGAGTACATATGAAGAATTACAGCTTATTACATCTATTGCTTTACTAATCGTTGCAATTTTGACATACACACATAAAAAATAGCACCCCCGCTCTGACAAAGTAAAGGTGCTATTTTTTACCAATATTTTCGCCGGAAACGGATAGGTGTGCGCTATCGTGTCGGCTTCCTTGTTAAGTATATTATATTCCATACGTGCAGATTTGTAAACCCTTGTTTGGGGTTCCCCGATTTGAATACTTTGTTTATTCCCTGCTGCCAGTGGCTATTATGGCAGCAGGTTTATTATTCTCTATTCTGTCCGGACTGCATCAGCTCTTTTATGAGCGTATACAAATATTCCAAATACCGGTTGTCTGTAATCTGATTAATCATACTGATTATCTGTCTTCTGCGTTTCATGCTTAACATTCCTTTCCTGTTCTTTTGTACTGCCTGCCCCGTTTCAATGCCCCTGTGCGCTCATGTGGTGGCTCGTACCGTCTTTTTTATCATCAAGTGGCATGTTCTCCATTACGCTTAAAATTTTATCAAATTACAGGCTGTGAATTCTACCCTCATGTTTTCATATCTTGCCTTACGGCTTAATTTCGTTAAATGCCTACAATGTTTTAACCGTCACTTTTTTATAGTTTACTGCATGTTGCGGTTTGCATAAGTACAGGAGAATAATATCAAATGAATTGAAACACAATGAAACATAATAAAACATAATGAAAATAAATGCGCCAAAATATATTGATATCAAAGTGGTTATGTGTTATATTAGACATGAAAAAGGCAATACCAGTGAACGGTTGCCTGCAGTTTATAGGTTACTTATAAAAATAACCGCTAGTTTGCGAGGCTAGGGCGGTTATTTTTATGCTCATTTTTTACTTTTTAGCAAGGCTGCAAAGCCGACTAAAAAGATTCCAATCTGAATTAAATCAGACAGGGTTATGTACATAAAGCCTTTTCCCTTTCGTATATTTCCCATGTAAGACCTCCTTTCCGGGAGTTCTTGGAATTATATTCCAGCGAGAAGGCAACCGTCCACCGTTATGATATTGCCGAATACTACTATATCACATCTGACATTCTATGACAATATTATCCGGAAGACATGTTGCGGTAATCAGGATCATATTTTTATTGCGACGTCGCAACACAGTCCGTTCACGCCCAAGATACCACACCCCCTTTATGATAAGGCGTGTATCAAATCAATCTGTGCTGCCGGTCTTGGCTCTGTTTGCGCAGCACTTATTAACAAGGGGGGATACTGGCGCGCACGCGTAACGGTGTCAACAAACTGTTTTCATTTGCCTGTCTGCCGGCTGCTGCCGGCTCTGTTCTTATGACAGACATTCACTTTTTCAGACAGAATACCCGCATTTTGTTCCACGTTGGCAGCAGGGTATGCAGTTCAGCCGTGCGACTGCTGCCAGTCAATCAGTTTAAGCGCTTCTTTTTCCGTTGCGCTCGTCCATGTCCTGTTGAATGCACCGACGCCTATTCCCTTCATTGCACGTGTTGATATGCGCTCTTCAATGAATACCTCCAGTTTTTTCTTTCTATGCGGTTTTGACAGCTCACGCAATGCCTTATCTTTCTGCTCACGCGCCGAACCTGTTTTCATGTGCAATAAGGCTTCTATTTCCGGCATAGTCATGTTTTGGGAATAGTGAAGCCTGATAACTTCCTGCTGTTCCTGCGTAAGCTCTTCCAGCATTCCGCGCAGTGTCTCCTTTAGCTCCTTTTCCCGCATGCCGTCCGTAACCTCTTTTTCAATATCCTGCCTACCCATTATGCAATCGGACAACATAATGCCGCTGTCTTCCCCGTCCCCCACTGGTGTATTCAGGCTTTTTATATTGTCAAAGATACAACTGCACCTTATCATCCGCAATTGCTGTTCTGTTATGAGCAGGGCGCCGCAAAGCTCATCATCTGTCGGCTCCCTTCCAAACTCCTTCAGCATATAATTTGAAATTCGGGCGCACTTCCTTTTCAGAATTAACATACTCCGCGGAATACGCACGGTCTTGCTACAGTTTTCAATATATTCCTGTACTGATGCCTTTATCGAAAATTTTGCATATGACAGAAAACTGACGTTATGCTCCGGCGCATAGCTATAAACTGCCTTATACATTCCTATATACGCCTGTTGTAATAAGTCGTCCATATCCTCATAAATTGCGTACTTTGCAACAGCAGACCTGACAAAGCCCTGATTTTGTATCCACAGGGCTTTCATGTTTTCCTTTACGTCCTGATTATCCTTTATCAATGCAACAAGTTCTTCATTCTCCATAAGCCTGACCTCCCGTTCGGATCTGACGCAGTGCCTCTTTTTCCAAATACAAAAAAGCCGGCACAGTTTCCTTTTTCTGTTACCTGACGGCTTTTGTCATGCTTATGTTATAAAATTTGTTATAATTTCCTTTTTTCGACCTCCTAAAACGCCCTAAAACCCAGTATTTTCAAGCAATTCTTGTTCCCCTTAATTCCTATCATGTCAATGTGCATAATAGACATTCCCCTACAGCCACCATAGTAAAACGCTTCCCAAAACCGCCGCAGCCACCATCGGCAGCACAGTCATAAAGAGCACTGCCCTTACTTTTCCACACTTATAAAGGCGCCCTCTTTTGCAATCTTCCAGTGCCGTCAACAGCCCTTGAACTCCGCATAAAACCACAGCAATAACAACCACCGCCGCAATCGGATAAGTTCCCCCCTCCTCATGCACAAGTTCTGTCTCACCGTTTTCCTCAAGCCGCACAAGCTCTATACCAAACGTTTTCCCAAGCGCAATCTGCTCCAAAAATGCTTTCTGCGTCAACGCAATATCCACGCCAAACTCCGATAAATACTCCTGATACCACGCAAG
>CAJUJG010000038.1:6982-33209 GCA_910586715.1 uncultured Lachnospiraceae bacterium
CGGAACAGTGCATGAAAGAGCACCTCATTCACAATCGGCACACACACGCTGTCCACATCCTGATATACCGTAACCGCACCGTTTGCGCGCCCCGCCACAATATCCCGCGTCAGTGTTTTGGGCAGATAATATCCACACTCCGCCTCATCTCTCAGCACACGTGCTTCCACTTCTTTTGCGCTATCACACAAGATAAATCGCACGACCCCATCATGTGCCGAAAGCAGCTCCTCATACAAACCACCCTCATCAAATACCGCCGCCAAAACCGTTGTATCCGACTTCGCCTCAAGCCGTGCAACCCAAACGGATACCACTGCCATAAGCACAAGGCTGACAAAAATACCTTTGCGAAACAAGACACACTTCAAAAGCACAAACCATACGGAAGGCACAAACCTGACTCTTCTTTGCACCGCACATACAGGCGTTCTATCAAGGCGAAACTGCATAAAATACGTCTGTGCAATATTTAGGATAAAAAACACCGTACACCACACGAAAAGTCCCCAAACCGCTCCGGAAAGCTTTTGTACATCTCCGGAAAGCGCCACGGTAAACGCCGCTTTTAAAAATGCTGCCGGAAGATACTTCCCCACGCCATACGCCAAATCCGGCAAGAGCGCCGACGGCACAACACAGCCTGCCAAATATCCCTGTACCAGCGCCGATACGCCAATGAATAAGAGCACCTTGCGTCTTTCGCCAAATGCCTTATGTATCAGCATAAAATACAGCACACCAAAAACGGCAGCCAAAAACAGCAGCCCAACCGTGTACAGAGAAAACGCCACAGATAAATATTCCCGCACAGGCGGCAAAACCAATGCCATAAACGGCAGCAGCAACGTCACTGTCATAGGCAGCAGACCCGCAAGAAAACTGCACACTGCCTGCCATGCGCGGCAAATGCCAAGCCTTTTTTCAAGAATATTGCACCAAGATTCTTTGTGACAAAAAAATTCACCGAAAAAAATGCCTGCCAACAACACGTAAACTGCCAAAAGCGCACTGCCATAATAAATGACATACGTGTCATTTTCTGTCACGGAAATCGTTTTTATGCGAAACAGCTTCTCCCTGCCTGCCGCTGCGCCAAGATTAAACCGGTTGATACCGTCATACAAGGTCTGCACAAGATTACCGTCCTTATAAAATATATCGCCAAGCACGTATTGCACTGCGTAAATCTCCGCCTGTGCCGTTTCAAGTATTCCCACGGCAGAATCCGCAAGCTCCTGAAAAAGCAGATTTTTAAGAGCTCCATATGCACCGCTTTCTGATGCGTTATCGGCAGACAAATAAACCGTCACAGGCGTATTCTGACCGGAAATAATCTCCTCCACAATATTCTCAGGCAGCACGACAAACGCCGCAAGCGCTCCCTCCCGCAATAGCCGGAACCCCTCCTCCTCGGTTACCCGCTCAATATCGCAAAGCGCCTTCACGGATTCCATCTCCTGCACATAAGACACTGCCATATCCGTAAGCGCATTGTCCGGCGCCGCATAACCGACCCGCATCAAACTGTCATCCTGTGTCCGTCCCGCCGCCGCGAAACAAAAAGCAGCCATTCCTGCCGCTAATCCTAAAATAAGCACAAGCAATGCTGCTCTTTTCCATATTGCGGGCAGCAAAATAACTGCCCGCTTCCACTCTGTTTTCAACCATCTTTTATTCATAATTAAATTTCCTGATAGAACCCAATGCCTCATAAACCATTCCCTGGATTTCCTGCGCACTCATATCCAACAAGTCAACATAATCTTTTGGAATTTCAGGATTCTCATCTGTAGGCTCCAACTCCAGCGCCATACTCAGATAGCAAAGCTCCTCGTCGTCCATTTCAAGACTGGAATTGTTCACCCGCAGCGTATAGCTCTCGCCCTTCACGATATCCGTAAATGCACCGTCTGCCGTAAAGCGCATCTTGCCATCCGACAAATCCGCATACAGCTCCATATCAAAACTCAAATCTTCTTTATTAAAATCATTCTTATAGGAATATACCATATCGTCATCATGGTCATCCGACTGCAAAACCAATTTAACTGCCTCATTATACTGTGTTTCCGATACATTTGCATTCCGCTCAATTCCCAAATATTCAATCTCATCCCCACTCTTTAGATAAACGCCGCCCTCGATTACATCAAGCACGCGTTCCTCTCCTTTAAACTGAATATCAACCGCAAGCAAATCGCCGTCTATTGTTTTCATATCCGCAGGCGAAGAAATATTGACAATGCGCCCCTGTTTATCAAAATAAAAATCAAGCACATAATCCGTCTCAAGGCGCATTGACATTGCATCCTCAAGCAATGCATCCGACATCGCTTTTAAGCGCATGCCCTCTTCCAAATCACCTGCCTTGCTCATAAGCTTTTCTATGTACAGCTGATAAAACTCACTTGCCAAAAGATCGTCTTTAAACTCCTCCATATACTGGTTGACTACTTCTTTTGCCACGGTCATCCGCACGCCTGAGCGGTCTTCCTTCTTGTCCCTGATATTTTCAAGAACAGCATTTTCCTTTAACGCCTCACCGGGTTTATTGAAAATTGCAGCCAATTCCTCCGCTGCGCTCTTATTCGTTCCATCGTCCTCTTTGAAAAACGAAGTCGAATAGTTTTCAGGCAGCTGTGTATCAAGCAGCATCGCCCATTCTGAATTGTTAAACTTTTCACCAAGGGTTGTCAGTTCCACCCGATAAGTATCCTTGAGCAATTCCGGCAGGCTGATATACAGCATATCCTGTGTCGCTGCAACATCAGCAAACGGTATATGAAAACCATACATTCCAATTCCAATATCGCAGCTTGCTTTCTTTTGGCTTGCGTTTGTAAGCGCATCAACGCTGAATTCCACATTCGTTGTTTCCCCATCCGTAATTGTAATTGAAATATCCGTATCGGTATGAATTGTTTCTGTCTTGCGATGCTCATTGATTGCCGCAAAATCAATCTGTTCCGAAAGCGAGCTGCCATACTGCCCCATTTCCTCCGTCATCTTTTTCATCCCTGCGGCAATCCGCAGCTCCGGCTTGCTGCCAAAAGCCCGTCCCATAAAAAATACCGCCGTGCCCGCCGCAATCACAAGAACAACTGCAATCACAACTGCCACAATCAAACCAGTTCTTTTCTTCTTTTCCATAATCCTGTTCCTTTCCCGTTTATTGGTTAATTATTTCGTTTATCAGTGCTTCTCCCCGCAGCGTGCGGTCAATCTCCTTGATTTTACCGTTGTGCAAAGCATAAACCTTATCGCACAGTTCCAAATCACTTTCCTCATGTGTTGCAAGCAAAATTGTGCCCCCCTGCTCCTTATACCGTACAAGATAGCCTCTGATTTCCGCTTTCCCTAATAAGTCCAATGCCGCGTCCGGCTCATCTAAAATTAAAATTGGCGGATTTCCCGCCAATGCGCAGCCAATACTCACCCGCTTTTTCATGCCGCCCGAAAGCTTCTCTATCCGCATCCGGCACATCTGATCAACGCCCAGCTCGTTCAAAAAACCCTGCTCCAGCGACTGCCGGAGCTCCTTTTTATCATGGTACCAAAGGCTGAGATTATCAATCACGCGAAGCCCGTCCATCAAAAAGCCCTCCTGCGGCACGTAACCTACACATTCTGCGGGCGATTTTCCCGTATCAAAATAAATCTCCCCGCTGTCAACCTTTCTTAACCCTGCAAGGATATTGAAGAACGTGGACTTTCCACATCCGTTCTCTCCAACAATGCCGACGCACTGTCCCGCATCCGCCGACAAATCCACACCCTTTAGAACCTGCTTCTTTCCGTATGAACTGAAAACATTCTTTACAGCGACACGTGCCATCACAATCCTCCGCTCTTGTTTATTCAAAACCTATGTATCAAATTACACGTTCGCCAAAATCTGCTTTTCTATCTCCGCCATATTAATCTGCCTGTAGCTGCCCAAATCATTGTTATTCCATCCTGTGCCCCTTCTTCCGCTGAAAATGGCAGGCTCATTATATCCGTTTTTCAAAATTGTGAGCACATAGCCTACTTTATTCTCTACTGACGGCTGACAGAGCGTGCGCTTAAGCACCTCAAAAAGCTGTTCATGCGTTCGGTTATTGGCGTTTGCCGTGCGCAGAATATCCTTTGCTTCCTTTAATGAACAACCGAATACATCAATCACTTCCTGCTCTTCGTCCGAAGCAATTACCACACCGCCGTCCTTGTCCATATTTTCAATAATTTCCACAACAGTACGGTTTTTCTTTACCCGTTTGATTTTAAAACGCACCGCACCAAGTCCCATCTGACCGCTTGGAAGCTTTTCCTGTATCAGCTCATATTCAAACGCAATGTCCGTATTTCCGTTTATTTCTTCATGCGGCTTTTCTAAAATCTCACGCTTTACGTTTCCGTTTGCATAAGACTCCGGAATCTTCATCATTTTGCGAAGTTCTTCAAACGTAATCTGATACACGCCGTTGTTGAATGTCTCATGCTCCTTTAAGAGATAATAAAGCCGTTTCGAATATTTTTTCGTCAGGTTGAGCGGATACTCGATTCTATAATACGCTCCCTGCTTTGCCTCCATAATCATCTGCTTTACCTCAGGATGAAGGTCCAGCACAATCTTACTTTTTCCCTCATCGCCGCGCTTTTTCTGATATTTTATTTTACTAAACCACGGATAATAGATGTCTGTGCCCTCATCCTCTTTCAGGCGAAATCCCAAGCCTTCAAACTTTTTTACCGCTTTTTGCAAATACGAATATGCATTCGATTCATCCTGAAGGTTATAAAGATGTTTGACGTCCGCTATATTGATTTCATATCTCGTATTCTCTTCCGTATCGTTCCCTTCACCCACGATTCCAAGCAGAATATCCAAAATATCATTCTGCCTTCTGTCCAAATCATATCTTGCCTCAATAATGGTTTTTGGCCGAAAAGCGACCTCGGCACCACCCTTTTTTGGTTTGCGGTTCATCTCTAAAATCCCCCATTCTTAATCAATCCGTATCGACTTATCCTTTACGGTACTCCCCGGCATTCGTTTTCTCAAAAGGTATGAAAAAATATATCCTTCTATCATATCTATGATAAAGCAATTTGGAAGTTTACGCAAGTAGTTTACAGAATTTATTTTTTGATAAAATTAAGGCAAAATCGACAACTGAAACAAAAGAAATCTCAAAATTATAAAAAATGTATAAAATAAATGAAATAAATATGAACAAATTCCTTGTACTGTCAGAAAAATAGGTATACAATAAAAAGGTAAGAACGTACATAGGAGGTATTTATATGGGGCAACAAACAAATGGAACGAAAACTTCGAGAAAGCGTATTGCTGACGAAATTTTAAAGCAGATCGGCAAAAGCGTTATCCTTGTGTTTTTGGCTGTAGCTGCAGTCGCTATCTGCATGGTTGGATGGAGTATTATAACATCCAAGGAAGAAGAACTGACTTTGGAATCGCACGCGGCAGCAAACCAACTGGCAGGCTTTTTGGAGCAATATACAAGAGGCGTAGAAAATCTCTCTGTCAATCCTGAAATCATACACGTTCTGGCAGAGACCAAAGCCGGAGACGATATTCGGGAAGCGGAAAAGATGGATACTGTCATGGAAAATCTTGTAAAGATTGCAAGTCTTGATCCGTCGAATATTATGGCTGTATGGATTTCCGATTTGGATGCAAGTGTACTGACACAGTCAGACGGCTTCACATCCGGAGAAGGCTGGGATGTAACGACAAGAGAATGGTACAAGTGTATTGAAATGAAACAGACAATTCTGACCGAGCCATACGTAGATTCCGCTACAGGAAAAATGATTTTAAGCGCCGTATCCCCCATTTACGATGAAACAGGCGCGGCACTCGGTGCGGTTGGTATGGACATCTCGATGGACCACATGACCGATGTCATGAGCAGTTATAAAATAGGACGCGGCGGCTATATCCTGTTATTATCCCAAAGCGGTACATTCCTGTATCACCCGCAGAGCGATATTATCCAAAAAAACATTACGGAAATCAACATATCGCAGAATGTTGTTGACGCGGTTCTGTCAGGCAGCAACACATTTTTACGCTATTCCGCAAACGGAATGCCGAAATACGGTTCCGTAGAACCCGCCGGAGAAACCGGTTATATCATTGTCAGCAACCTGCCCGTTTTGGAATATTATTCCTTACTGATTGGTATGGTCATTGCACTGGTGATTATCTTTATTATCGGCATCATTCTGATTGCGGTCAGCATCAAAAAGAGCGCAGCAAAACTGACAAAGCCGATTTTGGAATTAAACCATATTGCACAAAAGCTTGCCGACGGAGATTTGGATGTCCATCTTCATATTGAATCGGAAGATGAAATCGGGGAACTTGGCGAATCAATCGGAAAAACGGTTAGCCGCTTAAAAGAATATATTGTATACATAGACGAGACAGCAGAGGTGCTTGCAGAAATTTCAAACGGGCACTTAAATATCAGTCTGAAAAACGATTATGTCGGTGAATTCCAAAAAATCAAAGATGCTTTGATTAACATTTCCGACTCCATGAATGAAGTAATGGAAGGCATCAACGAAACTTCAGAACGTGTATCAGTCGGCGCAACGGAGCTTGCATCCGCTTCTCAAATGATTGCGGAGGGCGCGGAACTGCAGGCAGCATCCGTAGAGGAAATTGCCGCAACGACAAACACGGTCGCAGACCACGTAGAGAACAGCCGCAGGGATGCGGAACACGCGGCACAGGAGACAGAACATGTTACGGAGATGATCGAGCAAAATCAGGAAAAGATGACCTTGATGATGAATGCGATGAACGAAATCCGTCAGACATCACAGCAGGTTGTCGGAATCATCCAAACAATCGAGGAAATTGCAGAGCAGACTAATCTTTTGTCATTGAATGCATCCATTGAAGCTGCCCGCGCCGGAGAAGCAGGAAAAGGCTTTTCAGTCGTTGCTGACGAAATCGGAAAGCTTGCAACGGAAAGCTCAAAAGCGGCAAGTACGACCCGCGATTTAATTGAGATTTCAATGGAGGAAATCAACAAAGGAAATACCATTGCTGACAGCGCCATGAGCGCACTCAGGGAATCCGTAAGTGCAGTCGGCGGCGTTAATAATATGATCCGCAAAACAGCGGAAAATGCGGCAGTTCAAGCAGAAAGCATGGAACAGCTGCGCACCGGAATCGATGAAATCGCACGCGCAATACAGGACAACTCCGCTGCATCACAGGAAACCTCCGCAACTTCGGAAGAGCTGGCATCCCATGCAGAAGTATTAAATAAAATGGTACAAAAATTTGAGTTGAAGCGCTAATATGAAATATCGTTTTCTCTAATAATTATGCTCAATCGAGTAGGGAAGGTTTGCCTTCCCTACTCACCGCATCGGGCACACGTCAGCTCCTGCAGACCTGTTTCCTATAGGTATCCGTGTGCATAAAAAAAGGACAGCCCAAAAAACTGTCCTTTTTATTTTTCCTATTTTCAATTGAAGAATTAAGCTTTTCCAACAGACCCGAACAGCTCCATCTTTGTCTTAACAGTAGCCTTAATTGCCTCACAGCCCGGAGCAAGAAGCTTACGAGGGTCAAATCCCTTGCCTTCCAAATCCTTTCCTGCCTCAATATACTTTCTTGTCGCTTCTTGGAACGAAAGCTGGCACTCCGTATTTACGTTAATCTTTGCCACGCCAAGTGAGATTGCCTTTTTAATCATATCTTCAGGAATGCCTGTACCGCCGTGAAGAACGAGCGGCATAACGCCTGTCTTCTGCTGAATTGCATCCAATGTCTCAAAGCTTAAGCCTGCCCAGTTTGCAGGATACTTTCCGTGAATGTTTCCGATACCTGCCGCGAGCATATCAACGCCCAAATCAGCAATCTGCTTGCACTCTGCGGGATCTGCACACTCACCCATGCCGACAACGCCGTCTTCCTCGCCGCCGATAGATCCAACCTCTGCCTCAATTGACATTCCCATAGCATGTGCAACTGCAACAAGCTCTTTTGTCTTTTCGATATTCTCCTCAATTGCATAGTGAGAACCGTCGAACATGATTGATGTAAATCCTGCCTTAATGCACTTGTAGCATCCGTCATATGTGCCGTGATCCAAATGGAGCGCTACGGGAACCGTGATGCCAAGATCCTGATCCATCGCCTTAACCATAGCTGCAACTGTATTAAAACCTGTCATGTATTTGCCTGCGCCCTCTGAAACACCGAGAATAACAGGGCTGTTTAACTCCTGCGCTGTCTGTAAAATAGACTTTGTCCACTCAAGATTATTGATATTGAACTGACCTACCGCATAGTGACCTTCTTTTGCTTTTTTAAGCATTTCTGTTGCTGATACTAACATAATACGAACCTCCAATACCTTATTTTTGTTTATTGATTTTTACACGTGCACATTGATTATGCCACTGTCTTTAGTATAGCTCTATTGGGCGGAAATGTCAATTTTTTAACAGGTGGTTTACGGAATTATTTTCATCCCCCAATCATCAGCTTTATATTTGCCCTTTTATGCCCAAGCTGCGCCGCCCTGCGTAAATAATCCCTCCTGATTCGATAACTCTCTGTGTCCCTGTACCGCTCTCGCGATATAAAAGAAGATGCCACAATGCAGAAAAACTCAATCAAAAAAATAAACGGTTTATCAAGCTCATTCAGCACTGCTGCCGACACCAGCAAAATAAAAAGTTTTATTAAAAATTCCACCGCTTTATCGGACAATAAATCCTTGTATCTTTCTGCCATATGATAATAATAATTTCTAAGCTCTTTCTTCGCGCGCAAATGTCCTCGTTCCGCTGCTTTCTCATACCATTCTATCGCCGAGTCTACATCTTCCGAGTTTCCCGCGATACGCATTAAATAACTTGCCAAACGATACTGCGCTTCCTCATCTCCCTGCTCTGCCGCCTTTCGATACCACTTGGCCGCTTTGTCCATATCCAATCCGAAACCTTCTTCATACAATACTCCCAGATTATATTGTGCATTGTCATTCCCTTGCAAGGCAGATTTCTCAAACCATTCCATGGCCTTTTCCATATCCTTTTCGACGCCTTGCCCTAAATAATAGCATTCGCCCAAAAGACATTGTGACTCTGCGTCTTCCTGTTCTGCTGCCATTGTCAGCCACTTTACCGCTTTTTTTACATCCCGTTCGACTTGCTTATTTATATTTCCTAAATAATATAGTTTTCCCAAGAGCTTCTGCAGCCTGACATCCCCCTGTTCTGCTGCTTTTTCGTACCACGCTATTCCTCTTTTAAAATCCTTTTCGACACCTTCCCCATTGATATAGCAGGTCCCCAGATTATTCTGCGCGAATGCATGTCCCTGTTTTGCTGCTCTTTCAAACCATCTGACTGCTTTTCTTGTATTCCGTTCAACTCCTTCTCCACAATAATAGCATAGCCCCAAATGGAATTGTGAACTGATATTTCCTTGTTCTGCCGCCTTTTCAAACAACTCAAACGCCCTTTGGAAATCCTTTTCGATTCCTCTTCCATAATAATAGCATACCCCTAGCGCATCCTGCGCGTCAGCATCTCCCTGCTCTGCCGCTTTCCAATACCCTTCTATGGCATCAAACGTGCTCTGCGCTACAGCATCTCTCTCTGCCTGTTTCCAAATCCACGCAGCCTCCTCCTGTTGTGATCCACATTCCTGCGTTTCCATCTCCTCCGCTTGTCTCCCGTCCTCCATCTTGGAATTCTCCTTTTCGTATCTTCCATTTCACCAAAGCGCACTTATTTTTCGACTTCAAATAAACTCCCATAAGTCACGCCTCCCTTTATGGTTTATTATATGGGAAATTGGATAAATTAACAAGGTTATTCCGCTGTTTGCGTTCAATGATCTAAAACTTCCCAAGCATCTAAGGCTTCAACTAGCCGTCCTTGTGCCTGGAACCCCACAATCCAGTCAGTTCCCTTTATCCAAATGCAATACATTCGCACCGGAAACGATACCTTCCTTAGCAAGGCTTGCATTAAATGCCAACAGTTCAGGAAGAATATCTGACATAGAATTTCCTTTCCGCCCACAAAAAAATATGATATAATGAGCGCAAGAGAGCAAAGTGGACTTGTACATTTTGCGAACGGCGAATGTTGATCAGAAATCGCAGATTTATGATATAATGAAAACCACAGACAAAGATTGATGAATATTAAAATCATGGGAGGATACGCCAAATGAAAGAATACAAATTTTATGGCTGGGAAACAGCTAATATAAAGGATGACAATGGTCTGACACCGAGGGATTATTATGATATCCTTTTTGGCATTTGGTGTGCCGGCACCTGTGCTCCGCGAATGAGGAACGAATGGAGTGCCGATAATCCTACACTCGGACAGTGTTCCATTACGGCGTTCCTAATGCAGGATTTTTTCGGCGGCAAGGTTTACGGAATCTTAAGACCCGATGGAAATTATCACTGTTTCAACGTGGCAGACGGCTGTGTATTTGATCTGACCAGTGAACAGTTCGGGGATGAGGCGCTGAATTACGACAACTGTCCGGAGCAGTTTAGGGAAACGCACTTTGCAAAAGAGGAAAAACGGCTGCGGTACGAATATCTGCGGGCACAGCTTCTAGGCAAACATCCGTTTGTATGACGCAAGCCCCTGTAAACAAACACTTCCCCCAAACAAAAAAATATGCTATAATAACTCTGTTCCAACAGAACATATGCAAAATGAATACAAATTGGAGGATTTACAGATGAACATAATCTGCTTAGACTTAGAGGGCGTACTCGTCCCCGAAATATGGATTGCCTTCGCCGAGGCGAGCGGCATTCCCGAACTCAAAAAAACAACCCGCGATGAGCCGGACTACGACAAGCTTATGACATGGCGTCTTGGTGTGCTCAAAGAGCACGGACTCGGTTTAAAGGAAATTCAGGAAACCATCGCCAAAATCGACCCAATTCCCGGTGCAAAGGAGTTTTTGGACGAACTGCGCTCCATAACGCAAGTCATCATCATCAGCGACACCTTTGAGCAGTTTGCCACACCGTTAATGAAGAAACTCGGCTGGCCGACAATTTTCTGCAATTCCCTCGAGGTTGCGCCAAACGGAGAAATCACGGGCTTTCAAATGCGCTGCGAGCAGTCAAAGCTTACAACCGTAAAGGCATTGCAGTCCATCGGCTACGAAACCATTGCAAGCGGCGACAGCTACAATGACCTTGCAATGATTAAAGCAGGCAAGGCAGGCTTTTTGTTCAAGAGCACCGATAAAATCAAGGCAGACAATCCCGAGCTGCCTGCGTTTGAAACATACGATGAACTCATGAGTGCAATCAAAAAGGCTATGGATTAACCCCATAGCCTTTAATATTCTCTGCTCTCAAGCAGCGTTTCAATATCCATCCGATAGTCAAAATATGTTTCGTCTATATACTGCACTTTCTCAACTGCCTCGCCGCGCTCAAGCCTTTGGATGGTTTCTTCTACCAGAGGCGCAATAATCGGATTACACTCAAAATCCGCCATGATTTCCCCTTTTTGCACCAGCAGCAGCGCATCGCGCACCGCATCAAACGAAATAATCATAATATCGCCGTTTTTGCCAAGCTTCAGCCCCGCCTCCTTAATCGCCTCAATCGCACCAAATGTCATATTGTCGTTTTCGCTGATTACAACATCAATATCGTCATACGTGTCCAGGAAATACTCCATGACTTCATACGCCTTTGCCTGCGTGAAATCCCCTGACTGATATTCCAGCATATTCCAGTTCGCGTGTTTTTCCATAACTTCTGCAAAGCCGGACGTCCTGCCAATCTGTGCAGTAGATCCGGGCGTTCCCTGCAGCGTGACAATGTTAATCTTTTCATTTCTTCTGCCGCGCGATTCCAAATAATCCGCAAGCCATTCACCCGCGTTTCTGCCCTCCTGCATTAAATCACTGCCAACCCGGCAAATATAAAGGCTCTCGTCCTCCACCGATACATTCCTGTCCACGATAATCACCGGAATGCCCGCGTCCTGTGCCTCCTTTAACACTGCGTCCCAACCTGTCTCCACAATCGGAGCAAGCACAATATAGTCAACATCCTTTAAAATAAACTTCCGGAGTGCTTTCACCTGATTTTCCTGCTTTTGCTGTCCGTCCTCAAAAATCAGATAATAACCTTTTTCCTCCGTAAACGTATCCATATACGCCTTTGTATTCATCATGCGCCAGTCCGATTCCGAACCGACCTGCGAAATGCCAATCACAATATCGTCCTCGTCCGGTCTGCTCTCGCTTTCCGGCTCCGATTTCGGTGTTATTGCCGCGTCATTTCCGTTACTGCATCCGGCAAGCAAAAGTAAAAAGCAAAGCAAAAAAGCGAATAAAAATAAATTTTTTCGTTTCCGCACCATCATGCCTGCCACCTCCCGCCGTTAAAATTACCCCTGCATTTTGCACGATGGCAAAAATAGGGGTAACCAAAATCACATTATACTTTCTTGCTTTCCTTAATTTTAGCAAATATCGCCTGCAAAAGAATGAAGAAACATAACAGGATCGCCGTAATAATGTTCGCCCATGAGCTTACCAGCTTACCGTTCGATTTTACCAAAGTTGAAATGGTTCCGTTGATAAACACACCGACAAGGGAGCCTAGCACATTTCCCACACCTCCGGTCAGAAGCGTTCCGCCGATAACGGAAGAGGAAATCGCATCCATTTCCAGTCCTGTTGCCTGCGTTGTCGTACCGCACATTGTATTTAAGCAGTAGCAGATACCGCCAATCGAGGTTAAAAGACTGCACAGTGTATATGTGAGAAGCTTTGTCCTGCGGACATTAAGTCCCATCAATGTAGCTGATACCTGATTGCCTCCCACCGCGTAAATACTTCTTCCAAATTTGGTGTATTTCAACATTAAGAACACGAGAACTACTACCAAAAGTGCAACGACAACCGTCGGCCGGATAAAAGGAACCTGATAAATACCCTTTTTGTTTGTATACCCTCCAAACGGAATGCTGATTTTCATATTTGAGATTGCCGTAAACAGCTTATCCGAAACGATACTCACCTGATCCTTACAGATAACCGCCGTCATACCTCTCGCAAAGAACATTCCCGCCATCGTCACAATAAATGGCTGAATTTCCAAATAAGCCACACAATATCCCTGAACCATACCGAACACGATTCCGATAACTAACACCAAAATCATCAGCACAGGGCTGCTCATTCCCCACTGCTCCATGCCGACTGCCAAAAACATACAGTCCATTGCAATCAGGGAACCGACAGAAATATCAATACCGCCTGTCAGCATGACACAGGTCATACCGCTTGCAACGGCAATTAGTCCCGCATTGTTAATCAGTACGTTTAAAAACGTCTGAAGGTGTGTAAAGCCCTTATCCGCATATATGATGCAGCCGCCTAAATACATGACAATAAACAGGACTACCGTAATCGCCAATAAAATATTATTGCCCCCAAGCTTTAATTTTTTCATCCCTATGCCACCTCCTTTGCAACTGCCTTTTTCGCAGACAGCTTCTTGAAGTAATCCTTTACAGGCTGTGACTGGATGACTACGATCAAGATAACTACGATTGCCTTGAACACCGGCGCCTGCGCGGAAGAAACGCCCAACGCATACAATGTTGTCGTAATCGCCTGAATCGTATATGCGCCGATAATGGAACCGGCAAGATTAAACTTACCGCCGCCAAGGCTGTTACCGCCAAGCGCCACCGCAAGGATTGCATCCAATTCCATATTCAGACCGATGTTGTTTGTATCGGCAGAATAAATTCTGCATGTTGCAACCAAACCTGCAATACCTGCGCACAGACCGCAGATTACATAGCATAACAGAATAATCTTTGCAGAATTAAAACCGGAAATTCTCGAAGCTCTTTTGTTAATGCCGACACTTTGGATATACGTTCCAAGCGCTGTCGATTTTAACACAACCGATGCAATTGCAACACAGACTGCCGCAATAATAATCGGTGTCGGAATAATACCGCAGTATGCGCCGAAAAACTGGAACGAAGGCACACGCACATACACGATATTGCTGTTACACAGCAAAAGACCAATCGCCCTGCCCGCAGACCATAAAATCAATGTCGCGACCATCGGCTGAATGTTCATATAAGCAACCAAAAATCCGTTAAACAGACCGCAGACACATGCGATTGCAACGCCTGCCAGCATACCTACCCAAAGGGGTACGGCATAGTTGCTTACATTCGTCACACCGTAGCCCGCCAGCAGCATACAGCACAGACCGCCGGACAAACTCATAACAGAGCCTACGGAAATATCCGTACCTGCGGAAGCAGATACCACAAGCGTCATTCCAATCGCCAAAATTGCAACTTCACTGCCTCGATTTAAAATATCAATCAAACGTCCGTATAAAATACCGTTGTTAATACTGATTGAGAAGAAACCAAACGGAGGATTACCGCTTGCAATATCATAAATTACGTTAATCATCATCACGAGAATCATACTGAAAATCGGGAGGAACAGCTTCATTTTTGTAATTTTTTTCACTTTATCCATATTATAACCATGCTCCTTTCATAGCCTGCAAGTTTGGGCTGCAAAGCGCAAACTTGTAAGATTGGAAATTTTTAATTTTCAATCTTTTCCACCTCCCGCAATTGCTTTCATAACGCCTTCCTGTGTTAAATCATCGCCGCTGATCTCCCCAACCTTGGCGCCGTCCCGAAGCACCGCCATACGGTTACAGGTTCGAAGCATCTCCTCGATTTCCGAAGAAATAAACATAACGCTCTTTCCTTCGTCCGCAAGCTTCAGCACCAGCTTCTGAATTTCCGTCTTGGTTCCAATATCAATACCACGGGTAGGCTCATCTAGGATCAGGAAATCCGGATCGGTTGCAAGCCATCTTGCCAAAATCGCCTTCTGCTGATTTCCGCCGGAAAGCTGCTTAATCAGGGTCTCCCTGCTCGCTGTCTTAATCTGCAACATCTCAATAAATTTATCTGCAATTTCAATCTGCTTTGCCATCGGAATTTTTTTAAAGATGCCCTGTTTGGCCTGCATGGCAAGGATAATATTTTCACGCACGGACAAATCTCCGATAATGCCTTCTGCTTTTCTGTCATCCGGCAGAAGCCCCATGCCAAGGTTCATGGCGTCAATCGGATTCTTGATCGTTACGTCCTTCTCTTTTACCTTCAAGGTACCGGTCTGCGCCCTGTCTGCACCGTAAATCGCGCGCGCCAGCTCGCTTCGTCCGCTTCCCAAAAGTCCGGTCAGTCCGATAACCTCACCTTTATGTATCTCCAAATCAAACGGTTTGATTGTTCCGGCATGGCTGAGTCCCTTTGCATCAATGACGAGCGGCTCCTTCGACTTGTCTCCGCTGCCCTCCTGCTTGATGCTTGCCAAATCGTCAAAATCTTTCCCCATCATGGCTGCAACCAGCTTCACGCGCGGCAGTTCCTCAATACTGTATTCCCCTACCAGCGTACCGTTTCTAAGAACCGTGATGCCGTCACAAACCTCATAAACCTGCTCCAGGAAATGCGTTACAAACATGATGCCAACGCCCTTATCACGAAGTCTTCTCATCATAACGAACAGCTTTGCCACCTCGTTATCGTCCAGCGAAGATGTCGGCTCATCCAAAATCAGAACCTTACAATCCATATCCACCGCACGGGCAATTGCAATCATCTGCTGCAGCGCCAATGAATACTCTTCCAAATTCTGCGTTACATCAACGTCCAAATCCAAATCCTTCATCAGCTTTGCAGCCATCTCGTTCATTTTCCTTCTGTTCACCGTATGGAACTTTGTCATCGGCTCTCTGCCGATAAACAGATTCTCCGCCACAGAAAGATTCGGACACAGGTTTACTTCCTGATAAACCGTGGAAATTCCTTTGCGTTGCGCATCTAACGTGTCCCTGTTCACAACCGGACCGTCAATGCCGTCTAAATGAATTTCTCCGGCTTCAAATTTATTTACCCCGGTAAGACATTTAATCAGTGTGGACTTCCCGGCGCCGTTTTCCCCCATAAGCGCACGGATCTCTCCTTTTCTCAGATTGAAATCCACATTTTCCAACGCTTTTACACCGGGGAAGGTCATACAGATTCCTTTTGCACTTAAAACAATATTATTTTCCATAAAGACTTCTCCTTCCAGAGTTTTTCTTCCCGGGTATGAATTTTTGTAAAATATGAGGGGAGAATACCTCATCCCTCTCGGGATTTTCTCCCCTCATCCTATTATTTTTTAAACTTAATCTTAGTAAGCACGACCATCCAATACTTCCTGGCTCATTGTTACTGCATAATCGCTTGTGATACCAGGCGCTACGAATGCTTCGTCTTCAACGAGTGTCCATGCGTCAACTGTTTCGCCTGCCTCAAGCTTCTTGATAACGCCTTCTGCGAAACCAGCCTGAAGAGGGTTACACTCTACGTTACATGTAATCTTTCCGTCTAATGTGTACTGAAGTCCGTCGTGTGTAGCGTCGAATGAGATAATGATTACATCGCCGTCTGTACCGTATGTAATACCTGCTGCATCCATTGCGTCCATTGCGCCGTATGCTTCGTTATCGTTCTGGCATACAACTACATTGAAATCGCTGTAAGACTTAATGAATGACTCCATAACTTCCTGACCGCCTGCCTGTGTAAAGTCACCTGACTGCGAGTCGAGAACTGTCCAGTTCGAGTTGTTTGCAACGATGTTGTTAAAGCCTTCTGTACGTCCAAGTGTTGCAGATGCTCCAACAGAACCTTCGATTACAAGAATGTTTGCATCTTCGCCGTTTAAGTACTCTGCAAGCCAGTTACCTGCTGCCTCACCCTCAGCTACCATGTCGCAGCCAAGAGCTGTTGTGTAAAGAGAAGGATCAGCATCTACTGCACGGTCTACGATAAGAACCGGAATGCCTGCGTCCTGAGCTTCCTGAAGAACGGTATCCCAACCTGCTGACTGGATCGGAGCGATGCAGATATAATCTAATTCCTGCTCGATAAATCCACGAACTGTCTCGATCTGAACCGCATGGTCATTATCGCAGTCTACAAATGATAACTCATATCCGTTTTCTGCACTGAATGTATCCTGATAATTCTTTGTGTTTGCTGCACGCCAGTCTGACTCATGTCCAACCTGTGCAAAACCAACCTTAATTACGTCGCCGCTTGCTGCAGGCTCTGCTGCCTGTGTCTCTGCGGGAGCCTCAGCAGGTGTTGTCTCTGCGGGTGCTGCAGGTGTTGTCTCTGCAGGCGCTGCTGCAGGTGTTGTCTCCGCAGGCGCTGCTGCAGGCTCAGATGAATTTCCACATCCTGCAAGTACAGTTGCTGTCATTGCTACGCACATTAATGCGCTAACCAATTTCTTTTTCATAATGAATTTCCCTCCATTTAATAAAAATAATTTCGTAACCATTTACCGATTACGAAATTAATTATAACTTAAATTTGCCTTTATGTATACTGTTAATTTAAGAAATTTGTATATTATTTTATTTTCTTTTTATAAATTTTTCAATTTTTTAGTAAAAATGTTCAATTTTTTACGAAAAAAGGTTATTTTTTTACGGCAGGAACCGTAACCCAAATACACGTTCCCTGCCCGTATGTACTATCTATTCTCAAGCCGTATTTGCGTCCATAGTTCAGCCGGATGCGCTCATTGACATTAAACAGCCCAAATCCACCCTTTTCCTTCGTATGTTCCATCTCTCCCGTAATAATCCTTCTCACCTCACGCAGACGCTCCTCCTTCATGCCGATGCCGTTATCCTGAACCTGAAACTCCAAAAGTCCGTCGCGTATACAGCCCGTGATACGAATCTGTCCCAAACCGCGCTTTCCTTTAATCCCATGATAAAGCGCGTTCTCAACTAAGGGCTGCAACGTAAGCTTTAAGATTTCACAGTCATAAACTTCCTCATCCATATCAATTTCATACGTTAAAATATCGCGGTAGCGGAACTGCTGGATTTGCAGATAGCTGTTGATATGCGCCTCCTCATCCCGCACGGAAATGTAATCCTTGCCCTTGCTGAGCGTTGTCCGGAAAAAATCAGAAAGAGCGGACACCATATTGACGACCTGCGCAGTCTCATTGGACTCTGCAAGCCAAATAATATTGTCAAGCGTATTGTACAAAAAATGGGGATTAATCTGTTCCTGAAGAAGGCGAAGCTCCGCCGCCCTTAAATTTAACTCCTCGACGCGGATGTCCTCGACAAGCTTTCCGATTTCCTCCACCATTCTGTTAAAGCTTGCACTTAAAACGGCAATCTCGTCAATTCGTTCCTCGTGGGTACGGATTTCAAAGTCTCCGCGTCCCGCCCGTTCTGCAGCATGGCACAGATGGCGGATGGGGCTTGTGATGCCTTCCACAATCTTGTGGCTGATTGTCAGGGAACCGATTAAAATAACAATCAACAGCACGCTTGTAATCGAAATCGCGCGCTCGACATTGTTTCGGATGCCCTCCCGCAGCGTTTCCATATTTCTTGTCTGTTCATAGATATAATACTGGATTTCCTCCTGTATCAGCTCCGTAAGCACCCTGATATCAAGGTCGAGGCGCTCCAAATTCACCTCGTAGCTTCCGCTCACTAAAGCAGATTCCTCGATTTCCGTCACGCGGTCACGCAATGTATCCAGGCTCTTGATAATGCCGCTCAATCTTGTCCGCGCCGCCTCAGTGTCCGCTTCCTTTGACAGTGTGCCAAACACCTTGCGCGCCTCATCAATCATCTGCATTGGCTTATTTGTGTCAATAATCTCGTTTGCGCGCTCCGCGTTCACGACAATGATGTACATGGAATAGTCAAGGTCATCCTTAAAGTTAATGTTGTATGCATTTGCCTTTGTGATTTTTTCCACAATCTCATCGTACTGCGCCGATACGTTGTTTGTCATAACTAACAGGTATGTAATCAGGATTGTAAGCGGCAAAAGACTGACCAAAAGCAGCATATAAAGCCTGTTTTTTAATGAATAACCCTTTTTTCCCATGTTCCGCGTCCAACCCTTCTTTTGCGCTAATGTGCGCGGTATTCTTTCGGCGTACAGTTCTGCGTCTTTTTAAATAAGCTTCCGAAGTAATGCGCATCCTTATAACCCACCTCATAGGCAATCTCCGTGCTCTTTTTGGAAGTGGTCCGAAGAAGCTCCTTTGCTTTTTCCATGCGAATCCTTGTGAGATACTCAATAAAGGTCTCCCCAAGCTCCTGACTGAAAATGGCGCTGAAGTGATTGGGGCTTAAATTGACGCTTGCCGCAACGGTATTAAGCGAAATATCATACTGGTTATAGCGCTCCTCAATATACTCCTGCGCCTGCTTTATAACCGTGTCATATTTTCCCGGAAGCGCCTTTTCCCGAAGGTCAATTGCCGTCTCAAGAAGCTTCTTTAAGTATGCCTTGGTATCCTCGACAGAGGCAAAAACCTTCATAAACTCCTGTTCATCACCGTAAAGCGCCGCAAGCTCCTGCTTTTTGTATCCCATTTTTTGGGAAAAGTTAATCGTAATGATATAAATGTCCATCACGACATATTGCCGGAACAAAATGGACTGTATGTTTTTGCCGCCCGCCTTATCAAAGTATTCATCAATAAAGGATTCCGCGTCGCCTTTCAAACCCGTACTTAAAAACTGCTCCAAAGCCTTTCTGTCCGTCTGTGACAAATTCAGGCTCTCAAGGTCAAGGGCAGGTTCCGCACTCTCGTCCGCCTGATAAATCCGGTTTCGCTCCTTTAAAAAGCGATGCGCAAATCTTTTATTTGCTTCCTCATAACAAACGCTCAAATCCCCGAGCCGCTCCGCACGTTTTCCAAGCACGCCGAAATACTGCGTTTCATTCTCATCCTGAACCAGTTTTTGAAGCACAGCCACAATGTCCCGCTCTAAAACGTTTAAAGGATGTTCCTGCGTCCCCTTTAATAAAAACCAAAATTCTTCCCTGCCGCGGTCGGCAATTTCGACATTCGGACAGGTCTCCTTCAGTTGCAAAAAGCCCTGCCTGATTTTTTCAATACGGTTGTGTGACTCGTCCACATCCGTACCTAAAAAGAGCTGTAAAAGCAAAAGATTATATTCCGATGCCGCAAGCTCAATTCCAAGCTCACGCCCCTCCTTTAACAGAAGCGACACGCTCATGCTGCCTGATACAAGCTTTCGGAAAAACATCATTTCCGCATCCGCCCCGCCCTTCACGGAATTCTTTTCCCGCTGTTCTAAAATCATGTTCCCGACCCTGTGAAGCGTTTCAATCAGCTTTGCGCTCGTAACAGGCTTTAACAGATATTCCGCAATCCCGATGTCAATCGCTTCCTTTGCATAGTCAAATTCATCGTAACCGCTCAAAATAATAATCTTAATGTCAGGAAGCTCCGCCTTCACAAGACGGCTTAACTCCAATCCGTCCATAAACGGCATCTTAATATCCGTTATCAGAATATCAGGCTTTTTTTGTATAATCAACGGGTACGCAAGCTCTCCGTCCGCGGCGTCCCCGACAAACGAAAAGTTCTCCTTTTCCCAGTCGATATTGTTTTTAATGCCCTCCCGCATAATCATTTCATCTTCCACCAAAAATATCTTTAGCATCGCCCGCCTCCATTTGGTTTTATCCCAAGCTAAACCATTTCGTACATACGTTCAAATGTATCTCCCGCAATCACATACACATTGTGCAAATCATCTTTTCGCACCGCAAGATAATCGCCCGCTCTTCCGAGCATATAATTCTCCTCGTCCCATTCCGTAAATACCTTAACCCGGTGATCCAACGGTTGGATATAGATTTCAACTCCTCCCCTTGCCATACAGGTCTTGGCATACGGTATCAGCGAAACATTTTTCCCGTCAAATGAAGTCTTAACCGTAGGTTTATATTCTCCCTCAAACACATACGGCTCATCCAAAACCTTATTGCTCTTCTGAAAGTTTTCCTCCGCGGTGAGACGCACCTCGCCTCCCATTCCAATCAGGATATACATATCCTCTGTTACCGGCGTTTCAAGGTCGCCCTCCAGTGTACGTATGGTGATTTTCGTTCCCACCTGAAATGCCTCGGATGCTTTCACATAGCCAAGCCGCAAATTCTTTCTGCGGTACGCATGCATTAGGGAAAGATCCGCCGCATAATCCTTTGCATAAATGACCTCCGATTCCTCGAAATACGCGGTCAGACGCCTGCTAAAAAATTCTCTCAGCCGCGCCTTGGCATCCTCTATGGATCCGTATTCCCGTGCATACATACGATGCAAAAGTTCCGGCTGTATCAGCCCGCCCGCTTTCTCAACATGTCCGCCGCCCGAGCCGATTTTGTCCGTCAGATAGTTCGCAAGCTCACTTGCGCGCGTCTCCTTACGGCAGCTGCGCACCGAAAGCTTTACCCCCACCGGCAGGATACTGTACACCACGCAAAAATCCACCGCGTCAACCTCAAGCATCATATCCCCGATAATCCCCAAAATATTCGGGTCACAGGGTCTTGCCTGGATAACCGCATAGCGATACTTTTCCTCATATTCATATCCGCAGAGCGCCTCGCCCGCAATCTCAAGCTCCGCAAGCGAAATATTAGCGTTGCGAAACATCGTAATCCTGCTTCTGTCAAACGCCGCATCGTCGCGCAAATCCTTGTCAAGCGGATGATAAATCTCCGTAAACTGGTTCGTATCCATCATCAGCCCATAGTAAAGCGCTGTCGCAAGGTTCTTCTCCTCATTGATGTCCATACCCTCCCGCTCCAACAGTTCGCGGACCAGCGTAGAACACGAACCGAGACTGCTGCGCACGTCGCTCATACGCGGCAGCGGACCGCTCACCTGATGGTGGTCGATTACCGCAACCTCCTTCGCGTCAAAATGTGTGACATTTCCCTCATCGTACTGGCAGTCCACCGTTATCAGCAAATCCGGCGCCGCAAGCGCGGTCACATATTCAATCGGAATTTCCAACTCGCGCAGCATCAGCACTAGATTGCTTTTCTGAATGACAAACCTGCCCCCGTAGACGAAGCGGACGTTTTTGTTGTTCTTTTTAAAATAGGTATAAAGCCCGAAGCCGCTTGCAATCGCATCGGCGTCGGGGTTGTCATGGCATTGGATTACGATGGTTTCGTATTTTAATAACGCTTTTAATCTCATTCCTGTTCTCCCTATTTTTTCTTTACAGTCCTTATCCTAGTATACCAAACGTAGTCCGGCTACGCAAGTTTTCCCGGTGGCAAAAAACAGCAGCGAGCCGTTTTTGGTGGTTCGCTGCTGTCTTGTATGGTGCCTACTTTCCGCTCACTTTTATTTTTTTCCTGAGTTCTCCTGTGAAATCGCCTTTTCCTGTGATGGTCACTTCTACCTTGTTTTTGTCCGGTGTGCCGTAGGTGGGCGTTTCGTAGTCCGTGCCCTCTTTTAGCTTCCGCTTGCTATAGGTGAGTGTGAGTGCGCCCTGCGTTCCCTTAAGCGACGCTTTTTTGATTTGCTGCGGGGCGATTGTGAAGGTGGTTTCCGCGCTTAAGCCTGCGTAGTTGCCTTTTCCTGTCACAATGACGGTCGCTGTTCCTGCGTGGAAGTTGTCCTTGTAGGCGACGGTGTAGTCCTTTTTGGAAAGCTTCTTTGCTTTGCCATTCTTTTGAATGCTTACGCTGACTGCGGGCTTTTGGAGCTTGCCGTTAAAGGTTGCCTTCTTGATTTCCTTGATTGCAAAATCGTTGGGCTTTGCAATGGTTTCCGGCGTAATCGTGAAGGGGACGACGACTGCTCCCTTATAGGTTTTCCCTTTTCCCGTCACGGTGATGTATGCCGTTCCTGCGTCCTTGTTGTTTTGGTACTGCACCTTGTAGTCCTTTTTCGGGTCTAATGTGCTTCCGCCTACTGTCACGGTCACTTTGATGTCATTGATGGCTTTTCCGGTGTATGGCACGCTTGTTTTGTCCAGTGTCACGCATTCGGGCGTGATGAGCTGTGTGCCTGCCTCGTATACGTTAATTTTCTTTGCTGCGGACTGTCCGCCGTAATTGCCTGCTTCCTTTCCGGTTATGGTTATCTGTACCACGTCCGTCTTGTTCTTTACGGGCTGGGGCTCGGACAGCTCATAGTCGGTGCCTTCCACGAGGCGTTTTGCTCCGTCGTAGACGTAGACTGCGTCTGAGGCTGCCTGCTTTGTGGCGGCTCCCGCAATGCTGCCTGTCAGGATTTTGAGCTTCTTTACGGGCTTTTGGGTGATTGTGAAGGTCTGCGTCAGCTCACCCTTGTATTCCCCGTTTCCCCTTACAAGCACTGTGCCTGTTCCTGCGTTGATGTTGTTTTGGTAGAGCACACGGTAGTCCGCGCCTTCGGTGAGGGTTACCTTCTTTTTATCGATGGTTGCCGTTACCTTGACGACGGGCTTGTAGGCGTCGCCGTCATAAACCTTTGCCTTGATGTCTGCGATTGCTGCGTTGATGGCGTTTAGGTCGGTGCGCTCGCTGTCCTCATACGGGGAGTCATCCTTGTCCATGTCGTCACCTGTATTGTTATTGCCGCCGGAGCCTTCCTTTTTCCAGCCTGCGTAGAGGGTGGTGTCGGACGTTACCGTGTCTTTTTCGAAATTCCATGGAACCGTGCAGCTCTGGTCTTTGTACCAGCCTGTGAAGGTGTAGCCTGCTGCCTGCGGGTTCTGCGGCTTTTCAAGGAAGCTGCCTTCCTTTACGCCTGTGTTTGTGATGTCGTTTCCGTGTCCGTTCATGTTGTAGGTGACGGTGTAGTATTTTGTGCTCTCGCCTGTCTCGCTGACGGTCAGGGTGCCGCTTTTGTAGCTGATTTCGTAGTTCATGCCTGCGTCGGCATTCGAAGCAATAATGTCATAGGTTCCTGCTTTTGTAGTGTCGGTGATGTTGCAGGAAAGCGTCGGCGCGGTGGTCAGCGTGTCGCCTGTTAAGAGTCCTGCGGCGTCGTATAAATAGTCCTCCTGTTTTGGCAGCGGTGCGCCGATTTTTACGCCCATGTCGCGCGCGGTGATGGTGAGCGGGGCAGGCGTGATTTTGAATCTATAGGACGCGCTGCCTGCGTACTCTGCGCTGTCTGCCGTGACGGTCAGCTGATAGCTTCCTGCGTTAACAGGGGCTGTCTGCGACGCCGCATAGCTGCTACCGTCCGCCTGTGTACCGCTGTAGGTGCAGGTCAGGTTGACCAAGCTGGTCACATCCTTGTTGTCCGCCACTACCTTTGCTTTTCCGGTATAGACGACAGGAGCTTTATTATATATGCTGTCACTGATTTCAATGCCAGAGATAGTTGCCTTTTTCTGTTTTACAGGCTTATCCCTTAGCATGATTTTAACATTAAGCACGGCATTCTCGTAGTTGCCAAAAACAACCTCGATAGGAATGGTCACAAAATCGCCCGCCGCAGCTTTTGCACTGACTTTATAGGAAAAGCCCGAAGAATCATACACTGGTGTATCGGCAAGCACATTCCCGGGGATTGTGTTATCCTCTATCGGGCTTCCGGCTGCTCTAATCTCGTCCACAAAACCATATACATTAAGGCATTTACCAATATCAATGGTATATTCCGCATAATCCCCGTCAGTCGAATTCACAATGCCTGCATTATACCGCCGTACAATATCTTCGAGCACGGGCGCTGCTGCCCTCTTTATCTCAAATGGTTTCTCCACAATTCCGGTATAATCACCACAGCCTATAATTCTAACCCTTGGATTGCCGTATATCACCACATTCTCCATATAATCAAACGTGTAATCCTTCCCTTGTGTCAGCGTAATGTCCGCACCATCACCATGATAGACCACTGTGGGCAATGGTCTCTTTTCCTTTCCATTATAAACATAGTCATATGCGTCCGAGTCAGGCAGTGTTATGGTCACATTGTCCTCGCCCAGCGTTTTCTTTTCCGGCGGTACCGGCTTTTCTGACTTTACCCACAGTGTAGCTTCCGCGGTATAGGTTTCTCCGTCAGAGTCCTTGCAGGAGACAGTCAGCGTTTTTCTCCCTGCCGTGTTCATGTCAAGGTCATCCACATTTACCGTATATTCCCCTGACGCAAGCTTTTTGGCTGTTCCGTCCGTCCCATAATACAGAACAAAAATATCGTCCCCGCCCAGAGCTTCACCGCAGGCGTATGTTTTTTTCGTCGTACCGATTTTGATGTACGCTTTGGCTATTTCCGGCTTTTCCCCGGAATAGAGCAAAAGGGAAGCCTCCTGTCTCTCGTTGAAACTGCTACTATACTTCTTGCCGCTCATGTCGTACCAGTTATTCCCCGGAAGGGATACTGATACTATATCTCCTTTATTGCTTCGCGGGGTGTAAATTGCAGTAAGGGCTTTACAGTTGGTTAATGAGGGAGTTCTATAAGATATATTATCCTCATCAAATGCCAAGTCAAGGCTTTTGAGACTGCTGCAGTTATAAAACATACTTCCCATATCTATATTGCATAGATTGGCATTACTGAAATCAATATTTGTAACACTGCTGCAATCACTTAAGTATATTCGCGTCGCGCTGCGCAGGTCGGCATTGCTGAAATTAATATTCTCAATAATGCCACAGCCATCAAAATCGATGTACGTCGCGCTGCTTAAGTCGGCATTACTGAAATCAATACTTGTAACACTATTGCAGCCGCTAAAGCTTAATTCTGTTACACTATGCAGATTTGCACTGCTGAAATCAATGCCTGTCAGGCTGCTACAGTTAAAAAAACCCGGTTCCCCCGTCAGACTGCTCAGGTCAGTGTTGCTAAAATTAATGCTCTTAAGACCACTGCAGCCTGAAAACATACTGCTCATTGTTGTTACACTACCTAAATCCAAACTGCTGAAATTCAACTCCGTCAAGCTGCTGCAGCCATAAAACATATTGCCCATATCTGTTACGTTACTTAAATCTAATTTACTTAAATCTAACTCCGTCAAGCTACTGCAACTCATAAACATGTCGCTCATATCCGTTACATTACTGGTGTTTATCGTGCCTAAGTCAAGACCTGTTAAATTGCTGCAACGTGAAAACATATAGCTCATTTCTGTTACATTACTGGTGTTTAGTATGCTTAAATCCAAATTTGTCAGACTGCTGCAACCACTAAACATCCCCCTCATATCCGTTACGCTGCCAGTGTCAATTGTGCTTAAATCCAAATTTGCAAGACTGCTGCAACCACTAAACATCCCCCTCATATCCGTTACGCTGCCAGTGTCAA
>CAJUJG010000039.1 GCA_910586715.1 uncultured Lachnospiraceae bacterium
TTAGAATATCGCACAAATATGCTAACTAGCCAAGGCGAGAGATTTGACGTTTACGACATGGAAGAGATGTTTTTCGGTTGTCGCTCTCTTTCTGACTTAAACCTTAGCAGTTTTGACACTTCCAAGATAACTTCCACAATCCGTATGTTCGCTGATTGTCGTTCACTTACCAGCTTAGATTTAAGCAACTTTAACACATCTAATGTAACTTGTATGATATTCATGTTTAGTGGCTGTTACAATCTTACCAGTTTAGACCTTAGCAGTTTTGATACTTCTAATGTGACTGGCATGTCATTTATGTTTCAATCCTGCAGTAGTCTTACCAATTTAAATCTTAGCAATTTCAATACCTCTAGTGTAACAAGCGGATTAGGCGAAAAATTTGGTATGGGCTGTATGTTTTATGGGTGTAGTTCACTTACCAGCTTAGACCTTAGTAGTTTTGATACTTCTAATGTGACTGGCATGTCTCGTATGTTTTATGGATGCAGTTCGCTCACTAGCTTAAATCTTAGTAGTTTTGATACCTCTAATGTATCTACTATGCAAAATATGTTCGAGCGTTGCAAATCACTTACCAGTTTAGACCTTAGTAGCTTTAGCATCTCTAAGACTAATGCCCCCAGTGGACCTTACATGGATAATATGCTTGATAACTGCACAAACCTATCGGCAATTTATACTCCCTCCAATCCAAGCAGTTGCAGCATAATTAGTTCCGTAAAACTACCAACCTCAGATGCCACCGACAAATGGTACCGCTCCGACGGCACCGTGGTCACAGAGTTACCTACAAACCTCCCCTACAGCGTAGCCCTAGGCAAAAACCACATTCCACAGGAAAAGGATCCTGGCAAAGAACCAACTCCGGATGTTGAAGATGAAAGCGTCAAACAATTAGTCGAATCAGAAGGCAGTATCTTTCAATTTTTCGATGACATGACTGGTGCGCCAATTAAAAACGACAAGGTAGCCATTAAAGAAGGAACATCCAGCACACATTATTATAAGACAGACAATAATGGCTGTGCCACAATACCGCTTAGCAAAGACTGCACGCAAGTATTTATCAGTACATTATTTGAAGGATATAAAAACTCCGGCGGTTGGATAAACCTCAATGACTATCGTTCCGAGTCAGGTGCCTATAAATTCAGAATCCCCCCCGATACCAATAAATATAAGCCCAAGATGCCCTCTGTCAAAGCGTCTGTCGATACCTCCGCGCCGGATGTTGAAACAAGCGACGGGGACATCAGTATGTTGAACATGAATATGAATTTTGACTTGAACTTTGGAAAAGGTGTAAAGTCAAAGGTTACCTATGACAAAAACGATAAGACAATTAAGGTCGCACTTTCCACAGAAGAGAAGCTGTTGAATTATGATGCAATCAAGCATAAATTTAAATCCACCAAAAGCAAAACGTTGGACGAGGAATGGGAAAACGCACTTGGCGAAATGCAGTCAGGCAAAGCGAGTAATATTGATGTAAAAATTGCAGCCACCGGTTATTTGGAATTTGCTGAAAACGGGGATTTAATGGAAGGCGGCATTACACTTCTTATAAAGGGGGGAAGGAACAACAACATACAGACCGGCATGTACCGGCGGCGTTGCTTATGCAAAGTTCAAAGTAGGACTATCCGCAGAAGGAAAACTGGTGCTTACTTATATTGACGGGAATATCGAACATTCAGGTGTCGCTAAACTGGAACTTTATGGAACAATTGCAGTAGGTGTAGGCTGGAAGCTGGCTCATGCAGAAGTCGGCGCAACAGGTAAATTTCCTGTAAAGTTTACATTTCCATATAAAAGCAGTAAAGAATCGCTCAGCATTGATGCCATTTTAGAAGTATATGGTGAAACGGTACTGCTTTGTTGGGGCGGAAAGAAAACAACAAGCATTTCGCGAAACATCTATCCCGGAACACGTTCCGCAAAGAATGCCTCTTTCAATGCACTTGGTCCTGACATGGATTCAGATGATTTGGAAATTATACCAAGAAATTACTTATCATCCGCCCAAAGCGATATACAAACCTATAACGCGCAGAAATCCTCCGGTTTGACTTCATCCGACAGCTTCCGGTATTCCGAGATTTCCGCAGACGCGGGCGTATTCAAAGAAAACAATGTACAATATGTGCGACTTTCCAACGGCACGGAAATCCTTGCATGGATTCATGACTTCGGCGATAAGAGTGCTGTAAACAGAACGACGCTTGTCTACAGTGTCAATAAAAATGACGGAAACGGCTGGGGCAGTATTACACCGGTATGCAGTGATACATCAACAGGTGATTATTATCCCAACATGGCAGCGCAAGGGAACAAAGCATATTTGGTGTGGAATAAAGCCTCAAGCGTATTTACGGATAACGTATCATTTGACGATGTATGCAAACAGATGGATGTGTATGTATCCGTATTTGATGGGGGAAGTTTTTCAGAACCGCAGATACTTTCAGACGCCGATAATGCGCTGATGGAGTTTTCGCCGCTTATAGCAGTGAATGGCGAAAAGATTGTCGCAGCATGGCTGACGAACTCTGTCAATGATTATCATTATGCCAAAGGCAGTAATTCCATTTACGTCTGCGAATACAAGGATGGCATTTGGGGCAATCCCGTATGCTATGCAAAGGATTTGAATTATGTGTCCGATTACGATGTTGATTATATTGGCGGACAAGCTGCAATTGTATATGCAGAGGATGCGGATAATGTACCGGATACGGAGGATGGAACCGTATACTATGTGCAAAACAGCATAAAAACGATGATTGGAAATGCATCACATCATGCTGAAATTGTCGATATTTGTGATGACACCATTTATTTTTCGGGTGGGAATAAGGTTTATAAGGCATCCGGCAGCGATTTTTCCGCTATACACGATACCGGAATTGAAACAGACAATTTTTCTGTCATTAAGAGCGCTTCAGGAGCAGAGGCAATCATGTTTTGTGCACAAGACGGATTTGAGCGCAATCTTTATGTCTCTTATGAAAGAAACGGTGCATATACATCACCGGTTCCTATTGTGGCAGACAACAGTAAGGTAACGAATTATACTCCTCTTTATAATAGCGACGGAACAATCAGCATTGCATATAACGAAGAAGCGCTTTTAACCGATTCGGCGGATATTTACGGGCTGACGGATATGGTTATAAGAAAGAATATAGAACCGAATATCTTTTTTGTGAATTCGGATTTAATCTACGATGCGTACAATGTGGCGCCGGGAAATACATTAGAATTTTCAACAACGGCATACAATCATACGGCACAGACAATATCACAAGTGAATGTTACGCTGACAGGAAGTCATTCCGGAGAGCTTTTTACGGATACGCAGACTGTAAATATTCCGGTAGGGGAACAGAAGGCTATAATTATTTCGTATACCCTGCCGGAAACAATCTTATCTGAGTATTACACGCTCACGGTTACACCTGTAGGTTTTCCTGATATTATTTTATCAAACAACAGTTCGATGTGTGAGTTGGGATACAGTGATATTGCAATCCGTGATTTAAAGCTTGAAAACAATACAATTAGCGGTACAATTACAAACATTGGGTATCAGACCGCAAAAAATGTATCTTTAACAATTAGGGAGAATCATCAAGAAAACAATCCGCTTGCTGTGCTTTCTTATGTGAAAAACAACTTGGCAGTTGGAGAAAACTGGAAATTTTCGCAGGAAATAACCCCGGCAGCATTTGAAGGTGTTGGAGATGTTAAGTATTATCTTCTTTCGGCAGCAACGGACAGTCCGGAAAACAATTACGGAAATGATTCCGCTACGGTATACAGTGAACCGATAGCCGCTACAGGAATTTCACTTGATAAAAATACACTTACATTAAAGGAAAAAACAGCAGCGGAAATTCACGCGGAAATTCTGCCGGAGAACGCGACATTTAAAAATGCAGTATATGTGTCGGATGCAAATGATGTCGCAGCTGTGGATAATGACGGAAACGTTTATGCCTTAAAAGAGGGAAGTGCAGTCGTTACGGCGTATACATTAGACGGCAGTCAGTCAGCGCGGTGCGAAATAACAGTAGAAGGGAGAACAACAGAAAAATACAAACTCAGCAACAGAGGGCTTGAGCTGATGCTTGGAGACAGCCGCCGCCTACAGGTAAAGGACGAAAACGGAAATGATGCAGAAAATGTTGTTTGGTCTTCGACAGATGAAACTGTTGTTACCATTACACAAAATGGAACGGTGAAATCCGTTGGCGAAGGAATCGCACTGCTGGTTGCAAAAATAGATGGTTTTGTCGATGTATGCATGGTCAGGGTATCGAAGCATGTCACTATAGTCTTGGATACCGAAGCGCTTACAATCGCGCTTGGAGAACAGAGACAATTAAACGCAACCGTTACGCCTTCCGACGGAGTGGTTACCTATACATCAGAAAATCCGAATATTGCAACGGTTTCAGAAACGGGGCTTGTCACAGGCACAGGCATTGGAACAACTGTTATTCATGTGGCATCCGGAAACGCAGCAGAGGATTGTCAGGTCACGGTAACAGAGCGTCAAGATGATAATGATAGTGACGATGACAATGATGATGATGGCGATGGTGAGAATGATAATGATGATAATGGTGACTCGGAAGAAACAGGCGATGTCCTTCCGGATGACATTCCGACGGACGGTGAGATACCGAAGGGATTATGGATTGCGACAATTGCGGATACGGAGTATATTGGTGAAAATATCACACCGGATGCACATGTTTATGACAGTACTGTCAGATTGAGAGCCGGAAAAGATTATACAATCCATTACAAAAACAACAAAAACGCCGGAGAAGCCACAATCACCGTGACAGGCAAAGGCAACTACTCCGGAAAGGAAACCGCCGTGTTCAATATTTTAAAGGCAGACCTTTCAAAGAATGATTTCAGCATGGAAGCGTTTTACGTAAAAACCGGCAAAAAAGCGCAATTCCCCGTTCCGATACTCTACTACATGGGAACAAAGCTAAAACACAAGAAAGATTTCACAATACAGTATGCCAATGCCTCCGGCATTTACGCACAGGCAGGCGAGTACAGCGCGACAATTACGGGAACGGGCAATTATACGGGAACAAGAGTAATCAAGCTGACAGCCGCTGCAAAAATCAAAAAAAAGTCTTCCGTCAGCATTACCAAAGCAACGCTTACAGGATTCGAAAAGTCCTTTACCTATACAGGAAAAGAATGCAGGCAGACCTGCACGCTTACAATGCAGACAAGTAACGGCAAAAAAGAGCTTGCCGAGGGCGTGGATTACACGGTACGCTACACAAACAACATTAAGGCAGGCACGGCGGCAGTTATTTATTACGGGAAAAACGGGTATGCAGGAAAATTTAAAAAGACCTATAAAATCCTGCCCTATGACATTGCAGCGGACAGCGCAAAAAAGCTTTCCTACGGCAAGAAAATCCAATGCGTTTATGCAAAAGGCGGCGCAAAACCAAAGCCTGTCATCACATTTGACGGCAAAGCTTTGCGGGAAGGCGCGGATTATACACTAAGCTATCAGAACAATAAGACTATTGGCACAAGCAGCTCACCCTGCGTTACGGTAAACGGCAAAGGAAGTTTTAAAGGCAAAATTGCGATTAACTTTACCATTAAACCGCAGGATTTGTCAAAAATGACACTCGTGTCATGTGATAAAGTATACAGCGGCAAGGCGGGCGCACACAGGATTACACCGAAACTGATGGATTTGGACGGAAAGCTTTTGTCCGCAGGAAAGGACTTTGATAAGAGCAGCATTACATATGCATATGATAAAGACACGAAGCTTGCTAACGGCACACTGAAAAAGGCGGGCGCTCCCGTGGCGGACACGGATATTCTCCCCGCAGACACGCAAATCCGCATTACGCTAAAGCATGGAAGCGGGAACGGTTATACGGGAACCTTTAAGGGCACGTTTCGCATTATAAAGGCAGATATAAAGTCCGCAAGGATTGAAATCCCGACGCAGACTTATACAGGCGATACGATTACTCCTGATAAAAAACAGATTAAGGTAACGCTCGCAGGCAAAAAGCTGCGCGACGAGGACTACGATATTGTCCTTTGCACGGATAATGTGCAGAAGGGCAAGGCTTCAATTACCCTTAAAGGCATGGGAAACTACGGCGGCACAAAAACCGTGAAGTTTACGATTGGCGCGAAAGGTTTTTTGTGGTGGTGGAGGAAAAATAACAAATAAGAAATAAGGAAAACGGTGTAAAATCCTATATGAAATGGACTTTACACCGTTTTATGATATTTAATATGACTTATTGCTCTGTCACTTACTGCTGCTGTAATCCACATCATAATCCTTTTTCGCGGAGAATTTCGTCAGCATACCGTCTGCGCCAAAACCCATAAAATACTGGTACTCAATCATTGTCGGCTGAGAAAACCACATGTTTTGGTCGCCTGTAAAGTCAGGAAATACTTCCCCTGCCTTTTCTCTTGAAAGCTCCGTAACGGGAACATTGTTGAACGTGATTTTATCCAACCCTGTTTTATCCGTAGTGCTCAGCGAAATTTCCATATAGGCAATCACCGCGTCACCCATTCGAATGTCTTCCTCGCCTGTGGCAAGTGATACATGGGCAAACGTCGAGTCCGTCAGCCAAATAGATGCACCGGAATAGTAGGAATTAGCCTCCAGCATTTCCTCCGGGTCAATCTCATACTCATTAAACTGTTTGTCCGGCGTCATTTCGGATACCGTAACCTTCAAGCCTTTATCCAGCAATGCCTGCACTGTCGTTTCCCCAACACGGATTTCCGTACCGTCAATGGAAACAGGATACAGTACTGCCTCCGGCTTCTCCTCCTCTTTTGCCTTTTCTCCTGATGCGCAGCCTGCCGTCATCATGACCAATACAGTCAACAGCAGTGCCATAATGTTTATTTTTTTTCTAATTGTTTTCATTTAGTTTGACGCCATCCTTTCCTGTTTTGCTTTTCCTGAATAAATTGCTGCCGCGAATAACAATCCGAAGCTTCCGAACAGACACACAAAATAAACGGTTGCAAGCGGTGTCGTAGAGGATACGCCCTCTATATTGGCAAACAGTCTGCCGTTGTTTGCCAAATATGCCGTAACCGTTGCTCCCTGCGGATATTGATATGTATTGTACGCGTTTTCAAGCTTGTATGATTCACCGTTGTACTCTACCGTAACTTCATAAAAATCCGTATGCGTACCTGTGGAACGGTTTCTGACCTGCTTTGTCACCGCATCTAAAACGCGCACCTCGACTTCCTCATACTCAATTTCCTGCCGGTCCACAACAAACCACATCACAACCGTGGCAATCAGGCATACCACGAATGCGCACCATAAAAGACCGGCTTTCTTTTTCATGCTCATGCCAAACAAATCCCTCCTTAATCTTGAACATTCTTCTTTCTTTTTTGCACAGTTTTGTGTACTGTTTTCCCAACAATCAAATCATAGCTTTCCGCTATCATACGTTTGATGTCGTTTTCGGGAACGGAACCGTCAAGGATAATGGTATTCCAGTGCTCTTTATTCTGATGCCAGCCCGGTATCACCGCCTCATACGTCTGACGCCAAAAGTCCCTCCATTCCGGAGCGACTTTTACGTTTACCCATATGCTCCCCCCGCGCTCATATACCAGCGCAAAGGTTTTCTTATTCTTTTTATAACGGGCAAGCTGCCAGTTATCATCGTGAAACGGCGCATCCTGATAAACATTTGGAAATGTCAAACAGTATGCCAGTGCCTCTTCTCTCGTTGTCATACACGAACCCCTCTTTATACTTGGCGTTTTTTTGTCCCCGCTTCTTATCATAGCAGATTTTACCAAACTAGACAAGTGTTTAGACATGTTTTGGGCAAAGCTATAGAGGCTGCATCGCATGCTCGAGGGACATTAGTTGTGCTGTCTATTTTGTTTCACACAAATCCAAGTCTGACAAAGGTCGAAATGTATACCCCATCTCCTCCCACTTTGTCAGCAGTTCATCTAAGATTTCGCCGTTTGTCTGCGACGTATTGTGCAGCAGTACAATTGCACCCGGGTGAATGCGCGTTGTCAGTTTATCAAACGCCTCCGCGTGGCTTGGCTGTTTTTCGGCGTCCCAGTCCACATAGGCAAGGCTCCAAAAAATAGTGCTGTAGCCGATTTCCTGCGCCATTTTGACATTTACGGCATTGCATTTGCCCTGCGGCGGGCGGTAATAGTTTGAAAGCTGCGTGCCGGTAATTTCATAGAACAGGCTTGCAACATCATCCAGCTCTTTTTGAAATGCCGCCTTGTCCGAGATTGACGACATATCAGGATGATGGTAAGTGTGATTGCCCACAGTGTGACCCTCATCAACCATACGCTTTACCAAATCAGGTGCGGTCTCCAAAAAGTGTCCCACCACAAAAAAGGTTGCGGGCACATGATGCTTTTTCAGCGCGTCCAAAATCGGCTCTGTGTTGCCGTTCTCGTATCCGCAGTCAAACGTGAGGTAAATAACCTTCTCACCGTCTTTCCCTATATAGTACGCGTCATACCATGCAAGGTCCTGCGCTGAGGCGTTTCCTACGGATTGTGTTCCGGGCTCTCCAAAAGAAAGTCCCCAGTCTTCTGATGCAAACTTCAGTTCGAAGCCTTCCGGCGGTTGTTTTTTGACCGTGTTTTCTTCCGCCGTTTCGGTATTCGGACTGGCGGTGTCCTGTTCTTTTATTTCCTCTATTTGTGACTGCTGCCCTGATGTCGAATCCTCCATTGAAGTTTTATCCACATCATTAAAATCAACAACTTCTATGGATGATTCCTCCGTCCTTGCCTGTCCTTCTTCCGTATCCTGTAATTTGGAACCGCTGCATCCTGTCAAAATCATTGCAGCCGCAGCTATGGCAAAAATGCTCCCTGCATATCTGCCCCATTTTCTTATTCTTTCGTACTTCTTCATAGCATTATCCCTCATATTTCCATCTTATCATCAGTCCAAAATCCGCTCCCGCACGCTTTTCTTCTCCGGCGGCAGATTTGATAGTTGGCTGCAAATTCCGTCATAATATTCTTCAACCCACACAAACGGATTGTGAATCCCCGCAACTGCCCACGGCTCGGACGGACTTAACTGAACATTATAACCGTTTACGGAAGAATCCGCGCCGTCCGCCTCCGTAAGCTCCTCAAAATTTCCCGCCATATAAAGCACAAGATCCTCAATGCCTTCCTCCAGTTGAAATCCCGTAAGCTCCGCCTGAATGTGCTGTGTCTGACAGATCGCCTCACAGACATGAACGTCCAGGCTGCCCGTATATCCGTACTGCGCCCCGTCAATCGCATAGCAATAGGAAAACAGATACATATCCGCTCCGCTCTCTAACTGATACCGGTGAAACGTCAAATCCGAGATCTGCTTTTTGTAATGCGTATCCACATAATCTGTAATCAATTCCTGACAGTGCTCCCAATCCGACAGGCTTTTTATTCCCGCTTCCTCTTTGTCACGCAGCAGACAGACAACATTTCCGTCCGCCTTTCGCGCATAAAACGCATAATTGGAAAATGCCCCGCCCTCTTCCAAAATACCAAATGCCCAATTTTCCGGTGTTCCAAGCCGGTACTGCGGCGTTTTGATGCCGTTTACGCCTGTCCGCTTTTTCACATAGACATTGCGGTTAATTTGTAAATGCATGTCAGGATAAATCAAATCGGGATTTTTTACTATGTCCGCATTCTGTCCCGCAAGCAAACGATACGCCTCGCCGTCCCCCATAAGTTTCTCGCAAATGCGCCAAAGACTGTCACCTTCGCGCACTGTATATTCTCCCAAGTCTTCCGTCAGCACGGCGTAGTCTTCACGCTCTTCCTGCGATACCTGATAGCGCGTCTGATACGGTTCCTTCGCACACACCGACGCAGCGCTGCCCAATGCCAAAATTCCCGCAAGCATTGTTATCCTTGTTATTTTCGTTATTGCCGTTCTTTCCAATAATCCCATACGCCTGCGTTCTCCCCTAACCAAATATTTTCCTGTAGTTCCTCACATTCCACAACCTCACCGGTATTCTCCGACTTGTCATACAACTCCCAAAATTCCGACTCTGTGCGCAGCGGTTCCAGGTCCGCCGCCGCAAAATGCCCGAAAAAGCTGTTATCCTTCGGTACATTGCCTGCAATTTTATTTATCTTTGGATCGTATGAAATTCCGATAACAAAGTCCTTGTTTTCGTCTATGTAAAAAAACGGCGTAAAGATATAAGATTCCTCTGCCTCCTTGTCCTCTCCCAAAAACCATGCGGCAAATGTCTCACGCACATCCTCGTCATTGGTAATCACACCGTCATAATTTCCGTCCGCCTCCAACTGTTTGCACCAAAGCTCCATAAAGCTGTCGTCAATTTTGAAAATATCGGCAAGCTGATACTGCTCGCCTGTCATCAGGTTGATGTTGGCACACCGCTGCGTCATATGGACGTAGTACACCGGCGAAACGGGTGCATAGGCTTCCTGAAAGCCTACGCTCAGCAGGTATTGACTGTGAAAGTCGACGTTGCAGTGCACATCGCTGCTGTAAATGGAATACTCTTCCTGCAATGCCTTGACTTCCTCATTCGGTGTGAGATGCCAGTAGTTTACTTTTTCCATTGCAATGTCGTAAAGCGTCTTGTTAATCGCCTCCGTCTGTTCCCCGTCAATTCCCGACAGAATTGGATACTCTACCGTGACGACGTCCCAATAATCGTACTGTTCCGTATACTCTGCGACGTACTGTTCCTTTTTGACAGTATAGTCCTTATAGCCTTTGGATGCGCCAAGACTTCCGCATCCGCCCAGTCCAAGCAGTACACTAAGTGCAATGACCGTGATTTTTGTTTGTTTTTTCCGCATCTTTTTATCCCCCTTGTGTCCTGATACATTCCGAATCTGCCATTTTTCGTTAATTCCATTGTATGGCTCCAACGCACCAAATTTGTGTCATAATTGCATCATAATTGCATCATTTTCTTTCCTGCCCAATTCATAAAAACGAAAACAGGAACACTCTTTTCAAGTGTTCCCGCCCAAGGCAGTCTCTGCCGGATGATCAATTTTATTACGGATTTCCTGCATCTGATAATCCAACGCTTCGATGGAATCCGCACACTCTTTTAATTGCTGCTCAATCTCTTCCGTATTATTAATATCCTTTTTATACCGCAGCTTATGCTCCAGGCTTGCCCAAAAATCCATCGCGATTGTCCGAAACTGTACTTCCGCCTTAATATACTTTTTCTCGTTCGGCAGAAAAACAGGGACACTTAAAATCAGGTGAAGACTGCGGTAACCGTTTGATTTCGGCGACTTAATGTAATCCTTTTCCTTTAACAGAATAATGTCATCCTGCCGGATTAAAAGCCCCGCCAGGCGGTAAATATCATCTGGAAAGGAACAGATTACGCGCAGTCCTGCCACGTCCACCACATATTCCCTAATATTTTCTATGGTAACCGGATAACCTTTCCGTTCCAGTTTTTTGTAAATGCTGTCAGTTTTTTTCAGCCTGCTCTTAATCGACTCAAACGGATTTCTTTTATACTCTTCGGAAAACATGGCGTTGAGCACTTTAAGCCTTGTCTCAACCTCCATAATCGCCGAACTGTACTCAATCATCATTTTGTTAAACGGCTCCAGCCGCCCCAAACGCGCCTCCTGCAGACGAATAATTTTGGACTGCTCCTCTAACCGGATTTCAAGCTGGTTTTTGCGGTTAAACATTTCTATCGTATTTCTTACCCTGTTTTTGACAATAGAGGCTTCAAACGGTTTATGAATAAAATCAGAAACACCCAGCTGAAAGCATTGGTTTTCAACCTCAATCGCACGTTCACCGCTGATAATCAAAATTGGTACCCTGTCAATCCAACCGTTTTTCTGCATGTGCTCAATCACGCCGAATCCGTCGAGCTTTGGCATCTGCAAATCCAAGAGAAGCGCCGCCGTTTCCTTATGGCATTTTTCCAGCTTACAAAGCGCCTCCTCCCCGTCCTGCGCCATTTCCACAATATAATCGTTTTTTAACATATTACACAGGATTTCACGGTTTACCTCCGCGTCGTCCACTACCAATATCTTTTGCATATCCGCAGCCTCTACTCCAAAACCAATGCCTTTTTGGGGCAAAAGCCCGAACATTTACCGCACCGGATACACTTTTTATGATCGACAGTCGGCGCCTGAAAGCCCTCCTGTGTCAGCGCGCTGACCGGACAGATTTCCACTGACGGACAGCTGTGATTTTGGGGACAGTTCTCTACAATAACTCTTAGTTTCTTTTCCATGACCATTTCCTCCTAAACCGCTATGTATTAATAGTTGAATGTGTCAACTCCTACTGTATTATTTTAATATAAATTTCCCATACAGTCTATACCCATTCTTTTCATTATATCACACAGCTTTTACTTAAATGCCTGCAATCTTTGAAATTTTTATTACGGCTTACGAAGTCTTAATACAAATTCTTTATCATATCTGTTATGAAACATATTCCCATCATGGTATCCATTTCTTTTACTTTTGGAACATATAGAAATATTTCCACATCTGAATCTTTGACAAATACCGCCATATCAACATGCGTGTTTTTTTTCAACACATTCCGGAAACAGTTTTCCGCTATGTCAGAAATTTCACAAAGTCTTTTTACCGCATCTGCATACGGTGTTTCTTTTGCATATAACTTTGACTGATTTGGAAATGTATGTATTTTTTCATAACCGTACTTTTCAGGATATGTCTGTATCATTCCAGCCATTGCATCGGTATAAAATATCATATCATTTTTTCCGTTCAGCATATTATCCGTCCATTTTAATGTATTGCCTTTAAAATAACAGCGAATATGTTCTTTATCCTTCGGTTCCATATACTCCTCTACTTTTTGGATAATAATGCCTCTGTAAATAAATTTGATATTGTTTAACGTTCCTGATATTTGATATAAATGATTTATATCACGACCGGTATATATCATATTCCGATTTTTTTCATCAGGCAATACTTCTCCTAATGTACACTGCATATCCCCGAAATATTTTTCAAACAAATATTGATTTGTCTGCTTTATTGTTTCGTCCCTGTCTTCTATCCATACATCCTGTATGTGATATAAAACATAAAGGATACCGATGATTGTTACTGTTATCCCTATTCCACATACAATATTGACGTATTTACCGCGAAAGACCGGAATATGGATCATCATTGGCAGGCACCATAATACCCATATCACAAGCAGACAGTAAAATATTTTTCTGTATTTTTTTGTTTTCTGCATTGATTGTTTCCTTCCTGAAATCGAAAATACCCCTGCCGCTTCCATCGGCAGAGGCACTTTCATTCATGACAGTACACTTATTCTTTGTCACACAGCTCTGCAAATATTGTCTGTAGGTCAGCTTCTTCTAATGTCATTTCTTCTGCCAAATCCTCTGACTCGCTAGACAAAGCCGAATGATACGCCGACCTTCCTACAGAACCCGGATTGGACTGGTTAGACATTGTATTTACAGGTGTAATCACACCTGTACCTGCATCATAGTCAAATACATGCCACACAGTGCCTTGCCCTGCCGGTACCTTAAAGGTCTTTACTAAAGCGCTTCCCTGATATACTTTTACGGTTGCATCTGAATTAGCCATAATCGTTGATGCTGCACTTCCCTTGTTAGAGTAATCATGTACATAGAAACTATATATTCCGCTTCCATTTTTGTAATAAATAGTCGTTGTCTCTGGTCCATAGCTCGTAACATCATCCAAATCCAAATCCGCATAATTCTTATTATTATACCTATAAACCTTATTCGAGAAATATGTATGGAATCTGTCGCTTCCATCTCCTGTAGGTCCAAGTAAATGTGAATCCAAATCTCTTGGCGTTGCTCCCCATGTCAGGACTATCCTCATTTGGTCTTCGCTTGCAGCCTGACTCACATATCCATCCTGCGTTACTGTTTGGTTCGCAAGCGCAACGATATTCAGCGTAATTGTGTGATACCTCTCATTGTCACCAATTCCTCTGCGTTTATCTTCCACCGTGAGTGTATAGTTTCCTGCCGGCACTTTAAAGCTGTACTTACCATCTGAATCCAGTGTATACGTGTCCAGTAAGCTTGAGGCTGTATTATTTACACCTTTTCTCAAAGTAAGCTGTAACGCCACTCCTGTAGGTCTGCCAGTCGCTATGTCAAGGATATTTCCTGTAATCTCCGCATTTCCATATATGCCCTTTACCATACTGAATTCGCCAATGTCAACGATTCCGCTTTCTTCAGCGACTACAATTATAGTTTGGCTAAGCGGTTTATATCCAGTAGCAGAAACCTCAAGGCGGTATGTTCCTGGAGTAACGCCTTTTTTCGCGTCATCCTTCGTACCAATCGTAAATTTCCCTTCTCCGTTGGACAATCCGTACCTAACATATTTAGAATCGGCTGCCTTTGTGAGCACAAGGCTTACCCCTGAAACGGGCTGGTTATTCGATGCATCTTTTATGCTTCCTTCCAACTGCATAAATTTTGCTACACCCATTGATACATTTTGGTAAGGCATATTCCGCGTTGTCACCATCACTGTGTTGGTAATTGTCTCATAGCCATCTTTCTCAAAGGTAAGCTTATATTTCCCTGCTGTTATATTTTTAAAGCTGTATTTACCGTTCGAATCCGTATAGAGTACAACATCCGGTATATTATTCGTTGTCTCAACATCATGCAGTGTCACTTTTACATCCGCCAAAGGCGAATCCGGCTGATTCACTGATACAGACGGTTCTGTCACAAAACCGGATATCCCTATTGAAGAAGCGCTTGCCGAAAAATGCTTCCACTTGTTGGTCCAGTTAAACTCAACGCCTACCTCCTCTTTACTTTTATTATCTTTAACACTAATCTTTGCTGAAACATTTGCTATAAGACCTGCTGCCGCACTTACACTCCCTGTAGCCTCTATAATGCCAAACCAATCATCCTCCAGTTTCGCCATCAGTCGGTCCTCATCTATCTTAAATGTCGGCACCGGTTCATTTTCATACTTTTTTTTCAAAGTGCCATTCTTTTCAAACACCATACTTCCTGTAGCAGTTGCTTGCGCCTCCGCATAAACGCCGCCTTTTATCTGTGCAAAGTTCACTCCCCATACCATCATAGAAAGCCCCAAACACAAATCGGCGCTTATGCTTGCGTCTCCTGTCAGTGAAAACATATGTTTTCCTGAAGGCTTTTCTTTACTTGTGACAGATTTCTGATGTACATCGAAAGATTCCATAACGTACTTGCCCTTTCTTTGTACCTCACTTGGTGTCAAGCTTGCAATTTTAGCATTTGTTTCATGGTAGCCATTTTTTACGATGTTAAAACCTTTTGCATTATAAGATTCTTCCGTATATGTATATGCAAACTTACATGATATTGATCCGTCTAAATCCATACAGAGCATTAATACTAAAATAGGTTTCAACTTTGCCCGCTCAGACTGTGCCTGAACCTCGTCATACCCTAATCCGCCTGCAACGGTTACGCCATGGAGTCCTATATTAAAGCCTACCGCAGCAAGCACTAAGGTATTGTCCATATTTACGCCATTTATGGCAGCATCAATAGGTCCAAGTTTTATATCTTTCTTGTTTTCGGTCGATACTTTTCCCGATACCTTTTTAAATGCCTTGACAATTTCTCTCATTGTCATTACAGGTATCTTTTCACCGTCTGTTCCGTTCTCGCTAAGCTTACCGCCTATCGAAACTTTGAAATTTTTCCTCTCATTATAATCTACAACAAGACCTACCTGCTGCGGCAAAAGTCCGCCTTCTTTAATCGGATGCCACTCTAAAACACCTTCCACATCCATATTGGAAATCGTGACGTCCCCACCGATGGAAAGCTGGTCGTGTACGGTATTTTTGTGTCCATCCAAATCAAATATTACTGTATCTTTGAACTTGATGCTCATCCCAACTTTACCTGATTCCACATTTGCAGACGGTACTATGTTGGAAAACAAATTCTGCATTTGGAAACCGGGTTGAGGAAAATCATCTTTACTGCCTGCATGTTCTGCGATTCCGCTGTTGACTGTCGCTATCATGCTTTCACCGTTTTCCTGCTCAAGATTAACTTCCATAACCGTATTTTCCGGCAAAAGTGAGAACGCAACTCCTCCTATGCCTCCCATGTTATAACTGAATGCCTCATTCACCATTTCATTCATATCGGGGTCGCTGACAATCATGTAAATATATTTTTCAGAGCTAAATGTCTGACCATAATACAAATCTTCCTTAGGAGCTTTTGGCGCATACTCCGCATCCCCAAAATCGTCTATCTTAAACGAGTATCCTAACGGGAAATCCTCACACGCGGGAATTATCCATATATCTCCTATCTTTACAGCATCTTCATCCTCTTCAGGCAGCATTATCTTTTGCGCTATTTCTGCCTTTTTGTCTACAATAAGGACTCTTTGGTCATCTGAAGGATTATCCGGCGTTTCATTGTCATAAATCCAGTAAGCTACAATACCGCCTGCTAAATCCTTAATTTTTAACGCATCATCATTATTATCCGGATCAATAAGCTGCGCCTCATCCGTAAATTTAAATTCTGCCTGTCCAATAATATAATATGCGATTGATGTAATGACACTGGTATCATCTTTTAAAGTAAGGATTAGACTATTTGTTCCTATACCTACCGGTATTTCCGCAAGTGTAAACTGACCGTTTTCATCCAAAGCAACGTCTATGTCATCAGTCACAATATAGTTTTCTTCAGCTGTCTCGTCAACTGTATAATAGTTGTATACATAGCTTAACACCGTTACCTCTTTCTTTGATGATTTTACCTTACCCTTCAGAGTAATTGCGTCTATTCCCTCCGGAGCATACAGGTAATTTTCAATAAACGTGATTTCCTTATTTTCGGAATTGACCAATCCTGTCGAGAGCCACTCTATATCCGCTTCACGCTTAAATTTGGCAAGAATCGACACATTCGCTGCCGGCATGATAAAAGTAAGTGTATTTCCGGTCTGTGTCGTGTTTTCCATACCTGTTATTTCCCAAGAATCAAATATCCATCCTTCTTCGGGTACTGCCAATATGCTGATTTCCCTGCCAGCTGATGCCATAGTGCTATCCAATTGTTCGGAAACAATCTCTCCGCTGCCCTCTGTCAGAATATCCACACCATACTGTTCTTTCCAACCGGCATAAAGTGTAATATCCTCTGTCAAAGTATTTCCAAATTCATATAGAACAGTACATTCTTTAGTTGTATACCAGCCTGTAAAAGTATAACCGTTTCTAATCGGCTGTGATACCGGAGGCGTAACTTTAGCTTCAGATGAAAGATAGACAGCCCTCTCTGAGCCGATGCCATCGTTATAATCAAAAACAAGTTCATACTTTGGATATGCCTTATACCGTTCTGTACAAAGAGGCACAAAGTTTTCATCATACAGCATCAGCTTTCCGCTGGAGGCATCCATCTGCTGAATAATCTTTAAATCCGCATATGCCATTGACCCCGTCACTTTTATTTTACTGGTTGCTAAGTCAAGCATTTTTCCAAAGTCATCATAAGACGCCGTACTTACATAAAAGTTTTTTGTGTCTACAGCCTTATTATGGAGCATCATTCCGGAGGCTTCTTCATTTTCATATACAATGCTGAGCGCCAGGTCGCCGTCATAATTCCCGTTTGTTACCGTTATCGAATCAATGGCAAAACCGTAATATGCGCTTTCATTGTCCGAGCTAATCACTATTTTGAATCCCTTATCAGGAATGGTTATATCTTTGCCTGCAAGGTTTGTACCACTATACTGCCCGACTATGTTCTCTGCTGTGTCATAAATTATAATATCATCAAAATTGCTTTCCGCAGACGTATATTTTGAAAAATGCAGAGTGAGCGAATCCGCTGTACCAGGATATTTATATTCCATGCTGTACTCTCTGCTGTTGTCATACGGGTGCGGAGATTCAAGCAAGGCATCCGTGTCAAAATCCGACCATTTTGCAAGCGTGATATTCCTAATCTTTGTACCGCTTCCAAGCTCCTGTTCCGGCACAAACTCTTCAACCAAACCATAACTGCCATCCGCATTAACATATACATTGCCTAATGCCATCACTTCGGAATCTTTATCGTCAAGCTTGTAATAAAGCTTGTACTTTTGACCACTTTCGGGCGGCAGGTCAATTTTGTAGCTGCCCACACCCTCATGCATGACAAATTCCTGTTTGTATTCAAGATTATTGCTGGCTACATATACCGTACCGCTGCTGCTAAACGCCAGTCCTTCAGGCGCTTTGATTGATCCCCTGATGATATTTGCCATCGGCAGAATCAAGTCTTTCGTAATAATATTATCGTTAATTTCCATGGACATTGCTTTTTCTGCATCTGTCGTCCATACGTTTTGATCCGTAAGGTACAATTCCGTATCAAGTTTTATGTCCGTATCAAGCGCTGAATTTGCATATGCTTTTATCTGTATCTTCGTAATGGCTTCGCTGTCCCACGGAAGCTGTATTTTATAGTTTGTCTCCTTGCTGCCTTCTTCAAGTGTAAAATATGCCACATAGGATATATCCCCTACATATGCCCTTATAAAACCTGAAAGGCCTGTTCCCTTGAAATAAGAACTTGCGCCAAGCTTCAATGCTCCTGATAATACTACCGACTTTTTGATTTCCACATCTAACACAGTTTCATTATCTGTAACAGGTATAGACGTTGCCTGCATATAGGTAGCGCCCCAACCGCCTAAAGTCGATGAATAGTAATTGTTTCCTAAAAGCAGATTTGTTGTCACATAGTCTGAGGCTGACAAAGATACACAAACATTTTCAATCTGATTGGTTCCTACCGGAAGTTCTATTGAATACTGTAAGTCTTCTGTATACCTGTTTATGCTGAAGTTATAACTATATAATGAGCCATTGACTTTAGCATTTACTCCACCGTTTACACTGCCATTTTCGATTACTTTATCCTCGGGCAGCATAATGGTTCCTTTGAGGTACATTTTGCGCTCCAGCACAATATTTTTTGTTATATCAGAGCCTTGAAGGGAAACCGGCTCTAAATTACTGCTGTCATTTTTCCATACGCCGTCATTTCCCTGATAAATTGTATTTGATACAATATCTGTCTCTAATCCATAAGTATTAACATGCACAGAAATATAGCTTGCTTTCCCCATCATCGCAGGAAGTTCTATACTGTACTCCGTAAAATCCTGTCCTTTTGGAATCGTAAATTCATAACGATACTCCCTGTATCCTGAATAATACGAAAGTGTTCCCGTAAGATCTCCTCCCGTAAACGAAGCCCCCTCAGGAATGGAAATCTGTCCTGATACGGTTTTTTTCACAGGCAGCACAATGTCAAATTCTGCGTGTTTCTGTTCAAGCCCCACTTCATTTAAAATATTTGTATTTGCAGCCCATGTACCATCTATATTAAAATACTGATTCTCATCAAGCTGCATGTTTGTCTCAAATACCGTGTCATCTGCCGCGCCCTCAGGCAGCTGACCGCTAAGCCTTATTTCCGCATATCTGATGGCTGAAGCATCAATGGGAAGGACAAATTGGTAAGGAATTTGCGTCTGTCCTTCTTCCATCGTAAACTGTGCTGAAACAGACGAACCATTATCCGGATATACATATATACGCCCATTAAGCTTGCCGCCTCTAAAATAGCCATCCTCTGCAAGCTTTATATTTCCTGCAAGTGTCGGCTGTGAAAGCAGTTCTACATCCTTAAAGATTTCCATTGAAGCAAATTCTGCAGACGCTGCATTTGTACTGTCTGTACTGAGTAAGCCATCTTCAAGCAGATACATATCAGTATTTGTACATAAATTTGTGTCTATATAACTATTGCGGCTAATGTAAAAAACAATCTGCGTTATTTCAGATGCATCCATTGGCAGTATCACATGATACTCTGCATTTTCAGGATTTTGTGCATCTATGGTAAAACTGCCGTTCTGATAACTGTTTGAGCTGCCGTTGGTATAGTTTACACGAATTGAACCTGTTAATTTTTTGTAATTATCTGACACGTCCGGACTCTGACCCGTTACGCTCAGTCTTACAAATGCATCTACAGGCAGTTTTATCGTACCATTCAGACTCTTTGTCTTTTCTAAAGTAATATTTTGTACGGTATCCTGCCCGGAAACCGTAAGTATCTTTGCAGATGCGCTGTCTGTAGTCCAGCCTTCATCCGTATAATACAGATACGTATTTGTGCGTATATTTGTAACTGTATTTAATCTTGAATTTATGTATACTCTTAAGTATGCAATGCTTTCCGTTGTTTCCGGTATGGGTATACAATATTTAATCTGTGAATCATCTTTACTGAAATTAAAGTTTTTCCGATATGCATAGTTTCCAACCTTTACTTCTATTTGACCTGTCATATCGTTTCCAACAACATATCCATTCTCAGGAAGCGTAATGGTACCGGAAATATTATGTGTCTTAAGCAGTTTGATTTCAAGCCCTTCTGCCGGTACTCCTGCAAGCACAAGCTCTTCTCTGCCGCTGTATTCCTTTGAAAGACCTACTGCCGTATAGTACAAGTCATTATTGCACAATACATCTGTAGATACATTATCATTGCCATTAACGCGTACTTTCAAATAAGTCAGCTTGCTTGTTCCCTCAGGTAACGGGATTGTCACCTCTTTAGAGTTTTCCATCGGTTTAATCTTAAAACCGGCGCTATAGTTCCCGCCGCTATAATATGCAGTGATTGTTCCCTCAAGAGCTGCCCCGTTGATTTCGCTGTTTTCCGGTAAAGACATCTTAATCTTTAACACATCGCCTGCCGCATTCATCGTCAGCTCATTTACAGCGTCTGCAGATATATTATAGTCCGTCAAATTAACTGATGTACCTTCCCAGCTTCCTTCCGTTCCGGTATAGTACAGGTTCTTATTCAGCATAAAGTTTGAGGTTATATTGGAATTAGAATTCCACTTTACATAAATCTGTGAAACCTCTTTCGCTCCAACAGGAACTCTGTTAATATAAAATTCTGTTTCCTTTGTATTTTCACTGATTATAATATTTTTTGAAAAAGTGCTGTTATTGTCTTTGAACTTAATATAAAAAGTTCCCTTTAAATCATCTCCTGAAAACTGTGCACTATCTCCAAGTATAAACTTAAAATGTGCGTTTGTTTTATTCAGGTTAATATTATACCCATTTTCTCTGACTTGTATTGGCATGTCCGATGCAGCGCCAGTCAATATCTCATTGCCGTCAGCATCTAACGCATAGTATTCATCAAAACCAGTCAGCAAATCGGTATGATAGTCCTTATTATTCGTTATATCATTTATATTGACATATAAACTCGCTATTTCCGTTAAGTCAAACGGCATATTATTGATCACATAATCAACACCTGCAGCGGCATCAGCGGAACTGATTGTGAACGATTTGCTGTACCTGCTGCCATTTGCACTTACCCTTGCATATACAGTTCCGGAAATATCAGATCCCTCCGGTATCACTGTTCCTTCCGGGAGGCTTATATGCCCAAATACTTGTGCTTTCCTGAGCGTAAAATCCTGTTCTACGCTCCCGTCAGCCAAACTTACCGGTATGGCGTTGTCCACAGATGCAGTAAGGATATTACTGCCGTTATAATATTCATTATTTCCCGTAACCAAATTTGAACGGATACTGCTGTTATCATTTACCTTTACATACAGTCGTGTTATTTCTGTCGTGTCTAACGGAAGCTTTGACATATTATAAAACATGCCTTCTGTCTCATTCAGATTCCCGGATACATAGTAGCTGCCGGAAGATGTCTCTGCATATACATATGTTTGATATTGGTATGAATACCTGCCGCCATCTATCATGGTATTTTCGGGCAGTTTCACATATCCGTAAAGCAATGATTTTTGAAACGTGAAGTCAAAACTGTTTCCATCTGCCGGAAGCGCCGTTTCAGCAGCATCCGCACTGTTAATACTCCATCCTGACCCTGTATAATAAAGTGTTCTTTGTAAAAGGTTTGTTTTTACCGAGCTTGAAGTTCCCACATTAAGCTGAATCTGTGACGCTGCTGTCACTTCATTGCTAAAGGTGACTTCATATTCTGCATACTCCATCTCCCCGCTGATTGAAAAAGAAGATCTTCTGGAATATCCGCCTGCGGAAATAGAGATATATCCTGAGAGTTCGCCGCCTTCTACAAACGCTCCCTCCGGCATAAATATCTTTCCTCTTACAATCGTCGGACTTTCACCGTTTTCAGGCATAGTTTCTTCTGTTTCCGCCGTGCTTTCAGACGGAACTGTTATGTCTGTTTCCGATTCTGTATTGATCTGAGTTTGCGTCTCTGTATATACTTGCGTCTCCGTATATGCTTCTGTCTCTATTGGCGCTTCTGCGCTTTCTATAGCTGTGCTGCTTTCAGGCAATTCCAGTACATCCGTCTCAAAATGTTCATGTGCATTATCCTCTGCACTTTCCTGTCCTACGTCTTCACTGATTATATCCTGCGCTATACTGCTTTGCTGTGTATCCGCCGATTCCACTTCTGTATTTTCCTGTAAAGAAACCTCTTTGTCAGCTGTTGTTTCCGTATCCTGATATTCGGTTGCAGATACCGTCATCAAGTTGGGCGAAAACTCGGTACATATAAGCGTAAGAGTCAGTATCAGGCTAAATATTCTATGTTTTAATTTTATTTTTTTCATGTTAACCTCCATACTGCCGCTTTTCGGCAGTCCAAAAATAAACTTTTTCGTTTTATGTCCTTATTAACGCAACTCTTTTTGCTTGATAATAAATGTTACTTTTTTTGTTCCCGTGTAACGCCCTATTCCTTTAATCACAGCGGTTGCTTTTCCGCACGCAGTATTTTTACTGTACTCAACTACGTCAAAATCAACGCCTGGGATTAGCTGTACCATACTTCCGTTTTTAAGCGTAATAACTGATTCAAAAGCTTCTTTATCTGTTATACTGTCAAAATTAAACTCCACTGGAGCGCCTGTATAAATCTGTTCTTTGATGGTAATGCTGCAATCCTTGGAAGCTATGCTGTTTGGAATAACCTGATATGCCACAACACGGCTTCCGCTGTAGCTTCCGCCATCTTTTTCAGTTATTGTAACATATCCTACGGTCCTGCCTTTGCTTACTTCATCCTGCGTAATACATTTTGTATAGTCAACAAGATAGTCTTTTTTCTCCTTGAGCGCACAGCCATCATCTGTCAGTAAAAGCTTAGGTTTATATACATAATCCCCGCTGTTATCTATTTGCACAGGATTGTCCACTGACACCTTGACAGCCCGTGAACTAAAAGGTTTTTCAACAATGCTGAAATTACGTTCTACGCTCGAACTGTAATTTCCTTTTCCGCTGATTGTAACAACTGCCCTCTCTCCAGCTTTATCATTGTTTTTATATTTCAGGCTATAATCCTTGCCTTCTGCAAGAGTCACTGTCTTATCATTGCACGTGTACTTCACTCTTACTTTTACTGAAGCGCCCGCTTTACTCTGCATAACATTACTGTTTACAAGCTCAATCAGAATATTTTCGCTTTTGAGCGATATTCCGTTTATCGTAAAGTTCTTTTTTACAGTTCCGCTGAAAACACCGATTCCCTGAACTTCCACACTGGCTTTTCCTGCTTTTTCATTATTCTTATAACTTACTTTATAATCTTTGTTTTCACCTAGAACATATGTGCTTCCCGCACTAAAGTTTTTACCATAATACCTACTGATAACCTGTGCCTTATTCTTATCAAGCTTTACGCTTACACTTGATATATTGTCTGATATGAGCGCATTGCAGAAATCAACTTTATTATTTTCCAACACAATATCTGACGCTTTAAGCGCAATACCTGTAATCTCATATGTAAAGCTCTTTTCGCCATAGCACATGCCGCTTGTATGTAAAGCTCTGACAATAACCGTTTTCTTTCCTATATCAATGTTGTTCTCAGGATATACAATCTGATAGTCTTTGCCTTCAATAAGCGTATCTTTACCAAAAGATACCTTTACTGCAAAACTTAAATTTACCGGCTTTCCAGTATAAGTAACCTTTTTGTAATTTTTATCTATCTTTATACTTGCTTTCGCAAGGCTCTTATATCCTTCCGGCGCTATCTGATATGGTAATTCAATTGTACCTGCATAATTTCCCTTTCCGCTTACTATTACCTTATAATATCCGCTGTCCACAAGCTTTCCGCCTTTGACCGGTATCCCTTCCTCACTCGAATAGTCTTCAAGCTTCATACAGGTAATTTCAAAATCGGTTCCGTTTTTAAGTGTTTTTCCGTTATACTTGATTTTTGGAATGGGCGTATATCCAGCAGCTTTATATCCATTAAATTGATTAAAATCTACAGTTACTTTATCTGTATCTGCAATATTCTTTGCCGTAATGGTAAACTGTATCTGTGTACTTCCTGTGTAATTTCCCTTTCCGGTTATAATTGCTTTTGCTTTATTTTCCTCTGTAGAAGGCTTAATGTTATTTTCATATTTAACCGTATAATCTTTTTTTGCAGTTAATATATTAAGATTATTGTCCATTATGACAAAATCGGGTTTTATTGCTTTTCCGGTAAACTCAAAAATTTGCCCTTCTTCCACGAAGCCCCATATATCGGAATCTTCTCCATAGCTTTTGAGCCATTTTGCAGTAAGAACCATATTTTCATTTACACTGTCTGTATCAAAACTCCACTTTCTGCCCTGATAATACCACCCTGCAAAAATAAATCCTTCCTTACGAACTGTAATATACGGTTCACTCACAGTCTCTCCTGCGATTACCTTTTGGGGGGTTATGGTTTGTTCACAGCCTGTAGCAAAATCTACTATATATGTCTCCTGCACATCCGATACGAATATCCTGAATGATACATCTGTCTGTTTTGTAATATTTCCTTCTGTATATCGAACGGTAAGTGTTTTTGCTCCTGGCGTCTGTTGGTCTATCTCATCAATATTACAGTCAAAAGCATCAATAAATTTTGTACTTCCGTCGTCATATACCGCGGTAGCGCTTATCATATCTCTTGTGAGTACGTCACCCTGCTCAATGTTATAATTTGTAAGGTAAACCCTTAAATTATAAAGAAGGGGCTCTGACTCATCTATCCAATGCGCATATAATACCATATCGCAATCAATGACCGTTTCCTCATTAAACGCCGTTGTTCCATATCTGTCCGTATACCAGCCTGCGAACTTAAATCCATTTTTCTCGGGTGTCTCAGGGAGGAGGAGCGTTGTACCTGCATCCACAATACTAGGCTCTATACATGTACCGCCGTTTGTGACATAGGAAACAATATACTGTCGGGTACTGCCTGGATCTGCTTCTCTTACCCTGATGGGAATGCGGGTACTTACTGTGGCTTCGCCTTCTGTATATGTAATAGTTATGTATTTAATACCTGCTTCTGCTGTGCTGATTAAAGCAGTATCAGCTGTCCACCCTGTAACTCCACGTACCGTTCCATCATCATAGATTGCTGATACGCTGATGTCCGAGTCAGAAATAATCTCACCTATATTATAAGTACATTTTAGTTTCCCGGCTGTTAGTATAATCGGAAGCCCTAGTTTGTCCTTAACTGTCACATACGCGATAAAAGGTTTTATGAGTTGTGCAAAATTACCCATCTCAACACCGTCTGCAGGCACTGCATCAGCAATAATCCTGTTTGCATTGCCTACTTTCGTAGTGTTAAAACTTTCGGAATCCCTCCATATTAGATTGACCGGCAGATACAAGGTATCCATATAATCAGAATATATTTCCATATATGCACTGTGCGGAAGTGTATCTTTAAAATCTGTCCATGTGGTATTTCGTTCTACCGTATATGTATCAGAAAGTATCTGCTCTCCTCCCGGTTGGTTAACATACAGGCCAAACTTAAATATATCTTTTGAAATATATCCTACAATCCTGGGTGTTATTCCTTCACCACTAAGAATAACCGTACTATTCTCTTCTTTTGCAGGTATAAATCCCTTAAAGGATACAGATGTCCCTTCCGCCGTTGTCTGATCCAAATATATGAGATTTGAGATCAATTCATCTCTCTCAATTCCATCCAGCGACTTATATACGCCTGCCAATACTAAAAGCATATATTTGTTTCCATTTTTTGCTTCATTATATGTATATGAATATTGTCCATACTCATTTGGCCATATAAAGTTTTCCAATGTTACAGCCTGCGAATCAACAGATACCGTACTAAAGTCGGGAATGTCTTCGCTTATCAGTATTTCTTCTATCATTGCGTTTTCAGCATTCACCTGTATTGGCACAGACGTTACGAATGTAAGTACTGCTAAGAAAAAAACGAACGGCTTTTTTAATTTGTCCACAGTTTTTCCAATCATGATTTATCCTCTTTTCTCTTAAATTATAAAACAATCTGTTTGGTATCTGCTTTTATTCTCCTCTACCCAGCTTTTTACCAATTTGACTTATTATAACATAATGAAAATGTAATTGGAAATAATTTATAAATTTATTAAAATTTCGTGAAATTTTAATACAAAAGGATTCTAATAGCGGATAAAATCATATATATTATTCTTTTTTGAAAAACTACAGACAATTCTTCATGCGAATCAATATTAAAAATATTATTATCTTTCTTTGTATCTGATAGTCCACTATTCAATTTTATTATCAGGATTTTTCTAGGTATCGCATGCGATATGATGGGATTATTTTCTTTGTATTAACATGACCGTCTTGACATGACTATATCCAGTACATCATCAAAATTCCCTGCTAGCAATCCGAAAGCTTCCAAAAAAGCCCCTTCCAAAATTGCCTCATCAATAGCTTTATAATGCGGACAATTCTTAATTCCATTCTTGGTGACGTTCATGCACTGCCACACAGGCTTTTCATAAATGGAACTGCTGTGCCTTGTCCTTCGAGTAAGCTTATGCCCACAGTAACTGTACTCACACATACTACCAAAAGCATATTGGCGAGTATAATGCTCTCTGTTTCCACTGGTCTCCACAATTTTATTCTTAGATTGTTTCTGGAGAGATGCGGTCTGCCTCATCTCACACCTCTCTGGAAACGATAGGCTCATGATGGTCTCGGATATAAAACTGGTTCTGTTCACCCATATTGGCAAGTCTGCGTTTGCTGATAGGGTCGATAGTAAAGGTTTTCCCAAGAAGAACATCGCCTTTGTACTTTTCATTCTTGATAATCCCCATGACTCCGTGAGTGTGCCGGCTTACTTCGCCCTTCTTATTTTTCCTGGCAAGCTCCGTCAACCGATGGGCTATGGTAGTTGTTCCATACCCCTGAAGGTACAAATCATAAATCATTCGCACCGTATCCGCCCCAGACTTATTGCTTTCACAATATTTTAGGGAAAGGGCAGCGACAATGAATATTATATATGCAAAATACAACATAAACCACAGCAGCATAGATATAGCAACTTCTGCCGGGTATCATCTTAGGATTGACTGTTGGGAAGCAGAGAAAGGGTTGCAGACTACTCCCTGCTCGGGATGTGCCTTAAATGCCCTTGCTCTTGATAAGCCGCTTGAATACGCTCGTTTTTACCTTAAGGGTAATATGCAGATGTAGATAGATGCAGAGGACTCTTTGGAATTATGGTAATAGACAAGGCTTTAGGGATAGTACCCAATTCTTTATGATACAGAGGGGCGGCAGCATTTTAGTCTGTCGTTCTTTGATTACCCACCAGTAAAACCGGACGAGACTGTATATGAATGACGGTTATTTAGTTTTATAATTAGACATAACAGCAAATTTTGTACCTTTTATCACTATGCGTTACAGAAATCATCCATATCATATAAACCATTTGTCTGATTAATCGTCCACTTTGATACTTCAATTGCCCCATCAGCAAAAGGTTCTCTTGACGATGCTTGATGTTTAAATGTGACCACCTCGTCTTTACAATTCGCAAAAATCACCTCATGTTCTCCAAAGATATTTCCTCCACGAATACTACAAATGCTTATTTTATCTACATTTATTGTATGATTTGCATCTAAAAGAGCATTTTTTATCATCAATGCAGTTCCACTAGGCGCATCTTTCTTTTTATTATGGTGGTATTCCACTATTTGAATATCTGTATCTAAACTTATTTTTCTTGCATAAAAATTTACTGTTTCAATAAAATTATGTAATGCCACACTGAAATTCCCTGTCATGAAAATAGGAATATTGGTTGCCAGTAAATTAATCTTTTCTATATCTTCTATTGAAAATGCAGTTGTTGCTATAATAAGCGGCTTCTTCATTTTCTCATATTTTAAATAACTGCTGCTCATAAAAGTTTCTGCATTAGTACAATCAATATAGATATCGCAACCAATTGCTGCTTCAATGTCATCTATAATTGGCAAGTCGCTCTTACCTCCAATAAGCTCAGATATAGTTTTCCCAACATACTGGTTGCCCTTCCGAGCAATGGCATAACAAACATCAACATCCCTGCTTTTTAAAGTATTTTTCATGATGGCACTACCCAATTTACCAGTACACCCAACTACCGCTATTTTTATCATATATCAATTAACTTCCTTTCCGCATTGCTTCATTTGCAACAAATCCCGATTGAGATTTGATGATTTTTAAGGGAACCATTAGCTGTTATATTTTGCTATTAAAATCTCCGCCAACCCTTGAAAACACTAAATTTATCGCAGGTGAGCTTTCCCTTGTGTTATATCTTCCCACAAGGCATTATAATGTGAAGAGCACCCCACACATACAATTTCTTGAACAGATACCACTGTTTCTCGCCAGCCTACTCTATACCACAATTCCGCGACTTTTCTTAATTCCGTTTCGGTGTGAGCATTATATCTTGGACATTCTATGCAGTTGTCTCCACACAAAGTAATTCGTTCTTCCATAATAATTCTTCTCCGTTTTCAGTTATAAAGTCTCCTTGATATTAGATGCTTTTCTACTTATTTTATTATACTATAATAAATCTTGCTTTTCATTAGAATTCTGCTCAAAATTAAAAGAGCATACCACCTAAACAATATACTCTCTGACAGGCTAACTGTATTGTTCATTTCCCTTCTTCTGTGCCACAAGTTTTTCATGATAAAAGAAATTTGTATGTATAATATCGCGTTCAGTACAATACACTTCTATTTCTTCCGCCAATTCATTCCAATAGCTTTTATTACCATCCACATATATCTGTTTATACAAATTAGCATATTGAGGATATTTTTCATTTATATATCTAAGTATCCATGTCTTATATTCCCCTCTAAGATTAAGATTCTCAAACCAATACTCGTCGACAAACAACTTACTATTTTCTATAATTTTCTTATAATCTGTTATTTCCGGAAATATTGGCGACATGAATAACATCGTATGAATTCCATTTTCATGTAACACTTTAAGCGTCCTCATTCGAGCCTCAATACAGCTTGCTTTATCCATATCATTCTTAAAACTGTCATCCAATGTATTAACAGACACAGCTACTGATATATCCTTAAATTGCTTTAGCAATTCCACATCTCTCAAAATTAGCGATGATTTTGTTGAAATACTAACCATGCACTCCACATCCAAAAGCTGCTTTAATAAGCTTTGTGTTATACAATATTTTTCCTCATAAGGATTATAACAATCTGTAACAGATGCAAGAAAAACCGTCTTCCCTTTTAATTTCTTTTTGCTTATCGGTTTTGAACATCTTTTGACATCTATAAATGTGCCCCATTCTTCCTTGTGTCCTGTAAATCTTTTCATGAAGCTAGCATAACAGTATTTACATCCATGGGGACAGCCCACATATGGATTAATAACATAATCACTGGCAGGGAGATTGGATTTTATCAGATAATCCTTAACCTCAATTTCCTTTTCAATTATATTCATTATCGAATAGCTCCTCCATGTAAATAGCACTCATATATTTTTTCATCTATATAAAATATTTCTTCATATCCCTGAAACCATACAAACTCGCCATCTACTTTGCAGTGATAATGGTAAGCTCCTTTTGTATAAATCTCCGGACCACGAAATGGTAAATCTGCCGGAACTTGCATAAGCACCTCTTTCAAGAAATCGCCACTAAAGTTCTCTCCTATCACACGTCCTACATAGTTCATGCTCCAAACCGGATTTTCATGTAACCATACCGCTTCCTCACCGACAAAACATTCTCCACCCAGATAGGAATCAAGGTAGGTAAATCCATTCTTATCCTGATAGCGATAATCATGAGAGTTCATTCTACATGAATCTACTTTGTTATTTGCCGCTGCATAGGTATTCTTTTTTGCCACAAGAAGAAACTCAATAATCTTATTGATATCCATACTTGCATTTTTACACAAAGAAATATTGCATTCATCATCTTCTTTTACTATTCGGTCTATAGTTATTCCATACAGATTACTCAAGGAAATCAAATTACCCAATTCAGGCACAGCCTGTCCGTTTTCCCATTTGCTAAGAGTCTGGCGGGCAATTCCCAGTTTATCCGCAAGTTGTTCTTGTGAATAGCCATTCTGTTTTCTCAAAAGTTGCAATTTATCCTTTAATTCCATGAAAATACCTCTCTTTAATTTTGCTGTTATTATATCAAAATAAATTTTCCTAAACCACCACCTATTGCATACAATAATGTAAGCTCTGCGTTACATTTTTTAAATTGTTGTATCTTATATCCCGATGCATTAACATCTATATTCCCTCCGATACATTAATGTGAACACAACATTTAGAAAAGGAGATTCTTACATATGAATACATTATTTACCATCACAAAAAGTTATCTGAAATACTGCGAAACACAAAAAAGGCTTGATAAGAAAACACTTAAGGCATATCGCACTGATTTAAGCCTTAGATATATATAACGTAGATGAAGGTTCCTTAACTAATACAAATCAAATTTTAAATTATATATATATATATAACCCTCAGAATCATAAGAATGAATCTCGAAAAATATTCTTTTATATTTTGTATAATATAAATGGAGATGTCGAAGGCTTTGCAGAATTGTCATTAAATCAAGTTGATGGGAAATTGATCGATTATGATAGTAATTTTTTCGGCATACGCTAAGCAATGAAAATAATATAAAATTGCCTTTCTCTTATTATCAGCCACCATTGGCTGACAATATAAAAGATGTGCAAGCGTTTTTTGGGCAATTTCTTTGAATTCTAATAATTCAGTAGATACTATATTTCAAGAAGGATAAATATTTACAAATATTAAAGGAATTGTACTATTCGCATTATTTAGAGTGGTTTCAAAACTATTGTAATCGTGAAAAATATAGTGCTGTATTAGATAAAATATATTCAAAAATTTCAAATTCTGTCGAATAATGCCATAAAAGATTTGCGCTAAATTACTCCGCCGCTTCCAGTTTCTCCAAGACCTGTTTTGAAAGCCCCACCATGTCGCTGTCCTGTATGTGCGGGATTACACTCTTTATGTCGGCAATCATGCCGCCTCTGTCCTGTTCCTCAAACTCTGCAAGCGTCTTTTCCGCACGCTCACGCACTTCCTCACTGACAGGCAGCGAATACAGACCGGAGGTTGAGTAAGACCCTACGTTATCGAAAACATAATCCACATCGCTTTCTTTCAACGCACCCGCAACATAATAATTTTCTTTCCATCCATTATGTCATGATTCAGCCCGGTTTCTATGTGGGGACGTATTTCGCTGCCAACGACTAACGTAACAAAATACCATCCCCTATGTCCGCGGGTTTTTTCATCCGTACCATCGTTAAATTCCACATTGAGCCCTTTTCAGTCAAAGCGGATTCGCTTGCTGTAATGCTGTAAAACTTCGTCCACGGCTTCCGGCTCGCCGTTTGTCGCCTGGACAATGGTTTCATATGGCACAAGGTTAGTATTTCCCATGTGAAAATGGCTCCATTTCTTTCTGCAACATCTGTAACGCGCTGTGTATGTAATGCCATGCCGTACTCTTACAATGCCCGTATAAATCCCCGATTTCCTGCTGTGTGTAATTCCCGAAAAAGTAAAGGTAAATGATTTCCCTCTTTTTCTCCGGCAGGGATAACAGGGCGGCGGCAAGCTCCCCATTGGTGAGGATGATTGTCTGACCGCAGATTGTAACGGGGTATTGTTCGTA
>CAJUJG010000040.1:0-12127 GCA_910586715.1 uncultured Lachnospiraceae bacterium
GAGCAGAGGACTGAAAATCCTCGTGTCACTGGTTCGATTCCGGTTCTGGGCATTTTCACATGAAATTACGTTTGAATAACACAAAAAATCTATAAAACACGGTATTTATCGTGTTTTTTTATTTCAATATGTGCTATAATGTCGTCAGGTATAATCTATGTTTGAGAGAGAATAGGGGGATTCAGGAAACAATGTATGAAGATGTATTAAAAAAATATGCGGAGGATATTCTAAATTCAGAAAATTTTAAAAGTACGCAAGTGTATATTCAGCATGGTAATATGTCTGTGAAGGAGCATTGTATCAATGTAGCGAAAATGAGTTTAATGATACGTGATAGGCTGGGATTAAAATGCAATACGAGAGATTTGGTGAGAGGAGCGTTGCTTCATGATTATTTTTTGTATGATTGGCATAAGACAGATACGATAGAAACGCACAAACTGCATGGATTTTTTCACCCAGGGAGAGCGCTTCGCAATGCCAAAAAGGAATATCGCCTGACAAGGAGACAGGCGGATATTATTAGAAAACATATGTGGCCGCTTACGGTGATACCTCCGATGTGCAGGGAGGCTTGGATTGTGACGACTGCTGACAAATATTGCTCTTTAATGGAAACGTTGTATATTCATGAGGGAAAAGCGTATAGTAAAAGAAAAAAGAAGCGATACATTAAGGTGGCATAAAATAGAAAGGGATTGTGTTAAATGAGGAAGACGAAAATTATTTGTACAATCGGACCGGTTTCGGAAAATGAGGAGACATTGCGCGAGTTGATGCTTGCGGGTATGAATGTGGCGCGGTTTAATTTTTCGCATGGTGATCATGCGGAGCATAAGAGAAAGTTTGAGTGTGTAAAGAAGGTGGCGGAGGAACTGAAGGTGCCGCTGGCGATGATGCAGGATACGAAGGGACCTGAGATACGGCTTCGGGATTTTGAGGGTGGAAAGGTGTTTTTGGAAACAGGCAGTACGTTCCGGCTTACGACGGATGAAGTAATGGGCACTGCCAAGCGGGCTTCGATTACGTATAAGAATTTAAAAAATGACATTCATGTCGGAAATATGATTCTGATAGATGATGGACTGATTGAAATGAAGGTAGCGGCGATTGAGGATACGGACATTGTATGTGATGTGATAAATGGCGGATATGTGTCAAATCACAAGGGTATCAATGTACCGGGTGCAGTTTTGTCGATGCCGTATATTAGTGAGGTTGACAGGGAAGATATTCTGTTTGGCGTGCAGATGGGGTATGATTATATAGCGGCATCGTTTGTGCGGTGTGCGGATGATGTTTTGGCTGTCAGAAAAATTATAGAAGAGAATGGCGGCAAGATGAAGATTATCTCAAAGATTGAGAGTATTCAGGGTATTGATAATTTGGACGAAATTTTGGAAGTTTCAGACGGAATTATGGTGGCACGCGGTGATATGGGTGTGGAAGTAGCAATGGAAGAAGTGCCTGTATTGCAGAAGAAGATGATTAAGAAGGCGCTTAAACTTGGAAAGATCGTGATTACTGCAACACAGATGCTGGAGTCTATGATTAAAAATCCAAGACCGACGCGGGCGGAGGCAACAGACGTTGCGAATGCGATTTATGACGGAACTTCTGCGATTATGCTGAGTGGTGAGAGCGCTGCGGGTGCTTATCCTGTTGAGGCGGTGCGTACAATGGATAGGATCGCGCAGCGTACGGAAGAAGATATTAGTTATGATTTTCGGTTGAGGAAACGAAGCTATAATTGGGAAAACAATGAGGGCGTAACGACGGCAATTTGTCATGCATGTTGTATGACGGCGATGGACTTGGATGCAGCGGCGATTATTACAGTCACAATGTCCGGATTTACGGCGGGCATGATTTCACGGTATCAGCCGGATTGTAAGGTAATCGGCTGTACGGTTGATGAGACGGTGTATCGTCAGCTTTCGATGTATTTTGGTGTAAGCCCGCTTTTAATTGAAAAAAAGGACAGTACAAATGAGCTTTTTGCGGCGGCAGTTAAGGCAAGTATCGACGCGGGTCTGATCAATAAGGGGGATACAGTAGTGATGACGGCGGGCGTTCCGCTTGGCGTTGCAGGAAGTACAAATATGATACATGTTGTCGAGGAAGCCTCATAGTTACAGGGAAGCTTGCTGTAAGGAGAGGAAATTGACTGAGGAGAAGCATGGGTAAGATTTTTTGTATTATCGGAAAAAGCTCATCGGGAAAGGATACGATTTACAAAAAGCTTTTACAGTGTCACCAACTGGATTTAAAGACGATTGTGCCGTATACGACACGCCCAATCCGTGTCGGTGAGCAGGAGGGCGTGGAGTATCACTTTACCACAGTGGAAGTAATGGAAAGAATGCGGGAGGAAAACCGGATTATTGAGTGCCGCGTCTATGATACCGTATACGGAAGGTGGTATTATTTTACGGCGAAGGATAGTCAGATTGCGTTGGAACGGAATGATTACTTGATTATCGGTACCTTGGAGTCCTATGTGAAAACACGGGACTACTTTGGTGCGGATAAGGTTGTGGCTGTTTATATTGATTTGGAGGACGGAGAGCGTTTAAGCCGCGCACTGCGGCGAGAGAAAAAGCAGAGCAATCCGCGGTATGAGGAAATGTGCAGGCGGTTTATTGCGGACACAAAGGACTTTTCAGAGGAAAATTTGGAAACAGCAGGTGTTACGAGGCGTTTTGATAATTATAATCTGAAAAAATGTCTTGATGAGATTATCGTGTTTATCAAACAAAACGGACACAAACATGCGTTCCGAAACAAATAGAGAGCGGATTAGAATGAAAAATACGGATTTTGATTATAAACGGATTGCACAAGGATATAAGGATCGTCCTTTTTTGCACGGACAGGTGATAGAACGGTTTCAAAGGGATGTTACGGATAAGCTGTTTGAAAACGGGTTGGATGTCGGGTGCGGCGCGGGTTTATCCTGTAAAGCGTTAAGACAGATTTGCCGCCGTGTGACGGGAGCAGACATTTCGTCGGAGATGATAGCTGCGGCACAGGAGCTTTATCAGGATTTGCATGGATATACGTTTTTGGTGAGTAGGGCGGAGGAAATTCCTGCTGTTGAAGAGAAGTATGATATTGTCACGGCTGCAGGTGTTATTCCGTGGGTGGAAAAAGAAGACTTTTTAAGGAATTTAAGACAAATTATTTGTACGCAGGGTTATGTCTTGATTTATGATTTCGGTATTTCGGATCAAATGCAGGATAATGCCGATTATTCATTATGGTGGCATGAGAAATATTTGAAGGAATTTCCCAAACTGCTTCGAAATGAGCAGGTTTGGACGAAACAGGATGTGGAACCGTTTGGCTTTGCAATGCTCGGGCAAGTGTGTTATGACTTGGAATATGAGTTTGACAGGGATGCGTTTGTCCGGTTTATGATGCTTCAGTCAAATGTGAATGCAAAGATTGAGGGCGAGGGAAGAGATCCCGGGGAAGTGCAGGAATGGTTTGCACGGTCGCTTACGCCGATTTTTGGCGGGGAGCGCAGGACAGCAGTTTTTACGGGGTATAGTTGGTACTTGATGGCGTATTAGGGGGTACATAGATGGATTTTAAAGTGAATGAGATACAGCAGCCGGTTCCAGTGCAGCAGACGCAGACGGCACAGCCGAGGGATGATACGTTTCAGTTTATGCTGGCGAGCAATATTGAGGAGGCGGGACTTGCGGAGCGGCTCAATCTTATGATGCAGGAAATTACGATGCAGGGCGATAAGATTGTGAAGCGCATGGACGTTACGGACATGAAAAAATACCGCGCTTTGATTAAAGAGTTTATGAATGAGATTGTAAACCGTTCGCATAAGTTTTCGCGTGAAAATTTTTTGGACAGACGCGGACGCCACAGGGTTTACGGAATTATCCGGCTGGTGGATGAAAAGCTGGATGAGCTTGCGCAGGAGCTTGTAAAAGAGGAGTGCGACAAGATTGCCATATTGGCGAAGGTGGACGAGATACGGGGGCTTTTGCTGGATATTTTTGCATGATTTTATGTAGTTTGCTTAAGAGGTAGGATGGATGGCAGAAACGAACTGGAGCGATGTGGTAGGGCAGAAGCAGTTGACGGATAATTTGCGCAGTGCCTTGAAATATAATAAAATTTCCCATGCGTATCTGATACAGGGTGAGCGGCTGTCGGGGAAAATGATGATTGCGGAAATTTTTGCGCGTGCTTTGCAGTGTGAGAATGCGGAGGGTGATAAGCCGTGCAATCAGTGTCGGTCATGTAAGCAGGCGATGAACCGGAACCATCCGGATATTCTGTATGTGCAGCATGAGAAGCCGAATGTGATTTCTGTGGACAATATCCGTCAGCAGATTAACGGGGATATTGCGATTAAGCCATATAGCGGTGCGCACAAAATTTATATTGTGGACGAAGCGGAGAAAATGAATGTGCAGGCGCAAAACGCACTTTTGAAAACGTTAGAGGAGCCGCCGGAATATGCGGTGATTTTGCTTTTGGCGACGAGGGTTGAGGCGATGCTGCAGACGATTTTGAGCCGGTGTGTGGTGCTGAACACGAGACCTGTGCATGAGGATATGATTAAGGAGTATCTGATGCGCAGAGTGCAGGTTCCGGATTATCGTGCGGCGATTTGTGCATCATTTGCGCGCGGGAATGTGGGGCGTGCGTCGGAGCTTGCGTCGAATGAGCAGTTTGACCATATGAAGTCGTCGGTAATCGGTACAATGAAGCATATTTCTGATATGGAGATTAACAGGATTGCGGCAGAGACGAAAAAAATGGTTGAGGAAAAATTTGACGCGGATGATTACCTTGATTTGTGTTTCATTTGGTATCGGGATGTGTTATTATATAAAGCGTGTGGTGTGTATGGAGACAGCAGGCACATTATTTTTAAGGAGGATATGGCGGAGATTGCCGATGCGGCAAGGCGTTACAGCTACGACGGCATTGAGCGGATTATACATTCTATTGACAAGGCACGCAGCAGATTGAAGGCAAATGTGAATCTTGAGCTTACGATGGAATTAATGCTTTTGGATATGAAAGCAGGATAAGCAAAGTGAAGGATATAGATAAGAAGTGAGGTAGATAGATATGGTAAAAGTGATTGGTGTGAGATTTCGAACGGCGGGTAAGATTTATTTTTTTGATCCGGTGAATTTTGATGTGAAGCGCAATGACCATGTGATTGTGGAGACGGCGCGGGGTATAGAGTATGGTACGGTAGTCGGAGACCCGAGAGAGGTTTCGGAGGACCAGGTAGTGCAGCCCTTAAAGCCTGTGCTGCGTGTGGCAAATAAACGGGATATGGAGCAGGAGGCAGCAAATAAGCAGAAGGAAAAAGAAGCGTTTAAGATTTGTCTTGAAAAAATTAAGAAGCACAATTTGGATATGAAATTAATTGATGCAGAATATACGTTCGATAACAATAAGGTATTGTTTTATTTTACGGCGGATGGCAGAATTGATTTTAGGGAGCTTGTGAAGGATTTGGCATCCGTGTTTAAGACAAGAATTGAGCTGCGGCAGATTGGAGTGCGCGATGAGACGAAAATTCTCGGCGGTATTGGAATTTGCGGCAGACCGCTTTGTTGTCATACGCATTTGTCGGAGTTTATTCCGGTGTCGATTAAGATGGCGAAGGAGCAGAATTTATCGCTTAATCCGACGAAGATTTCGGGCGTATGTGGCAGGTTGATGTGTTGTTTGAAGCATGAGGAGGATACATATGAGTATCTGAATAAAAAACTTCCGAATGTGGGCGATTTTGTGACGGCGGATGACGGTCTGAAGGGTGAGGTGCACAGCGTGAATGTGCTGCGGCAGCTTGTGAAGGTGATTGTCGAGGTGGATGACGAGAAAGAAATCCGTGAGTATAAGGTGGAGCAATTGCGGTTTAAGCGGCGTCATAAGCGGGACAAGAATGACGGTATGAGTGACGAGGAGCTAAAGGAGTTAAAGGAGCTTGAAAAGCTTGAGAAGAAGGAAAAGCAGGAGGGAAAGTCGAAGCTCGACGATAACTGATGAAAGTAGAGTTAAAGGAGAACGAGAGAATTGACGACCTGCAGCGTAACGGATACCGGATTATTCAAAATCCGGAGAAGTTTTGTTTTGGCATGGATGCAGTGCTGTTGAGCGGCTTTGCTCGGGTGAAGGCGGGTGCGCGGGTGCTTGATTTGGGCACGGGAACGGGAATAATTCCGATTTTGCTCGAGGCAAAGACAAAAGCTGCGCATTTAACGGCGCTTGAGATTCAGGAGGAGAGTGCGGACATGGCGCGGCGCAGTGTGCTGCTGAACGGACTTGCCGATAAAATTGATATTGTAACGGGTGACATTAAGGAGGCGGATCAGCTTTTTGCGGCGGCAAGCTTTGACGTGGTGACTTGCAATCCGCCATATATGATTGGGCAGCACGGGCTGACAAATCCGGATGGACCGAAGGCGATTGCGCGGCATGAGATTTTGTGCACGCTTGAGGATGTGGTGCGGAATGCGGCAAAGCTGTTAAAGACGGGCGGGAATTTTTTTATGGTGCACCGTCCGTTTCGTTTGGCGGAGATTATTACGGTCATGACGCGTTATAAATTGGAGCCGAAACGTATGCAGCTTGTTTATCCTTATGTGGATAAGGAACCGAATATGGTACTGATTGAAGGATGCCGCGGCGGAAAGCCGAGAATGACAGTGGAAAAGCCGCTGATTGTTTACCGGGCGCCTAATGTTTACATGGATGAGATTTACGACTTATACGGGTATTAGATACTGGGGTACGGTATTATCAGGAGGCGGGATATGACGGGAAAATTGTTTTTGTGCGCAACGCCTATTGGGAATTTGGGTGATATGACGCCGCGTGTGGTGGAAACGCTGCAGGCGGTGGATTTGATTGCGGCAGAGGATACGCGAAACAGCATAAAACTTTTGAATCATTTTGGAATACATACGTCTATGACGAGTTATCATGAATATAATAAAGTAGAGAAGGCGCAATATTTGATTGCACAGATGATGGAGGGGAGGGATGTCGCGCTGATAACGGATGCCGGAACACCCGCGATTTCCGATCCGGGTGAGGTTTTGGTGCGGATGTGCCATGAGTCGGGAATTGACGTGACTTCGCTTCCGGGCGCTGCTGCGTGCATTACGGCGCTGACGCTTTCAGGGCTGAACACGAGACGGTTTTGCTTTGAGGGATTTCTGCCTGCGGACAAGAAGGAGAGGCGAGACGTTTTGGAGGACTTGAAAAAAGAGTCGCGGACGATCATTTTATATGAGGCGCCCCACCATTTGAAGCAGACGCTTGATGTGCTTTTTGAGGCTTTGGGGAATCGGAAGCTGACGCTTTGCCGTGAGCTTACGAAGAAGTTTGAAGAGGTTGTGACGACGACGCTTTCCGATGCGTGTGCTCTTTTTGAGGACAAAGAGCCGAAAGGTGAGTTTGTGCTTGTGATTGAGGGCAAGAGTTTTGCGGAATTTAAGCAGGAGCGGGAAGAGGAGTGGCAGAATATTTCAATTGAGGAGCATATGGAGATTTATGAGTCGCAGGGAATTGCGCAGAAAGAGGCGATGAAGCGGGTTGCGAAGGACAGGGGGATTTCCAAGAGTGCGGTTTATCAATACCTGGTGAAAAAGAAATAATGATATTATATAAAAAATTATTGTGAAATAAGTTGACAAATATAATCGGTGATAATATACTTCTCATTGTCAATATATTATAAAATGCTCAGCGGTTGTGAGATAAAAAACAGCCGTTATATAATCATCACAGATAATAAAAACGGAGGGGTAGAGTAAAGATATGGAAAGAGTATTTGAAATTATTGAGGAACAGTTGCATTTGTCCGGTATGGAACTTAGTGAGGATATGTCGCTCAAGGATGATTTGGGTGCAGATTCGATTGATTTGGTAGAGCTTGTGATGGCGCTTGAGGATGAGTATGGCATTGAGATGCAATATGAGGAGCTTGAGAAGCGTGTGAAGACGGTTGGGGATGTGATTGAATATCTGAGTGAGCAGGGGGCGGATGTTTAAATCAGAATTTATGAATAGACAGGTTTTTTATTGCTATATGAAGCGTGTGTGTCGGCACACGCTGTTTTTTTGGTCTTTTTTGCGTTTTTCGGCATAAATTTTATTGATGACATAAAAAGAGGTCTTGTGACAAAATGAATTATTTATGGGGCGGAATGCTGATTATCGGGATTGTTTATGGTGTGCTGACGGGGAATACGCAGGGGGTGACAGACGCGGTGCTGGAGTCAGCGAAGGAGGCGGTGACACTTGGAATTTCGATGCTGGGAATCGTTTCTTTTTGGACGGGACTGATGGAGGTTGCGGGGGAAGCGGGGGTTATAGGAGGATTAACGAAGGCGATAGCGCCGTTTATGCGGTTTTTGTTTCCGAAAATTCCGAAAGGGCACAGGGCATTTGATTCTTTGTCGGCGAATTTCGTAGCGAATATTTTAGGGCTTGGATGGGCGGCGACGCCGGCAGGGCTTCGGGCGATGAACGATTTGGAGGAGCTTGAACGGGAGCGGGGGAATGAGGAATATATGGAGGCGGAGACAGCAAAAAACAGCGCGCAAATACAAAGTCATACAGTAGGGGCAAGAACAGCCAGCAATGAGATGTGCACGTTTCTTGTGATGAATATTTCGTCGCTGCAGTTGATACCGGTGAATATTATCGCATATCGCAGCCAGTACGGGAGCGCCAATCCGGCAGCAGTCATCGCGCCTGCAATTGTGGCGACATTTTTTAGTACGGTTGTGGCGGTGGTATATTGTAAAATCATGAATAGAAAGCAGGGAGTATAAAGTTCTCTGCTTTTTGGATTAACTGTCCAATGCAAAAAGCTTGCATAAGTGGTATAGTATAATAAGTTTTATTTTTGTAATATATTAATTGTTTTTTAGAAAAGATGTTGGTATAATTGTACAAAGATAAGAAAAATTATTAGATAAAACAAAGGATATGAATGGAGCAAAACATGGACAGAGTGATGATATTGGATCATAACATAAAAAATATAGGATTGGCTACAAGGGCTGTAACAGAAGGTGAGGAGCAGGATCTTGTAAAATCATTTATTGATTATTATATTCATATTTTTTTGAAAAATAATAAGGTAAATAACTTAGCAGTATTTATAGAACCACAGGTTGCATCAGGATTTCCGGATATTGTATTTGCTTCATATTCAACTAGAATAATGGATACTTGGTCGAAAGAAAGGGATAGATTGGATATAAGTGATTTTAAGGTATTATCATATTTGATTATGTCTGGAGGATGTAGTGGAGATAATCTAATAGGTTGGCTTGGTATGGATGAAAAGGTTATTTTAGAAACACTTGAGAAATTATTAGATGCGAAGATGGTTTGTTGTTCAAAAGGGGTGTGGAAACCTGTCGATTTAAAGAAAATATATCATATAAAAAAATTAGTATCTGTAGAAGCCAAAATGTCAGATATAAGAAAAGTAGCGGAACAGACTTTAATTAATACATGGTTTGCATCTCAATCATATGCGCTGGTTAATTCAGCAAATCCGCAAAATAATACGATTAATAATTTTTTAAAACAGGGTACAGGTTTGTATTGTAAACAGAAAGGATTTAAAAAAATAGTAGAAGCACAGAAACTAAAACTGCCATCCAGTTATTTATCTTTACAATTTAATGAATGGGTAGGCAAAGCTGTGGCGTATCATTCTTAGGAAGGTAAATTGCATATGAAAAAATTTCAGGAAATATGTGCAGATGAGTTTGAAACAATAAAAATATTAAAAAGAGGCGGTCAAAAGGTTGTTTTTCAAGGTACACATAAAATACATGGGGAAAGTGTAATAAAATTATATTTCCATTTTAACGACCCAAGAGCTTTACGGGAAATAGAAATTGAAAAAACGTTGCAATTACCTATGGTTCCTCGAATTCTTGATACTGGTACTGTTGAATATGAAGGTACAGAAACATTATATGTTATAGAAGAGAAAATAATTGGAACGGAATTAAGACAGTTGTTGGATAAAGGTATAAGATTTTCGTTACAAGATGCTGTTTGTTTTTTGGAACAGGGTTTAGAATTCATCGCGTGTATAGAAAAAGAAAAAATTGTACATAGAGATATAAAGCCAGAAAATATTATTCGTACTCAAAATGGAAAGATTTATTTTTTGGATTTTGGAATTGCAAGAATAATAGGTGCAGATTCATTGACAAAAACGGAAGCGCTTATGGGACCGCATACCCCGGGTTATTCCGCTCCTGAACAATTCAATAACTTAAAAAAAGAAATTGATTCAAGAGCGGATATTTTTTCATTAGGCGTGGTTACGTATGAATGCATTACTGGAACGAATCCTTTTAGAGAAGGATCAGATAATGCACTTGAAGTTTTGCAAAAAACGGAAACTATTACACCCGTACAGTATTTAATAAAAGGAGATACTCAAAGTCAATTTATGGCATTATTGGGAACTATGATGGGTAAATATCCCTCAAGGCGCCCTAAAACTGCGGAACAGGCATTAGGATGGTTAAAAGCTGCAAAACAAACATTTGTGTATGATTAAAGGGAGGACAGAATGGAATTATTTATACAAATGGGACATAATACCCGTAAACTTGCAATGGAACATTTGGAAGATTTTGGCAGTGGTACAGTTATTTTAAGTCCTATGAATATTGCACCGAACAAAATAAAAGATTGTTCAGATGAGGTTCATAGAAAGAATGGTACAGTTCTTGTTGATCCTCAGTTGTATTATCCGAGAAAAATTCAGAAAAAATTATCTGAGTATGCGTTTTGGCCACAAGATGATATTACTGCATTGGAATCCGGACACTTTGATAAGGTAGTGCAGGAACTTTCATATCTTAATAGAGATATTGAAGCAGATATGTTTATATTGCCATCAAATACTACAAAAAGAATAGACGAGGTATGGAATAAAGTTCAAAGAATTATCATACAAAGCGCTAAAGAATTTTTGCCGGATATAGAGCGTATACACACAATAGCTTTATCAAGTGATGTTGTCAATGATGAAGTGCAGATGGAAAGGATTATTTCATTTGTAGAGGAGTGGGATGTGGAAGGTGTATATATAGTTTGTGAGCATCCACAAAAATATTATTTAGTTGATAAACCATTGTGGGTATCTAATATAATGTCTTTGACAGCAGGAATTAAGAGACAACACAAAAAAGTTATTGTAGGATATGCAAATCATCAACTACTGTGCATGGCATTGACAAAATGTGATGCGATAGCTTCTGGAAACTTTTTGAATCTTCGGTGGTTTAAACCAGAACATTTTGAAACAATAGAGGAAAAACAACCTAGTCGGCGTGCAGTATGGTATTATTGTCCACAGGCATTATCAGAGTATAAAATTCCCTTTTTGGACATTGCCAGCCGAATGAATTTACTAAATAGAATGGAGCCTCCTAAATTGATGAAGAATTTATACAGCGATATGCTCTTTAGTGGAAGTTTGCCTACATCAACAGGTTTTAGTGAGAAACTGGCATGTAGGCATTATCTTTATTGTTTAAGGAAACAATGTCAGGGAAGTGTAAGAGAAACATATAAAGAAACAAAAGATGCATATCTTGCAATGTTAGGAACGGCAGAACAGTTACTGTCTGGATTGGGGGATAAGGGTATTAGAGGACAGGATAGGGATTTTTCAGAAATTTGTGATGTCAATAGAGCTGCAATTTCTGCTTTTGATATGGCATATCAATTTCCTCTTTCAAAGGAATGGGAAAATATATAATTGAAGTTAGATATGGTGTATTTGGTAAGGCAAATGCATAAGTTAATAATTGAAATAAAAAAGCAGGATAGCTTAATACAATGGCATTCTGCTTTTTATAATATTTTTTGTGATAATATGTTTATATCATCATAAGAAATATTATAAAATGATGCATTTCAATTTTTCAAAAAGTACGTGTCACTACCTTGACTCAAGGAGGACTGCGGGCGATGAGCGACTTGGAGGAACTTGAGCGGCAGCGCGGGAATGGGGAATATATGGATGCGGAGACAGCAAAAAACAGCGCGCAAATACAAAGTCATACAGTAGGGGCAAGAA
>CAJUJG010000040.1:12227-31806 GCA_910586715.1 uncultured Lachnospiraceae bacterium
GCCAGTACGGGAGCGCCAATCCGGCAGCAGTCATCGCGCCTGCAATTGTGGCGACGTTTTTCAGTACGGTTGTGGCGGTGGTGTATTGTAAAATTATGCATAGAAAGCAGGGAGTATAAAGTTCTCTGTTTTTTAATGGAGAGATTAAAGACGATACCCTGCTTGGACGGTTGATGCAGGATTTTAGCTGCGCAAATCCTAATGATATGAATTATAAAGAACTGGTGGACAGGGCGAGATATTTTAAGAAAGATAGGAAGGACGCAAAATTATAAGTAAAATTATGGAAGAAATAATTAATTACGAAAAAATTGAGGCGGCAAAGCGTATGTTAGAAAAAGGTAAGTTAACTACAGAAGAAATTTCTGAATATCTAGATTTGCCTTTACAGCTAGTAGGAACTTTGGCAAACGATTTACAGCCAGTATAAATGATTTTTAGTGGATTATGAAAGCAGGAACTTTTGAAACGCAGAATTCCTGCTTTTACTATATGTATTGATTGTTTGTTAGTATAAGTTTACAAATAATTGCTGGATTCCAGTGCCTTTTGACAAAGTCCGTGTCACCATCTTAACTCAAGGGGCTCAGGCGATGAGTGATTTGGAGGAACTGGAGCGTCAGTGATTAGCCTGCGGTTGTGACAATTTTTTTAATACGGCTGTAGTGATAATGTACTGTGAAATTATGTGGAAAAGATGCAATTGATGTACTTATTTATTGATGATATACTATTATTATAAGATAACTTAAGAGGAAGACTGTACACAGCACATTCAGGAAATGTAATTCAGGCAGGGACGTACTTGACTGGATTTTTTGCAATAAACTTTTGGAGAAAAATATGTTAGAGAATACGAAATTATATCAAGAATTACAGAATAGAAACAGCAAATATATAGTTCAGATTGATGAAACTTATAAATATGCATCAGAAGTGCTTCCCAAAATTAATAGGGTTTTTGCAAATTATACGGGGCATGGAATCGAACATTCTGTTAACGTTATGAAGTATATGTTTGATTTAGTAACAAACATATCAGCAATCAGCGATTTGGAAATCACATGTCTCATTTATGCGGCGCTGCTTCATGATGTTGGAATGGTGGCTAGTGAAAAAGAGATTGAGGCGATAAAGAAAGACGAGCTAAATTATCACGGAAGGAAATATTCTGTTATTTATGAGAAATATCAGAATGAGATCATTGCGTTGCAGGAGTGCGTCAGACCAGTGCATGGTGAGAGGGCTTTTAATCATATTAAGCATATGGGAAAAGAATCCTTTATCATACCAGAATATACAAATTGCAATTTTCAGGAGGAACTTGCAAAAATATGTCAGGCTCATACAATGAATCGGGAGTGGATTCTGCAAAATTTGGACAGTGATCAGATAAAAGGGGAATATAGGCTGAATGCACAATATATAGCAATGCTGTTAAGGATTGCAGATTATTTGGATATTGATGAAAAAAGAGCGCCGATAGAGCTATATAGACTTTTGACTCCTGCAGGATTTGGGGATGAGGAATGGCGGCAGCATTATATCATAGAAAACAAAAACAAAGTGGAGAGAGACCATACATCACTAAATAGCATAATTGTGATATATGGACAATGTGATGAACCTAAAATTCACAGGAAATTTTTGCGGTATTTGTCGAGTGTTTCAGAAGAACTTATGTGGAGTACAAGCCATGCCAAAAAATATTTTGAAGAAAAGTATCGGATTCCGTTACAGTCCCAAATTGATAACCGGATACAGACAAAAGGGTTTGAGATATCTGATTTAAGAATGCAGATAGATTATCATGCGGTTATAAAGTTGCTTATGGGAGAGAATGTGTACGGAGATAAAAAGCATGGTTTACGGGAATTGATACAAAATGCCGTGGATGCGTGCCGGGTAATGGTTGAGGAAACGGAGCAGATGGAAAAGTACTGCTATGGTTCTTATACTCCTAAAATTCAGGTCATACTGGATTATGAAAAAGAAAGAGCAATTGTCAAGGATAATGGCATAGGCATGGGAAAGGATGTCTTGACAAATTATTTTTTGAATATCGGGAAATCTTATTACAAGTCTGATGAGTTTCTGTATCAGGGAAAAAGTTATTGCCCGATTGGAACATTTGGAATAGGCTTTTTAGCCTGCTTTATGTTGTCGGACAGTGTGACGGTGGAAACAAAACATTACACGGAACAGACTGGTTTTACGATAGAGCTGGAAAAAGACAGTGAATTTGTTTGCCAAAAGAGCCAGGTTGAGTTACTTGGTGATTCGGGAACTGCGATTATACTGGATTTGGAAAGTGTGTTAAAAGTATTTGGCAACAAAGCAGAAAAAATAAAGGAATATATAGAGAGCACTTTTTTAAATCAGGGAGTGGATGTTGAGTTTATGACGATAAATGAGTCGAGGAACTCAGAAATTTTAAATCTGAAGGAACTTAAGGCACTGTGTCCAAATGGTGTAAAACTGGACCATTATTTAAAGGGAATATCGGCTTTTCTTGAGCTGAAATTTGATAATATTAAGATAAGCAGAACATTATCGGATTTATGTACAGATGGATTTGAGAAAGAGGGAGAACGGATATTTGCAGAATATAACTTTGATGAGAATATATTATATGTGAAAGATTTAACAAGAGATGAATTGGAAAAATACATTGAAAATAACCATATGATAGTACTTAAAATACAAGGCATAAAAGAAGAGCAAAAAGAATCATATCAGGAATGGAAGAAGTGGCATACAGAAATAGATTTTCTGCCTGCTGATATGTTAAGGACTGTATATTTTCCCATAGAGTATAGGGAATCCTTGGCTGTGTGCCGTAAGGCTGGAGGACATAATTATGGTGGAAGCGGAGCTGCGTGGTACAGTATTAATGAAATAATTAATAGGGAAGTAATCCGGTATGTGGATATGAACAATATTTTTCAAAGATGTAAAATGCTGCCGGAATGTGTTCGTATAGAAATGGGTGTATTTCAAATAATTAATGTTGGAAGCGACCGCTTTATGGAATATTATCCAGATTGGTATTTACCTATATTCAACGAAGAAAATGAAACATATTGGCATGGAATCAGGTTGGATAAGGGGACAATAAGTCCTAATATAAATATAGTAGGGATGTATTGTGGGAACTGTGTAATTAATATCTTGGATAGGGATATTTATCCCAATGTGGCTAGGGATAATTTGGCAAATACTGTAAGAGAAAACGTAATATTGGCAGTGGAAAAAGCCGCATACCAATATATTATCAGCAAACAGACTGATGACAGGGAATTGCAGACAGCATTACAGGAGTATATAAATAAGAAGTATTCTGAATATAATCCGTTTTATGCAATGGATTAAGTGTAAACCGTTTGACATAATATACAGATTATATTACAATCGTTAGGAATAGTTTGGAAATAATAGCGGGAGGCAGAGAACAAAAGATGGAAAACGGTAATTTTTGGGATTGGGATAACGGAGAAGGGCGCAGGGTTTCGTCTGTCTATCAGGATGCGCAGGCAAAAGAGATTAAGACAGAAGATGTCAAGGAGCCATGCACGCAAGAGCAGCAAATGACGGAACAAAATACCGAACCGCAAAATGTCAAACCGCAGGTTACACAAATACCAAAAGATGATAGCAATCAGATTCAAACCGACTTTATACTTGTTAGCGCCCCGCAAACAGAATTTTCCGGTGCGCAGCAGGAGCCTGTGCAAACAAGCTATTCGCAAAACAACTGCGAGAAAACAGATGTTCACTCAATTATTCCGGTACAGAATTTACAGAAAAACCAAGGAGAACAACAGCAAAAAGCAAATCAAAGCAGAGCGGAAAACTACCGTTCGAAATTTACCGCTGATGACATCTCCGAAAATAAAGTATCGGCAATAGCCGCATACCTTTTAGGTCCCATCGGAATTATCATTGCACTGCTGATAGCCCGGGATTCTGCATACACGGCATTTCATGTACGCCAGGCACTTAAGCTGACGGTAAGCAGTGTTATGCTGGAAATTGCGGCAGCGATTCTAGCCGTATTTGGCATGATACCGTTTTTGGGAATTATTTTTAAGCTTTTACTTGTTATTGTAGGCATCCTATGGTTTATTGTGCTTGTACTCAAACTGATTGCAATCGCACAAGTGTGCGACGGAGAAGCGAGGGAACCGGCAGTGATTGGGAAATTAAACTGCTTTTGCTGATTAAGCCTGCAGGCGGTAATTGCAGCGGATTTTCTTTTCACCAATACGGCTGTTTATTTCTTTGTAATATTCATATTTGCTAATGGGGAGATATTCACCAGTTGTCAGGATTACGTGGCTGCGGTTATATGCGGCCACGTATTTTATATTAATGAGATAAGACTGGTGGATGCGTAAAAAGGAGTGATGTTTTGCCAAAACAAGTGTTTCCACATCATTTAGTTTTTTATAAAAGGCGTTATTATGCTCGCCTTCTGTACTTACGATACGCGTACGGCGTCCTTCAGAAACAAAATATTTGATACTGTCATAGGGAGCATGAAGATAGGATGGACGTTTATAGTAAGAAAAAGCATTTTCTTTGTCAAGCGTTGCTTCATAGGCAAGAAAGGCATATGTCCAAAGCTGTTTTCTGCTTTTGTTTGGAATGGTGTAGAGTGGTTCTAACAGAATATCGTTGGGAGGCTTGATATAATTCCGGTTCTGATAAATCACGGAGACAAGTTTTGGGTTCATTTCCTTTATTGAAAGCGCCGCCATACGAATAAGCCCGTATTCTCCCATTATGTCATAAAAGAATAAATCAGGACATTTACGCCGGATACCGCGCCGTAGCTCTGCAGTATTGTGATAGCAGTAAATATTGTAATCAATGCCGCGCAGGTCAAAGCACCTGCTTAATTCCATATGCAGAAAAGAAAGTTCTGTGTCATTTTCAAAACAAAGTGCAATGTTAATCATGTAAAATACTCCTTGGTAAAAAAGATTTAAAAAATTAGAAAGCGGACGAAAATGTCCATAAGAATGGGATAAAGATTTTACAAATCACAAATAGCATCATAAGCAAAAATAAAAGCTATGTAAATAGGATAAAGGTATCAAAATTCAAAAAGAATGATATAAATTTAACAAACATGAAGCGCAAAAAAATAAAATATATATAGATTAAGTCATGGCAGATAGGAAGGCGCTAAGCAAATGGCACAGCTGTCAACAATTCTGATACCATCATTAATTTTTTACATTGTAGCAATGGGATTGTCCCAAAAAAAAGATATTTACGCAAGCTTTACAAAAGGTGTAAAAAACGGCATGAAGACAGTGGCTGAAATTGTTCCTACACTAATTGGGCTGATGATTGCGGTCGGTGTGATGCGTGCTTCCGGCTTTTTGGAATTTGTCGGCAGGATTGTCGGTAATGTGATTAGTATGTTTTCTACAGACTTCCCCAATGAACTAATTTCACTCTTTATTGTAAAATTATTTTCTGCGTCAGCGGCAACGGGGCTTGCATTGGATATTTTTAAGGAGTATGGTACAGATTCTTTTGCGGGGCTTGCGACGTCCCTTGCACTCGCGAGTACAGAGACGGTATTTTACACAATGTCCGTTTATTTTATGGCAGCAAAGGTAACAAAAACGCGTTGGACGCTTGCGGGAGCGCTTCTTTCAACTTTTGCAGGTCTTGTGGCAAGCGTTGTTATTGCGGGGATAATGTAACATTTTGTAACAGTTCAGCCTAGGACTTTGCACTTGCTGCAAAGTCCGTGAAACAGCGTAGTGGAAGAGATGCATCAAGCCACCACGAAGTGGTTTTGCATGGCTTGATGTTTGTAACAGGAAGCCGAAGGCTGAACTGTTACAACATTTTCGACAAATTTTTGCAAAAGAATTGAATATTTATGCAAACCGTTATATAATTTATGTTAAGAAATCTCCAATCATCAAACAAATGTGGTTGGGGGTTTTTCAAGTAATGTAAAAAGTAAGAAGGACATTTCAAATGGACAGGATTTTGATAGCAGAGAGTAATACGGAATTGGCAGCGCGGCTGAAAGGTGTTTTTGCAGACGTTAATAACTATCCTATGAGCTGTGACACGATAAAGAAGACACGCACAATGCTTGAGTGTGAAAGATGGGCGATAGTACTGGTTGACGAGAAAATGACAGACGGAGACGGTCTTGAGCTGATGGAATATATTAATGACGGAATTATTGTGATCATGATTCTTGCTGAGGATACACAGCTGAGTGAAGATGGGCTGCGTGAGTACGGAGTGGCAGACTCCATTAAAAAACCGTTTAATCCAATTGTACTAAAAGCAAAAGTCGGGACGCAGCTTCAGAAGATGAAATCGAGTCATAATGTCGGTTCGAGCGCTTGTTTTGATGCTCTTGGAGTGGCGTTTCCTGAATTTATGGCGGGGGATAAAACGGTATATATTGATAAATATGAGTTTGACTTCGACCATAGGGAATATAAATACAAAGAAAATAAAATTATGTTAGGCGATTTAGAGCAATGCCTATTAAAGCTTTTGGTTGAGAATAGAGGAGTTGTCCTAAAGAAACATACACTTATGGAGAGACTGCATGCAGAGAGAGGAGAAGAGATTGATAACGATATGCTTGCAGAAACGGTGAGGGTATTGGTAGAGAAGCTGCATGCATTTAAATATATAAAAACAATATTTGGAATCGGATATATGTGGACAGCCCATAAAGATATATAAGATGAGGAAAAGTACATAAAATATCTCAAAATATGCTATATTGGACGGAGAATGATTATGTGGAAGTTTGTTTGTGAAAAATATAACAAATCAGACATGCAATTTGCGAAAAAGATAATCTATGGTGCACTTGTAATGGGACTTCTTGTTATAACATTGTGGATTTATATTGATTCGCCTGTAGAAGGGCATTTTAGGGAACTTGGAAATAATGATGCATGGTTTGGCGATAATTGGTACTATGTTGATAATAATGCGTCTGTAGATATACGCAATGAGCAGTATTTGAAAATACATGCGTCTCAGGGGAGCGCAGTGATCGCGAAAAAGATGAATTTCACACCGTCAGCAGAAGAATATTTAAATTTACGCATCAGGGCACAAAAAATAAAAGTATATGCGAATGGTGAATTGTTATATAATAAAATATACCAGGAAAAGTATCAGGAGTATGCAAAACAGATGTATTTTCTGCATCATATCCCAATGGCAGGCGTGCAAAAAGGAGATACCATAACGATTGAAGCGAGCTCGGATGATGCAGAGTATTTTAATATACAATTCCTGGCAGTGGGAGACAGGTACGCGTTGGTCCGGTATATGCTGATTAAATCAAGAAGCAGTCTTTTTGTGAGCATTATTGCGGTAATTATTATTGTCATGAATTTTGTTACAAGGCATTCGCCTGTTCTTACGGAAAAGCTGCACGATGTGCGTTCTCTTCACTGGCTGACCGTTTTTTTGGTTTTGGCAGTCATCTATATCAGCACGGATTCTGGCTGTATGGAGATTTTTGTAGAAAAAACGGGAATGATTAACTGGCTGAGCTGCGTATCACAATTGTTTTTGCCGATACCGCTAATTATATTTATGAAAAATGCCTTTTTTCCGGGACACAAACGATATGACATATTAACTTTCCTGAACCTTGTGATTTGTGCGGTAGGCGTTGCCCGGTATATAATTTTTGCAGGCAGTATGGTTGATTTTTTTCCATATTTCCATATTTTAATTTTTGCGGCAAGCATTGTAAGTATTATAAGCTTTATACAGGAAAAGACAATATTTTCCGTAGAAGTTATTGTGGGCACGGCGGCAATTCTGACTGGAACACTGGCGACGATTACGGCTTATTGGAGCGGTATTGCAGAACCTGCCTCTGTTTTTTTCGGATATGGAATATTGGTGTTTAGCGCATGTATGCTGGTATGGATTGTAAGAAGCCGTTATGAATTAGAGATGCTTCGTCACGATGCGGAGCATATGTTTGCAGAACGCGATAAAAAGGCGGCACAAAAAGCGAATGAACAAAAAAGCCGGTTCCTGTCACAGATGTCACATGAAATCCGTACGCCCCTGAACGCAATACTTGGCATGAATCAGCTGATTATGCATGAAGCAGTGAATGAAAATGTAAAGAAGTATTCTGCCAATATTCAAAATGCGGGCAATACACTTTTAGGCATTATCAACGATGTTCTTGACTTTTCAAAAATAGAGACAGGGAAAATTGATATTGCGCCTTCTGATTATGCACTTTCTGAAATGCTCAATGATATTGCCGTGATGATACAAGGAAGAGCAGACGCGAAAGGATTGGATCTGCAAATTGAAGTGGACGGTAATATACCTGACACCCTTTATGGAGATGATATTCGTGTCAAACAGGTGATTATCAATCTGATGTCAAATGCCGTGAAGTATACAAAGGAAGGCTGGATAAAGCTTAGCGTCGGAATGAAGACACTGTCGCACTACCTTGATGACAATAGCATTGTTCTTGTTGTGAGCGTATCCGACAGCGGAATAGGAATCAAAGAGGAGGAACGGGATAAGCTTTTTAAGGAGTTTGAACGCCTTGACCGTCAGAAAACAAAGAACATAGAAGGAACAGGATTGGGATTAAGCATTACTGCGCAGCTTGTCACGCTTATGAATGGAAAAATTAATGTGGACAGCGTTTATGGAAAAGGTTCTGTGTTTACTGTAGAAATTCCGCAGCAGATTGTCAAATACGATCCGATTGGAGATTACAGAAGACGGTTTGAGGCAATTTTAGAAGAAAAGCAGCAAAAGAATGCAGATCAGGAGCAAAATGAGCTGCGGTTCACGGGAAAACATGTGTTTGTGGCAGATGACAATGAAATGAATTTGGAGGTGATTACTGCACTGCTTGAAATTCTTGATATTCGAGTGGAAAAAGCGGGCGGCGGTCAGGAGGCGATAGACCGTCTTGACAGAGAGCGGTTTGACTTAATTTTTACAGACGATATTATGCCTGAGATTGGCGGGCGGCAGGTGATGCGCCATATCCGTGATAATCAGGAAAGCGTCAGCCATGATACGCCGATTGTGGTGCTTACGGCAAATGCGGTTGCCGGTGCGCGCGAGGAATATATTGGACTCGGATTTGATGACTATATGACGAAACCGATTGATGTAGATGTTTTGCAAAAAATACTAATAAAATATTTAAAATAAAGTTTTTTTTAGTGGAATAGACGGTTTTTATATGGATTTTGTTTTTTTGGACGGAAAATTATTGACTTTTTTTGAAAAAAAGCAGATACTGATAAGCAGTGTAAGGCAAGTGAAACATGTAGTTTACTGATAGGAGGAATAAACGTGTTGAGAAAAGAAGTTATGGTAAAGGACATTGATAGAAAGTACGACCATCCGCTGGCTGAGATTGTTCAGATTGCAAGCCAGTTTAAGAGTGAAATATTACTCGAATATGATAAGTACAGAATCAATGCGAAAAGTATCATGGGAATAATCGCATTTAATCCTTCTGCGGGAATGAATGTTACAATCACTGCCGACGGGAATGACGAAGAAGATGCCGTAGATGCACTTGAAAAATTCCTGCAATGTCAATAAAATCAAATTTATAAGAATAAGCCTAATCATTGCGATTGGGCTTTTTTTATTCCAAAAGTTGTGTTATACTATTGTCAGACAATTATTCTATTCCTGTTAATAAGCATAAATCAGGAAAAAGTGTGTATAATAAGCTGTAACTTTCACGTTACTGTTCAGCCTGGATTTAGGCAGTAATACTTTTAGTAAATGATATGGAGGCATGAAATGAGAGTTGCATTTTATTCAACAAAGCCCTATGACAAGATTTACTTTGAGCCGTTAAGCCACGAGTATGGCATAGAGCTGCATTTTTTTGAAGTGCCCTGCAATGAGGAAACCATTCCCTTGGCAGCAGGACATGACGCACTTTGTATTTTCGTAAACGATTATTTAAATGAGAGCATGATTGACAGAATTGCCGAAATGGGTGTGCGTGCCGTGCTGCTGCGCAGCGCAGGTTTTAATCATGTAGACATTAAAGCGGCGGCAAGGAACAATATTCCCGTCTTGAGAGTGCCGAGCTATTCTCCGGAAGCAGTTGCAGAGTTTGCGATGGCAATGCTTTTGACCGTTAACCGGCAGACGCACCGCGCCTATACGAGAACACGCGATTTTAATATGAATATCAATGGGTTTATGGGAACGGATCTGCATGGAAAAACGGCAGGTGTTATTGGAACTGGAAAAATAGGTCAGGCAATGATTCGTATTTTAAAGGGATTCGGCATGGAAATACTGGCATATGATCCGTATCCTAATAATTCGCTGGATGTAGAATACTGCGAAAAAGAACAGGTGTTTGAAAGAGCTGATGTGATTTCGCTGCACTGTCCGCTGACGCCGGAAACAAAACATATCGTGCAGGAGAAAACGATAGAGCTTATGAAAAACGATGTATATCTGATTAATACTTCGCGTGGAGATTTAATAAGAACGGATGATTTAATAGAAGGTCTGCTGAAAAAGAAATTTGCCGGTGTGGGAATTGATGTGTATGAAGAGGAGAGCGGCGTTTTTTACGAGGACTGTTCCAATGAGATTATTGCGGACCAAAATTTGGCGCGGCTTATGACTTTTCCGAATGTTCTTGTGACCTCACACATGGGATTTTTTACGAAAGAAGCGGTGCGTGCAATTGCAGATGTAACGCTTAAAAATGCCGACGCAGTAAACAGGGGATTGGAGCTTGTAAACGTGGTGAAGGCAGATATGAACTGATGCAAAAAGGGAGCTGAAATTTTGGGAAATAATGTGATAAAGCCTGTGAGACTGACTTTTCGACCGGCTTACCGCAATGAGTGGGATGATGCAATGGCGCTTGCGTGGCGTGTTTTCATGCAGTTTGAGGCGAAAGACTATCCTCCTGAAGGAATTGAGAGTTTTCAGGATTTTATAACGGATTCTGTGCTTTACCGCATGTTTCTTATGGGAGAATACCAGCTTTTTGCGGCATATGAGAATGAACGCATGATTGGCATGATCAGTCTTCGGAATGAGACGCATATTTCTCTTTTGTTTGTGGATGCAAACTATCACAGACGCGGGATTGGGAAGCGTCTGATTCAGTATATCAGTGAGTATGTTTTAAAGGAAGAAGGTCATGATTTTGTCACGGTCAATGCGGCGCCTTATGCAGTGGAGTTTTATCACCGCGTTGGATTTACGGACACAAACAGTAAGCAGTTTAATGATGGAATATGGTACACGCCAATGAAAAAGTGTGTAAAACAATAAAGAACAAATGAGGAGGAGTTCTAAATGGCAGTAGAATATATCACGAGCAGGAATATGATTAGTCTGATTTACGAGACTATGCGGGTTATGAATGTAAGCGTTGCGCATCATAGCGTGCGCGTGGGTTATATTTTGGCGAAACTTCTTGAGTGCAGAGGCTCTTATGAAAAGTATGAAATTGCTGATTTTATGATTTTAGCCATGCTTCATGATATAGGCGCTTTTAAAACAGATGATGTCAGAAAACAATTGACGTATGAGGCAAAAAGAACATTACCGCATTCTATATATGGCTACCTTTTCCTTAAATATCTTTCACCGTTTGAAGAGCGTTCCAAAATCGTTCTTTACCATCATATGGATTATACAAAAACAAAAGATTTGGATTTCCGGTACCGGTTTGAGCTTGAACTTCTCAAGCTTGCGGAAATGATGGACATATGGTATAAAGCATTTGGTGATAAATTTGAGTATGCGATGATAAACAAATATTCAGGTACAAAGTTTGATCCGGAAGCAGTCGCACTTTTGCAGAAGGCAATAGAAAATGATGACTTTTTAGAGAAAATTAAAGACAACACGTTTGGTGACGAAGTTGACGAGTATGAGGACTATGTTCTCCTGTCCGATGGAGAAAAAGAAAAGTATTTAAAGATGCTTATGTATTTTACCGGACTAAGAGATGAGTCGATGGTATCAGAGACGATTTCGGTTATTTCCGTCAGCCGTGAGCTTACGCGTAAACTGAACTTAAATGAAAACGATAAAAATGAGATTTACTATGCAGCGCTTTTACATGATATTGGAATGCTCGCGATACCAAGCCAGCTTTTGAATGCGCCAAGAAATCTAAATGAAGAGGAGAAAAACCTCATTAAAACGCATGTGGAAATTATGGAGAAAATGCTGAAGGGAAAGATTTCGGATAATATCATTAAGATTGCGACGGCACATCATGAACGGTTTGACGGAAGCGGATATCCAAAGGGGCTTAAGGCAAGCTATATGACTAATAAAGATGCTATTTTGCAGCTCTCAGAGTATGTAGTAAATGCGATGCGGGAGAAACCATACAGACGTGCGTACACAAAAAATGAAATTATAGATACCTTAAACAATGGCATTATATCAGGGCAGTATGATGCAATTGTAACGGATACTTTTATGAAGCATTTTGATGACATTATTGAGATTGCGGAGGATAAGGCAGATATGGCGCTTATAATGTATCAGAAGCTGTTAAGAAATTATAAACAAGTTTACAATAGTCTTGCATAATGATATAATTTTCAGACAGGATAAAATGTCCTGTCTGATTTTTATGCACACGGGCACCCAAAGGAAATATGTCATCAAACCGATAAATCGGTTCGCTGACGGGTGCCAGGCGCGACGAGTAGGGGAAGATGAATCTTCTCTGCTCGATTCAGAATGTATTTTAGGAACGGAGGATGGATATGTTTAAACTGGACAGCCCGCTTGTAAATTTCCTGAACAAAGTTGCGGATATTATGATTTTGGGAATTCTGTTTATGGTTGCATGTATTCCTGTAATTACAGCAGGAGCATCGTTTACGGCGGCTTATTATATGGGATTTAAAATGGTAAAAAATGAAGAAACTTACATTATAAAAGGATTTTTAAAAGCATTTAAGGAAAATTTCAGGCAGGCAACTATTATATGGATTTTAGTGCTGCTTTTGGCGGCGGTTATAATGATGGATTACCGGATTATTCTGTACTCCGGCATTGAGTTTGTGTCCTGGGTCCGCATTGCGATGGTGTCTGTTACGCTGGTAGCTGCACTTGGACTGGTATTTGTGTTTCCGCTGCAGGCGCGGTTTCAAAATACAGTAAAGCATACAATAAAGAACGCATTTTTAATGGCGCTTTCCCATCTTCCAAGTGCGTTTGTTCTTATCTTGGTATATGCGGTGCCATATTTCATTCTTTACCTTGTGCCGCAGATTTTTCCGGTTGTTTTTCTGCTCGGCTTTGGAGGCATTTTTTACTTTAAAAGTTTTGTGCTTTTAAGGGTTTTTCGTAAGTATGAAAGCACAGGTTTGGGAGATGATGCAAACAATTTGGAAGAGAATAGCGGCGGTATTTTTGCGGAAAGTGAGCGCATGGAACGAGAAGCAATGAATAAAAAAGCTGAGGATTAGTCAACTTGTATAGTATATATGGCGTCAATTGTTCAAGTTGACTAACCAATATGGGAAATATTGGATTTGTATATATTGGGTGAGCAATTTTTACATAACCCCGCAAAAATCTTTGTTGAATTATGGCACTAGCAATTTGGCGGGTTTTAATTTATACTAAGACTATGTAAAAAACCGATATATCTTAATAATATCGGCATATTAAAAAATAATATTAGGAGGCTGTTTAAAATGGCAAGTTTATCATTAAAGAACGTTTGCAAGGTATATCCGAACGGATTTGAGGCAGTTAAAAATTTTAATCTTGAAATCGCAGATAAAGAGTTCATCATTTTCGTTGGACCTTCAGGATGCGGTAAGTCAACAACACTTCGTATGATTGCAGGTCTTGAAGATATTTCTTCAGGTGAGTTGAGAATCGGCGACAGAGTTGTTAACGACGTGGAGCCGAAGGACAGAGACATCGCGATGGTATTCCAGAACTACGCTCTGTATCCTCATATGTCAGTATATGACAACATGGCATTTGGTCTCAAGTTAAGAAAGGTGCCGAAGCCGGAAATCGACAAGATGGTTCGTGATGCAGCAAAGATTCTTGACCTTGAGAAGCTCCTTGACAGAAAGCCGAAGGCTTTGTCAGGCGGTCAGAGACAGCGTGTTGCTATGGGTCGTGCGATTGTACGTAATCCTAAGGTATTCCTCATGGACGAGCCTCTTTCAAACTTGGATGCAAAGCTTCGTGTACAGATGCGTATCGAGATTGCAAAGCTTCATCAGAGACTTGGAACAACCATCATTTACGTTACACATGACCAGACAGAGGCTATGACGCTTGGTACACGTATCGTTGTTATGAAGGATGGTATTGTACAGCAGGTAGACACACCGCAGAACTTATATGACAGACCGCAGAACCTGTTCGTTGCTGGATTTATGGGTTCTCCGCAGATGAACTTCATTGATGCAAAGGTAGAAATTAAGGGTGATACAGCTTACTTGAACGTAGCGGATCTTTCTATTCCTCTTCCTCCTGCAAAGTCTAAGAAGTTAGTTGATGGCGGTTACAATGGAAAGACTGTTACATTTGGTATCAGACCGGAAGATATTTATGATTCTCAGATGATGGTAGAGGCAAAGGCTGAGAGTACATTCAGCACAACAATCCGTGTATACGAGCTTCTTGGAGCAGAAGTATTCTTATATGCAGATATTGCTGAGTTCCCTATCACGGCAAGAGTTGATCCCAGAACAACGGCAAGACCGGGCGATAAGGTTAAGTTTGCTATGGATGTTGAAAAGATCCATGTATTTGATAAGGAAACAGAGAAGGTTATTACAAACTAGCATTCTGCATTCCTGAAATACGATAATGTACCCCCGATAGATTTTCTGTCGGGGGTTTTGTATACACGAAAGGAGGAAGTATGATTTCAAATCAAATGATTCAGGCAAGCATTGATGAGCTGAAGGGAATCACAAAGGTTGATTTTTGTGTTATTGATATGGAGGGTATTGTAGTAGCGTCAACTTTTGATAATAAGGATGTCTCGCAGGAACTGGTTGAGAGTTTTGCAAACTCACCTGCGGATAGCCAAATCGTTGGTGATTACCATATGTTGAAGGTGCTCGAGGATAAGGATATCATTTATGTGCTGATTTCAAAGGGAACAGGCATTGCGGATGCATATATGATTGGAAGAATCGCGGTAAGCCAGATTCAGAATTTAATGATTGCATATAAAGAGCACTTTGACAAAAGCAACTTCTTTCAAAATCTTCTTTTGGATAATTTTCTTTTGGTGGACATTTATAACCGTGCAAAGAGATTGCATATTGCGCCTGACATGCCGCGTGTCGTGTATTTAGTAGAGGCGCAGAATGACAAGGATAATGTGTCGATGGAACTTTTAAAGAATCTGTTTGCGGAACAGTCAGGATTTTATCTTACTGCAGTGGAGCAGAAAAACATTATTGTCATTAAAGAGTTGACTTCAGTGGACGCTTATGATGAAGTGGAGCGGGAAGCGCAGGTCATTGTTGACATGATGAACTCAGAAGCGATGCTGGTTACAAGAGTTTCTTACGGTACAATCGTGGGTGAACTGAAGGAGGTATCCAAATCCTATAAAGAAGCGAAAATGGCGATGGATGTAGGCAAGATTTTTTATATGGAAAAGCCAATAAATGCATATAATACGCTTGGGATTGGAAGGCTGATATATCAGCTTCCTATTAACCTCTGCCGTATATTTATTACGGAGATTTTTGGAGAGAACGTGATTCATGATATAGATGAAGAAATGCTCACGACGGTGCAGAAGTTTTTTGACAATAACCTGAACGTATCAGAAACGTCAAGACAGCTTTTTGTACATCGAAATACGCTTGTATACCGAATTGAAAAGCTGAATCAGGCAACAGGGCTTGATATTCGGAAATTTGAAGATGCGCTTACATTTAAAATAGCATTGATGGTTGTTAATTATATGAAGTATATTGATTCTTTAGAATAAATAATAACAGTTCTAACCCCCTCTTTGTGGACATACATTAGTGTAGGAAGAATAGGTACACTATACTGGATTGTAAACGGGAGGGGGTTTTTATGCAATTTTTTTATATAGATTACATGAACGGTGACCGAAAAGAGCGTAATGTGGGTTTTTTGAGAGTAGAACGCAGTGGAATCTGCGTAGGGCTGCGCGGTGTGCCATTACAGTGTGGAAATAGATGCAGTGTGTATGCCGTTGGCGATAACGGCGAAAAATGGTGTTTGGGCGAGGTGAGTATTCAAAACGGATATGGTATGGAAAAACTTGCGTGGGGAGATGTGAAAGGCTTCGAGAAGTGTGTTTGTATAGAAGTGCCGTTTTATGGAAGCCGGAAGGGTCTGTGTGTACTGCGGGAAAGCGCCATGACGCAGTCTGAGGCATATATTCAGACGGCACAGAACAATACCTATGCCGGAGCGCATATGCAAAAAGAATCAGAAGATATAGCAGAGGAAAAGAGCACACATAGTCATGATAATGTCAACCGCGATTTGCCTGATAAGCTTCCGCAGGATAAATGGGAGCAGCTTTCCGATACTTATCCGCATGTGCATATTTTTCCCGAGGCGCAGTCTCTGCTGATAAAGCCAAAAGATCTTGTGATACTGACACAGCGTTATCACAGTCTGATTTCCAACTCGTTTGTGTTGCATTCGTATTATAATTACAGGCAGCTCTTGCTGTTTCGGTTTGAGAAGCGGCAGTTGGCAAGCAGCAGGCTTCAGGCGGCGGGTACGGGGGAGCCTTCCGTAGAGTATTACCTCGGCGTTCCGGGAGTTTATTATGATAGGGAAAAAAGAATCGCACAGATGTTTGGATTTGAAGGATTTGACATTGGTGAGGCGCGGATGCGCGAGGAGGAAAAGCGCGAGATTTATGAAGGGTGCTTCGGATATTATATGAAGCAGGTGGAAATTTAATTCCTGTGAGCAAGGGGTTAAGTGCCGTGTTTAAAACCAACTAAATTTGGGCATATTGGCGATTTATATGCCGCGTAGATGTGTGTTGGGAATGTATGTTTGGCAAAGGCGCTCAAAATGCAAGAGCGTTTCTGTTTCGTGAGCATGAAATCCTTTTTGGAAAACACCGTCGCTTTCTGCATAAGACTGTAAATAATAGGCGTTTGCGCCTGTTATCCATTTGCAAATGGACAAAATATCCGCTTCGTCGTGCAGCTCTTTGACAAGGGTAGTGCGGAATTCATAGGAGAAGCTGTTCTCATCGGTACAGGGCTGGGACAAAAGAATCTCTACGGATTTTCTGACGTCGGGTAATGCTGAAAAAGTGACAGTCGTGTCATATTTTTCGGGGGCATTTTTGACGTCCATTGCGCAGCAATCAATCAATCTGTCTTCAATCAGGGAGGCGAGCATGGCGGGGCTAGAGCCGTTGGTATCAAGCTTGACTTTGTAGCCGAGTTTTTTTATGTCTGCAATTAAAGCAGGCAGGTCACTATTGATTGTCGGTTCTCCGCCCGTGATACACACGCCCGTAAGAATGCCCTTGCGTTTTTTTAAAAATGCAAAAAGCTCGTCCTGCGTATAGGCATCAATGCAGTCGGACGCGAGAACAATATCTTTATTATGACAAAAGGGACAGCGGAAGTTGCAGCCGCCTAAAAAAAGCGTACAAGCCACGCGCCCTGGATAGTCAAGAAGGGTTGTTTTATTAAGACCTAAAATTTTCATTTTTGCCTCCATGGGTCAAGCGAACATGCTTGCATGTTCATTTGACCCTCAAATCAAGGTTGAAAGATTTTCTTTCAACCTTTCACTTCTTTCATATTTCACAAACCTTTTTTGTAGTTCTCTCATATTATATACAAAATAACCGATTGACACAACATAAAAAAAGTCTTATAATTAAGTAAATTAATCGCTTTTTTCAAATAAATGCGACAATTGCGGCATATGGAGGTGCCGTTTGGTTTTGGCTCATGGGGGAGTATAAGTAGGAAGAGGAGGTACCATTATGCGTATAGTAGAGAAGCTGCTATACGGAATTGGTGGTCTGCTTGCGCTTATACTCCTTTTTATTGCGCTTTGCAGCCACAATCCCGATATAGCCGTAAAAATTGGGGAACGTCTGAAGAAACCGGACGAAACCATCGAAACAAATGTGCCTGAGGAAGGTCAGGCAGGAAACTTTGTTATAAAAACAACAGTGACACAGGGGGAACAGCCTGCGGCGGAAAGTCCGGATTCGGACGATGATGATGCGCAGAAAAAGTTGAAGATTCCACCAAAGGTAGCTGCGCTTACAGGTTATATTCCGATTAAGTCAACCGGTACGGAAGTCACGCAGGCGAAAGCAGATGAGATTTTAGAAACGCTTAGCAAGGGCGAAACCGGAGAGAGACTTACGTTTGACGAGGAATTTTATCCGTATTATGCCATGCTTAATGACACGCAAAAGGCACTTTACCGGCAGTTGTATGCGAATGCGGATGCGATGCAGAAAAATTTCTCGCCGGTAACAGATATTACGGCAACCGACCTGAAGAATGCGTTTACGGCTGTTGTGAACGACCACCCCGAACTGTTTTGGGTGGATACGGCATACAAGTATAAATACGCGCCGCTTGGACCTGTAGCGGATATTACGCTTGTGTTTAATGTCACGGCAAACGACATTGACGGTTCCAAATCAAAGTTTGAGGACGCGGCAAAGCTGATTTTGGATAAAACGTATGGGTGTTACACGGATTATGATAAGGAGAAAGAGGCGCATGACGCGTTGATTGGCTCTGTTCGGTATGATGCAAACGCACCCATGAATCAAAGCGCGTACAGTGCGCTGGTATACGGAAGAACCGTGTGTGCGGGATATGCGAGGGCGTTACAGTATGTACTCCAGCAGCTTGATATTCCCTGCTATTACGTCACGGGATATGCCGGTGAAAATCATGCATGGAATATTGTAAAGCTTGAGGACGGACAGTATTATAATGTGGACAGTACATGGGATGATACCAACCCGAATACGTATGATTATTTTAACTGTTCAGATGCAGAATATGCAGGAAATCACATACGTAAGGATTTGTCGATTTATCTTCCGGCATGCAGGGGAAGCAGATACAGCGGGCTTGAGGTAAATCCGTCCGTGCCTTCCGATACCACGACCGTGACGCCGCCGACAAAACCGACGACGACCGGACCGGCAACGGTTACAACAGTTACAGGAACATCAACTACGACCACGACGACAGGCAATAGTACCGTGACAGAAACACCGGTTGTTGATAACACGGCAAATATTACGGTCCAGACTGTACGCGGCAGTGAGGATGGTTATATCGGAAACATTGACGATTATTATATTGAGTGCTTCGCGGCAATGATGGCGACAGATGATTATAATGTCAGCTTCGAATTGATTATTACAGATAAGGACCTTTGGGATGATATTTTTGAGGCGTATGATGAGGGCGACTGTCAGGACGGATATATTGAGCGGTATTTGGTTGAGAAGCACAGGAACAGTTGTATGATGAGCGTCACGGCACAGGAGCGCGAGGATGGAAGCTGG
>CAJUJG010000041.1 GCA_910586715.1 uncultured Lachnospiraceae bacterium
ACATAATTAGTACATACGATTGACGGTTCTGTGGATAGAACTGCGGAAACTCAAGCATGATATATCATTGCAATTCAGCCGGTTGTGTGATAAAATTTCGGCGCTGCCGATAGTAATGAATCAGAATTGCCAAAGGTAAATACAGAATGAATATGCCTACGTTGGAAACAGAGCGTTTAATTTATTGGGGTATGTATAATAATCACTTTATCGAAAAGGTATAATCATTATAAGACAAACAGCGGTAATCCTGTCATCCTGGATTTAGCGCTGTTTTTTGCGTAATATTTGCAAAGCCAACAAGTTTGCTCGTCAAAATTATATTTTAACATACGCTTCGCGCAGTAAAATTCGGATTGTTTCAGCCGGAAATCATTGTGAAATGCCCGGCTTATAACGAATCCTCACACAGCGTTTCATAAAACGAGTAATCGACGATGCCGCTTATGTGCTCCAACGCACCCTCTTCCAATTCCTTTATCATCAGGCATTCAGGGCGCGGCAGTTTGATGTTTGGTCCTGCAGTTATTCCAAACAGGCAGCTTGTTTGAAAGCCACGCGGATTATAATTTTTCGGATTTCCTTCGACAAGAACTGCTTTAAATCCGAGTGCCTGTGCTTTTGTAAAGCCGTATTCCAGCAATTCTTTGGAAATATGCTGTCTTTGAAGTTCGGTTTTTACGGCGACAGGCGTGAGGATTAGCAGTTCGTCTTCGTATTTCCCTTCGATATGAAATCTTGAAAACATGGCGTAGCCGATGACAGCGTTGTGTTCATCGGTCATAATAAATTCCAACTCGGGATGGTAATATTTTTTTGCCATAGTCAGTCTAAACAGAAGTTTGCGGCAAAAATTCGTACAAAGTTCCTTACGGGACTGCAACAGCTTTTTGGCTTCATTGAACCGGTAGGAGATTGATCTTCTATGGGACTTTGATTATCTCTCCTTCGCGTAAATTAGCTGTGCAAATTATAGCAAATTGTGTCAACCGTGTCAGTTTTACAGGACACGATAGTAAACTTCGTTGTAAGAGTTCAGCCTGGCACTATTCCGCGAGTAAAATCGCTCTGTATGCGATTTTGTGTGCATCAGACGTGACAGTGAAGCCGGAGGCTGAACTGTTACACTTCGTTTGCATAGATACTACCTATCATTTTAACTGTATTTTGATAAAATTAACACCTCGCCAATATCCCCATCAATACAAATACTCCGTCCTTCCAGCGCAATCGGACAAAAAGCCTCCCCGTAATTGATACAGGCATAAACCGCCCTGCCATTTTCAGAAACCGCCTGTCGAACAAAAAAATCACAATTCGGCATAAGATGCTCAAATAGCGCTTAACAAGGGTGAGATTACGGAAGAGACACTGACGGTAACATTTCCGAATACGGCGGTTTTGTATCTTCGTTCTTATAAGAAAACACCGGATAAAATGAATTATGTGATTATCACACCAGGTGGGACGGTTCAGTATGAGGTGCCGGTTATGAAGGTGCAGACGTATACGCTGAATGATATTTTTGAAAAACGCCTGTTAATGTTAATTCCATTTTATATTTTTTCATATGAGAAACAGTTTCCGGAGTATAATAATAATGAGCGGAAACTAGCAGAATTGAAAGCGGAGTATCAGGAAATTTTGGAACACCTTGACGAGTTGGAACGGCAGGGCGTAATCGGGACATTTGACAAACGCACAATTATAGAACTTTCCAATGATGTGATTAAAATGATTGCACAAAAATATGAAAATGTGCAGAAAGGCGTAGATGATATGATGAGAGGACCATTGATTGAAACAAGTGCAAGAACTATATTAAATTAGGGAATAAATCAAGGAATAAGTCAGGGAAAGAAGGAAACAGCGCTTAAGATGCTAAAAGCAGGGAAGCTGACAATTGAAGAAATTGCAGAGTGTTCGGGACTTAGTGTAGAAGAAATAGAACAGCTTGCAGGACTTCAAACAGTGTAGAATAATAAATCATGGAAAAACCCAAAAAGAACCGCCGGAATATGCGGTTCTTTTGCATTTTTTATCCTATTTCTAGTTTACTGTAATCATTTTTGCCTCCATGGGTCAAATGAGAGAAGAAAATAGTATAATCAAAAAAGAATTTGATTTTAGTGGAGGTGAAGAAAATGGTGGCATTCCTACGATTAAGAAATATCTAAGTACATGGAACTGTGTTAAATAGTTTTATGTACAAACAGGACACTAAAAACTATTTAATAAAGGAGAACTTATAATGATACTTCAAGATAATGTAATTAAAGAATATTTAATAAATGTTTATTTTATAACTGGGACACCCTGTGGCGGAAAGACAACAATTTCACGGGAGTTGGAGAAACGGCACCATTTATTGGTTTATGATATTGATGAACAGTTTTCCTATCATCAAAAAATTTCTAATTCTGCTTTTCAACCGTCAATGAATAAAGTTTTTATAGATGCAGATGCGTTTTTTGGGCGTACGGTAGAGGAATATAAAGAATGGCTGATTGATAACACAAGAGAACAATTGGATTTTGTATTGTTGGATTTGATTTGTCTTTCACAAAATAAAATTGTATTGTGTGACTGCCATTTGACGGTGGAAGAAGCTGAAAAATATACAGAAGCATCCCGAATAGTGTTTTTAATAAAAGAACCATCAAATTTAGTTGAGGATTATTGTAATCGTCCTGACCATCAAGGGTTTCGTGATTTTATTAACAGTGCGTCTGATATTGAAAAAGCAAAGGCAACCTGTAATGTAACCTTAAAAACGCTCAATGAGAAAAAATGTAATGATATTAAGAGCAGTAACTATTTGTGGATTGAAAGAACTGAAAAAAGTACAATTGAGGATACTGTAAGAAAGGTAGATCAACATTTTGGTTTTGTTAAAAAAGATTTTAACATGGATACATTAGAGAAAAAGGTATTTATAAACAAGTTGGAAAAATAAAAGGAAGATTTGCAATAACCTTGAAAATTTATTCGACACAAAATATGGAAAAGCTCACAAATATTGTGAAAGAGGTTCGATGAGATAGGACGCATAGCTGCACTGTTTCTACTGCGGAAGTGATAAGTTGATGGAGCTTATGTACCTATATTCGGACAAAATTGACATTGCGAACTACAACTGAACCGATCATTGGGGGTTATGTACTCATATTCGGACAAAATAGAACAAAAAATGTCGGGACAGTATTAATGAATAAGCGTATACTTTAGTTACAGCAGGAGGTTGACGGTTATGGAATGGGCAGAGGCTATCAGGAAAGCAGTTGCATATATTGAGAGCCACATCACGGAAGACATTACAATGTACGAGGTGGCAAAACACATAAATATTTCACCGTTCTATTTTCACAAGGGCTTTAGCATATTATGCGGATATTCCATAGCGGAATATATAAGAAACCGCAGAATGTCTCTTGCAGGGGGTGAATGGATTACAAGCGATATTACGGTTATGGAGCTTGCAATAAAATACGGTTATGATTCTCCTGACAGCTTTACCAAAGCATTTACGCGTTTTCACGGACATACGCCTCTGACCGTGCGAAGGGATAAAACAATGATTAAAACGTTCGCACCGCTGAAACTAACAATTTCATTGAAAGGTGGTTCAATTATGGAGTACAGAATTGTCAAAAAAGAAGGTTTTTCCGTTTTGGGTGTATCAAAGATGTTTTGTTATGAGAATGCAAAACAGGAACTTCCGCTGTTTTGGCAGGAGCATTATACTTCGGGAAAGGGCGAAGAGGTCTGCGGAATGTTCGGCATTAACATTGATTTACAGATGGGAAACGAAACATTTGAATATCTGATTGCCGATGTCTATAATCCGTCTAAGGATATTCCCGATGGATTTGTAGTAAAAACAATCCCCGCATTTACATGGGCAGTTTTTCCCTGCAGGGGCGCTCTTCCGCATTCCTTACAAGATGTCAATACAAAGATTTTCTCCGAATGGCTTCCCGCATTGCAGGAGTATGAGTTTGCGGCAGGATATTGTGTCGAAATGTATGACACACCGAACAAATATCCAAACGGGACAAAGGACGATAATTATTATACAGAGATATGGCTTCCCGTTAAAAAGAAATAAGATTGCAGGAAATAACATAATCAGAAACAGCGTAAAGACGTATGAGTCATTGACCATGCGTCTTTTGGCATTTATATGGTATGTTCGATCCTATGTAAATTCAAACAGTTTCTCAACGTTCATATGAAACATCTTAGCAATATCCATTGCCAGCTATAAAGAAGGATTGTAATGTCTGTTTTTCAAATGCACAATTGTTTCACTCCTTGTATACAAGTTACGCAAGCTTGTTCTGTTTTAGCTCCTATTTATGTAAATAACATGTGATATGCGAAACAATTATTTTATATGGAACAGTCACAGTTTTTTAAAATTTGTGGCAAATTGCCAGTTATTCACTTTTACAGGAAAATACAACAATTGTAAAAGAATTAAACACAGGTTGCTGGACCTGCACTATTTCATACAAATATTTAATTCAAAAGAAAATAAATTGAAACAAACAGGAAGAGCATATATAATGAAAGTAATATTATTTTGATATGACTTTTGCATCAAGGAATTACGCCGATATCCGACGCAAAAATGAAATTGTAAAGAAGTATTTTAGTAGAGAGACGGAGCAGGAAATGGCAAAGTTTAAGCTGAGGAATTAATGGCGTTGCGGGAGTGCGGCGCATGTATTTTGAAGCGCCGGTTTCGGGTTGGATAAATTAATAAAATAATAGGAGATACGAAATGTCGGAACTAATGTCGATGACAAATATTGGGAAAGAAATGGCAAGAAAACTGACAAGCGTTGGAATTGACTCGCCTGAAAAACTGGCGCAGTTAGGGAGTAAGCAGGCGTTTCTGAAATTAAAGGAAACTTATCCGCAGGTCTGTTTAGTGCATTTATATACACTGGAAGGCGCGATTTGCAATACGGAATTTAACGGTCTGCCAAAAGAAAAGGAAGCGGAATTAAAAGAATTTAGCGACTTTTTAAAGAAATAATGGAGGCAAAGATGAACATTTTAGTAATTGGCGGAACTCGGTTTTTTGGGATTCCTATGGTGAATGAACTGTTGGAAAAAGGGCATGACGTGACGATTGCGACAAGAGGTAAAACCCCGGATTCATTTGGCAGCAGGGTGCGGCGGATTGTACTGCAGCGGACAGATGAGGAAAGCGTCAAGGCTGCCCTAAAGGGGACACATTACGATGTCATAATCGATAAAATTGCATATTGTTCCAATGATATTAGATACGTAATGGAACATGCTGACTGCGGTAAATACATCTATATGTCAAGCACGTCAGTCTATGCGCCGAAACGCTATAATACAATGGAAACGGATTTTGACGGGACTTCAAAGGACTTTGTATGGTGTGACAGAAAAGCCTTTCCATATGAAGAAATCAAGCGGCAAGCAGAGTACGCGCTGTGGCAGAAGTACGCGGATAAAAACTGGATTGCGGTAAGATATCCGTTTACAATCGGGCGGGACGATTATACAAAAAGACTGCTTTTTTATGTGGAGCATACAATGAAGTCGATACCAATGTGCGTTGATAATTTGGACTGTCAAATGGGGTTTGTCCGCTCTGATGAGGCGGGAAAATTCATTGCCTTTTTGGTTGACAAAGAGCTGCGGGGCGCCATAAACGGAAGCTCTCAGGGTACAATTTCCATAAAAGAAATCATTGACTATGTTGAGAAAAAGACGGGCACAAAGGCGGTTCTTGACAGTGAAGGAGAGGAAGCCCCGTATAACGGGGAGCCGGAATACAGTATCAATACCGATAAGGCAAACGCGCTTGGATTCCGGTTTTCGACACTTCAGGAATGGATATATGATTTGCTGGATTACTATATTTTGTTGGTCAAAAACGGAGATTGATTATGAAGCAAAACGCAATTTATACTAGAAGAAGTATCCGAAAATTTCAGGACAAACCAGTTTCAAGGGAAATCATTGAGGCTGTCATTCAAGTCGGAAGCGCCGCGCCATCCGCGAAAAACAGGCAACCGTGGAAGTGTATTGTTTTGGGAAATCATAGCAAGGAAGAATTTCTTTCTTTGATGGAAAAGGGAATTTACAGGGAAGAAAATGAGTGCGCAATGCTGCCAAAGTCAAAGAACGGTTTGCCGGATGCCAAAAATACCTTGCGCATTATGCGGGAGGCGCCGGTTTTGATTGTCGTAATCAATACAAACGGGAAAAGTCCGTTTACGGCGCTTGACACGGACGAACGGTTTACAGAGATATGCGATACGCTGTCAATCGGCGCGTTTATTGAAAATATGCTTTTGCAGGCGCAGGATGCGGATGAATGCCCCGACAAGCGTCCGCGGAAGGAATTAGGGGATATTATGGCAGTAATTTAAAATTTGGAGGAGAAAAATATGATATTCGCAGAGGAACAGTATAGATTAGATGAAAAAAGAATTACCTTACGTAGTGCGAGATTAGATGAAGCGCAAATGCTTCTTGATTATCTGAAAACTGTTACGGGTGAAACAAGGTTCTTGATGTCTGAGCCCGACGAAATACAGCTTACTTTAAAAGAAGAGGAGCAATTTATTAACGACCATAATCAATCGGAATATCAACTTTTGCTTTTAGCATTTGTAGATGGGGAATATGCAGGAAATTGTTCATTTGAAGGAAAATCAGGTAGCCGACGGACAAGACACCGTGCGGGAATAGGTATTGCTTTGTATCAGAAGTATACAGGATTTGGCTTGGGAAGGCTTATGTTAAAAAGACTGTTGGAAGAAGTAAAAAATCATGGCTTTGAACAGGCTGAATTAAGTGTGGCAGGTAATAATAAAAGAGCCCGTCATTTGTATGAAAGCTTGGGATTTAAGGTGTGCGGTACGTTTCCGAATGCAAATAAATATGACGACGGAACTTATGCTGACGATATTTTTATGGTCTTGAAGCTTTAATCCCTATTAAAGGAACCGCTTTGTGAACCAAAGCGCGCCGTTTATCGAAACAGTGGCTGGTGCGTAGATGCCTTAAAACAGTACGAATAAGAACACCCGTAGTATCTTGAATTTCCTATAATACCGGACTATAATGGTGTTATTCGGCATTGAATAAGAATTGGGAAAGGAATGAATAAGCTTATGAAAATTGCAGTCACCTATGAAAGCGGAATGATTTTCCAGCACTTTGGACATACGGAGCAGTTTAAGGTTTACGAAACTGCAGATGGGAAGATTATAAATGCGGAGGTTATAAGTACACAAGGCAGCGGACATGGCGCTTTGGCAGGTATGCTGTCATCGTTAAAATGCGATGCGCTGATTTGCGGCGGAATTGGCGCAGGTGCGCAGATGGCATTGGCAGATGCAGGCATTCAGCTCTACGGCGGCGCATCGGGAAGTACGGACGAGGCAGTCAATGCACTGCTTGCAGGAACACTGGCATTTAACCCCGATGTGCACTGCGATCACCATGACGGTGGAGAACATCAGTGCGGCGAGGGTCACTCATGCGGGGCAGATAAGCACGGCTGCGCGGGAAATGGAGCGCATCATTGAGTTCGAGTGATGAAATGGGCTTTACTGAGTATAGCAGTGAAATTATCTAAAGGAGAAAGTTTAGATGATAAAGAAAATACATGAAAAAGATATTGCAGAATGTGTCAATGTTATAAGAGAAAGCTTTATTACGGTTGCAGACGAACTAGGTTATACAATCGAAAATGCTTCACGTTTTACGGCATTTGCTACAACAGAGAATAGACTATTATATCAATTAGAGAATGAACATAGACCTATGTTTGCATATTATTATAATGGTAAAATCATTGGTTATTATTCATTATCATTACAAGATAATAATGAGTGCGAACTTAATAATCTATGTGTTCTTCCGCAATATCGTCATAAGCATATTGGGACAAAGTTGTTGGAGGATGCTTATATAAAAGCAAAAGAAATGAAATGTAAAAAGATGAATATTGGAATTGTAGAAGAAAATATAATATTAAGAGAATGGTATGAGGATAATGGTTTTATCCATATAGGAACAAAAAAATTTGATTTTTTTCCATTTACTTGTGGATATATGAAAAGGGATTTGTAAATTATCACGTGGCTTTATACAGATATGGTGTTTACTTTGTTGGTTGTATAGACATGGTGCTAGTGTTATGTAATAAGGTGATTAAGGAAAAATTGTGCTTTGAGTGTGCAAAATTTAAAAAAGTAGATTGCTAAATTGCCGGGATTTGCTATAATAAAGGCGTGGCAACATTTTGGCAACAGAAAATGAGCAAACCATAATAAATGATGTAATTGATGTAAAAATTGGCATGTATTTGCATAAAACCTAAACAAATACAGTTAATAACAACAAAGGACACGCCGAATCGGACAAAAAGAATGGACTGTTCCCTGCCTGCAGCGACTGCGGGGGAGCAGTCTGTTACTGTTCACCTCGTTTCAGTAGCAGGCAGAAATCCGTCGCAGTGAATGCGAGGTCCTGTTTAAATGGTAACTGTAAGTTTTCCACTTGTAAAAAGATGAAAGGGATTATATTCTATTATGAAATTGAAAAACGTTCTGATTGTCGTAAACGACATCGAAAAATCCATAGCATTTTATAAAAATCTGTTCGGACTGGAGGTTCTTTTGGACAATGACGGAAATGTCATCATGACAGAAGGGCTTGTCTTACAGGACGCAAAAATATGGAACTCCTTTCTGAAGCGGGATTGCATTTTCCGAAATAATGCGTGTGAATTATACTTTGAGGAAAGCGATATTGAGGGATTTGTGAAGAAACTGGAAAATTGCGGCGAGCCGATTGAATATGTGAATAAATTGATGACACATGCTTGGGGACAGAAGGTTGTGCGTTTTTATGACCCTGACGGGAATTTAATCGAGGTCGGAACTCCAATGTAGGAGTATTTTATTACATTTCCATTAAAACGGAGCTGTAAACAAAAGCAAGAATTGTGAGGTGGAACGCTATGAAAAGAAGTCGATTATCATATGATGAGTGGACATGTATTGTTTCTAAAAATATTTTTGGGAAGACGATAAATTCAGAATTACTAAATGGATATATTGGGCTTATGGAAATCAAAGAGGTAAACAAAGCGCAGGTTTGGAAATTCAATGGCAAAGACATTGTGGTTTGTGACAAAGGAAGAAAATGGCTGTCGATTTTGCCCAATAATGACTGGTATTGTATAACAGCTATGATGGATGAAGATGAAAAAATTCTGTTGTGGTACATAGATATGATAGCGGCACAAGGAATTGATGCAGATGGGATGCCATATTTTGATGACTTATATTTGGATTTAGTAGTCTATCCGGATGGGACAATTGTAATTGATGACATGGACGAACTGGAGGATGCATTAACAAAAGGGGATATTACGCAGGAACAATTTCACCTTGCAATCGAAACAAGTCATAAACTGCAGAGGGGAATACTAAGTAATATTGCTTCGTTTACAGAATATACAAAAAAGTGCTATGAAATTATTAAATGAAGTCAAAAACCCCGCAGCAAGCTACGGGGCATCAAAATTGAACGCAGCAAGCTGCTGGGTTTTTGACCCTCGCGGCAGGCGAACTAAGATTGTTTCTAACGAAGAAATTGCCTGTCGTGGCTGTACGCCAAATAACCAATGTCCCTATCATTTGGTGGAATGCACAAAAGAACATCATGTAGAAAAATGTAGCCAGTGCGGTGAATTTCCCTGCTCAAAAATTTCAGATATGCTCAAACGCTCCAAAGAATATCAGAAGAAATGCAGGGAGGTCTGTTCCCAAAAAGAGTATGTTATTTTAGAAAAAGCATTCTTTGAGAAAGAAAGCAATTTAATGAAATAAAAGAATATTGTATGAAAAAGATGGGGGGATTTTTTATGAAAAAAAGAATCACAATTGTATTGTACATTATGGTTCTGCTATTCAGCAGCGGTTGCGGTGTAAAAGTAGAGGAAGTGCCATTTTCCACACCCGATGAACAGCCTCAATCCGCGCAAAATCGGCAGACGGAAGAGGGGAATAATATAGATATAAATGATATTAATAGAAATGACATAATAGAAAAAAGCGAAACCGAAAGTATTCAAGATGAAATTGCAAAAATAGAGACAAAATCAAGTGAATATGAAAACGCTGATTGGAGCAGCATGGGGCAGCAGGAGATGAATCAGCTTACTGCGCAGTGGTATCAGCTTTGGGACGATGAGCTCAATTCGTTATGGAGCAGATTAAGCGATGAGTTGGACGCGGAAGCGAAAGAAAAAGCGCTCGAGGAACAACGGGCATGGATAAAAAGAAAAGAGGAAAATGTAAAAGGCGCAGGTGCGGCGGCTTTTGGCGGAAGCCTGCAGCCGCAACTGGAAAACACAACCGCCGAAGAAATGACGCGGGCAAGGGCATACACGCTTGCCGCATATTTAGCAGATGTCAGAAACGAACCATTTACGATTTCGCCTGAAATCCAAGAAAGCATCGATACGGCGGATCCAAGCTTGGATGATGTTTTTCAAAAATTTGAAGGACAGTGGATATTTGATGTGGAGCGCGGCGCATGTGTCGGCATTGAAAGGACGGAAACGTGTACATATGGCGTTGAAGGAAGCAATTGGACGGTTTGGGTAACTGGCGGTGATATTATCTCTGACCTTGACGTATATGGTTATACGGGAAACAGCATCCTATTCAAGATTGCACATGACGGTTTCGATGCTTTTTATGAACTCTCATTCGACATGACTAACTCGGTCAATTTTGCGTATGGAACTTCTTTGGACGCGATGGATGAGGTTATTGTTTGTGAGTGAAAGGTTGAAAGAAAATCTTTCAACCTTGATTTGAGGGTCAAATGAACATGCAAGCATGTTCGCTTGACCCATGAATACAAAAATGCAGGGAAGTCTGTTCTCAAAAAGAATATGCTGTTTTAGAAAAAGCGTTTTTTGAGAAAGAGCAGAATTTAAAAAAGTAGAGAAATAAGTTCAAAAAAATGAGGATACAAGGTTGTGCTTTACAGAATTGTAAACAAATTCACATAAAACGCGCACACTAAGAAAGGAGCATAGTTATAAATATGAGGAGACGAATTTTACCAATCGACGCTGTCATCTGCATCGCGCTGTCCATGCTGATAGCGCTTGGAACAGGCTATGTGGCAAGCCGTATAGCGGAAGCCGCATATAAGAAAGAGTTGGAAGAACATCAAGCAGTAGATGGTGAGATTGGCGGACGGGCGGACGAATCAGCATTTCGGGCGCAAAGCATAGACGACCTGTTAAGCCATGACACATTTACAATCGTTTCGCACGGAATCCACTACAGAAACGAAGGCGCAGGCTTTTACGACAACTATTATCTGTACAATGTCGAGCTTCCCAACGGAGAGCGGGTAGCTGCGCGCGTGAACGATGAAAGCGTCCAGTCAACAGGCGATTCCATGTTTAGCGGAGACAGTATCCTGCCGCTCGGTCAGGTGGTTTGGGAGGATTTGACAAAAAATGAAATCTTCCTAAATCAAATCGAAACCGCAGAGCCGCTCACGCGCACGGATTTTTATGTAGATATGGTAGGAAATACAGGTGTGTTAGCCGCAGATTTGGCACTGGAAACACCTAAAATCGTGACGCAAGTGCTGACTGTATTTATATTCTTCCCCATTTTCCACACGATTGGCTCTAAATTAGGAATTTTTCCACCGTATTTTGCACCGAGAAAGAAGAGATAGAAGAAGGATATTGTAACGAAAACATTGACAATATTCCAAACGGCGCAAAAATAAAATTACCCGATGCGTAATTTAAAAACAAGGAGAAAGGATTTGGAACTTGTTTACGCAACCCTAGAGGGATATTTTGCGATTGATGTAAAATCAAGGCGTGAACAATGGAGAGTAATTCTTCAGCCATTGGATGAAAATAAAAATCCATATAATCCTTGCAATATTGACCAAATAGCAAATATTGTTAAAATAGTAGAGATTTCGGAGGTGAGCAAACATTATAAGTAACTATATAGAATATCATGATATGATTGCGTTTCATTCCGGATATTATATTAAGAAAATCGTTGAGGAAAGCAGACTTACACAAGAGGACTATGCAAAAAGATTAGACACGACACCTAAAAATCTCAGCCTTATAATCAGAGGAGAGCAGAGCTTGTCCATTGACATTGCCATGAAGCTTTCTGGAATGATTGGAACAAGTGTAAATTATTGGCTCAATCTTCAAAATGCTTATGATACTTTGATTGCCGAATTTAAATCGGAAGAAGAATTGGCGCAGGAACGTAAAGTATTTGAATACTAGAGAAAAAGCAGTATGATTTGCAGGCAATTAAAATTTTTGCAAATCAGATAGAACGTGATCCAGGGATTATGCTAGGAAGATTACAGAATGATGGAATTATAGGATTTGATGATTGGGAGATGAAGCCATTACGGCATCAGTATAAGGTAAAAACAGGAATATATAGTTAATAGCGTCAAGATTGATGGCTTGAAAGTTTGGTGTGCAAACGCGTATGAAAATAGCTTGTTTTGACAGTTCACTTTATGGAAAAAATGCAGAATATTAGGGAAACATGCCTTAAATTTGCGAATATTATAGCATAATTACTCCGTAATTATGGTAAGCTTATGCCCATTCGGGCGAGTATAATGTCTGACGACATTATAGCATAAAATGACACAAGTGTCATTTGTATAGCGTTTCCCTTATATTCCGCATTGCCTTCCAAACATTATCTCCATAGTTGCTTGCCAAAACAGAAATCATTCCGTTATTCGGATTGTATTCCGAGAGAAAACTGACGCCCGGGTCGCAGCCCTGAAAATACGCAAAATCCTTACCGTTTGGATTGTCGATAATCCACATTCCATAACCATAATATCCCTCTTCTGCGTCAGCACCGTCCCCGCTCTGTTTGCGCAGCATCTCTGCAACAAGCGGTTTTGCAATCAGCCTGCCTTCCAGCAAATGCGTCCAAAAACGGACAATATCCTTCGCCGTAACAAACGCGCCGCCGGCACCCGTGCCTTTTGCATCAACAGAAAAAATATTTGTGCGGTAATCATCTGCATCAGCGCAGTAAATATAATGATTGGCACATTTTGCCGGCAGCTTATCCAACGCATAATAGCCCGTTGACGCCATTCCACAGACCTCAAAAAGATTCTTTTTCAGATATTCGTCAAAGGGTTGTCCGGTAACTTTTTCAAGGATCATGGCAAGCAATACATAACCGGTGTTATTGTATTGGAATTTTTCCCCTTTTGGGTACATCATCGGTTTATGGATAAATAATGGAAGCAAATCCCCGTTTTTCCTGATTTTATAATTCGGAAAATCAATCCATAATTCCTCATATTCGTCCATACTGTTTTCATCAAAATAGTCCGGAACGCCCGATGTATGGTTCAAAAGCTGTCTAACCGTAACGTCCTTGTCAATCACATTCCATTCCAGGTCAAGGAGTGTGCCTAATGTGTCCTCAAATGCGAGCTTTCCCTGTTCAATCAGCTGCAAAATGCCGACCGCCACAAATGCCTTCCCTGCTGACGCACTTGCAAATTTTGTTTCTATGGTATTGGGAATTTCATTCGGTAAATCTGCAAAACCGCTTACCCATTCATGTAAAACCTTGCCCTTTTGAACGATATAGATTATTCCCCTAAATTTTTTATCAATAATCTTTTCCACCGTTCTCTTAGTTCGTTTCCGTCTCCTTTTCTTTTTTAACGTGTTCCATTCCGATAACAAATAAAGCGATACCCCGATGGACAGCCATATTAGAAAGGTCCTGATACCCTGTAAAATAAAATCCTGTAATACCCAGTCCTTATAACTTCCATAGCTGGGATCCGTGATATCATCATAAGCCAAATATGCAGAGAATGTGCTGAAGATACCAATAATGGAATAGAGAAGAGAGCAGGGGAAAAACCCAGCCCAAATTACTTTATTCTTTCGTATTCTGTTGCAAATTTCCACAATACCCAAGAGGATCGTGAACAGAAATAAGACCATATAAAACCCAACAATTTTGCCTACATATGTTTCAATATTCATATTATTATAAATACTCCTTTAGCAATTTTATATAAAAGTGAAAAGGAAAGTCTTTTTGTTCGGTAGCTTTTATTTATTAAAATAATTATAGAAAATATTCACTAAAAAAGCAAATCTTTTGCTGTGCGGTTTCACAATTTAAGAATATATTATTGTCCGTTTATTGATAGTTTACGAGAATAGATTGAATTTTTTTCTGCACCGTACAATTATATTGTGTTATAATTTAAGAAATCATTGTGTGACTGGAATTAAAGGAACTTTTTCAATGGTTTTGCAAACGCAAGGGGAGGGATTTACAAAATGATAAATAAGATGCTCTTGTTTATAATGGCATTGATATTAATATGTAAAAATATTACAGGGTGCGCAGCGCAAAGTGCAGTCAATGAAAGCGAAATTAATATAACGGAACACATTGCAGATAAAACTGCGGCAAACGACGAAAAAGACATGGAAACAGAGAATAGCAAACAAACTGAAATACAGTCGAAAAAGGAAAATGTTATACAAGATTGGGACAACATGGTTTATGGAGACGCCATTTTAGCACGGGAGGTGCAAGAGGATAAGGTATGTATCGCCGTCCAACCTTCTGTATTGCGAAAGTACAGTTTTTATTATTATATTCCCGAAGGCAGTGAACAGAAACGGCTGCAGGAATTGATAGAGGATCTGCCGCTAGAGCCAAATCTTTACGCGGGAGAACGTAAAGGCATGAAAGAAAAGGGCTGGCAGATTGCTTATAATCACATGCTTTTTAGGGTGTTTGAAGGCGGATATTTGGAATATAATTTTGTCGACGAAACAGGCGAAATTGTGGAGTATTTTGTGGAGGCTCCTAAGTTATGCGGAGAAATCCAAAATATGCTGCAGGAACAATTAAACTACGAGCCCTATAATCCTGCGGATATTGCAGATATTGTATCGGCAAAGCTGGACGCACAGGGTATGCTTACGGACGATAAATTGTATAGTCAAACGATAACGGACGAGGAAACTTTAGAGTTGCTTGCAAACTGGTTTAGCAATGCAGAGTATATCTATGGCGGAGCAGATTGCGGAAATCAGAATGCATGTTTGGAGCTTGTGCTCGCCAATGGAGATATGGTACGGTTATCTATCGCAACGGACAGCTGTACTAATTTTGGAATAAATGGTGTTTACTACGACTATCGTCCGGTATCTGATTGGGATAACAAAGAATTCTTCGCGCTCTTTGACGAAATACCATGGGTTTGGCACTAAAATGTTGGAAAATGCGATAATGAACAAGACAGCCGTTCGTCTAACCATGTCAGATACTTATTTTGTACGCCGTCTTGTTCGGCTTTTTTTTCAAAAATTTTTGTCTGTTCATCAATTTGATTTTTTTCAGCGCTTGAAAGCATTCTTTGCGCATAAGTAAAGCATACGTTGTCTTCTTTTTGAATGTGGCGCTGCAATAAATCCGCGTATGCGGCGGCATGGGTGATGATGCTGAGCCTGTTTTTGGTGCAAGGGTAGTTGTTATATAATTTGAGAGAATTTTCCAGCTCTGTAATGTGAAATCGTCCAAAATCGTGTTCGACGAGCATTCCGTTTCGCACCAGTTTTTCGGTGGCGGGGGTGGGATTTTCAAGCATATGACGAAATAGGATTTGTTCTTCTTTCCCATGATGGTGTTTATCTGCATAGGAGCGTGCAAAATCGATGCATTCCATAAATTGAGCCGCATTAACGTCCGCACCTTCCAAAATTGCACAGCAGCAATTTTTCATGTATTCAGTGAAAGCGATAATATTCAGATGCTCTTTTATTAATAAATCAATTCCGTACATGGTGTTACCTCCGTGGTCTATTCCGATTTATCCGCATATTAATATGCTTCCCAAAGAAACGGTTTTCATTCCGCGAAGGTGCTTTTGTTGATATCAGTGGGTCCTCCCTACATATAAATATCCTTAACAAACCGACTCCCTATGATAATCCGTCACATCACTGCCCAATTTTTCATATAACCCGTTCACGTCCAGTTCGCCGTTTCGAATCGCCAACAGTTCCGCGTTCGTAACGCCAATAAATTCCACAAAATCCACCGTCCCGTTCGGCGTGCGGATTGACTGAAATTCCTTATCGGGTATCGTGATAAAGCCCGTTATATTGGACTGCATTTCCGCATCAATTCCCTGCGTCTGTCCCGTGTAAACATACTCATACGCGTTAAACACCTCGCCCTTGGTAAACGTAATTCGCGAAATGGACTGTAAAATGCCGCAGACACATTGCAGTTCCGCTTCCTCATCTGCATAGTTCTCTTTCTTCAGCTTAAACGTAAACTCCATTCCATACCCGCTTATTTCCTCGTCCTCGCTTTCTTTCTCATACAACTCGGACAGACCATACGTCACAAAATGCCAATACGCGCCCCCGTCATAAACGCTGATACCGTCAAGCGGACTGTCACCGCCCAACCGCCATTTTATCAATATTACATAATGCTTCGGATTGGTCTGTTCCGGATACACCCGCTCACATTCCTCCGTAATCGCGTCCCAGCCGCTTGTATTGATTTCCTCCTCTTCCTTTTCATTCTCGAATAATCCCATGCATCAATTCTCCTTTCTAAATCTCCCAAGCCGATACTCTAGACAGCAGCACAATCCGCTCCAAAAACCGCCTCTCTACAACTGCCCCAAAATCGATGGATCCTTAATCTTCCCGTCCTCCGCCAGCAGCACAATCTTCGACATAATTTCCGCCGTCTTCGGATCCTCGTCCACAAACGGCAAAAACAGCCTTCCCCGCTTCTGACTATGCACAGGCAGAATATGCAGCATCGCGCCGCCCTGCAGATGAACAACACCGCTGCCCAAATGAACGGAATAATTCCCCCGCTTGCCCGCAATCAGTGCGTGATTGCCTTTTAATGTTACATTTTCCAATCCAAACAACGGCAGATTAAATGCAACAATCGCACGCCGCATTTCAATTGTCGAATGACTCGTTTCAGGGTCCACGCCGCCTGCATGCGCCACGCTCACCGCCAAATCCACATCCCGCATCACCTCGCTGTAAATCAAATCCGGTACGTCTTTTATCGCAATCGGTGCAAACGTCTTGCGGTCGGAAAACACTACCATTTCTAACGTCGGCGCCTCAATATCACTCGGCGAAAACCAGTCTGCCAAAGCATAAATTTTGGCAATAATATTTTCTTTATAATAAATTTTCTGAAGCCCCTCTTCAAAATCCGCAACCCAACGCCGTCCCTTCAGACACCCGACGGTTTTCATCGGCTGGATTTGATTGCCTGCAAACATCTTTGAATACGTCAGCTCAAGCTCCTCGTCCATCTTTACATACAATTCGCGGAACACCTGTTTAAACGGTTGGCGGATTTGATGGTCAAACAACGCCTTCTGATACTCGTGCCAAACACCTGCCCGGTATAAGTCCAACGGGTGCGCAATGCGCAGCATATCCCCGTCCTGCAAGGACTGATTTTGACCTTTGCAGTCAACCAAACAGCACTTCCCTCCGCCGTTCAAATCCGTCTGCACAAAGCCCAGTTTCTCCCCGCACGCAAACACCAGCGATGCAAGGATTGCCTTCACGACAGGATTTCCAAACAGCCCCCGCGTTTCCGCAGCCGTAAACAAATCCCCGTGCTCCATCGCCTCCTCCATCAGCTTCTTTGTGCGCACATACTGGTCCTTGAGTTTATTATGCGCCTCCTTCACTTCCAGTACATACGCCTGTTTCCGCAGTTTCGACGGTAGTGATTTCAGCATTTTTCCGCCCTTGCGGCATAAAACCGCACTCTTCCCTTCCGCATCAACCGAGAGACAAATCTCCACGTCCTCAACCGCCGTCCAACGCAGATACGCAGCAAACTCCTGTATCAGCTCCGTTTCCATATTCAATATCAGTCTGGTAACATCGGAAAAGCCCGCATGGACGCTCAAATTGACCAAAGCAGTCTGTGCCGCCGCCGTTTCACTCGCCCGCCGCTGTGCGCCGAACTGCTTCGCCTCCTTTGCAAACTGCTGAATGAACTGATACCGTGCCAGCAAATCCTTCTGACGGTTTTTTGCAAAAGGCACCAAACTGTAGCTCATCAGCAAATCTTTATTTCGCTTTGTGGAAATCTCTCCGCGCAGGTGTTCTAATGTTACCTTGCCCGTGGCAGCGTCCGCGTATTTCCTTGCCCGTGAATGCTTCTGACCGTCAGAAATATATTTTGCGGCATTATAAAGTATGCCGAAGTTTTTCTCACCCAAAAGCCTGTAACATTCCTGAAACCAGTCAATATCAAAGGCACCGCTTTGCAGCTCCTGCGTCGACAAGGGTGTGTACTTGGCAATGATTGCCGTTTTCCTGTCATCAAAGCGCTCGTTCATGTGCGCCATAAAATAATAGCATCCGCTCTTTAAACCGCTCCACGCAAGATAATTTTCGATAATGTCAATCCACTGCGGCGCATACATTGCCACCTCGACAAGCCGCTGCTGCGTAATGCCCGTTCCCTTCAAAGCCGCTTTTAACTGTTTTGCGCTGTCATCCTCTTTGGGATAACATGCTTTTAACAAAAAACACAAAATTTCTTTTTTCGTATCCATTGCGCGGTTATAATGCCATGAGTACCACGAATAATACGTATCCCTGCTCAGCGTATCCTTTCCCAAAGCCTTTAAAATACGAATTAAATAATCGATTCCCTGTACATATGTCACCCCGCGCATATCCTGCGTTACGATGGTTTCCGCCTCGCCTCTGCGCAGTTCAATATCCATAAATACAGGCACTATTTCGTTGTACAATTCCCGCGCCAGCTTCCCGCACCATGTATTCGGACCGACAAATGCCGCGCCGTTTTCTATTACCTGCTTTGATAAATCGTTTCCAAAAAAGTCACGCCACAGACTATAGTTTTTCGAATTGGTATAATCTTCTTTGACAAGCTGTGTAAGCGCTTTTATGCACATCATTCTTGGATAATACTGCAATAATGCTTTCCATACAATATCCTTGGAAACCAATCCCATATGGTACGCTTTCATAAACCAGTACGGTTTTAACGGAGTCTGGCTGTTTCGATGGGTACGCAGTTCTCCATCCGTAAACTGTTCGCGTTCCCGGTCCTGTGCGCACCGCAGTTCAAATGCCCATGCGGCAGAAAACGCCTGCACAAATTCTTCGTCCGTTTGCCAATACGCAAGCCCGTCAAAAAACGACTTAAAAAACGGAATTTTTGTGACGGAAATTTTGTCCGTTGTGAAATCTCCCTTCCAGTCCGGATGTTGGTACGGTATCATACGGTTTTCCTTTGTCAGTATGGGAAGTAAGGCGCATATCGATTCTATGCCCATATGCAGTAAAAACTTTTTGCCTGCAAATTCTGCGTGGTAGAGTCTCCAAATTGCACGTATCTGCGATTCGTAGCCCAGCTCAAACGGTTTTACTGTAAAGGGCATTTTCCCAAAGACGGCATCATAAAACGGGCGGCTGTTTTCAAACAGATTGATGTCATCCCAAACCGTGAACGCCTCCATCTCTAAAAAAATGCTGTAATCGCCGATTTCCTGCTCATAAAAATCACGCAGCTCCTTCGCAAGCGGATAATTCTCCAACCGGTTGGAATCGCCTTCTTTCATCTGTTGAAATGCATAGCCAATTAATTTTGTTTCTCCCCAAATGGTCCGGAATTCGTCGTTCTTATGCTCACAGATAAGTGCATCTAATTTTTTAAGTTTTTTAATAACCGCGTCCTCCGGCAGCAGAACACACTGTTTCAAGGTATCTGTTCCTGCTTTTGGCAGCACGGCATTTTCCTTTGCGTCAGGGTTATAAAATCCAAACCCATTTTCCGCCGTTAAAGTCGGATGCTCCCCTAAAATTTCTGCAAGAAGTACATTCTCTTTATCGGAAGGCTGTTTGACCAAAGCCGCAAGCGGTTTCACACGCTCAAAAAACGCGGCTTTTTCCTCCTGCTTTGACAGACGCAAAAGCAAATCCAAGCCGCCGGTTCGCTTTTCCTCCTTCTTATCGGTCAGAAGCCGTTTCAGACAGTCCTCCATGTCATTTTCCGTCTGCCTGTCAAGCAAGTCCAAAAGCTCCCTGCGCAGTCCGCCGCGTTTAAAGCGCAGCATGTCCTCCAGCAATCGATAATCCTCACGTGTCAGTGTCATATTTTTTACAATGGAAATTGCCGTTCTGGACGAATATTCCTCCGCAATGCCCATCGACTTGATTAAGATTTCCCGCTGCGTTTTATTTTTCGGCGGGCATAAAAGAAGGGTAATCAGACTATGCCTCCCGTAAGTGCCCGTCATATCCTCAAGAAAACCTGACACTTGTGTCATTTTTTCCTCGTCCTCCAGCACATACGCCAAAAATGCCAATTGGCGGATAAGCTCCGAACGCGAAAGCTCCACCTGATGCCACGGAAAAATGCACGGGAAATACGTCAACCCTTTCTTTGGCATACGCTGATAAACATCATAAAGCGTGTCGTAGAGGTTTTCCGCTTCCGCACTGCTTTCATAATAATCCGTCAGTATCGCCTTTTTCGGCGGCTCCCCTGTAAACTGTCCCGCGCCGTCGCGCTTCAAGAGCTCGTTAATCCGTGAAGTCACATTTGATGACAACGCAGGAAAAAACGCCGCCACAAGCTCTAAATCGTCCGCATTTTCCAAAATCATCTTCCGCGCAATACAATACTGTGCCTTACCAAAACATACGGTTTCATTATAATAGGAAACCGTCAGCTTTTGCTGCCTTGTGCCATGCACCGCAAGCTCTGTCATTGCCTTAACTGCGTCGTTGACCTCCGTAAATCCGAGCGCCCAAAGCGCGACGCTGATTGCAACCGCGTCGTTGCCCTGTAGCTGCTCCTCACAAAACGCCCTGTCGCGCAGGCAGTTTCCCATCAGCGCAAGCAGCTTGTTTGAAATGCGTTCCGTGCTGTTTTCGTCAAAAATCCCAATCCATGTGGCAACCGCCCGCTCCACGGCAGAATAGCGTATAAGATTATTTTTCTCAATGACATCTAAGAGAATGAGAAACGCCTGTGCTGTGCCTTCATCCATTACCTCACAGATGCTTTGACGGATGCCTTCCTGCAGGCGCGCTGCTAAGAGGAAATCACCCAGCAGATTGTGCAGCTCGGCATTGTCAGAGCGGATAATGCCCAAAATCATTTCGCGGTTCAAATAAGCGCTGTTGTTTTCACTTAAAATCAAATCCTTAAATGCATTGATGACTTTTTGGTTTCCTTTGTCAATCTCCGCCGCGTATATATAGTTAAAATCAAATTCAAAATCCCATATATGTTTGATATAATCTGCAGTTTCTTCATGCAGCTGTCTATACAGGTATTCCTCGACCGATGCCTTGTTCCATGCGAAATTGTCATAAGCCTTAAAAATGGTAAAAACGTCCCATATGCAAAAATTGTAATCCGCTGACCGTATGGTTCTCCGTTCCCAACCGGATGAAAAAGGAAATTGATTTAACTTGTCAATAATATAGAAAAAAGACTCTTGATATTTTTCAGGAAGAAGTACCTTTACAAATTCTTTTTCCCGCAGCCATTCCGAAGGCGTTGTATTTTTCCGCTCCTTAAATTCTTTTACCGCTTTCGATACCGCAGTACTGTAAACTCCGTTCGTCATCAAGTCTTCTATCAATGTCTGTTCTTCTTTGGGCAAATGCCGTATCTTAACATTACGTTCTTCCACTCGGTTTCGTGCAAGCGCCGCGCGGGTGATATTGTTATATTCCTCCATAAAAATCCTCCATTCTTTCCAATGCCTAACCCCTCTCCTACTCAACCGAATGCCTACCAAAGTCTTCCCGCAAGCATGGTCAACCGGACGAACGTAAACGTATCGCTTTGCGTAACGGTAAGCCGTTCCTCCAAATCCTCCAATGCCCTGTCATTCAAAAAAATACGGTAAATGCCGTCCTCAAAGCACTGTATGGCGTTTTCGACGGCGTGCGCGGTGTCCGCCCGTTTTCCACTGTAAACTGCTCCGAATGAGATTTTGCCGCTTTGTGCCCTGTCGTCAATCTCTTCTTTTGTGAGGCACTTTAAAATTTCCTGCTGTTCTAATTTTTCATGATACTGCGCAACACCCGATTTCACCAGTTCCGTAATCAGCTCCCGAACCGTGAAAAATCCATCCTGCGTCAATGGCAGGTCATAAGCCACGGGCACAACCGACGCTTTGCGCTTTCCCAATTGTTTGACATTTACTTTAATTTCCATAGAATGCTGCACCTCTACTTAATCAACGGACCTTTTTTTATCTCAGAAGATAGTTTCAAACAATCGTTCTCTATACCCTTACACTTTACAGATCATTCGCTTTATATACGGCATAGCCTTCATAATAGTAGCTATGGTCGATTCCCTTCATGTAAAGATCTCTGTCGTTAATCCGATCCGTCAGTGCCTGTCTTAGAAGATGTTTTATTTCCGTATCTTTTATCGGACTCCGCTCCATTGCCAGCAAATAGTCGGTTTTATCAACCTTACTCCAGTCAATCACTCGGTTCAATTCCTTTTTTAGCATAAAATCAAGCCAAATTCTTGTACTGCGCCCATTGCCTTCACGAAACGGGTGTGCAATATTCATTTCCACATACTTCTCAATAATCTCGTCAAACGTTGATTGCGGCATTTGCTCAATCGTTTCTAAAGCCGTCTGTAAATACAAAACGGAGGCAAATCTGAAATTGCCTTTTGCAAGATTTACATCTCTTATTTTTCCCGCAAAATCATACAGTTGTTCAAACAAATACTTATGGATTTCTGCAAGCATTTGAAAGGTTCCTGCTTTATAATCATTTAAATAGCCATTCTCAAATAACGCGACAGCCCTTTTCTTACTTATTTTTTCTTCAGCTCTTGCTAATTCAGCCGCATCATGAATGCCGAGTTTGTTTTTTAAAGTCATAAAATTCCTCCATTCATTTTTCCCATAAATGCCGATCCTGCGCTGTTTGACTGTGCAATTCTACCACTCAACCGTTTTCATGCTTTTTCACAATCCAGTCATCTGTTGCCGAAGTCCTTTCCGCATAATATCCGCAAGGCATTTGATATAAAGCTCCGACTGTGTTATCCATGTCAAAGATGTAGCGCAACGACACTATTTTCCCGTCCTGCATTTCGTGCACTTCCCCGCAGAGGAACTGCCACATTCCGTCGTCAGCGTCATAGGAAACGTACAAAATGGGCTTTTCCCGATTGATAACATGACAGCAGGTAATCGTTGCCGTGTTCGGTGCGTCTTCAAATGGAAACTTCATAACTCTTACCCCCTACTCAACGGACATTCCCAACTCAAATGCCTCTTACTACAGTCAATGCAGGGATTAATCCTATAATTGGCAAAGGATATGATTTGAATCCTTTCCCAACAGACAGTATTGCTTAATTTTTATTTTAACATAACAAATACCGTACTTCCATATCAAATACGCAGGAATAATCAATACTCGCATTGGGAATTATCAAAAATTAAAAATTTTATTTACTAATTGTAATAGCATATGGAATGTGTTAAGATAAGAACGGATATTCGAACAAAATTTTTTTAGAAATTGCGAACACGTAAGAAAAGACTTTATCAAAATACACTGCGCTCAACGCAGAACTGCTTTATGGTAAGTATAAAAGTAAAACGATGAAGGTAACAGTATGCAAACAATTATTGTAGTGATCAATCCGGGGAAGCTGGAAAATCGCGAGATGGATTTATGCTACCGCGTTCCAGACCGTATCGAGGAAGTCTCCAACGCCCTAATCCAAAGCAGCGGTTATGATTTTATAGACACGGAAGACGGACAGCCCGGACCATTAATGGCAATTATGCTTGAAACGGAAAATGCCAACGAAAACTGGACCATAATAAGCGAATTATTTGAAAATGAAACATTCAACGGAAACGATTTGTCGAAATCAGCGCAAATTTACATTTCCGAGAATGAAGAAGACGACTTAGAAAATTGCACACTGGTTTATCCAAAATAACAATTTTAATGAATCAAAAATCAACAAAAGTTTATTAGAAATCAGGGTAAAACAATGAACGAAAAAACAAAAACCATTCTTTGTTCCATTGTCAACGCCTTTATCATTGCCGGAATTATTATTTTATTCATAGGAATCTACTATGCAATGATAAAAGCAGGCATTCCATACCAGGATCCGCCGCTGGAGTTACAGATGCAATATGAAATCAATGCAGGGATTGGCAGTGTATTAACTGGAAGCGGGTTTAAAATTGCTGTTTTTAATTGTATTATTCGTGTTGTTTTGAATTTGGTTTGGAAAATGAAAAGTAAATGATACTGTTACAATGATTTCAGTTTCAATATGCCAATCATTGAGTTGGACATTTTAAAAATGAAAGGACTAATTCTTTATGAAAAATAATATGTTATGTGGCTGGAGGATACACGCTAAATAATCCTCCTATCCTTGCTGATTTCGCTGGACGGAAGTATAATACTCTTGTCTAAAAGTTCATTTTTCATGTCGTCCTCCTTAAATTTTTGGTGCCGAAATGGTGCCCGACTTTACAAAACCAACTTATACGGAGATATGGCATGATATAAAAGGATAAGCGGAAAACCCTTATTTTAAGCCATTCCTGCAAGAAGTTATAAAAACTTGCGGGGGCTTATAAGAAGATTTCCGCTATAAAATCAATAAAAAATATACTCAATAACCATGCAAAAAAATAAAAAAGGAGATGGATAAAACAATGGGATTATTTGGTTTATTTGGAGGTTCTAAAAGCGATCCGGCGGACTCCATGCCGCAAAGCGATGCAGAAAAATGGATTGTCGGTATTTATGCATTGTGGTCAGAATATTGCGGGGGCAGTTATAAGTATTTTGGCGGATATGAGAAAAACCGCTCCAATGCCAGCATGGCGCGCGGCGTACTAAGCCGTGACTGGGCAGTCACCAACAAACAGGGTGTTTTGGAAATGGTGGACTATCTGATTAAGGATGAAAACAATGCGGATGACGAGGCAAAAAAAGCCGCATTTAATTACGGCTGTGCGGCAAATATCGCCGCAAGAGGGTATTTGGGCGGTCACCTTACCAAAGAGGAAATGATGTCCGCATCGGCAAAGATTGCCAAGGTAATCCGCGCACACTATCACTCATGGGAAGAATTTGCGCAGGCATATATTGAAGGCGTCGGTCTTGAGAGCGGCATTGCAGAGAAACAGCCGGAATTTACCGAAATTTACAAAAGACTTTGCGCAATGCCTGACAGTCCGTATTCGGTGGCATGGGAAACGCCTATATAATTAATACGGAGAATTATCATGCTGCACATAGCAATCTGCGATGACGAAAATGACTTTGTTTCGCATTTAATAACCTTAATCCAACAATACGTCGCCGAAACAGGCGAAGAGATAAAAATCACCCCCTACTATGACGGAATGGAACTAATCGAACGATACGACACAAGCATTGATTTGATTTTCCTCGACATTCAAATGCGCCTGTTGGACGGTTTGCACACGGAGCAGGAAAATATTATCAGCTATAAAAGCATGAAGGAGTTGGAACAGGAGCTGTCACAGGCAGGATTTGCGCGCTGTCACACAAGCTATCTTGTCAATTTATTTTATGTAAAAGGCGTGCAGAAACTGGAAATAACGCTGATTACAGGGGAGTGTATTCCAATTAGCCAGCCCAAGCGAAGAGCATTTATGGAACAGCTCACGCGCTACTGGGGGGAGAGGCTATCATACGGTTTTTGGATATACTCGCACTGCTTTTGCAGTACGCCTATGTGTCGGTCTTTTTTGTGATTTTGCTGAGCTTTCTGCCGCTGCGCAAAAACAGGATTTTGCGCGTACTGGCATATGCCGCAGCGTATCTGTTCTCTGTTACGACGATTTATTCCAATGACCTTGCCAATCTTCTTGGGATGCTTTTGGGATTTTGTGCATATGTCATTGTCTTTCACTGTGGGCGGTGGGTTGAGAAATTGACGACCGTGCTGATTTTTTATCCGACCGTCATTGCCGTGAATTATTTAGAAGAAGCTACCGGCAGACGGCTTTTTTTTCGCAATAACGAATGCACCTTCTAGCATAACGCTTGGGTGGACGCAGGAACAGCTTTTTATGAGTACCGCTATCAATACGTTGTTTTTGGCGCTGCGGCTTTTGTATTGGATTGGGGCATGGTGGTTTCTGCGTAAATATCTGCGTCAGGTCTGCTCCAATCTCACGACCAAAATGTGGCTGATTATTGCGTATGCTCCGCTTTGCAGATAAGCTGCGTCATTGTTCCCATCGGGCAGTATACGCACCATGAGCGCGGTTTGAACAAAAGCATTGTGACAAATCCGAGCACGGTGGAGGTGAGCATCACGCTGTAAAAGCCAAAGGCAAACTGCGCAACGCCGTCCGAAAACAAGGTTCCGTGATACGCCCAATGCCAGGGGAGCTTAAAGGTCCAAAGTAAGGTTACCGTCGTGCGCAAGTCCTTTGCACCGGCAAACACCAAATATGTATTCCATAACATTATAAAAAACATTGTAAAGAAAAAGATTAAAAAGCCGTACCGGAAATAATGGGATTTCAGCCATTTCGGTACGTCTTTTTTGCGCGAAAGTCCAAATCTGCCGCCGACAAGGGAAAACAACTGCCCTCTGCCGCAATACTTATTGCAATACGCCTTATTGCCTTTTATCACTGCAATCAACAGCGGAATAAAAAAGCACAGCAGCCCAAGCCATGCAAATAGGATATTAAAAAATCCCAAAATCAAATAAGTCAAAGATGCAATCCAAAGGAAATCGTACCATTTCTTGTTCTGTTTCATTCCGCTACCTCCTCCAATGTAATAACGCTTGCGGGACATTCTTTTGCACAAAGTCCGCAGCCAACGCACAGCTCCTTATTGACCCCGGCGCAGATTCCGTTCGGAATGGTGATTGCGTTTCGCGGGCAGACTTTCATGCAGCAGCCGCAGGCAACGCATTGCTTCGTGTTGACACTTGCTTTTCGTTTCGCCATCGTAATGTTCCTCCTGTGTTTTTATTCATGTATATTCAAAAATAAGGGCATTTATAATCATTATAATGGTTCCTTGCGGATTTTGCCATACCTTGCTGCAAAATCCATTCTCTGTTTAATTTTTACCCCGTAGATATTAGTTTTTACGTTTCCAATTGCACAGCGCCAAACGCTGTAAAGGCTTTGGACGACGTGAACATTGCAATTGAGCAGGGCGAATTTGTCGCCGTTATCGGGACATCGGGCAGCGGAAAATCGACCTTGTTAAATATGTTAGGCGGTCTTGACCGTCCGAGCGCAGGCAGCGTCAAGGTGGACCGTTATGAATTGGGAAAACTTTCGGATGAGGATTTGACCGTATTTCGCCGCCGCTGTATCGGATTTGTATTTCAAAATTACAATTTAGTCCCGATTTTGAACGTGTATGAAAACATTATCATGCCTGTCCAACTAGACGGAAAAAAGCCGGACGAGGCATTTATTCAAAAAATTGTTACGCTTTTGGGCTTGGAAAAAAAGCTTTATCATATGCCGAACACGCTCTCCGGCGGTCAACAGCAGCGCGTGTCAATTGCAAGGGCACTGGCAGGTAAGCCCGCGATTATCCTTGCCGACGAGCCGACGGGAAATTTGGACAGTAAAACAAGCGGCGAAGTCATTGAGCTGCTCAAGGTTACAAGCAAAACCTTTCATCAGACAATCGTCATGATTACACATAATCCGGAAATTGCAAAACAGGCAGACCGCTGCATCCGGATTGAAGACGGCAAAATTGTATAATAAAATACATACGCATTTGCAAAGGAGCCTGCCGCTTTATCACAAAAATCCGGCGCAGGAAATGCCTTAACTTTCGACGCGTTAAAAGCAAGGAGGAATACGTATATGATACGCACATTAACAAATCGCAGCTTTCGAAAAAACAAAGGACGCAACATGGTAGCCGTGTTCGCTATCGTTCTGACATCTATGATGTTTACGGCGCTTTTTACAATGGCGCAAAGTATCGGTCAGAACATGACACAAATGTACCTGCGCCAATCGGGAACAGCAGCACACATATCCACAAAAAAAATCACGGACGCACAAATTGAGCTACTTTCCAATCATCCCAATGTCGCATATTACGGTACATCCATTATTGCAGGCATTGCCGAAAACACACGGCTTGCCGGACGGCAGTTGGAAATCCGCTACGGCAGCGACCAGTATGCAAAAGACACGTTTGCATATCCGACTGTCGGAACAATGACGGAAAAACAGGACGAAATCGCACTGGACACGATTATTCTTGAGCGGCTAAACATTCCTTTAGAGTTAGGGCAGACAGTGACATTTGAATGGAAACCGGACATCAATTCGCAGGAGGTAACGTCAAGTGTCTTTACGCTCTGCGGCTGGTGGGAAGGCAACCAGTCGTCATATGCAAGCATGGCATGGGTAAGCGAGACGTTTGTGTGGGATGTCTGTGACAATGCGACGGGACCCAAAACAGGTCAGATTTTGGGACAGCGCATGATGGGAATTACCTTTTCGGACAGCAAAAACATAGAGCAAAAAACAGTACAAATGCTTACGGACTGCAATCTCACGGATTTGGAATTTGTTACAAACCTGGCGTACAGTGCAGAAGTGCAGGGCAGTATTTTGAGGGAAAATCTGCCGATGTACGGCGGAATGCTGCTGGTATTTATTGCGGGATATTTCATTATTTACAATGTGTTTCAAATTTCCGTCGCGTCGGACATTCAATTTTACGGGAGACTAAAAACGCTCGGAACAACAACAAAACAGATTCGGAAAATAATTTATGGTCAAGGGAACCGCCTTTGCGCAATCGGCATTCCTGCGGGACTCATTGTCGGTTATTCTTTGGGAGTGCTGCTAGTCCCTGCGCTGTTCCCTGCAATGGAAACAGAACTGACCATATCAGTCAATCCTGCTATTTTCATTGGAGCCGCACTTTTCTCCTACATTACAGTGCTGAGTTCCTGCATGCTGCCTGCACGCATTGCCGGAACAGTTTCCCCGATTGAGGCACTGCGCTATACGGACGCGGACAGCGCTGCGCACATTTATCGAAAAAACAAACGGCACAAACACTCAAAAAACGGCGTGTCTTTATCGGGAATGGCATGGGCAAATTTATGGCGCAACCGGAAACGGACGGTTATGGTGCTTACTTTAATGTGCCGGACGAAACGTTGGAAGAGGCGCTTACGCTGCTGACAGATTATCAACACAACAGTGCCGTAGGAATGAATATTGTATCCCGGCAAAAAATGGTTGCGCAATACGAGGCGCAGACGCGCGCGTCCGCAGTTATGGGATATACAGTCAGTATTGTGATTGCGCTTGTCGGCGTGCTGAACTTTGTCAACAGTATGGTGACGGCAATTCTTTCGCGCAGGCGGGAGTTTGCGATGATACAGAGTATCGGAATGACGAAAACCCAATTGCAACGAATGCTGCTATTTGAAGGAGAATATTATGCGGGAATGACATTGGTTATGTCATATATTCTTAGTACATTGACCGTAGGCGTGATTGTCCGTGCAATAGCGGCAGGCAGATTTTCGACGTTTCGCTTAACACTGCTGCCGCTGGTGTGCTGTACGCCGGTTTTGATACTTTTAGCGGCAGTGATACCGTATTTGTGCTTTCGGAACTTGGAAAAGCACAGCATCGTGGAGCGGCTGTGGGCGGATTAACGGTTGCAGGTCCTATGCGAAACCGATACCTGCTTTTTCAGCAAAATAGGAACGTTTATCCATAAGTTCTTCTTGCTTTTCTTTTGGCAATGACTGAAATATTTCCTCATAACCCAAATGAATCGCGGACATGCTTACCCCGATTTCATAGAGTTGTGAACATATCCAGTCTTCCCATAAATCTTCAAATAGTTTATGACTGTCCGTATATGCAACAGCGTCATCAAATCCATCGGGAAACTGATAATATAGTAATTTTATAAAGCCATATTTTCCTGCATTTAATACCAGTATGCCGATGTCTTCAAGGGAAGAAAAGGCATCGGCAATCTTTTGACATTTTTCCCGTTCCGCATCTGTAATGTATGTTCGTTTTCCTTTTCCTTCTAGCTTATCAGGTCCTTTATTCATAGTATTTCCTTCTAATTATATTTCTTAAATATGTAAGGTATGGGAAGTTCTGCATCTATCATAATTATATTATGCCGTCAAAATGCCGTCAATGAGAAATCTGCCGTCATTTTGCCGTTATAATGAAGTCATTAAGCCGATAAAGGAGTTGGTTTGTATGACAAGGAAGATATCGAAATTTACGGTTCGGGTTGAGGATGAAATATTGAAAAAATTTTGTTATGTGGCGGAATATAATGCACGTTCCGCCAACAAAGAATTGGAAGTTCTTATGAAAAGACACATTGTTGAATTTGAGAAAGCGTATGGCAAAATAATATTTGATTAGGGATTTCTTTATAAAACAATTTAGGATATAAATTTTATTTCTGTGAGCAACGAGTCAAGTGGCCGCTTGCAGACATTTGACGACCTCCGTGAGGCATTTAACTGCTTTTATTGGCATTCTTTTTCTGTTTTGAATGCCTTTTTCTTATGCGCCTTTAAGAGAGGCGCTATCGTATTCTGCCAAAGAAGTATGTTTGGAAACCGTCCGATTCTGCCGCGCCCTATTTGACAATTTCTTTTAGTGGCGCAAAATGAAAGCATCTAAAAATGGACTGACCTCCAATCGTTAGAATTTTAATCTAACTTTTGGAGACCAGTCCACCATAGTTATGGTAAGATGCTTTTTATATGTAGAAAATTAAAAAGTCTGCATTATTTTAAAAGCTGAATATTACCAATGACAGGAACTGCCTTCTCTTCCTGCTTGCATGCTGCAATAAGTCCCATAATCCAAAATACGAATAATGCGAGACTAAGAATGCCTACTACAAGGGAAATGATTAATCCTACTACAGGTATTACGCCTGCGACCATTGATAAAATTGATAATACCGTCATACCAATCATTATAACCAATGATTGATTTAAATGAAACTTTGCGCCTTCCTTGTCTCCTGCAAAAAATGCAATAATCCAACCAATCCATGATAAGTATGATACAATACCAGTTACCTTTGCGTCCATCTCTTGTCCTTTCCGCATTGTGGCTTTAACAATGCATAAAAAATATAAAATATTTTACTACTTTTTATCAGATTCTGTCAAGTATCATATAGTTAAATGTAAACATTTATATGAAAATAACCGGCAAATTTTTCCAAACTAATATACTAGTACACTAGGGAAACGCTGATTAATACAGTTTAAACATTTCTCTTATACTGTTTTTTATA
>CAJUJG010000042.1 GCA_910586715.1 uncultured Lachnospiraceae bacterium
ATGATTCTCCTTGTAGAGCGCAAGGAGCTTAAACAAAAGAAGGCTCAATGGATTACCCTCTGCACATGCAGGGGGTATTTTTATAGGAGTAAAGCATGCAGCTAAAAATACTTTCAGAAAAATTCTATAATACATACGTTCATTGCGATGAGATATTGAAAAAGAAAGACCGTCCATATGCCTGTATGACTATAGAGCTTGACGGCATACTGTTTGCGGTACCGTTCCGGCACCATATAAGACATCCCCATTCTTTCCACACCATAGGGGAAGCCGGTCTTGATTATTCGAAGTCTGTTATTATTGCGGATGCTCTCTTTTTATCCGATGATACGCCATCGATTGAAAGCAAAGAATTTGCAATCATAAAGAAAAATGAGCAGAAAATACGATATGGGCTTTCCAAGTATGTCCGTCAGTATAAAAGGGCTATGAAGCATCGTGATAATCCGCGAAGCGAAAATATATTAAAATACAGTACGTTAAAATATTTTGAAGAATATTTTGATTGCGACATCGCAACCAAATAAAAATCGCCCAATGCAAAACACCGAGCAATTTTTATAGCATCCCTAAAATGAGATAATTAATGACAACAATATTGTATCATTTTTGGGAGCAGCCTGCAAGCGTTAAATGACGTTGGCTGTTATTTTTGTACCCAAAAACCGACTGCTCCAAAGTGTTTCGGTTTTGGCAATATAATTCTAAGGAGGAATGATACAATGGCGAAATACAAGAAACGTCCCGACGGACGCTATGCAACAACCGTAATGGCAGGATACAAACCGGACGGCAGACCAAACAACATATTCCTGTCCGCAAAAACAGAAAAGGAACTGAAAGAAAAAATCCTTGAAGTTAAAATGAAACTGAAACAAGGAGCCGTAGTTAAAAGCCCAAACACGTTATTAAAAGATTATGCTGACAACTGGTTTGAAACTTACAAAGCTTCTGTCGGCATTAATACCAAGGCAATGTACAAGAATGCGTTGAACTACATAAAACCTGAATTAGGACATCTTCCATTGGACAAGATACGCCGTTCCGATGTACAAAAACTTATAAATGATAATCAGGAACATCCACGGACTTGTGAAATCATAAAATTAACCCTTGTTCAGATTTTAAACAGCGCCGTTGATGACAGGCTGATTGCGGAAAATGCAGCCCAAAAGGCATCCGTCCCAAAGCGTCATAAATCGGAACGGCGTGCTCTGACCGATTTGGAAAAGGAAGCAATTAAAAAAGCAGATTTTACACCAAAGGAACGGGCATATATAACACTTATCTACTTTTTCGGCTTGCGCAAAGGCGAAACGCTTGCGCTGACAAAAGCGGATATTGATTTTAAGAGGAAAACACTTACCATAAACAAATCCGTGGTGATAGATGTAAACAAGACTGTTGTGAAAGAAGGCGCCAAAAGCGACGCAGGTAACCGCACAATACCTATCCCTGAAAGTGCCGTTGCGTTCCTGCGCGATTATTTGAAAACCCTTGACACGTTTTACCTTTTCCCGGGGCAAAATGCTGATACCATGTCTGAAGCACAGTACAAGCGTATGTGGAAGCATATTGTAGAAAAAATGAACTATGCCGTGACTACGGAAAAGGAAAGGCAAATCGGCGCAGAACCCATTCATGGTTTAACTGCACATATGTTTCGTCACAACTACTGTACAATGCTTTACTATTCCGGAATAAGCCATAAAAAGGCAGTGGAGCTCATGGGGCACGCTGATATAAAAATGATAATGGAAGTATACGCTCATTTAGATGATAAAAAGGAAGCCGTTCAAGAAAAATTAGATCATGCAATTTCGCTATAATCCCGCTATAATTTTGCTATAAAAACGCCCTTTGCTATAGAAAAGCTATAGGAGTTTTGGCATAATTCGGTGCATTTCGGCATAAATGAAAAAACCCTGAAACCATAGATAATCCAATGGTTTCAGGGTTTTTCCCTGTAAAGCTTCCAAAGGGACTTGAACCCTCGACCTACTGATTACGAATCAGTCGCGCTACCAACTGCGCTATGGAAGCCTGTACAATGCATTAATTAGCAGTACCGCTATATATTACCATAAAAAAAAAAAAAAAGCAAGTATTTTAGCAAATAAATTACAAAAATTACAAAAAATATATAAATTAAATATCTTTTATTACTGCTTTAGCTCCATATGGAGCTAAAGCAGTCTGTTATGCAGAAAATATTTTTTAAGCACTAATTTATACACCTTCATGGAATGTTCTTGAGATAACATCCGCCTGCTGTTCCGGTGTCAGCTTAATAAAGTTTACAGCATAACCTGAAACACGGATTGTAAGCTGCGGATAATTCTCCGGATGCTTCTGCGCGTCCAAAAGCGTATCTCTGTTCAAAACATTGACATTCAAATGATGTCCTCCCTTTGTTGCATAACCATCCAAAAGATTTACCAAATTGTCTACCTGCTGTGTATTTGCTGCCATAATCAATTCCTCCTTGTTTGATACATACTTATATTTTTATTTGTTTGTTTTTATCCTGCCTGTTTGTTTTCAGCTTGTGACTATAGTATATTCAAATCTCGGAAGAATTTCCGTAACATCTGTTACATTTTTTAGTTTTTTTTGTTTAAAACAAAGTACAATTTTAAAATCAATGAAACGATTCAATACCTTCATAGTTACAGGCATCATCCCATGCAAAAACCTTCGTGGTTGGGATGATGCCTTACTTTCTCTATGCTTTCTCACGGATTTTGCAGCAAGTGCAAAATCCTGACCTAGACAGTTAAAAATCAATACAATGCTTCAAGTGCGCGGCTGTCCGAAAGCTTTATCACATTTTTTTCCACGGCGATTAACCCTTCCTGCTGCATTTTCATTAACTCTCTCGAAAGCGACGGACGCGTTGTTCCCAAATAATCGGCAAGTTCTTCCCTGTTCATGGCAAGATGCACAATGCCGTTTTGCTCCGCCTGATCCAAAAGCCAAAGCGCAATCCGCTCTTTTAACGTCGTTCCCGACAGCAGATGCAGTTTTCTCGTCATGGAAAAATTCTTTTCAGACTGAATCTCCAACATATTTCTTGTAATCAGCCTGTGATGTTCGCAGGCGTTGCTGCAAAAGCAGTAGAAAAAATCCCACGGTATCTCAAGAAGTCTGACACTGCCCTGCGCAATCGCGTCATACCAATAATTTTCGGCATCTGCAAACAAAAACATTTCGCCAAACACATCGCCTGCCTCCACAAGAAACAGCACATCCCGCTTTCCCGACGCAAAATCCTTTGAAAGCATCACGACCCCTTCCAAAAGCAAAAACAAATTTTTCGGGGTTTCGCCCTGTCGGAAAATATAGCTTTCATCCTGAAATGTCCGCTCAACCGTTTTTGAACACGCAAACATTTTATCAAGCTCCGCATCACTGATATTGCGGAATAAATGAATATCCCGTATGCGTTCCCTGCACCGCTTTACACTCTCCGTCATAAAATTACATCATACCGCCCATTCCCGGACCGCCTGCAGGCATAGCCGGAACGTCTTCCTTAATATTTGCAACAACAGACTCTGTTGTAAGCAGTGTACTTGCCACAGAACAAGCGTTTTGCAATGCGCTTCTTGTCACCTTTGCCGGGTCAAGAATACCAGCCTCAACCATGTTGACATACTCTTCCTTTGCTGCGTCGAAACCAAATCCAACCTCTGACTCTTTTACCTTATTGACAATTACGCTGCCCTCAAGACCTGCATTTGCAGCAATGATAAATAACGGAGATTCCAGTGCCTTCAACACAATCTTTGCACCTGTCTTCTCGTCGCCGTCAAGCGTCTCAACAAGCTCTGCCACCTTCTTTGACGCATGGATATAAGCAGAACCGCCGCCTGCGATAATACCTTCCTCTACGGCTGCTCTTGTCGCATTGAGCGCATCCTCCATACGAAGCTTTGCTTCCTTCATCTCTGTTTCCGTTGCCGCACCGACGCGGATTACTGCGACACCGCCTGCAAGCTTTGCAAGACGTTCCTGTAACTTTTCCTTATCAAAATCAGATGTTGTCTCCTCAATCTGCTTCTTAATCTGTGAAATACGCGCGTCAATTGCCGCCTTATCGCCTTCGCCGTCAACGATAATCGTGTTCTCCTTCTGAACCTTTACGGATTTCGCACGACCGCACTGCTCTAAGGTTGCCTCTTTGAGGTCAAGACCCAGCTCCTCGCTGATTACCTGACCGCCAGTCAGAATTGCAATATCCTCAAGCATTGCCTTTCTTCTGTCTCCATATCCCGGAGCCTTTACTGCTACCACATTGAATGTACCGCGCAATTTGTTGACGATTAACGTTGTAAGCGCCTCGCCCTCAACATCCTCTGCAATAATGAGAAGCTTCGCACCGGACTGTACTACCTGCTCCAAAACAGGAAGAATTTCCTGAATGTTCGCAATTTTCTTATCCGTAATTAAAATGTAAGGATCTTCCATTGTCGCTTCCATTTTATCCATATCGGTTGCCATGTAAGCAGAAATGTATCCGCGATCAAACTGCATACCCTCTACTAAGTCAAGTTCTGTCTGCATGGTCTTTGACTCCTCAATAGTAATAACGCCGTCGCCGGAAACCTTCTCCATCGCATCCGCCACCATGCTTCCGACTTCCTCATCGCCTGCAGAGATTGCCGCAACCCTTGCGATATGCTGCTTTCCGTTTACCTTAGAGCTCATTGACGCAATTGCGTCCACTGCACAGTTTGTCGCCTTCTTCATACCCTTTCTTAAAATAATCGGGTTTGCGCCTGCTGCTAAATTCTTCATTCCTTCGTTAATCATTGCCTGCGCCAAAACAGTCGCCGTTGTCGTACCGTCGCCTGCCACGTCGTTTGTCTTTGTGGCAACTTCCTTGACAAGCTGTGCGCCCATGTTTTCAAATGCGTCCTCAAGCTCAATCTCCTTTGCAATTGTCACACCGTCGTTTGTAATAAGCGGTGCGCCGAATGACTTGTCAAGAACAACGTTTCTTCCTTTAGGTCCAAGCGTCACGCTAACAGTGTCTGCCAGTTTATTCACGCCTGCTTCTAATGTCTTACGAGCCTCTGCTCCATATTTAATTTCCTTTGCCATGATTGCATATCCTCCAAATCTAAATTTTTCAAATCATCTTCATTTATTTCATGCAGAGAACGCGCCATTTGCGTTCTCTTAATCATTCAGAAAATCTTAGATTTTCTGAATGATTTGATTACTGAATCACTGCCAGTATATCGTTCTGCTTTACAATAATGTACTCCTCATCGTCAATCTTAACTTCCGTTCCGGAATATTTTGAGTAAATTACGTTGTCGCCGGCCTTTACCTCCATTTTTACCTCCTTGCCGTCTACAACGCCGCCCGGTCCTACTGCAATCACTTCTGCCTGCTGCGGCTTCTCCTTGCTCTGTCCCGGTAAAACAATGCCGGACTTTGTGGTCTCCTCAGCGATTAACTGTTTTAATACAACTCTGTCTCCTAATGGTACTAACTTCATGTTAAAATGCCTCCTTAAAAATAATTTATAATCATTTTTTCCTGTCCTTCGTGATTAGCACTCCTTGTTATTGAGTGCTAACAGAACATATCATAATTTTTTACAAAACGATGTGCAAGCGTATTCAGATGCCATTTTCTTCCATTATCTCATATTTTCTTTTTTTTACTCACATTTTCTCACGTTTTTGGAATTTAATTTACTTAATAATTATTTTATATTTTTATTTTTTGTTAATACCTTTCTCGATTTTTTCACGGTAGCCGGGCGCATTTTTGATTGCAAACTTGTTCTCAAACATCGCGTACTCCGCATCGGAAAGTGCATCCCGATAACTCTGCTCCACATTAATATGTATCACGCAGCCTACGGCAATACTCGGCACAAGATTCTCATCTTCAAAACACTCACATGCCTCCTGTATGCTGTCACAGTAGCGTTTCGCCTCGTCCCCCTCAACCAACGGCAAAAGCACATGAAACACATCTCCCTCAATCCTGCCGATTACCGCGTCATCAAAACCTGCTTCTTCGGCTTTTCCTTTAAGGATATTCGCCACCGTCAGCACAAGACGGTCACTCTCCTCCTCGCCGTATTGACTGTCGAAAAATTTCCAGTCATTAATGTTTACACAAATAACTGCCGTCGGAACAATCTCCCGCTCCGCAAGCTGGCGCATCCGGCTGATAAAATAATTTCTGTTGAGCAGCCCTGTCAGCGGATCGTTGTGTTCGGAATACTTCGCCTGATATGCGTCTTTTTCCACCTGCTGCTCCAGTTCATCAATATACACTGCCTGCTCGCTTGCCATATAAGACTTCCCGCTAAAGCCCTCCAATGTTTTAATATATGCATCTAACAGCGCGTTTACCGCTTCCTTCTGATTTTGTGCCACATTTTCATCTTTTACATAAATATGGCAGACCGTCCGCTCCATTACCCTGATTTTATTGCCGGGGTTGTTTTTTACATCGGGCACAAAGCCGTCAAAGTTTCCATGTGTCATAATAACCGCCCCATGCCGGTCTGTCATCAACGTATCCAATCCAAACATCGTATGCAGACGTTCCAAAAATGTGTCTGCTGCTTCCAAATCAAACAAATCCTTTGGAAAATAATTCTTGCTGTTCTGACTTACCCTTTGGGCAAATGCCGTTTTCTTCCCGTTCATTGTCATCCTCCATTCTCACTTCACTTATGTTATGTCCAGTATACTGTTTTATCCCAAAATTGTCCATATGCATATATGCATTCATCATTCCTTACTCTTCGCGCAAACCATTTGTGAAAAACTTATCAATCACCTCTGCAATTCCGTCATGGTCATTGTCATGTTCCGTAATATAGTCCGCGCATTCTTTTAACCGAGGCGTTGCATTTGCCATTGCGACGCCGATGCCTGCCGCCTCTATCATGGAAATGTCATTCTCCTCGTCCCCCGCTGCAACCGCGTTCTTTTCAAGGATATTTAACGCTCTGCACAAATTGACCAGTGCATTTCCTTTGCCCGCATTTTTATTGAAGAATTCAAGGTAATAATTATTGGAAAACGCACACGTAAGCTTTGCCCCAAGTGCAGACGCCTCAATCTCTTTGCGAAACGCCTCAAGATGCTCTCTGCTGTTTAAATCAATCGTAAGAACCTTAAACGGCTCCTTGGAAAGCTCGGTTTCCAAATGGTTTCCGACCACGTACGGCATATGGATAAACTGTGTATAATAACGGATTGCCTCATCATCAGAAATGCTGACAACATGTGCGTCCGCATATGTCTGAATGTGAATGCCCCGCTCATGCGCCCTGTCAAAAAGCTCCTGTGCCGCATCAATCGGAACGGAATGCTGCGCAATAATTTTATCCGCAAGACAGTCATAGAGCACTGCGCCGTTGTATGCCGTAGCGTAAATTCCGCCCGCCGTATCACCGCCCGTCTTGTGCATCTGCAAAACCGCATCCTTGATGTCAAGCGTCTCCAGCACCTCCAAAATGCTCTTCACAGGTCTGCCGCTTGCAAGCACAAGACTGTCGCCGTTTTGAATCAGTTCAAGCAGTTTTGCGCGCATTGCTTCCGAAACGGTTTTCTGCGTGGTTAAAAGCGTATTATCCAAATCCGTAAACAGGATTTTCACCGACCGCACCCGCTTCATTTTTTCCAAAATCTTTTCTGGCACATGCAGCTTTCCGTAGCCTGTGCCAAGCTCCAAACCGGATTTGTTCTCACCGTGAAAATCAGAACCGCCGCTCTCCAAAAGCCCGTACTTTTTGGCAAGCGCCCTGACCTTTCTCTCCTGCGCAGCGCAATACGTACTGTAGTACGTCTCTATCCCCATAAGTCCTGCCGCCTTCAGCCGTTTCACAAGCAGCTCCAGCTGCTCGCTTCCAAGCCCGTAAAGCATCGGATGCGCCAAAACAGGAATGCCTCCCGCCTTCCTTGTCACGTCGATAACCTCCTCGGGCGTAATTTTCTCACGATGCACAAAATACGGCGTATGGTCGCCCAAATACCGCTCAAACGCCTCGTCCCTGCTTTTCACATACCCCTTCTCCAAAAGAAACGACGCATAATGCGCTCTTGTGATAACAGCATTCGGATACGCGCGAAGAAGCGCCTCGTACGTTATGTCAATGCCCGCACTCTGAAGATTTGCACAAAGCTTATGGTTTCTGTCCGTACGCGACTGCAGAAAACGCGCAAGGTACGCAAGAAACGCGGGCGACTTATGGTCGATAAAAAGCCCCACGATATGAACGTCGCGCCCGTTGTACTGCGTCGAATACTCAATCCCCGGTATAATTTCAACCGGCTTTCCCTTTGCATATTCCATAATTTCGTCAATACCCTCTACCGTATCATGGTCCGTAAGCGCAATCGCCTTTAATCCCTTCCTGACAGCATAGTCCACAAGCGCGCTTGGCGTCATGCTGCCGTCTGACCGGGTTGAATGTACATGTAAATCAATTGCTCCCATCGTTATCACCAGCTCCTTTCCTATCCTGATATAAGGAAAAGGCAGATGTAATTTTCTGCATCTGCCTTCGTTCTTTTATTCTTCCCCGCCGCTCTCGTCCTCTGCCTCGGCAGTATACACAGCTGTTCTCTTTCTTGCCATCTCATCGCTTGCAAGGTATTCATCATACGTTGTAATCTTGTCAATCAAAGTACCGTCCGGCAAAATCTCCATAATCCGGTTTGCCGTCGTCTCTACGAACTGATGATCGTGGCAGGCAAAAATTGCCGCACCCGAAAATTTAATCAATCCGTTATTCAGCGCCGTAATCGACTCCATGTCAAGGTGATTTGTCGGTTCGTCCAAAATCAGACAGTTCGCACCGCTAATCATCATCTTACTTAAAAGACAGCGCACCTTCTCGCCTCCGGAAAGCACCTTCACCTTTTTTACGCCGTCCTCACCTGCAAAAAGCATACGTCCCAAAAAGCCGCGCACATACGTGATGTCATCGACTTTGGAATATCCCATAAGCCAGTCCGCAATCGTATAGTCATTGTCAAACTCGTTTGTCGGATCCTTCGGAAAATACGCCTGCGACGTCGTAACGCCCCACTTATAAGAACCGCCGTCCGGCTCTATTTCTCCCATTAAAATCTGAAACAGCGTTGTCTTTGCAAGCTCGTTTCCGCCCACAAACGCCACCTTGTCCTCGCGTCCTAATATAAACGAAATATTGTCAAGAACCTTCTCGCCGTTAATCGTCTTGGAAAGATTTTCCACCGTTAATACCTCGTTGCCGATTTCCCTGTCCGGTCTGAAATCAATATAAGGATACTTCCGGCTTGACGGCTTAATGTCGTCCAACTCAATTTTCTCCAAAGCACGCTTTCTTGAAGTCGCCTGCTTTGACTTTGACGCATTTGCCGAGAAGCGGGAAATGAATTCCTGCAGCTCTTTAATTTTCTCTTCCTTTTTCTTGTTTGCCTCTTTCATCTGCTTGACAAGCAGCTGGCTTGACTCATACCAAAAATCATAATTGCCCGCGTAAAGCTGGATTTTGCCGTAATCAATGTCCGCAATCTGTGTACAGACTTTGTTCAAAAAATAACGGTCATGCGATACCACGATAACCGTGTTCTCGAAATTAATCAAAAATTCCTCCAGCCACGCAATCGCGTCCAAATCAAGATGGTTTGTCGGCTCGTCGAGCAGCAGGATGTCCGGATTGCCAAAAAGCGCCTTTGCAAGCAGCACCTTTACCTTCTCGCTGCCGTTTAAATCCTTCATCACCGCATAGTGCAGGTCCGTATCAATGCCAAGCCCGTTTAAAAGCTGCGCGGCGTTCGACTCCGCCTCCCAGCCGTCCATCTCGGCAAATTCACCCTCCAGCTCACTTGCGCGGATTCCGTCCTCGTCGGTAAAATCCTCCTTTGCATAAATGGCGTCTTTTTCCTTCATAATCTCATAAAGACGTGCGTTGCCCATAATTACCACATCCATTACGGAATACTCGTCATATTTAAAATGGTCCTGTTCCAAAACGGAGAGCCTTTGTCCAGGCGTAACAACAATATCGCCCTTTGTCGTCTCCAATTTCCCCGATAAAATCTTTAAAAAGGTTGACTTTCCTGCCCCGTTTGCTCCGATTAAACCGTAGCAGTTGCCCTCCGTAAATTTAATGTTGACATCCTCAAATAATGCCTTTTTACCCACGCGGTACGTTACATTGTTTGCACTGATCATGAATTTATCCTCTTCACTTTATTTCTATATTAATTTTATGTGTTTTCTGCATCTTTTTCATTATACATAAAACGTAAAATATTTCAAGCGAAAAATCAGATTTTAACCACAAGTTTAATTCTTGAATTGATATAAAATTTTAATAAAAAGACTTGAAAAATTTTAAAAATTCCGTATGATGTAACTATAAACATTAAAATCATATACATTAATTCTAAAGAAAGTAAGAGGGTATGTAAATGGGAATCGGAAAGGGAAAAGCAGTACTTATGAAGGCAGTCTCAGAATTAAAGGAGGCTGATTACTCCAAAGAGCCTGAGTTAAACAAGATTTACCGGCGGCTGCTTGGCGGCAGAAAACAGTTTGCGGAGGTTTTTGAAAAAAATATCAAGGCAGTCATGCAGATCAGTTCTCTTGACTTGACGATGCAGCACCAAACAGATAAAATTATGGATATATCCCGCAAAGTGACAAAGGCAACCGAAACACTTTTCGGCACGTCTGCCGGCTCTTCGAACAGCCAGCACGAAGAGCTGACAAACAACATTATTAAAATTTCTGAGAAAACAGACGAAGTTTACCAAAAAATAGAATCCGGACAAACGGAATTGACCATGATTAAGGAGCTTTCTGATCAAACAATCGAAGTTTCCCGCGAAATGAAAAAAGATATGGATGAGCTTGTGAACATTATCAACCGTATCAGCACCGTTGTCGCAGGCATTGATTCAATTTCCCTGCAGACAAACCTGCTTGCACTCAATGCCTCCGTAGAAGCGGCAAGAGCAGGTGAAGCAGGGAGAGGTTTTGCAGTCGTTGCCGGAGAAATCCGGGAACTTGCGGAAGAAACACAAAAGATGACCAAAAGCATGGAATCCTTTGTAGACGACATGAAAAATGCTTCCAGAAAGAGCGTCAAGAGTTCTACGGACACCATAGAATCATTGGCATCCATGACTGACAAAATCAAAAATGTGTGGGAGTTGAACGACGAGAGCCAGCGTTATGTTTCTAATATTAATGAATCTATCAGTTCCATTGCTGCTGTCAGCGAAGAAATCAGCAGCTCTATGGCCGAAATGGAGCACCAGTTAATGGAAAGCTCAAACTTTATGCGTCAGGTCGGAGACGATTTGCATGAGGCTACAAGGCCGGTTGTTGACATCGAAAAAACGCTTGATGATACAGTAAAACAAATGGGCGATATGACAAAGGACGCATTCTTCCATTTGGAAAAACAGGAATTTGCCGAATATATGAAAACTGCTATTTCATCTCACCATACATGGCTTAACAACTTGAAAAAGATGATCGACAGCAGAACGGTTATGCCCTTACAGCTTGACTCCTCAAAATGCGGGTTCGGTCATTTCTACTATGCCATGACGCCGGACATTCCCGGTGTTCTGCCAATATGGGAAGGCTTGGGACCAAAGCATCAGAAATTTCACCGTTATGGCGCCAGTGTAATCAGCGCAATCAATAGCGGTGATTATGCAGAAGCGGAACGCGTCTACTATGAGGCAGCAAATTATTCCAAGGAATTGATTTCCGATATGGAGAAAATCCTTCAAATTGCAAATACATAAATCAAACTAAGACACAGGGCTGGTTACACCAGCCCCATTATTTTCACATAATCCTCTGTTTTATCCCTCATAATACGCAAACCTTGATCCAGCTTATCCAACGGAAGCCTATGTGTTATTATATTATGAGGAGAAATGCACTTTTGCGAAAGTTTATCAAGAACAAAATGCCAGTCATCATTTAAATCACGTGTAAATGACGAATTCCATGTTCCCATAAGCGTCAGCTGATTTCGTAGTATTTTCCAATACGTATTTTTTTCCAATCCCATATCCGAATAAGGATTGCCTGTCAAAACAATCTTCCCGGCAAAAGCTGTGTTGTCTACCACCTGTGCAACGGTATCGTTCTTTCCAACACACTCAAAAAACACACGAACACCTTTTCCATTCGTGCATTCCATAATCCACTGATCAACATTATGTTTTTTGCTGTCACAATAACATCTCTCCTGCATTCCCATATTGATTACTATTTCTTTTTGAAAGTCTTTATTCCCAATCACAAACACATTTTCAGGATTAACGTTTTTATTATCCAATAAAAACATTAACAGCAACAGCCCTATTGTACCCAGCCCGTAAACCGCAATTGTATCTGAATCAGATAGTTCAATGCGTCTCATCGCATGCACGGCAACGGCCATGGGTTCCAACATTGCCGCTTCTTCATAAGATACATTATCAGGCAGTTCAATCAAATTCCATTTTGGCACTGCGACATACTCTGCAAATCCACCGTTACTGCGTGAACCCAAATAATTGTAATTTCTGCACAATTCATATTGTCTGTTTCTGCATGGATCACAGTTCCTGCACGGTATCAAAGGGAAGACACCTACCCTTTTTCCTGTCCCAACCACCTGTCCTGAAAACTCATGACCGATAATAAGCGGCATATTATGCGCCCCGTCCCGAAAAGTACGTGAAATGTCTGAACCACAAATACCCGCTGCCTTTACCGATACAACCACTTCATCCGCATTTGGCTGCGGCATATCCATTTCCTCAAATCGTATATCACCTGCTTTGTACAATACCCATGCCTTCATCTGCAGCTCCCTGCCATCCTTTCTGCTTTATAATTTCCTCAAAATGCTCCAAATCCTCTGCTGTTGTAATCTTAAAATTACTTTCATCTCCTGCAATCATGACCATATCCAATCCTGCCAGCACCGCCGGTTCTGTAGAACCGTTGATTTCCAGTATCTTATTTGGGCACAACATCTTGTTTGCCTCATAATATTTCCCGATTCGGAACGCCTCCGGCGCTTGTCCCGCATAAACTTCACTCCGATTGATCAACGCGCTGATTTTCTTTCCATCCATGCTTCGATATATCGTATCCTTCATCGGAATTACGGGCACCACACCATCATGACCATGCACCGCCTCCAAGCACTCTGTCACAATCCGGCTTGAAAGTAATGGTCTTGCCGCATCATGTACCAAAACAATCTGCGAATCATCCGCATATTTCCTAATATCCGTCAGTCCGTTACAGATTGAAAGCTGCCTGTTTTCCCCCGGTAATGAAAAGCCTTGAAACTTCTTATTCTTATCATACTTTTCCAAACATCTTTCTATTATTTGATACCACTGCGGCGCCGCAACAATCTGTATCCTGTCAATCTTTTCATGGACAGACAACCGTTCGATACAATAAGAAATAACAGGTCTGTCATAAACTTCTATATACTGTTTGGGAATATCTGCTCCCAAGCGAGCGCCCTTACCACCTGATAAAATTAATGCAACCGCCATCTGTCCATCTCCGCTCTAAATCATTATATTAGACGTATTATATTTGTCAAATTATCAAAAAGCATATTCCATGCTGTAAGATACCTAAAACCAATATTTGTCATCCCTAACGGCGTACCCACTTTCCGAATCCCAGCATCGTCTTCTTATAATTCTTCAGCTCTTCCTTAGCCTCCTGATGATCGCCTGCCTTCTGCAAAAATGCAACGCCTCGTTCAATGTCCTCCGCAACGCCAAGCCCGCGCGCAAAAATCATGCCGCGCAGATAATCTGCTTCCCAGTAATTCCAATCTACCTGATCCAAAAACATACGTGCCCTCGTGTAGTCCTGCGGCGTTCCATATCCATAGAAGCAGCACTTGCCTAAATAAAAGACACCCCATCTGCTGCCCTTATCATATGCATATGATAACAGCTCAAATGCCTTGTTATAATCCTGCGCAACACCTCTTCCGAAAAAGTACGCCTTTCCCAAACGGTTATGACTGTCAATATGCCCGAGCGGAAGCTCCTTCTTAAAGCATTCAACGGAATATTTTTTGCCGTGCCGATTCCCTCAGCATAGCAGCGTCCCACATCGCACCAAGCGCCGGGATGTCCGCCGTCTGCCGCCTTTTGGAACCATTGCAGCGCTTCCTCTTTGCGTCCTGCCTCTTCCAAATCCTCCGCATAAATTGCCTGATGAAGCGGATGACCGTACTCCGCACCGATTCGGAACAAATCCTTTGCCTTTGACGGGTCCGGCTTTATAATATCCTCATCGCCCTTTGTATAGTATTGATTCAGGTTGTTTGCCGCAAAGTACATGCCGCCGCGCAAAGCCTTCCAAAACCAATCCTCACACTTTGAAATATTTTCTTTTAAATATGCCTTAAACGCTGCCTGATTAGGGAAATCCTCGCTGCCCTTATTCTGAATGCGCAAAAAATCCCACCAGAAATAGCAGTTACCAATCACATACTGACAGAATGCATCTCCGTCCTGCGCCTGCCCCAAAACCACATCAAACGCTTCCTGCAGATTTGCAAACGGCATCTTCTGCTCAAGCGCGGGCGTAAGCTCCCCGCAGCGCAGACAAATCAGTACGCCAAGCGCGCTTCCCTGCTCCACGGATTTGTGATAAAGCGCAGTCGCTTTGTCATCATCCTCCGGAAACCGATGTCCAATCCACACATACTGACGACCGCAGTAACATCTTGCCAAAATACAGGTCGCGTCCCCGTCTCCGGCAGCCGAAGCCTGCTCCAATAAAGCAAATGCCTCCTTTCCCCGTCCTGTACGCTCATGATAATAAATATCCTCCAGCGCCTGCTTCACCTCATTGCTCAGTGTCTTACCCATATTTTTCTCCGTCCTTTCTTTTCTTTATTGATTATTTGCATAAAATATTATTTTTCTTCCTCCTGCGCATTTTTTTCGTCCTCACGCAGCATATCCTCAATCGGTTTCCATGCCTGACCGAAGTTGACATCCTTAAAAAGCGCCGCAAGCCCGCTTATCTGCTTGAGACGCAGAATTTCATCCTTATCCATGCCCAAATGCTTTGAAATCCACGCGTCGCTTCTGCCCAGCTCATGCAGCTCCTTGACAATATTGCTCATCAGATCCACATCATGCGAACCGCGCGCGCGATTATGTCTGACTGTACTTGCCATGCGGTTTGACAACGGTTTGTCAATCACGGCAACCGGCATCATTCCATGCTCCCGCTCATAAATATCAGGATATTCTTTCATCACATGCCAGCGGTGAAACCCGTCTACAATCGCATACAAATCTTTCTTTGGCGAATAGTAGCATACAATCGGCATCGTGTAACCATCCTCCTTAATGCTGTCGTAAAGCAACTTCATTTCCGGCGGCGCAACGCTGTTTGGATTGTATGTATTGGGCACAATCTTCTCAAAAGGAACTGCAATTACATTGTATACCGGGCTTTTAAATTCATTATTTGCCATTGATCATTTCTCCATATTTTCGTTTAATTTTATCGTTTCGCAATTGCTCCTGCCGCGTCAGCCCAAAGCCCATGAAACGGCAAGTATGATCGTTTTTCAAAATGCAGTAGCACATACGCTTCCAGCTCGGAATGTCCTTTGTGGATTTAATATCGTCCGTATCGTCAGGAATATCCCCGATAAAGACCACCCTCGAATTTTTCATCAGCGTATAATTTGATACGCCGTTGCGGCGGATATTGTACCCGTGATCAATCAGTTCCTGTATCACACTCTCCTCCAAACCGCCGCCGGTCTTATGCCAAAATTCGATGGAAGTCTTGAATTTTTTCACATAGTTATTTCGAAGTCTTGCCGGAAGCGTATCGAGAAGAAACTTTGTATAGGACTCCCATGTGTGCCCCTCCGGAAGCGTGATATTGCGGTATCCCATCGCTTTGGTTTTTCCGTAAATACAGCCGAAATTCGCTCCGCGCACACGTCCCACCAGCTTTGCCCAAATCTCCGGATCAAGTACCCTGTACAAATTCAGAGAATCTTTAGAAAAATCGTTAAACGGCGAAGCTACACGCATCTGATCGATTTTCAGCCCCGCCTTATAATACAAATCATACAATGCATTATAATCATACTGAAACTGATAATTTGCCACCCACACATCCTGGTTGGACCAGTCATAAATAGGCGATGCACACCACACATCCTTAAACTGCTTGGAAATCCAGCACTCCCCGTTATATCCGTACTTCTTATTCACAATGCCGCTGTAGCGCTGCAACGATTCATCCGCACGGATGCCTAACAGACTGACCGTTTTTCCATAATCGTGCTCTTCCCTGTAAAAACGCCCGAACTGCTTTGCAAGGTCCTCCTGATGCATCCGGTAACGATAATGATTAAACGGCTTGTCAATCGTAATCACATATGGATAATTTGGTCTTGGACGCACCCACTGATCTTCCTTTTTATCGTCCCACGGATACCAGTACATTTCATAACTGCTCAGTGCCGTTCTTGTCGCCATCGGCAGGCACACCCAGTACAGATCGCATTCTCCCTCAAGCGCTTTAAAGGTTCTTGTGACATACTCCGTCGTCACCGTATACTGCGCCTCAAAATCCTGATGAAACACACCGATTCTGCGTCCCGGATAATACTTGCGCTTAAAATCCAGCAGAAGGTTCAGCAGCACCCCGCTGTCCTTACCGCCGCTAAACGACACATAGATATTTTCAAACTCATGAAACAGGTAATGGAAACGTTCCTGCACGGCATCGTAAACGCTCTTTTTCTCATACCCTTTTACCATCATAACGCATCCCTCCCAAATCTGTAAGACCCACAGTTTTTACTGCAGCATCAAACATAAACATCAAAATTCATGCCCATTCGGACAGAGTATAATGTCTGCCGACATTATAGCATATATTTCCAAGATTTTCCAATTTTTACCAATTTTTTCTAACAACGTTCTAATCAAACACCTTGCAAAAATAAAAAATGCCCTGAACACTACCAGTACTGTTCAAAGCATTTTTTCGCATATCCCTTAACCTTTCACGCTTCCTAGCGCAACTCCCTGTACAATAAACCGCGAGAGGAATAAATAGACAATAATCACAGGGAAAATGGAGAATGCAATCATTACATAAACCTGCCCCATATCAAATTTCAGCCAGTCTGCGCTTCTTAACTGCGCAATCAAAATCGGCAGGGTCTTCTTTTTCTCATTATGCAAAATCAGAGCCGGTGTGAAGTAGTTATTCCAGCTTGTCACAAACGTGAAAATCATCTGCACTGCGATTGCAGGCTTCATCAGCGGAAACGCAATCGTGTTGAACGTCCGAAACTCACCGGAGCCGTCAATTCTTGCCGCTTCCACCAAAGACAGCGGCAGCGTACTTTCCATATACTGTTTCATATAAAAGAAAGTTGCAGGCGCTGCAATTGCAGGCACAATCAGCGGAATAAAGGAATCTTCCAATTTCATTTTAGACACCAGCTGCAGAAAACCAAGTGCAGTTACCTGTGTCGGGATCATCATAATCATCAAAATAAACGAAAACATGAACTTCTTTAATTTAAAGTCATACGCATGAATTGCATACGCTGTCATCGTCGAAAAATAAGTGGACAAAATTGCCGAGAGCGCCGCGACAATAAATGAGTTGAACATTCCTGACCAAATCGGCAGCGTGCTCTTTGTCAGCAGATTATGCCAGTTTTCCAGCAAGTGCGTACTCGGTATCGGCGTAAAGCCCGTCGTCAGCTCCCCGTGGGAACGGGTTGCATTGATAAACAATATGTAAAACCAAAACAGACACAGAACAGATACCAACACCAAAACAAGATAAGCGACCGCTCTTCTGGGACCCAGTGCCAGTCCTTTTTTATTTTTATAATTATTTGCCTGATTCATCATTGCTCCCTCCTATTCCTGATTTCTGTTTGTCGCCTTATAGACGAACATACTCAAAATTCCGGTTACGATAAACAGAAGGACTGACAACGCACCTGCCATACCGTAATTCTTGCTAAACAAATGTTTGTTCAAGTACATAATCAATGTCATGGTCGAGCGCATCGGGTCACCGGTTCCGTTCGTCAAAATCTGCGGTACATCAAACATCTGTAAACCACCGATTAGTGAGGTTATCATCACGTATACCAAAATCGGCCGCAGCAGGGGCAATGTGATCCTGAAAAATACCTGCGTGGAAGTCGCACCGTCCACTTCCGCCGCCTCAAAGAGCGATGTGTCAATCCCCATCATTCCTGCCATCAGCAAAATGGTCGTATTTCCAAACCACATCAGAAAGTTCATAAAAGCAACCAGTGATCTTGCACTCCATGTATTGGACAGAAACTTAAACGGCTCGCTTGTGATACCCGCCTGCATCAAGATTGAATTGACCGGACCGCTGTTAGAAAACAAGGTAAAGAACAGCATGGCAAATGCTGATGCCATAATCAGATTAGGCAAATAAATTACGGTCTTAAAAAAACGCTGTCCTTTTAGCCGCAGGCTCGGATTGGAGAACCATGCGCCAAGCAGCAGAGACACAAGAATCTGGGGTACAAATCCCATCACCCACATAATCAGCGTATTTTTTGCATATGTCCATAGATCCGCATTCTGCAAAATTGCCGCATAGTTTTTAAAACCTATGAAATTTGGTCCGATTTGTGTCAAACCGGAACGGTAATTCTCATAAAAACTGTTTATAACCGTCGTAACCAAAGGTATCATCTGAAAAATTATATAAACTGCAATAAAAGGAATCAGGAAAATATATCCCCATTTATTGTAACTTACCACTTTACTTTGCGTTCGGCTCTTCATCTTTCATATCCTCCTTTTCAACCTTATTCTGCACCTGTTATCTGTATCACGGCATCCGCCATCAGCTGCAGAACTCGCAGCAAGTCTCCTTCTCATTTCCTATATCTAACCAAAACCTGCTGCCGGTTCTGCATTTAAACTTATTTTGTGCCTGCCCGACTGCTGTCAGGCAGGCACATTGTTGTCAGATTAATATGTCAGCTCAGGATATTTCTCTACTACTGCCTTGTAGAATAAGTCAAGTGCGCCGTCCAAATCCGTATTGCCGTCAAAGTAATTCTTCATTGCGTTTTGGAACTCTTCATTACAACCCTGGTCATAGATGGAAAGGTTGCTCAAATCAAGACCTTCAACACCTGCGCAGTACATTGCAAGCGGGTTCTGTCCGCCCAAAATCTTGCTTGAGTAGCTTGCATCTTCTGCCATTGCGTTCATTGCCGGCTTGTTGTTTACGAAATCATCATCCGCCACAACGATTTCCTTCATGATTTCTTCGTTTGCCGTCATCTGCAGCATAATATCCTTTACAAGGCTGGCATTGTCTGTTCCTGCCGCTGCGCAAATCCATGTACCTCCCCAAAAGAAGCCCTGCGGTCCTTCGGTTGCTGCCCATCCGCCTGCGTTACCGATACTTCCTTCTTTGTCGGCTGCCATACTGAAGTTTACAAGCCAAGCCGGTCCGAAGTATGAGAATACCTTGCCGTCCGGATAAAAACCTCTTGACCAGTCATCGCTCCAAAGATCATGTGTTCCGATTTGACCTGCGTCTACAAGCGCCTTTGAATCCTCTACCCACTTCATAATGTTGTCGTCAATGTTAATTTTTCCGTCAACCACCCATTTTGAGGTTACGTTGTTGGAATATACACGGTATGTATCGTTTGCGGAAGAAGCCACATAATAGCCCTTATCCTTCAAGGTCTTTGCCGTCTCGTTAAACGTATCCCAATCCTTTACGTACTCCTGAATTTCAGCCGGATCATCCGTGCCGAAAACATCCTTTGCCACCTCGCGGCTATAGAACATAACGCCCGGGCATCCCTGCCATGAAACGCCTTTTAATACGCCGTTCGAATCCGTTACAATATCCTTCGTATACTGATACTGGTTTGCCAAATCCGCATCCGTGATGCCAAGATCCTTAACAGGCATTGTGAACTCAGTATCTACATATTTTAACGCGTAATCCGCCTCAACCAAAAAGAGGTCAATTTTATCATCCGTTGCCGCGTCCGCCTGTCTTAACAGGGTTTCGTCCAAATTGTTCTGATATGCGTTGTCGTCATTTGGCGTGATATTCCATACAACCGATACGTCGCCGATGGTTCCGTGTGTCGCGTCGATAACTTCATAGTTGGGATAGTGGTCTTTGATACGGCGGTAAAACTCGTCGTTCCAGCAGTATACATTCAAAACCTTTCCTTCGTCAGCCGCCGTATCAGCCGCTGCCTGCGTTTCCGTATTGTCGGCTGCAGGTGTCGTCTGTGCCGGAGCCGGTGTGTCTGCCGCGGGCGTTGTTGCCGCTGGTTCATTATTGCTGGCTGCCGGTTCTTGGCTGTTGCCGCATCCGGCTAACAGTCCGGTCAGCATTGCTGCTGCAAGTAACGTACTTAATACTTTTCTTTTCATATTTTTTCCTCCATTTAGATATAAAAATGATAAAAATAAGTTATGCATTTATCCTAAGGGATTTTGTCCCGAAATGCCGTTTTCATGATTTTTAAAGTTCTATGGTTCCTACCGTTTTTCCTTCGTACACCTCTCCCTCAATCACCACCGTTTGTACAACGGTCGTCTTGGGATTTTCAATCAGCTGAATCAGGTTTTGTGCCGCCTGTGCGCCAATCTGCTTTGTGTTCTGCCGCAGGGTCGTAAGCTGTGGTTCTAAATGCCTGCCAATCCGAATCCCGTCATACCCTGCCACGGATATATCCTGCGGAATGTCCAGTCCCCTGTCGTTAATGGCATTGATGCCGCCAAAGCTTGCAAAATCGTCGGGATACAGAATACAAGTCGGCGGATTGGGCAAATCCAGCAGCTCCATTGTTTTTAAAAATGTCGCATCGGTATCTCTGTAAGCAGCTTCCTTAATGTATTCATCCGGAATATCCAGCCCCAGCTCCTGCGCCGTCCTGTAAAAGGAAGCAAGTCTGCTTTGGGTTACCGCAGAGTCTGCACCGTGTATGTAGGCAATGCGCCTGTGCCCTTTGTTGTATACGAATGTAAGCAAATCCTTCATTCCCTTTACATTATTGGACATAATCGCAATTCTGTTATTAAACAGGTGATCAATCGTCACTACCGGAATGTCGCTTCTGACCAGCTCAAGCACCTCCGGATTGTAAAAGTCTACGCAGGCAATCACAATGCCGTCAAACCCCCTATACCTTGCATGCTCCAAATAGGACATTCTATCTGCCCTTGTCTTGCAGCAGTTGATAAAGGTCATGTCATAGCCCTGCTCCTCGACCGTCCGCTTAAAGCTGTCAAGCACATACGAGAAATAGTCGTGGGTCAGACCGCTTCGCGCTTCGTCCGCAAAAAGGACTCCGATGTTGTAAGTGCGGCGCGTCTTTAATGCTTTCGATGCTGAATTAGGAACATATCCCATCTCTTTGGCAATCTGCTTAATGCGTCTTTTTGTCTCTTCCCCGATGTCCTTATGGTCGTTGAGCGCCTTACTGACGGTCGCCACCGATACCCCACAGGCCATCGAAATGTCTTTCATTGATACCATGTTTCCACTCTCCTGCCTATAGAAGTAAGTGCCTTGGTTATTTTTGTTTACTTAATCGTTTTCGTACTTTTACTATAATCCTATTTCAGGGCAATTGCAAGAACATTTTGTGCTTTTTTTATATTTTAGGAAATTTTACACATTTTTCATTAGATATTTTGTCTAATTTTATAATTTTCTTTCAATTTCTGTTCTTTTACAGGATTGCATTTCAAATCGTTTTCGTAACTGTTATTTCTTTATTTTAATGTACCCTGATTTGCATAAAAATTTCAATTTATCCTAATAACATCAATGTTTTGTCTCATTATATAACTTTGATGCGGCTGTCGAAAAAAGATTTTTCAGCACTTGACTTTTACTTAAACGTTTTCTATAATGCAATCAGACAGTGATTTTTTGAATACCTTATGTTTGTTTATTGATTATCAGAAACGGAGGACTCTGCGAATATGAAATTCGGATATTTTGACGACCAAAACAAAGAATATGTCATAACAACGCCCAAAACGCCGCTTCCCTGGATTAATTATCTCGGCTGCAATGAATTTTTCAGCCTGATTTCCAACACTTGCGGCGGATACAGCTTTTATAAGGACGCAAAGCTGCTGCGCCTGACAAGATACCGTTATAATGATGTCCCGGGGGATACAAACGGAAAATACTTCTACATAAAAGACGAAAACAGTGTTTGGAATCCTGGCTGGCAACCCACGAAAACGGATTTGAATTCCTATGAATGCCGCCACGGTATCGGCTATAGCCGCTTTACCGCGTCCAAAAACGGCGTGAAAGCCGATTTATTAACATTCGTACCCATGAATGATCCTTGCGAACTCAGCCGCTTAACGCTGACGAACCACTGCGCATCAAAAAAAGAACTGACGCTGTTTTCCTATGTGGAATGGTGTCTTTGGAATGCTGACGATGATATGAAAAACTTTCAGCGCAATTTAAGCATTGGGGAAGTTGAAGTCATCGGTTCCACAATCTATCATAAAACGGAATACCGCGAGCGCCGCAATCATTACGCCGTATATTCGGTCAATACAAAAACGGATGGATTTGATACAAGCCGCGACGCTTTCTTAGGCGCATACCGCGGCGCGGACATGCCTCTTGCCGTAGAAAACGGCGCCTGTACAAATTCGATTGCAAGCGGATGGTCTCCAATTGCCGCGCATCAAATCAACGTAACATTAGAGCCCGGCGAAACGAAATCGTTTGTTTTCGTTCTCGGATACGCGGAAAATCCGGAAGACGAAAAATGGGAATCAGACGGCATTATCAACAAAAATCCCGCAAATGCAATGCTTGCAAAATATCAGACAGACGCTGACGTGGAAACGGCTTTCGCAAGCTTAAAGCAGTACTGGGATACGCTTCTTTCAAAATACAGCGTAAAGTCCGAAAACGATAAAGTGGACCGCATGGTCAACATTTGGAACCAATACCAGTGTATGGTAACCTTTAACATGTCACGCTCTGCATCCTACTACGAATCAGGAATCGGACGCGGTATGGGGTTTCGTGATTCATGTCAGGATTTGCTTGGATTTGTGCACTTAATTCCCGACCGCGCAAGGGAACGCATTATTGACATTGCCTCCACGCAGTTTCAGGACGGCAGTGCATATCATCAGTATCAGCCTCTTACAAAAAAAGGCAATTCCGATATCGGAAGCGGTTTTAACGACGATCCGCTGTGGCTGATTGCCGGAACGAGCGCTTACGTGCGGGAAACGGGTGATACTTCGATTTTGACGCAGCTTGTCCCTTTTGACAATGATATGTCCGCAGCAGCGCCGCTGATGGAGCACTTAAAACGTTCTTTAGACTATATTATTACGCACAAGGGACCGCATAACCTGCCGTTAATCGGACGTGCGGACTGGAACGACTGTCTGAATCTAAACTGTTTTTCCGCACATCCCGGAGAATCGTTCCAAACCTTTGGTCCAAGCGAGGGACCTGTTGCGGAGTCGGTATTTATCGCCGGCATGTTTGTAAAATATGCAGAAGAATATGCACAGCTTGCCGAGCTTATGAATATGCCCGAAGAGGCGGCGCGTGCAAGAACAGAAGCCGCCGCAATGAACGAGGCAATTTTAAAGGACGGCTGGGACGGCGACTGGTTTGTACGCGCTTATGACGCATACAGCCGCAAAGTCGGCTCCAAAGAGTGTGAGGAGGGGCAGATTTATATTGAACCGCAGGGCTTTTGTGTGCTTGCAGGCGTCGGTGTTGAGGAAGGGCTTGCCGAAAAGGCACTCAATTCCGTCAAAGAAAAACTGGATACGGATTACGGCATCATGCTGCTACAGCCTGCCTATACCAAATATCATTTAGAGCTTGGCGAGGTTTCCTCCTATCCGCCCGGATATAAGGAAAATGCCGGAATTTTCTGTCACAACAACCCGTGGATTTCCATTGCGGAAACGGTCATCGGCAGAGGAACCCGCGCATTTGAAATCTATCGCAAGACCTGCCCTGCATATGTGGAGGAAATCAGCGAAATCCATAGGACAGAGCCTTATGTCTATTCGCAGATGATCGCCGGAAGAGATGCAAAATTCCACGGTGAGGCAAAGAACAGCTGGCTGACTGGTACGGCGGCATGGACGTTTGTCAATATTTCACAGTATATTTTGGGCGTTTCCCCCACACACGCGGGGCTTTGTGTAAATCCCTGCGTTCCGAAAGGGTTTGGCGACTTTACACTGACCCGGAAATTCCGCGAGGGTACTTACACGATTGCAGTGAAAAATCCCAACAATGTGGAAAAGGGCGTACAGAGCATGACTGTTGACGGAAAAGCAGTTGACGGATGTATTATTCCATATGAAAAAGGGAAAACACAGTACCAGGTTGTTGTTACAATGGGATAAAAAGCCTCCTAAATTGCCATCCCCCAAGCTAAATTGATTATTCGATGTACTAGTGCATTAATTCACAAAAAACTGAGATAATAGCGAAAAAAGATTGATTTTAATACAATAAAGTGCGATACTTGATATGTTGAATTTAAGAGAAAAATTGTAACTGTTCAGTACAGCACTGCGCACTTGCTGCGAATTGCGTAAGAAAGCGTAAATTGCGCCAAGCATCAAGCCTTTGCGAAGTGGATTTGCATGGCTTGATGCTCGTAACTATGAAGGTACTGAATTGTTACAAAAATCAATGGAGGCTAATAGGAACAATGAAAAATCTGATTATTCCAAATGAGTATCATTCCCAGTTGAATCTGCATGATACGCAGATTGCAATTAAGACGGTCAAGGATTTCTTTCAGAACCAGCTTGCGCAGCACCTGCACCTGACGCGTGTTTCCGCACCGCTCTTTGTGGACCCTGCATCAGGACTAAACGACAACTTAAACGGTGTTGAGCGCCCCGTTGCCTTTGATATTAAGGAACAGGACGGACGCATTGCGGAGGTTGTGCAGTCGCTTGCAAAATGGAAACGCTATGCGCTGAAAAAATACGGCTTTACATTCGGCGAAGGCATTTACACGGACATGAACGCAATCCGCCGCGATGAGGAAACCGATAATATCCATTCAATCTTCGTGGACCAGTGGGATTGGGAAAAGGTAATCAAGCTTGAGGACCGCAATACATATACTTTAAAGGAAACCGTACGAAACGTATACAAGTGCCTGAAACACACCGAGAAATTTATGGCAATCCAGTATGATTACATCGAGGAAATCCTTCCTGACGACATCTATTTTGTCACGACGGAAGAGCTTGCGCAGATTTTCCCTGACAACACGCCAAAGGAGCGCGAATACTATATCGCAAAGGCAAAGGGCGCTGTCTGCATTATGAAAATCGGCGACAAGCTTGAAAACGGAAAACCACATGACGGACGTTCGCCGGATTATGACGACTGGCAGTTAAACTGCGATATTGTGGTTTATTATCCGGTGCTTGATATTGGACTGGAGCTTTCTTCTATGGGTATTCGCGTTGACAAGGACGCGCTGCTCTCGCAGCTCGACAAGGCAGGCTGCCCCGAGCGCGCAAAACTGCCGTATCAAAAGTCGATTATTGACGGCGAACTGCCGTTCACCATTGGCGGCGGTATCGGTCAGTCGCGTATCTGTATGTTCTTTTTGCGAAAGGCACACATTGGCGAGGTACAGTCGTCTCTGTGGCCGGAGGACATGGTTGCGGAATGTGCCGCAAAACAGGTTCATTTATTGTAACATATAAATAGGCTTTGGGTGTTCGTCAGTTTGATGACATATTTCCTTTGGGTGCCCGTGTGCATAAAAAACGCGCTTACGCAAAACAATCCGTTTGCATAAGCGCGTTTTTCTATAACATCAGTTTCCCTTCTATCTTATCAAAGTCAATCCGTTTTTCCTCACCTGTTTTCAGCGTCACTTTCACCGGGCCATACCCGCCGCACGCCTCTTTATCTGTATAGACAATCTCCTTAATTGGAAACAGTTCCTCCTCCGAGAAGTCCGCAAGCTCCTCCTTCGTAATCACCTGCGAAATCAAAATCCCCTGCTCATAACGGTTCTGCGCCGCTCTCTTCATGGACGCAAAAACAATAATGGATTGTTCGGAGTCGGGATTGGTGCCGGTGCTGTGCACCACGTCAAGCAAATCCCACCCGTCATAGATTGTCATCGCAAGCTGTTTTTCCCTCCCGGTAAAATCATGTCCCTTTAAAATAATAGCGGTTGCCGTATGTGTCCCATACTGCGCCGTCTTTCTGATAACCTCCGTCCCGTTATCCGGAAATCCGTATGCACCGAGCGTCAGCGACACCGGCTTTTTGAAAAAACGTGTCCTGTCCACACGCATAATCCCGTACGGCACCGTAAAGTCCGCCAAATTCATTGCCTGTATCCAGTGACATTCTGTCTCTAAATTGTAGTTAAAAAACTGCCTGCGATAAAGTACGCCGTCCCGTTCCCCGTGCCAAAACGTCACATTTGCGTATTCATACGTATCTGATGTGATGTCATGAAGCACATACTGCTGCGATTCCATATAGGAAATCTCGTTTCCGTCCACAATCGGCGCTGACTCCCACGGATATTTCGTGTTAAAGCAAAGCTTGGAATAATTCCACATGCCATGACGGTCCGTTTTTTGCTTTACCACCTTTCCCGTGCGCAAAATCGTCTCGCCGTTTGCCGCATGATTGGAAAAGCATAGCGCAGGTCCGTCCAGTGTCGTCACTTTGACCTCATTTTTCGCAAGCGTTTCCCATGTGCCGTTATTCTCCTTCTGCGTCCAAAACGGGTGGTCCTTTGGAAGATGCAGGCACAAAAACGCCTTTCCAAGCCAAAACGGCGACTCCGCACAGGAATATCCCTGTACCAGCGGCATAAACTGCCCGTAAAAGCCAAGCGTCGGGACGCCCTCGAACAAAAAGTCCTCCCGCGTAAAAAACTGCAACAGGGAACCGGAGCAAATACGGCGCGCAAGCCCCGCGTCAACCGAAGCGTTTTTCAGCATCAAATTGCCGTCAAACGCACTGGTTGCGGCATTGCGGTAAATATTGCTCCTGCCCCACATATTCGTAAATCCGTCGCGGTCAAAAAAGTCCCCGTATGTCTCCATCAGCGCATTGGAGTTCTTCTCAAACTGCGCCGCAAGATACGGCTCCTCCTCATACCCATACCACACGTTCCAAAGCGGCGCATACATGTTAAATGCCCAGCAGGAATAATAATCAAACGAATGCCCGTCACGATACCACCCGGAACCGGTATAATAATTCAAAATATGCGCGGCGTGCTCCCGCATAATGCTCTTGTCAATCTCATAGCCTTCCATAGATAAGAACGCAAGGACAAGCATATTAAACAAACGCCAGTTCTGTGGAACGGTATTTCCCTCGGCATACGCTCTCAAAAATGCGGCAATGCGGTCTTTTTCCTCCTTTGTATAAGTATCCCATATCTCAGGTTTACATAACCATAAGCAGATAACCAGTGCGCACGTTTCCACCGTCTGCTGAAACGTGCGGAACGGGTCGCCGCCCTCAGACAATTGGCGTACCTCCTCGTAAGTTCCCACACACAAAGGATCTTCAGGCGTGCAGGAGCGCAGCACATGACTTTTATAATAGTCGCGCAGCCTGTAGCCTGCAATCTCCAGCATGGGATTGTCATGGATTAGCGGCGCCGCGATGAAAAAGGAACGGGCAAGCCCCTCAAAATACTCCGCCTTTTTTTCCCGAACCGCGTCCGCGCTGTGCGGATACGTAATCTTCGTCTCCTTTCGCGGCATGACAACCGGGTCCGTAAACTGTTTAATATTTTGGAACACTCCCTGCAGCAGGTACTCCCCTGCCTCAATCCAGCTTTCACGCGTCAGTCCCGTGTATGGGCTCAATGTATAATCTACTGTTTTCGGTTTAAAAATCATCTCATTTTTCCTCCCAATCCATTCTTTTCGGTAAGCGCAAATCCCGAAACATCACTGTAACAGGAAATCTGCATTCTGCACTCCGCCAAAGTCTCCCACTGTATCAGATACACCGTCGTTTTGCTGCCGTCATGGCGTGCGTGCTCCTTTGGCACTATCCGCAAATCCTTTGCCTGCTGCCACGGTTCGTCCTCATTCTCTCGGCACGCAGCCGTAATGCTGCATCCGCCCCGCTCCCCTGTTATCACAACCGTGTGTGCATCACAGATTACAGGCGCAAACGGCGTCACCAAATTTTCCGTAATCTTCTTCGTGTCCTTAGTGCGCACAAAGCAATCCGTCACGCAAAGCCGCAAATCGCTTTCATCCTCCATACGGATTATTCGACTGATACGGTCAATACACCCGCAGGGATACGCCGCCGCAAAGGAAATTTCCAATTCCCGCCGCTCTTTGTCCCAAACAAACGCATCCGCGCGGTACTGTTTCCCCTGACACTGCTCAAGGTCATTGACAAGCGGTACCGAATGCCCCAGCGAGCGGTTGCACAAAATCCCATAGCGTCCCTCGCCAAAATAGTCCTTCGTGTACTCTCCCGCCCCCAAATCCGTCAGCAGCAGCTCCCCGTTATAAACACACAAAAAATGACCGACGTCATTGTGATTGTGGTTTTCGTCATTGTGACCGCCCTTTGCGGCAAAGCCGTTTCCCTGTTTATTTTTGCAAATCATCCACTGCGCCGCAGGGAGTATATCGCAGGACGAAAAATCCGTCCCGGCACACACTGCCGCACCGCCGTATGCCAAAAGCCACCGGATATTGCGCTCATTTGGCAGCCATCGGTAACAGGCGTCGTCGCAAAACCGCCGCGCCGCCGTAAAGGGCGGTATTTTTACCTTGGCGAAGCAGTGTGATAAATATGCCGTCAGTCCCGGCAAAAACCGCTCCGTGTCACTCCCGTCCGAAAAGCTTAGCGATACCCCCTGCCCGAAATAACACATTTCCTGAAAGGCGGCAATACGCGCACATTTTGGATGGTCCATTAAATTGACCTTTTTCCCCGTTTCCTCATATAAAAGCTCCGCAAACGCCGTATAGTAGCTCATTCCGTACGAAAAATAGCCAAGCCCTTCCGTACACGCGCCGTCCTCCTCCATGCCGTCAAGATAACAGCCAAGCGCATCGCACACACGTTTGATGCAAGCATTCTTCCACGCAGGCTCGAGTGCCCCCATACGGTCCATATAAACCGCCGCCATGCCAATTGAGCCTGCGCATACGGCAGACCAGTTGCAGCGGTCTGTCTCCCACCAACTGTATGGAACCGTTGACTCACAAAACGGCGCAAGCACCCGGCGCGTAATCTCCTGCTTTGCAAGCGCCGCAACAAAAGGACTTAACCGCTCCCCCAAAACCACAAGCAGCTCCGCCAACGTCTGCGCCGTTTCCGCGGCAAATAAATCAATTGTCGTCTCGTCCAAATGCGCAAAATCAACATGTGCAGGAAGCGCCCAAAACCGTTCTGCACACACCTCCACGATGACGTTCTCCAGCTTCGCCAAATCCTCCCTGCGGTTTCCAAACTCCGAAAGGATGCCGAATACGGTCAGAAACTTCCTGCGCGCAAAATAAACGTTCTCATAAACCAAACGGTTTCCTGTTTTCTCAAAAAGAAAAAAATCCTTCTCCAAAAGAGGAGGGAGCGCACGTTCCCTTAAAAGCGCTCCCTCCTGCTCAATCTCCTTCCAAAATGCCGCAAGATACGCGGTTTGATGTTTCCCAGCCTGCATCATCGCATTCCCTCCCGTCAGTCCTGCACAACCGTAGTAACAGTTTAGCCTTTGGCTTCCTGTTACAGGCATCAAGCCATGCAAAAATCATAAAATGATTTTTTTACCACTTTCGTGGTGGCTTGATGCATCTCAGCCACTACGTTAATTCACGGACTTTGCAGCGCAGTGCAAAGTCCTGAATTCAACTGTTAACAACCGTTCCATAAACTGCAATCTGCGTCAGCGCAGGAAACGGCGACTCCTGCTCCGCTTTTATCAGATTCCTTAATTCAAGCCATGTGACAACGCGCTTTTCAAAGCAGATTTCCTGACCGTCGGCACGTTTGTCAAGCGGCGCCGTAAGCGTACTGCCGTCCGAAAACGCAATCGTTATTTCCTTCCACCAGTTATCATGCGGAAAGTCCGCCCGAAGATAGAGCACTGCCTTATCAAGTTCCACGGGATGACCGAACTCCAGTTTGAATACCGCGTCGGGATTGCGGTTGATTCCCCATGAAGTGTAAGGCCATTGCCCGTGTGCACTGTTTGCACAAACGCCGTCAATCGCATTGCGCGCCGCAAAAACAGCCTCGTTTCTTGTTTCCACATTGGCGGATGCATGCGGATAGGAATTGGTATTTTCATGGTTGTCATACACATTGAGCGCCTGGTTGCGGTATCCGTATATCTCCTGTGCTGACGCGATGCACGCATAAATATAATGGCAGTCCCCCGAAAACGCCTTCGGAGAATATCCGGTTTTGCGCTCTCCAAAAGGAACGTGAAACTCCACATTTCCCGTA
>CAJUJG010000043.1 GCA_910586715.1 uncultured Lachnospiraceae bacterium
TGGCACTTTGGGAAGATGTATTCATTTTGGGTTTACATTTTGCGGAAACTCAAGGTTTATGCAGTCAGGGGACATGCTTTTATCTCATATACGTCACAAACGCATTGCCGTTCTGCCAAAACATATTTGTCGCATCGTTCATTCCAACCTTATATACCGTGCCCGTCTCCGGGTTCATCACAACTACATTGAGTTCGTTAAAACCAATCAAAAGCACTGCCTTCCCATCCTCAAGGTTCACAAGCACCGGAATGTCCTTGTTTGTGTAATAAAGAACAGCATCAAGACTCACACCACGAAGCTCCAGTACCCTAGCGCCGTTTAAATTCTCCTCAAGAATTTGCTCGACACTCCTGCCGCGGTCAAGCATCGGCTGTACATTCTTCACGATACCCTCGAACTCAAGAATCGTGTCCAAACAGGTTGCAAGCTGACTTCCGTTTTCATCCACCGTTTTGCCTGTTATCGCCATAATTTGATTTCTCGTGCTGCGGGAGGTCTTTTTCCAAATATAATCGCCGTTCTCGTCCACTACCGTACCGTTCATTGCATACGCAAGATTAATTGCGTCCGCCTCATGCGTAAAGGTTCCGTCTATCCCGTATTTTCCATATACATAATAGCGGCTTATGGGCTTTTCAATGGTAATCTTCATTTCCCTTGACCCTTCAAACATCAGGAGAAGGGGCTTCGTGTGCTTCAGTTTTCTCGGCTCCACCACATTTTTTAAAACAATCTGCACAATCTTTTCATAATTCTGCGTAGCAACAAGCTCCGACGTATTGTATCCGCTATCGTCTACCACATTATTAACGATTTGGTCGGACGCGCACTCTTCATAGCCGCCCGTCTCCTCATTTTTCACCATTCTTGTAAGCGTAATCAGATTGTCCTCGATCGACGCACCCGTCACATAAATTCCGTTATGTTCATACGTCTTTAAAATCTCGCCCTGCTCATTCTGTATATATACGGCATGCATTAAAAATGTCACCGCTCCGGAAACATCTACCTTGATGTCATCATATTTTGCCACACCGTAAATCAAATCCTCGTTGATAAATCCAAGCGGCAAAAGCCTGCTGTTTCCCTGTGCCTTGATTTCGCCCGTAACACCAGTGTTCAGGTTCATACAAATCAACTTTGTGCAGTCATACGCATCCGCAGAATTCTGCCAAACAAGCATTTTATTGCTCTCAGACACCTGAAAGCTTCCCTGTTGGAGGTTATCCGCAACCACGCTGCTGGTGCGTTCAATCAAATTGAGCGCCAAAATCTCACCGTCCAAATAAATATAAAATATGCCCCCTTTATTAATATAAGAAAGCTGGTCAATATCCATTTTCAAGGTTGCAAACGACTTGTCATACGGTATGAACATCAGTTCTTCCACTGTATTAAGCATTCCGTTATATTCATAAATTTCAATGCCGATGTTACCCTCATGGTTTCCCCTGTTCATATAGCCGTAGACAATGAAGATCACATTCCCCGTCTCATCCACATTGAGAAGCTTAATTCCGTGGCTGTCATAACTGCTACGCGGGTCGTCTCCGTCATAAAAACTAAACAAGTATGCCATTTTTTTATCCGCCGAATGATAACAGAATAACTGATTTTCATTGATAAACGCAAGATTAGAGCCCCCATCGCTCTCAAGCATCGTCACATCACTGTTTCTGATGCCAAGCATAATTTTATTGCTCGCATAAATATCCGCCTCCGGGTCGAACAACTGGTTCATGCTGCGCTCATAATCAAGCAGATAAATTCTGTCCTCCGTATAACGGATACGGAAAAACTCCACAATATTATACGTATAATCCTCCTTGTTCCATGCTCCCCCCGCCGAGGTCTGCACCCTGTAATAAAGCTTTACGGACGCTGTGCTCTCGTCAATTTCGCTAATCATAATCTGCGGCTGCGTCACCTTTTTCACGTTCAGATCCGCCCATGTCACCTGCTTGAGGCTGCAATGAATATTAACGTAACTCAGCGTCGTGTTGTCGCCCTTGGTATTAGACTCCAAATACGTCACGAGATCATTCGCCTGTTCCTTGTCAAACGTTTTTTCGTGAAAATCCTGCACAAATGCAAGCTTCTCCGCCGTGTGATATGCCGTACCGTCTATAATCCGCGTGTAATAACGCACAGTCTCCCCACCGGTCTCAAGCATCAGAATCCAGTTATATTCCACACCGTTTTCAATTAAATCCTTAACGGTCACGGTAGCATTGATCTGCTGCGCATCCTCGTCATAATCCTCCACGGACGTACGTTCCACAAGCCGCTCCCCGTCAATACTGCGCACCTCAAAGGAAATTTTGTCAATACTGTTTCCGTATTTATCAATTGTAAAGCTCAGCGTTCTTCCGTCGCCAAGCGGTGTAATTGTATCCCGAAAAAAGCTTCCGTTGAGCTCCTGGCGCAGTCCGTGCATGTAATTGTGCGAAATCCCGTTTGTCGTGACATACACCAACGGAAGTGACGCCTCTGTCATATTTGCCGTCATTTCCTCGTTCCCTTTGTTGTAGATACTGCTGCTCACAAAAAGAGTAAGGATAAACACCGCCAAGCAGACAATCCCCTTACTGATTGCATTTTTCATGAATTGTTTCCTGTTCCTTTCAAAATTCGCAAGATTAGTGTACTGACCGTTTTACTTCATATTTAAAAGCTTTTCAAGCGTGGGACTGACGTTCAGAAACGTCTCAAGCTCCGCAATCTGCACCGTTTTCGCCCTTCCTCTCATATGCCCCTTTTTCACCGCCCTGATTAACAGGTTTTTCGGCGTGTTTTCCATATCTATAAATTCCAAAAGCTGCGTGTCATAGCCCTGCTCTTCCAAAAGATTTGCGCGGATTGCATCGGTCATAAGCGCTGCCATCCGTTCCTTTATAATGCCATATTTTAAAACAGGCGCAAGCGCCTGACATTTAAGCTGCCTGTTCAGCTCATGCTGACAGCACGGAACGGAGAGTATTACCCTCGCATTCCATTTTACCGCCTTCGCAAGTGCGTAATCCGTCGCAGTGTCACAGGCATGAAGCGTCACCACCATATCAGCCTGCGCTGCGCCTTCATACGTGCCAATATCTCCTACAAGGAATTTTAACCCATCATACCCAAATTTATCCGCAAGCGCCTGACAGGTCTCAATAACATCCTTTTTTAAGTCCAGTCCCGTGATACGAATGTCATAATTATTCATCACTTTGAGATAATAATATAACGCAAAGGTTAGATACGACTTACCACACCCGAAATCAATAATCTGAATCGGTCTGCCTTCCTCATTCGCAAGATTAGGCAGTATATCACGCACAAATTCAAGGTATCTGTTAATCTGACGGAATTTATCATATTTTGCATGTATGATTTTCCCTTCGGGCGTCTGCACGCCAAGCTCCACCAAAAACGGGACGGGAATATCTTGCGGAAGGATATAGTTTTTTTCCTTATTGTGGGAAAAGTCGCCGTGATTTGTTTGGGAAACGTTATTGTTTTGTACTGCGACTGCTTTTTCTTTGATTGTCAGTTTCCCCTTTTTACTTACCAGGACCGTAAGACTGTGCCTGTCCGTTTTTGCCTCAAGCTGCTTAAAATCCTGCTCTACCGCACTTGTCACGAAATCCGCTAATTTATTTTTCTCAATGGTTTTGTGGAATACTTTTGTTCCGATGAAGCTCTCCGCCTGATACACAAGAACTTCCTTTTTGCGAACGGGACGAATTTTCAGTTTCTGTATCTTTTCTCTGTCACGCGGATTACTTGCAGTTATGGCAAGGATTGTTTCGTTTTTTTCTATATAATTACTGATGATTTTTCTTAAATTTTCCATGATAATGATTATAGCACGGTTTGGCAGGAATAGGAAATGAAATATTCCTAAAAAATTGTCTTTATTGTTGAACCAATCCTATTATAAAATGCTCTTATATACAGATGACATCACCAAACAGCGATACGCAGTGCAAATGCATTTGCATCACAAATCGTCTGATTGGGTAAAACACGATACATGTATCAAAAGCGCTGATTTCAGAAACTTTTTTGCGCGGAAGCTCAAATTTGCAGGCTTTGAAAGGAGAACGTTATTTCAATGAACGACAAAACGGATGAACTGCTGGTTGCGCAGATGAAGCACGGCGACCAGTATGCATTTTCACAGATTTATGAGAAGTACAGACCGTCAGTGTTTCGTACTGCCTGCCTTATCAGTGGGAATACCCAGGACGGGGAGGACATTACACAGGAAACTTTTGTTAAGGTTTTCACACACTGTACGGAACTAAAATCAGACGCAATGTTCCGGTACTGGCTGTTCAAAATTCTAAACAGAACCGCATGGACATTTATAAACAGGAAAAAGACAGAAGTGCCTGACGAGAACATTTTAGACAAAGCCGACGCAAACTGCAATCCGCTTACGGAGGAACTGTTTCTGAAAAAGGAACGGCAAACGCAAGTTTATCAGGCTGTCATGCAGCTTGACTATAAGCTGCGGCTGGTCGTAATTCTTTATTACTACAACGAACTGACAACCAAACAAATTGCCAAAGTCACGGACTGCTATGAGGGAACGGTAAAATCACGGCTTTTTACGGCAAGAAAACGTCTGCGGCAATTACTTCCGGAAGAAACTGTGAAAAATTCATTTTTCACATAACGAACAAAGTTCGTATTGCAAATATTGAGTCTATGCTCAAATTCGCAGGCAAGATAGGAGGAACCTCATGAAAAACAATCTGTTCGACAATCAAATTAAAAACGGTTTACAGGAGCAGGCAGCGCTTTTTCAGAGCACTACGGATACGGATATCGCATTTGAAAAAGTAATGCTTGAGACCGAGGAACGCAAAAAACAATATTCTTTGCATCAGGAAAGGGGAATAAGTATGAAACGGTTTACAATCAAGAAAGCAATTATCGCAACAGTCGCGGCAGTGATGGTACTTGGAACACTCACCGTTGCATCGGGCGGCATAGCAGGGATTCATTCGTCTTCAAACGCACGTTTGGACTATACAAAATATACGGATTTGGCAACGGCGGAGAACCGTGTCGGCGTGACGACAGACGCCCCGCAAAGCTTTTCAAACGGCTATACCTTTAAGGGAATCAATATCAAAGACGTATCCTATGAAAACGAGGAGAATGCCACAATTGACAGCTTCCAGTCAATTGCGGTACGCTACAAGAACGGCTCTGACGAAGTATCCTATGATGTCGAGCCAAGACATATCCTTCCTGTTTATAATGACAGCATGGAGCATTTTGAGAAGGACGGAATTACCTATTATTACCACGCAGTACGCAATATGTGGGTCAGACCCGACTATAAGCCGACCGCTGAGGAGCAGGCACAGGTTGAGGCGGGCACGCTCAACATTGGCTACGGTGCTGATAAAACCTCTTACTCCGACAGCATGAGCGTTACATGGGAAAAGAATGGTCAGATGCGTCAGCTCTTCTGCATGGACGTTGACCTTTCGAAAGAGGAGTTTATTAATATGGCTCTTGAAATTCAGTAAAAAAATCGAGCGTAGGCACTCGATTGCAAAAAGCTTCGCTTTTTTGTTCATAACTGTCATTTGCTACATGCGGGGCGCGTCCTGTCTCCTTACGCGCCCTCATGCACTGTTTGTGGACACTATACTATATAAAATTTCAGAAAGAAAATGAGAGGCTGAAACTCTTTCTGTAATGACGGGGAGGTACTTATGAAAATAAAAAAGATAATCCTATTGTTCGGCACTGTCTTCCTGTTGAATACAATGCTTACAGGATGCAGCAATGGTTCTGAATCTGCTGTTCAGACAGAAGAAAAACAGGCAGATGAAGCATTGCCGGGGGAATTGAATGATGTGCCGTTAAATGAAAATAACGAGAACGCGGAAGATTCACAGGAAAATGCAGCTGGAAAATGGCAGATTTTAGAACCCGATATTGCCGCTGCTGTTGATGCAGATTTTCTAGGGAAAGTTTGGAAGATTGAAGAGGACTCATTTTTTATCGCAGAAAAGAAAGTAAAAATTCTTGATGACGGTTCCTTATCGTACAGTTCTCCAAGCTCCAAAGCTGTTCTTCCTGATTCCCAGTTGATTCATGTGATTTTTGACGAGAATACCAGCTTTTATATGAAAACCATGGATGGAAACGAAGAGAGTCATGCATACAAGGAATGTGGATTTCAGGACTTAAAGGAACATATGTCTGTTGAAATGAAAGGCAGCTTTAAAAATGATACATTTTATCCCACGGAAATACGTTTTTTTTAACATACGAGGAGAATGATTATGAAAAGGAAATGGATGTTGATATTTATGATAGTGACGGTGACAGGCATGACCGCCTGTTCATCAGCTTCAAAAAAAGATGCAATATCTACCGAAACCAGTTCCCGACAGGAAACAGCTACAGAAGAAACTACATCTGCAAAAACAACAGAAACAATTGATACAAAAGTGCCAGTGCCAAAGATTGCGAAGGCGGATGAAAACGCTTCTATAGAAAATGATAAAAGCGAACTTTGTGATCCCATGGTCGGAATTGTCGAAAAATATGAGGACAATCTTATCACCATCAAAAATCCCGATGATGACATGCTCTACTATTTTTTCACAGAAAATGCCCAAATATTAGAAGGTTTTTCCACGGAAACTGCCCAACCGGCAGCCGAAAACTTCCCGATTGCTGTGGGTGATAAGGTAGAGATTAGCTATCGGGGAACGCTTGATGATAAGGAACACCCAACGGAAGCTGTAAAAATTGTAGTGGTTCCGGTTCCATAATAAGGTCTGTCCGAACATCACAACAGGTTTTTCTTTTTCCAATTCCCCGTGCGGTACCAAAGATACGATATGAAATAGTTCACCGCCCACCCCATCGGCACCGCATACCAAATCAGCTCAATTCCCCAAATCGGGGAGCAGAGCTGCGCCACTGCCACGCGAATGCTCAGGTTCACGAGATTTGCAAACATATAAACCTTAATATCTCCCGCACCTCTGAGGATTCCGTCTGTTATCGCCTTAAATCCCAAAAACGAAAAGAACAATCCTATGAAGCGAAAATAATCTGTGCCTGTCTGAAATGCGACCTGCGAGCTGCCCTCATCCACAAACGCCGACACAATCGGCTTGTAAAAAAGCTGCGATACCAAAATCAGCGCCACGCCAAAGCTGATAATAATTCCATATGCCGCGCGGTATCCTTTGCGCACACGCTCCGGCTTTCCCGCGCCAAGATTTTGTGCCGTAAACGTGGACATCGCATTTCCCGTCGCAATCATCGGCACAACGCAAATAGATTCCAGCCTTGTTCCCGCGGAATAGCCTGCAAGCGCCGAAGAACCAAACTGATTGACCGCGGATTGTGTCAACAGCATACCGATACTTACGATGGACTGCTGCACAATGGACGGAATGGCAATCTTTACCCCCGTCACAAACATATCGCTTCTAAACTTGTCCACCCTTCCTTCGATTTTATAGGTGCCAAGCAGACGCATCAGAATCAAAAATGAAATGACAGCCGCAATTCCCTGTGCAATAACGGTTGCAATCGCAGCGCCCTTCACACCAAGACCGAGTCCTCCGACCATCCACAAATCCATTATGATATTTAATATGGAAGAAAAAATCAACAGGTAGAGCGGTATTTTTGATTTTCCGAGCGCGTTGAAATTTGCGGACAGAATGTTGTACATAAACAAAAACGGCATTCCCACAAAATAGATTTGCAGATACAGGACGGCGTCATCCATGATATTTGGAGGTGTTTTTAAGAGCTTTAGCACAGTGGGGTTAATCCAAAAGCCAATTAACGCCAGCAAAATGCTGAACACTGCAAAAGTAATCAGAAATGTGTAAACCGAGCTTTTCATTTCTTTATGCTTTCCTGCGCCCAAATACTGGCTTGTGAGCACCGATGCGCCGATGCCGCCGCCGATTGCTATCATGATAAATACGGTTGTAAACGAGTACGACGCCCCCACTGCCGCAAGCGCGCTTTCTCCAACAAGCTGACCGACGATAATTGAGTCCGCCATGTTGTAAAACTGTTGAAACAGGTTTCCGATAATCATGGGCAGCGAAAAGAAAAATAAGCTGCGCGCAGGCGGCTGTGTTGTCAGATTTGCTTTTGTATTTTGTGCCATTTTGATAACCATGCTCCTTTCTAAACGTGCTCATTTGGCGCAAGCATAAATTTGTGGTTAGAAACATTGAGCATTTTGTTTTCAACCGCTTGCCTTCGTTTGGTTTGATCGAGAACGTATGTTCTCTAGCTTATCCGTTACATATTCTCTCATTTTTTTGCGTATTTCTTCAAACTGTCTGTTTGTCTGTGCAAGCTCCGAATGAAAATCCATCAGCTTTTCCAAGTATCCCTGCTCATACATAATTTTGGTACTCACCGGATAAACCAGCTCGTACACAAGCGAGATATGTCCGACTACATTGTCTACGGGCGTTTTTTTGAGTGCGCGCAGTACGGCATGTTCCTCGAAAAATGCCTGCATGACTTCCGGCGTGACGGTGCAGTTTTTGAGCTCCTGCGTTGTTACGTTATAGATTTCCTCAAGCGGGAACAGAATATTTACTTTTAAAATGTCAATTTTATCCGCGTCGCGCAGTAGGTCTGCAAATTTCCTTTCCCGCGCGGTGTAGGTTTCGGGAACGCGGTAAGCGCTGTGACAGCGGACTGCCTTTTCAAGGAGAATGTCCTCAGTATCGTCGTCAATATAGTCTCTGATTTTATTTTCACCAAACAGAATATCCGCCCCGAACCCGGCGTGGTCGATAGACTGCGCATCGACAAACGTGCCGTAACGTCTAAGTTGTTCAAACCGTCCGACGTCGTGCAACAATCCTGTGAGCCATGCAATTTCTACTTCGTCTTCTCCGAAGCCGGAAGCCTTTGCAATTTGTTCACAAAGATCGCATACCCTGTGGGTATGCTCTATTTTGAGCCTGACTTTTTCGTTGGTTATGTCATAATTTTTTACATACGCGCTGAAGGCATCTGATGCTTTTTGTCTGTCGATTTTCATTATTATTCCTCATTCTTACCAAAATCTGCAATTTTCGCTATATTGCCAAAATAAAAGTCAATAGCATGTACTATTGACCTTTAAAGCAGCGCTACAAGGATTCGAACCTTGAAATGACGGAGTCAGAGTCCGTTGCCTTACCGTTTGGCGATAGCGCTATATGTGATTTTAGGTGCTTGTGTTCAGCACGTTATTTAGTATATAACATCTTTAGAAAAAATGCAAGTGTTTTTTTACTTTATTTGCCTTTATTTGCTCAAAATTTCATTGAAAGGGGTTTTTCCTCCGCTTCGCACTATATAAATAGAAATGACCTCCCAGAAAAAGAAAGGGCATCTTTTTCCAAGACGCCCTTTCTATTTTTGCATTGCTCAATTATACCTCGAACATTAAATCTCCATATGTAGGAATCGGCCATATTGTGCCGTCTACTATCATTTCGAGCTTGTCGACCGGCTCGCGGAGTGCGTCCATTGCTTCTCTTACGGTATCTTTGTAGTAGAATGCCTGCGCCTTTACGTCTTCCATCGACGACGCTTTTGCCTCCACTTCTTTTAAGGTATTAAGCGCTTTCTTCGCCTCTGCGAGAAGTCCGTCCACCTCATTCAGCACTTCGATCTGCGCCGCTGCGGTAGCGCCTGCCTCTTTCACTGCAATAATGGAATTTGCCAAATCTCCTGCATATGATGCCACTGCCGGAAGAATATCTTTTCCTGCCATGTCAATCATTGTAAGCGCCTCGATGTTGATTGTCTTTGCATAAGTCTCATAGATAATCTCCTCGCGCGACTCAAGTTCAACCTTTGTAAAAATGTTAAACTTCTCAAACAAATCAACTGCCTTCTTTGTCGTGAGCGTCGATGCCGCCTCAACCATTGACTTAATATTCGGAAGCCCTCTTCTCTTTGCCTCGGCAACCCATTCCTCCGAATAACCGTTGCCGTTGAAGATAATTCTCTGATGCTTTGTCATGTATTCCTTAATCAAATCATGTATCGCGATTTCTTTATCAGGCGCGCTCTCAATTCTGTCAGCCGCCTCACAGAACGCCTCCGCTACAATCGCATTCAGCGTTGTATTCGGGCTTGCAATCGAGTCTGCCGAGCCGACCATACGGAATTCAAATTTATTTCCGGTAAATGCAAAGGGCGATGTTCTGTTTCGGTCCGTCGCATCCTTTTCAAAGTCAGGCAGTGTCGATACACCCGTCTCAAGCTTTCCGCCTTTCTTAATCTTTGCCGCGTCACCTGTCTCCACAAGCTGCCTTACCACATCCTCAAGCTGGTCGCCAAGGAAAATAGAGATAATTGCAGGCGGCGCCTCGTTTGCTCCAAGTCTGTGGTCGTTTCCGACATCCGACGCCGACTGACGCAGCAAATCCGCATGCGTGTCAACCGCTTTCATGATACATGCAAGCACCAGCAAGAAACGTACGTTCTTGTTTGGCGTATTGCCCGGCTCAAGCAGGTTCACGCCGCTGTCCGTCGTAATTGACCAGTTATCATGCTTACCGGAACCGTTTACCCCCTTATACGGCTTTTCATGCAGCAGACATCTGAGGTCGTGCTTATAAGCAACACGCTTCATCGTTTCCATAACAAGCTGGTTGTGATCCACCGCAATGTTTGCCGTCTCGTAAATCGGAGCCAGCTCATGCTGCGCCGGCGCAACCTCGTTGTGCTGCGTTTTCGCCGTCACGCCGAGCTTCCAAAGCTCCACATTTAAATCCCTCATATATGCACCGACGCGCTCCTTGATTACGCCGAAGTAGTGATCCTCCATCTCCTGTCCTTTCGGAGGAAGCGCGCCAAAAAGCGTCCGTCCGGCAAACATCAAATCTTTTCTTTGCATATAAAGGTCTTTATCCACAAGGAAATACTCCTGTTCAGGACCTACCGAAGCGGTTACCTTTGTCGCCTCCGTATCTCCAAACAGCCGTACAATACGCAGCGCCTGCTCACTCAGCGCCTCCATCGAACGCAGCAGCGGCGTCTTTTTATCAAGCGCCTCACCTGTGTAGGAACAGAATGCCGTGGGAATGCAAAGGATTGTACCGCAGCCCGATTCCTTTAAAAACGCAGGAGACGTAATATCCCATGCCGTGTATCCTCTTGCCTCGAACGTCGCCCGAAGTCCTCCTGACGGGAAAGATGATGCGTCCGGCTCACCTTTAATCAACTCTTTGCCGGAAAACTCCATCAGCATTTTTCCATCGTCATCCGGATGTGACACAAAGGAGTCGTGTTTCTCCGCGGTGATGCCGGTAAGCGGCTGGAACCAGTGTGTATAATGTGTTGCGCCGTTCTCGACCGCCCAATCCTTCATTGCCTTTGCCACAACATCAGCCGTAGCCATTGACAGTTCTCCGCCCTGCTCCATGACTCTTCTGACTTCCTGAAATACCTTTTTCGGAAGCCGTTCTTTCATCTTTGTAATGGTAAAAACCTTTTCCCCAAAGATACTTTCCACATTCAATAACTCACTCATAATTTTCCTCCTTATATCCAACATGCCCCACTGTGGTTTATGCGCCGAAGCATGTTTTCTGTGCGTTATAATAGTTCTTATTTATAAAAAAAATGTTCCAAAAAAAAGATAGTATTCTTTTTTGGAACATCTTCGTTCGCGGTGTCTTTTATATAAAATTTTGAATCTCGATTCCATACGGTAAATCATTTATCTTGCTTTCTATAAAATAATATATCTATTCTAAAAAATCAAGACTTTTGCAAAAATTTTCATTGTATTTCCGCTTATTTCTGCATATTGTATAATTTTTATATGAATGGAAGTTTATTTTTGTGGAAATATGCCACTTTACAATTTTTTGACAATCCCGCCTCTCAATCAGCGTTCTTTCCGGCTTCCGTCCTCATTATATCGTATTTTTCAACTTGCTCGCTCAGTTTTGCATATAACACCTGTTTTGAATGCGGACAGCTCTCGACCGCCTCACCGTCCTCATTATACATCGAAAGCACCTTTGCACTGACATTCCTTCCGTCCGGCTTCATAATTTCTATCACATCGCCCACGCAAAATTTGTTCTTCTGCTCAAACTTCGCAAAGCCCCTCTCGTCAACTAAATCGACCATTCCCAAATAAACGGACTCATTGACATACGTATTACTGTCATAAATCTGCGTGTTTTCATCCGGCTTTCCAAAATAAAATCCCGTAGTAAACTGCCTGTAAGTGCACTTTGCAATCTCCGCTCTGTACCACTCCATGTTTGCACGATATTTTTCCTCTGACTCAAAAAAGTCGTCAATCGCCTTTCTGTACGTGCGCGCCACACACGCCACATACAGCGCGGTTTTCATGCGCCCCTCAATCTTAAAGCTGTCAATCCCCGCCGCAACGATTTCCGGAACATGCTCAATCATGCACAAATCCTTCGAGTTAAAAATATACGTCCCCCGCTCGTTCTCATACACCGGAAAATATTCTCCCGGACGCTGTTCCTCCACAACGGCGTATTTCCAACGGCACGGATGCGTACACGCGCCGCGGTTTGCGTCCCTGCCCGTAAAATAACTCGACAAAAGACAGCGCCCCGAGTACGAAATACACATTGCGCCGTGTATAAAACTCTCAATTTCCATCTCCTGCGGAATATTATCCCTGATCTGCCTGATTTCCGCAAGCGACAATTCGCGTGCCGACACGACGCGTTTTGCGCCCTGCTGCCACCAAAACCGGTACGTTTGGTAATTCGTGTTGTTCGCCTGCGTCGAAATATGGATTTCAATTTCGGGGCAAATCTCCTTTGCAATCATAAACATCCCCGGGTCGGAAATAATCAACGCGTCCGGCTTTAATGCTTTCAGTTCCTCAAAATACCTGCGTGCACCCTCCAAATCCCCGTTGTGCGCAAGAATATTCGCAGTCACATACACCTTTACATTGTGTGCATGCGCGAACGCAATCCCCTCCGCCATATCTTCCGGCGAAAAGTTCTTCGCTTTTGCGCGCAGTCCAAATGCCTCTCCTCCGATATAAACGGCATCCGCTCCGAATATCACGGCAGTCTTTAAAACCTCCAGGCTGCTCGCCGGCACCAAAAGCTCCGGTTTTCCTTCTCTTTTATTGTTCATCCTTTTCCTCCATTTGGCGACGAACGGAAAGCGTCACACCGTCCGCAATCGGCAGAATCATCGTTTCCAACGTGTCATTGTGCGTCAACGCATAAAGGTATTCCCGCATACGATTGTGAATTGTACGGTTCCTTCGCGTTACCGCATACTTTGACTCCAGCAATTCGCCCTCCTGCAGAATATTGTCGGACACCAAAATCCCGCCCGGCGAAAGGAGACGCAGAATGTCAGGCAAAAAATGAATATACTGCCCTTTTGCCGCATCCATGAAAATCAAATCATATCCCCCGTCGTCCGGCAGTCCGGAAAGAATTTCCACGGCATCCCCTTCAAGCAGCGTAATATCGTGCTCTTTTCCATATTGAATAAAATTCCCGCGCGCGATTGGTATCCGTTTTTCATACTTTTCAATCGTCGTAATATGACACCCTTTGGGTGCGTATTCACTCATAAATAACGCAGAAAAACCAATTGCCGTCCCCACCTCAAGAATACGCACGGGCTTTGCCCACGTAATCAACAGCCTTAACAGGCTCTGCATCTGAGGTCTGATAATCGGCACATTGGTTTCCAGCGAATACTGCTCCAATTCGTTTAAATAATCCGGCTTTTCCCTGTCAAAGGAGTGAATAAAAGTCAGCATTCTTTCGTCCGTCACTCTTCTTCCTCCTCCTCGACATGGCAGAGCACTTCGAGCATTTCCTCGGAACTCATCGCCGTGCTCAGCTCATACGTACCCGGCTGTATCTTTCCCTTATAATCATCGGAAAGCTGCTCCTGAATAAAAAACACGTAGGAATTGTTTATCAGCCCTTTCTGCTCTAAAATCTTTGCCAGCTCTCTGCTGCTTTGTCCCTCCGAGACCACGACGCTGACAATCCTGCCCTCGCCCTCGCTCACAGGCATATCCGCAAACACCTGATACCCGAAATCGTATGCACCGACGGCAAGGCGGAACACAACAACAATAATTGCTACCGCCGCTGCCGTTTTAATAATCATGGCTGATATTGCTCCTAAAAGCTGTTTTGCGTTCATATCAATAATTATGCTCCTTTCAAAGCCCGCGAGTTTGGATTTCCAAATTCAACCTTAAATCTCCATAATAATCGGTAATATCATGGGACGCCGCTTTGTCTTCTTCCACACAAAATCACTCAGTGTATCCTTAATTGTTCCCTTAATTTTGCCCCAATCCGTGATATTTTTCTTTAAACAGCCCAGCACTGCCTTCTCAATAATCTTATGTGCCTCCTCCAAAAGCGCATCCGACTCCTTGACATACACAAATCCCCGCGACACAATATCCGGTCCCGCAAGAAGCTCACCCGTTGCGGAATCAAGCGACAGCACCACAATCAGAATACCGTCCTCCGCAAGATGCTGACGGTCGCGTAAAACCACGTTTCCGACATCTCCTACGCCAAGTCCGTCCACAAGCACCGCCCCAACGGGAACCTTGTCCACAATCTGCGCACTCTCGCCGTCAAGCGCAAGCACATCACCCGACTGCAGAATAAACACCTCATCCTTTTCATAGCCAAGCTCCAGTGCAATTTTCGCCTGCGCCTTCAAATGCTTATACTCACCATGCACCGGAACCGCATATTTGGGTTTTGTCAACGTATAAATCAGTTTGATCTCTTCCTGACATGCATGTCCCGAAACATGCGTTTCCTGGAAAATGACGTCGGCGCCCTTTTTAAACAGCTCGTTAATCACCCGCGTGACTGCTTTCTCATTTCCCGGTATCGGGCTGGAAGAAAAGATTACCGTGTCGCCCTTTCCGATCGTAATCCGCTTGTGCATCCCGTTTGCCATACGGCTCAGTGCCGCCATACTTTCGCCCTGACTTCCCGTCGTAATAATAACGGTCTTGTCGCGCGGATAATTTTTCAGCCGTTCAATATCAATCAGCGTGTTGTCGGGAATGCTGATACGGTTTAATCCTGACGCGGTTTCGATGATATTCACCATACTGCGTCCCTCCACGACAACCTTTCTGCCAAACTTGTAAGCCGTGTTGATAATCTGTTGTACCCTGTCAACATTGGAGGCAAACGTCGCGATAATAATACGCGTCTTTTTGTGCTCCTCAAACAGCGTATCGAACACATGTCCAAGTTTTTTCTCGGACGGTGTAAAGCCTGCGCGCTCCGCATTAGTCGAGTCGCACATCAGCGCAAGCACGCCCTTTTTGCCAAGCTCCGCAAAGCGCTGTAAATCAATTGCATCACCGTAAACCGGCGTGTAATCCACCTTGAAGTCGCCTGTATGCACCACAACGCCCGCGGGCGAATAAATCGCAAGCGCCGCCGCGTCCACAATACTGTGATTTGTCTTAATAAACTCAATCCGAAAGCATCCCAAATTAATATTCTGTCCGAATTTTACAACTTTTCTGCGCACGTTATGAATAAGATTGTGCTCTTCCAGTTTATTTTCAATAATGCCCATTGTAAGCTTTGTCGCATAAACCGGCACATTCAGTTCCCGCAGCACATACGGAAGCGCCCCGATATGATCCTCGTGCCCGTGTGTAATCACGAACCCCTTTACCTTATCATGATTGTTCTTAAGATACGTAATATCAGGTATAACCAAGTCCACTCCAAGCATATCGTCCGCCGGGAAACTCAGACCGCAGTCCACCACAACAATACTGTCTTCATACTCAAAGGCAGTAATGTTCATTCCAATCTGCTCAAGCCCTCCCAAAGGGATAACCTTGAGCTTTGCCGTATTTTGTTTTTTGTTCTGTTTCAAATCTAACCTCCTGAATAAAATGTAATTTCCGCTCTTAAACCGATTTTTAGACAGTGCAGTGTACCGCCGATATTAGAAAAACAGGTTTGCCTAATTATCAATGGTATACTACACGAGATCAATGTCATCCAGCATACTTTCAAAAACGCCCGATACCGCCGCAAATTCATTGTCATCCTCAACAATACGATAAACCTGCTCTTCGCTCTCCTCACCGGATTCCGCCTTTAAAATGTAAGCCTCTCCATCTTCACCGTCTTCTGCATCTGTTACTAAAATATAATTCACCCCGCCGATCACGGTCTGCTCCAGCACATAAAAATCTACCGCAGCCTCACCGTCCGGCATAAAGGTAATCTTCTCCATAAGCCGTACCAACCTCCACACAGTTGCCAATTTATCTGTTTTTCAAGTAATCCAAATATCCCTGCAAAATAAAAACCGCCGCTATTCTGTCAACGTGCTCTTTTCGCTCCTCACGTCTTATACCGGCTTCTATCATCGCTTTATCTGCTGCCACCGTAGTCAAACGCTCATCCCACAATTGTACACTCAATCCAGTCCTTCTCTCAAGCATCTCCTTGAACTCCTGTGTCTTTTGGGCGCGCTCTCCCAACGTGTCATTCATGTTTTTCGGATACCCGAGCACAAGCTCGTCCACCTCATACTCAACGATTAGTTCCTCAATGCGCGCCAATGTCTGACGAAGTTTGTTCTCAGACTTCCTGCGCACAATTTCCAGCCCCTGCGCCGTAATCAGCAAGGGATCGCTCACTGCTACTCCTACAGTTTTTGCGCCAAAGTCCAACCCCATTTTTCTCATGTATATCCCCCGTTAAAATCTCCGGATACTGCTCCATCCCTGGTTTGTAATATAATTCTTCAGCAGCTCCTCCACAAGCTCGTCGCGCTCCGCTTTCATAATCATCGCACGCGCGCCCTTGTGGCTCGTAATATAAGTAGGATCACCCGACATAATATAGCCAACGATCTGATTTACCGGATTGTACCCTTTTTCCGTAAGCGCAGCATACACGGAAGCCAACACATCGTGAACCGAAGCAGCCTCTCCCAAATCCTCCGGTGTCAACTGTATAAATTGTGTGCGTGTCAAATCTTCCATTTTCTATGCTCCTTTCGTCTAACCGCTTTATTTTTCTCTGTGGTACATTTTTCTGAACACTTATAACTATCATAACTTAGTTTGGTGTAAAATTCAATAAATTCTTTATTATATTTCCGTCATTCTATTTCTGCAGTCAGAATTTCCGCATCTGCAAAGCCTGTCATTTTTGTGTCAATCAGTTGATTTTCGAGATTACAGCTTATGCTTCCGCATTCAAGCGCCGCTTTTACATACTCTCTTGTATGTCCGATAAAATACTGCTTTCCGCCGATTTCCCTGCATTCCTCAAAAAGAACCTCCGCGTTCCTTCCTATATAGTATTGCCTGAATTTCTCCGACATCTGCGCCTCAAGCTCCTGTAAAACCATGCTGCGTTCTGTTTTTACATGTTCCGGCACCTGATTAGGCATTACTGCGGCTTTTGTACCCTTTCGCCTGGAATATTTAAAAATATGCATCTCATAAAAATCCGCATCTTTTACAAACCGCACCGTCTGCGCAAACTCCTCGTCTGTTTCACCCGGAAATCCGACAATCACATCCGTCGTTATCGCAGGATGCGCAAAAGCCGCACGCAGGCATTCCACACCGTCTAAATATTCCTTTGGCGTGTAGTGACGGTTCATGCGCTTTAAGACAGACGCACAGCCGCTTTGCAGGGAAAGATGAAAATGCGGGCAGATGTGCTTCAACCGGGCAAGGCTGTCCGCAAATTCTTTCGTTACAATGCGCGGCTCAAGCGAGCCTAACCGGATACGCTCGACGCCTGCAATTTCGTCAATTGCCTGCAAAAGCTCCAAAAGCGCATCCGCGCCGTAAGAACTGATATGAATGCCGGTCAGCACAAATTCTTTGTAGCCTGCGTCGGCAAGTCCCTTAATTTCCTCCAAAATATCCGCCTGCTGCCTGCTGCGAACGCGTCCCCTTGCGTACGGTATCATACAGTAGGTGCAAAACTGGTTGCAGCCGTCCTGGATTTTAATGTAGGCGCGGGTATGCTCCTGTGTTGCGGTCAATTTCATTTCTTCATATTCTAGTGTATGGTTAATATCGATTACACTCTCCTGCGCTACTCCGTCGAAATATTTTTCGAGTATCGAAATCAAATCCTTTTTTTTGTTGTTTCCGATAATTAAATCCACGGACTTGTCCGCCTGCACTGCCTGTGTATCCGACTGCACATAGCATCCCACGGCAACAACAATGCCCTCGGGATTTGTCTTTTTTGCCTTGTGCAGCATTTGCCGGCTTTTGCGGTCCGCAATGTTGGTCACGGTACAGGTGTTGATGATATAGATGTCCGCTTTCTCCTCAAACGGTACGATTTCATAGCCTTTCTGCCGCAATGCCTGCAGCATTGCATCCATTTCGTAGGCGTTTACCTTACATCCTAAATTGTGATATGCTACGGTTTTCACTGGTATTCTCCTCTCTTTTTGCAAAACTGTTGCTGTATATTTCCAAAAAAACCTGATTTTTATTGGCACATTTGTACTTCGCATGTCAACCTGTATATTTTTTTGACTTTTTTTTGTCAATTTTCATTGAAACTGTTTTTTAACTTTGGTTGACTTTTCCAAGGTTTACCTTTATTATAATAGATGAAAACGCAAACAATAAAGGAGGTATTTTGAAATGAAAACAGTTCAGATTTCTTTAAACTCGATTGATAAGGTTAAGTCCTTTGTTAATGATATTACTAAGTTTGATTACGACTTCGACCTTGTTTCCGGCAGATATGTCATCGATGCAAAGTCAATTATGGGAATTTTCAGCTTAGATTTATCAAAACAGATCGACTTAAATATCCATACCGAGGGCGACGCAGCCGAGATTATGGAAGTATTAAATCCTTACTTAGTTTAGTTTGAAGTGTTCGATTAAAAATTGAATTTCTGAAAAAGCTTATCAGGTACAGATTAAATTCTGTACCTGATTTTCTTACACTTCCCATTTAATCTCCACAACCTCTTCCGTTTCCAAAGCGGTCTGCACAAGCTCTTCAATCCGCTCCTCAAGATTATTCTCATGGATACGGATTACATTCAAATTCGGTTTTGTCACCGGATGCTTTGCCACAAAAATGGTACAGCAGTCCTCATACGGCAAAATGGACGTTTCATATGTGTCAATTTTTTCCGAAATTTCCACAATCTCCTGTTTATCCATGCCGATTAATGGTCGGTAAACAGGCATGGTGCACACATCGTTTGTTGCCATCAAAGACTGCATGGTCTGCGACGCCACCTGTCCGATACTCTCGCCCGTAATCAGTCCTAAGCTTCCGCTTTTTTCCGCAATCGCCTGCGCAATGCGCATCATGTATCGGCGCATAATAATTGTCAGCTCATCATGCGGGCACTTATCATAAATATATAGCTGAATGTCCGTAAAATTGATAATGTGGAGCGTAATCGGTCCGCTGTATTTTGACACGATTTTGGCAAGGTCCATGACTTTTTGCGTTGCACGCTCACTGGTATAAGGCGGTGCACTGAAATACACCGCGTCAATTTTAACGCCGCGCTTTGCAATCATATAGCCTGCTACGGGTGAATCAATACCGCCGGAAAGCAGAAGCGTGCCTTTTCCGTTCGTGCCGATTGGAAGTCCGCCCGGTCCCGCGATGACAACGGAGTATACGTTAATTTTTTCACGAATTTCAATTCTTAACAGCACATCCGGTTTGTGCACATCCACCCTGATTTCGGGAAATGCCTTTAACAGCGCCTCTCCGATTTCGCGATTGATTTCCATTGAATCCTTTGGATAATTCTTTCTTGCGCGCCGCGCTTCCACTTTAAACGTGATATTTTTGCCCGGATAAACTTCGTCCATATATTGTATCACGTCCTCACAGAGCTTTTCAAAGCCCTCGTCAGCAAACTGAACAACAGGACAGATGCCCGTCACGCCGAACACGGTTTTCAGGTTTTCGACCACCTCGTCGTAATCGTAATCACCGTCTGCGTTCACGTAAATTCTGCCCTGTGATTTTGTCACATCAAACGCTCCGTCGCACCGCTTTAGCGCATAGCGGATTTGGTCACATAGTCTGTCTTCAAATAAATATCTGTTTTTTCCTTTTACGCCGATTTCCGCGTATTTTATTAAAAATGCTTTGTATTCCATGATTATAACCATGCTCCTTTCTCAGCGTGCGAATTTGAGCGTGAGCACAAATTTGCCGGTTGAAAATTTTAATTTTCAACCTTTCCTCCGTGTAACGTAACCTGTAAAAATACTTGTAGTTTTAGTGCCGTGTATAATGCCGCAGCATCGGGATCAGCTCGCCCATGCACATTATGGTATAATCAATCTCCTCTTCTGTCGTAAACATGCTGAAGCTGAAACGGATTGTCGAGTCAAGGTACTGTTTCTCGATGCCGATTGCCTTTAACGTTGCTGAAATTGCAGGCTTATTGGATGAGCAGGCGCTTCCTGCCGAAACATAAATGCCCTTATCCTCAAGCGCATGCAGCATCACCTCGCTGCGCACGCCCTGTATGGATACGCTGACAATATGCGGCGCACTCTCTGCGCCCTGACAGCCGTTAATTTTAATTCCTTCAATCCTGCTGACACCCTGTATAAAACGCTCTCTTATACGATACAACTGATTGACTTTCGAATCAAGGTCCATATAAACCTGTTCTACTGCTTTTGCCATTCCCGCGATACCGGGAACGTTCTCCGTACCGGAACGCATACCGCGCTGCTGCCCGCCGCCAAAAAGAATAGGACGCACTTTCGCTTTTTCGCTGATATATAAAAATCCAACACCCTTTGGACCATGTATCTTGTGAGCGCTCACCGACAAAAGGTCGATGTTCATGCGCTTGGGATAAATGCGGCACTTTCCATAGCTTTGTATCGCGTCTACATGGAACAGCGTATTCGGGTTCATCCGCTTAATCAACGCGCCTGCCTCCGCAATCGGCTGTATGGAACCGATTTCATTGTTGACATGCATAATCGACACGAGAATTGTATTTCGTGTCATTGCGCGTTCCAAATCGCTAAGCCGTATCACGCCGTTTTCATTGACGGGAAGGTACGTCACTTCAAAGCCCTGCTCTTCCAAATACGCACAGGTCTGCAAAACGGCAGGGTGCTCAATCCGCGTCGTAATGATATGTCTTCCGGCTCTGTAATTTGCGTATGCGCCGCCAATCAACGCAATATTGTCCGACTCTGTTCCGCCGGATGTAAATAGGATTTCCTTTTCCTGAACCTTTAAACTTTTTGCGATGATTTCTTTGGAATAACGTACATATTTTTCGGCTTCCACGCCCTTTTTATGCATGCTTGACGGGTTTCCGTAATCCTCGCACATGATATGTGTCATTAGTGCAGCAACTTCCGGCAGACATCTTGTGGTCGCCGAATTGTCAAGATAAACTTCATTCATTTCAATTATTATGTCCTTTCCCATTATCCGCGAGTCCGTATTTACCGCTATAAGCGGATCAAAATGTCAACAATTCTTTGGATATGTAACTTATGTCCTAAAATTGTAAGGATTTATCGCATTTTTATATATAAATATGCACTTTCCCGCAGTTTTGTGATGTCTTGGCACCCTAATCCCATACAATGACAAAATCAACCGCGCCTGACACGTCGATTGATTTTGTTACAGACATTTTATTCCACATATTTGTCAATTGCCTGAACTGTTTCAAGCAGTCCTTCCATCAGTTCCTTCACCTGCTCTGCTTTTCTGTTGGTATCATTTCCCAATTCAACCGCCTGATCCGTACTTGCCGCTACCTCCTGACTGACTGCCGAAATATGACTGATACTGTCAACAATCTGATTATTTGACTCCAGGATTTCTTCAATTTTTCTGTAAATATCCCCCACATTGGCATTCAATCCGTCTATTCTGCTTCCGATTCCCGCAAACTGCGTATCGGCATTTTTAATCAGTTCATGCTCTGTATTGGCAGCTGCAATTACATTATCCACTGTATCCTTTGCAATATCGGCGTTCTTCCTAAGTTCACTCACAATGTCCTGAATCCCCGCCGTAAGCTTTTTGGTTTGATCTGCCAGCATTCGGATTTCCTCCGCAACAACGGCAAAACCTTTTCCAGCCTCGCCCGCACGCGCGCTTTCAATAGAAGCATTGAGCGCCAAAAGATTGGTCTTCGAAGAAATCGCCAAAATCTGCTCGGTAATATTCCCGACTGCGTTCGCGTTGGAAATCAAGTTCGTCACCGAATCAACTACCTGGGCGTTTGCCTCACTTGTCTTCTTCTCCTGCAACTGTAAATTTTCTATCGTAATCTGCCCGTTTTCAACCGCCTCTCCGGACTGTTTTGCCAGCTCAAGCATGTCATCCGACATTTTCTTTGTCTCCAAAATCATGTTTTGGATATTGCCCGTCATTACCGTTTGATTTGCAATGCTCTCCGCATTGCTGCCGTTCCCCTTGGCAATGTCCCTCAGCTCGGACGCCGTTGCCTCGACATGCTGCCCTAACTGCATCATCTGCTCCGCCGCCTCTGCCGAATTGTGCTTTACGGCAAGCGCTACGTGCAGCACTTCCTCCAAAAGCTGTCCGCTTTTTTCCTTTTCCTCATTAAGGCTTGCAATCTTTGCCGCGTTATTATCATTCGATATGCGGGTCGTTCCGCACAGCACGATCATATAAACGATTACAGAAGCTCCCTGAAGCAAAAGAGACGTGCTGTTCAGCGGCGCTTTGGAATGCGTATGACCAAGTATTGCAACCACATAAATCATATCCGCAATATTAATCAGTCCGAATACAACAGACATACGCAGAATTAATTTATAATCATAATAGAGGATGTATAACACGGTCATTGGAAAGACCATTATAAACACTAAATCATTTTGCGCACCGAGCACGGCAAGCCCATAAACAAACATATATCCGATAATCGAAACATGCTTGAAAATCTGACTGTCACGCCTGCGCAGGTAAACCGTATAACAGGCAATCATGGAAATCAGCACGGTCAGCTCCACAGACATCATAAATACAAATCCGATATTTCCCTGTTTGTAATCGCTAATATATCCTGCAAAAAGAAACATATCAATAATGGTAACTATCGTGAGTATAAATTTATTGACTCTTTTTTCCCTTGCAAAATCCCCTTCAAACATATGCTCCTCCGTCTTTTGTAAAAGTTTTAACACTCATATCGTACCACACTTTTGTATATAAAATCAACTGAAAAACATTCTTGGGACACGACATGCAAAAATATAAAAACAATCGCCAAAAACTGTCATACACTCAATCACCTCATAAAATCCTGATTGGAAAAATCGCCACTCCTTCACAAGTGACGATTTCCAAAACCATTTTATAACTCAATTCCCAATCCAACCATACTCTTTACGGTAATCCAAAATAAAATCCACATGCACCATATTGCCCTGAATTTGATAAAGTACCAAATACCATTTTTCAACCGGCATCTTATGATATTTATTTGGTGTGACGTAAGATTCATCAAAAAAGGGAAGCGCTGCGGCATTTGCGCGAGAGAACGCATTGCCGCCATACATTATGCCTCTGCAATGATGTCATCAAGATAATCATTTAACTCATCAAGAGTACATCCTGTTCTTCCCATACCTCCCTGTTTTCATCTGCACGCCAAACACATGAATGTATTTCATAATGAAAACTATGTATTTGATTAAAAAAATACCTAATGTATGGTTCCCATCCTCATTTCATCTTATAATTCACCCATGTAATCCCCTCTGAGCATTTCATACTCTTTATTGATTGGGCGCTTTCCGGTTTTCGACCAGGTTTTTGCCGTAAAGTCATATTGCTCCCAATGCTCATCTATAAATCTGAATAACTTTGTGATTTCCGTTCCGCCAAGAATTTGGAACTGGTCTTCCCCTTCACCCACCACGCCCTCTTTTTTGAACCCTAATAACGGTGAATTCGGGACCAATTTATATGCAAAAACGCATTTTCCTCTCGCCGCAAATCTCTCCGCTGTTGCATAATCCAACGCATGAGACACGAACTGGCTTGGCGGCACATCAGAAGACTTAATCGCAAGTGCCCTCAACACCATTGAATACTCGTATTGTTCTGTATTCTGGCTATCCATTTTGATAATCGGCTTTAATAGATTTTGCCGCTTTTGGGCTTTTGATAATATTTTCCGATTTTCCATTATATATTCCTGTTCCCTTGGTATCGTTGGTCCCCTGAATACATACTGCAACGTGTTTACATATTGCCTGGTAAGGTAGGTTTCTTGAATTTGCTGTGCCCTGGCTCCAATCTCCCTTCTGCATACGCTGCCTTCTTCTGTGGCATCCAATGTCTTTTTCACCATACTACGAAGTTCTTCTTTATTAAAACATCCACCTTTCACAGCGCCCTCCAACGAACCGCCCTGGAGTCCCTGCAATGACATACACTTTCTTAGATTCTTTCCGCCTATTATGGAAACCTCTGCATCCAAGACATCGGCATCTGTTTCTGGCAGCTCACCTTCAGACGCATACATGCCTACCCATAGCTTACGCATGTAAGATGAATATTTCCCACGCAATGCAAAAATCTGCTCTCCCTTTTCTGCTTCATAAGAAAAATCTTTCATATCACTGCATCCTTGTGTACTCCCTCCTGAAATGGAATTGCCTTTATTTGTCCAAATTTCAAGATGGCATAGCGTATCGCCTCCCTGGTATTGGTAATTGCCTGTTTTGCCGCTGATTGAAGTTATATATTCATCCTTCTGCAGTTTAAGCGTTGTCCTGGTCCCACCCATTCCTCCATGGTAGTGGGTTTCCTTATTGCCATCATAGACAAACTGTATGCCATCGACAACCCAGCCCGCATTCAACCTTATTTCCGTCACCCGCAGCCTATTCTGGACATATAAGGCATCATTAAATCTCAATACCCCTATAGGACGCTGATAAGCCACGTCAAATCCCAAAAAATACCTGTCATATTTTCCGGAAAAAGATTGATAACACTTGCCATCGTCACTGAAATAATAGCTTTTGATTTCCCTGCATTTATCTTTTTTCCCCGCAGAAAATTCCCTGCCTAAATTTGTGCGGAAAGAAACATATGCCATCACTTCCAGTGGGTAATCTTCCCACATGCCAGTCAGCCAGTCAACCCGCGTAATATGCTCCCCTTCCTTAAAGATAAATTCGCTCATGCTGCCTCCAGGCCCGCCGTACCATGTTGTGCATTCATCTTTATTGTAGACAAACTGAATCGCATCGACAACATATCCTGACCTAATGCGGATTCCCGTAAACTTTTTATACAGCCCAAAATTCCTATCATCAAAAGATTCATAGGTTTCTTCTTCACCATTTTCTGCTGATGCCAAAAGACTACGCGTAGCCTCTTTGTCCAAATCATCTTCTGCCATGCTCCTGCATTTATACACTTCCATCTTCTGTATCTCCTTTTCAGATAGTAATATTCTAACCAAATTATACTTATTTCATGATACAAAGTCAACATACACAGCTCTGCCCACCACCGTCTATCCAAACGAGAGCATACCGCAATATTGGATACTGTCACTCCATCCCATTTCATTCCGGTTTTGACCTTATCGCGCAATCCTACGGCGCACGTTTTATCAGCAGCAGGCTTGCTTTTGATTACGGTTCTTCCCGATATTCTGCCGTCTGCATTTGCGGGAATTTTGATTGCCGTAATGATTAATGCCATTGGCGGAGGGCTTTTGGAAGTGCTTGTGAGTCCTGTTGTGGAGGCATGTCCTTCCGACAATAAAGAAGGCGCAATGAATATGCTGCATTCCTTTTACTGTTGGGGACATGCCGGGGTTGTGCTGCTTTCGACATTGTTTTTCCATATCGCCGGCATTGAAAACCGGAAACTGTTAATCGGGCGTTTTGGCAGGGATTATTTTTCTGGTGCTGCTGCTGATTGGAATTGTTCTTTACAGGAAAGTGAAAAGGGGATCTCCAAACTAATGGATTTCCCCCGCATTCTTCTCCTCAAGGCACTTAACCGCATGATACGCAAATTCATTAAACGGCGTTTCCACTCCGAGTTCCTTCCCCATGCGAATCAGCGTTCCTGAGAACATGTCAATCTCTGTCGGACGTTTCGCGTCCAAGTCCTGCAGCGTGGAAAAACGGCTGTCTGGTGCAATCGCCGTATTGTTTCCGGCAGGATTATCCGTACCCTTAATATCAATTCCTTTTTTTGCCGCGACTGCTGCCACTTCGTCCCGCAGCCTGTCGCTGATATATGCCAAATGCGCGCTGTCCGTGTATGCTCCGAAACCGCAGTTGATAATTGCCTGCGGAATGTTTTTGCTGATGTTGAGCGCATACTTGTACCAAATATCCTGCTCAATATTGCGGCTGACATGAAATCGAATATTTGTTCCATTCAGCAATGTTTCCAATGCACGAACACGCTCTGTCCGCTCCCCGTTCGTTTCCCCGAAAAACAGCCCGAGTGTCACGGCAGGATTGTATTTTATTTCATTGCCTACTCTCTGCGACGCAATCTTCATGAACGAATAAAGCATATGCTCCATTCCAATCCGATCCCCGATTACCGCTTCACTGTCAACCCCGTTTAACGGGCTGATGACAAGTGTGTGAGGGGCTACGATTTGTTCAATGCCTGGCAGGCACTCGTGCAGCGAACCGTATTTTACCGCGACGATTAACAAGTCCGCTCCCGCCGCCTCCTGCGCAGTCTTCACGTTGAGCGCGTATCGTTTCCCATTAATTACAATCCCGTTTTCGGAAAGCCTCTCCTTTCGTTCCCCCTCTGCAATAACCCATAAATCCGCATCTGATTTTTCCGATAATCCTGCAATAAAATAACTTCCAATCGCTCCCGCGCCGATAAGCGCTATCGTTTTTAATTCCATCGCAATCCTCCTGCTATTTCTCTTTTTCCGCAAATCCCAAAACCATATATGTGTATTTCCTTTATCGAAATTTTTCCGCTGCCTTTAAAAGTTCCTCGTATAATTCATTCTTAATATGTCTTCCCGAATCCCGCAGAATATCTATCGACTGAACAATTTCCGAATAAGTTATCTTTCTTTTTTCCAACGCAATCATAAGAATGCCTATCGTTCCCATGATTTTTATACCCATTTGTTTCGCGACAGTTCTTCCCCTCATCTCGTCCATCAAAAGAATATTTCCCTGCTGCTCTTCGGTCAGAATAATTGCCTCGCTTTCCCCTGCATCAAGACCTGTTGCCCGCCGCAAAATTCCGACTGATTTCTTATCCTCAACCTCGATGACCTCAATGTATTCACAATTCTTTACTTCCTGCGCCTCGCTTACAAACAAAGAATTTCGAGTCAGTTCCCCAAATACTGCCTTTGGAATATAAACCTTGCCAAACAATTCGTTCAGCAAATCTAATTTTCCTATCTTCAGTAACGAAATCAAAGGTGTTGTATCCGCAATTGCAATCATGACAAATCAACCTCCAAGCTATGAAACGCCTTGATTTCCTCTTCTACCTCCGAAAAATTCATATTGTAATACGGCAGCCCTAAATCTTCATATATGCTGATTAACTCATATTTGTTCATTCCTAAAATCTCAGCCGCCCTGCCATGCGAAATTGTTTGATTATGAATATATGGGTACAAAAGCAGTGCATTCCTTTGTAGTTCTTCCTTTTTATCCGATTTTGCCAAAAAAAATGTCAATTCACTGGGCACTTTCAGTTTATACTCAACCATGTTCATATTATTACACCTCCAGTTCACAATATAACATATTAAATTATAATGAAACAATTATTATGTATTTTATTATTCCTTTAAAAAGTTATGCATCTACACAATTATCTGCACATGCTAACTTTTCAAATTGCAAACAATTCAAATTCTTATGAAAAAATAGCATTAAACTACCAATTACACTAAATTACCTATTTTACTATAGTTCTATTAATAATTGTTGCATTAATTTTTGTGTATTCTCTATATCTGCTTTATCTACAACGGAATTTGCAGAGTGAATGCTTCTGCATGGAATTAATATCCCTAATTCATGACTTCCATTATCTAACTCATTGCTAATTATTAATTCACTTGTTCCATAATCACTTACCTCTATCTGATAATGAATACCACATCTCTCAGCAATACGTTTTGCCCATCCTTCCGTGTTATCTACAGACGTGAATTCTTTCATATTATGAGAGGCTTTTAAAATACTCTCAAATCTTTTTTCTTTCACATTTCTTTATTTTCTGTCTTTGACGTGTTTACTTCACGTCCTTGCAACAATTCCAAATTCAATTTAATAAAAACATTAGGATACTGCTTCAAAAAATGCTTTGCAAACGCTTCAAATTTTTCGACAAATTCATCAATTCCATCATACAATGGAGTTACAGCCACAGATACCCGTATTCCATTATTATAAAATGACTTTATCGTTTCAATTGCTTTATGAAAACCTTCAGACTGCCGTACTGAAAAATACGACGCACTATCATAACCATCTATATATTTTGATAATTTCCAATCATATCCTCCGTCCATAGGATTCCATTACTTAAAACCGTTACAGATAAGCCTAAATTATGAGCATGCTTTACTATTTCCTCAAAAGTCTTCATATACAGTTACCTCTCCTCCTGTAAAAGTAACCCCTTGTCCTCCTGCTTTTTTGAAGTCAGATAAGCTTAAATATTTTAAGTTCTTCTTCACTCTGCAAAACTAACCACATAATTCCTTCTGTATATATTACTAAATACGTATTCTTATATTCCACTATTTCAAGTTCCTTGGGAAATAAATATCTCTTGTTAATATCTATCTCCGCCTCAATCACTCTGTCTTCTCCCGTATCTGTTTCTTTGTTTATCTCATCCATTTTTATACCTCATAATATAGCTTTTCTTTGCGCCATGAATCCGATTACAGAGTTTGTGAAACAATTCCTGTAATATATAGAAAATGGATGTGAACTCTCTCCACACCCATTCTCACAATTTTCAAATTAATCTTCCGATAGAAACTAATTTTGATTTTTCTCGCAATTTTTAAAACAGTACATTGCATTAATTCTTGCGGAATCCTTTACTTTTTTAACAGTCCAAGTAACCTTAACTTTTTTTCATTGTGCTACATTATAATTGTATATACAATTATAATGTAGCACACAACATATTATATGTCAAGTTTTGCTATATTAGTTTCACGACAAATACGCTGCATGCTATCATTCATCATCTTCCACGATTAAAATTCTGTACATTTTCAATCTGTTTCCCCATGATCCATTCTTACTTACACATTAAGAGCGACCGCTATATCCTTTTTCAGTGATATACCGGCCGCCCTAATTCATTTCAATATCCAATTTTTTCCTCTTTCTCGGCATTTACTTTTCTCTTTTTTCTTCTTCCCTGTACCATTCTTTTTTTATTTGCCGAATTTTTTATGGTACTCTATTTTCTTCCGGTTTTTGCGTCCTCTTTGTGTTCCATTAATCCGATTACTCTTTCTGAAACATTCTCTTAATCTTCTCCTATGTGTACAATCCTCTTAAATACACATTCTCTCATTCTCATATTCGTTAAGGATTTTCATTTTCATCAGATTAAGGTTTGTGTGCCATCCAATGGACTCATCTCCTTTCTTAAGCATACCCTTTATCGCTATTGTTTACGGTTTCCGAAAATATATAGGATAAAGCTGAAAGATTAATGGTATCTTTTATGCTTTTCTCTGCTCTTTTTGTAATTGTAGGATAACACTATTTTCAGGAACTTTCAAGAGGTTTCGGGAAACTTTCTCAATACTGTCATTTTGTACAGTTCTTGTCGTTATTTTGTACAGTATTTTCTGAATTTTCTGACAATAATCCTTTGCTTCGCAGCCCTTCCCTTAGAATGATACGTGATAGCTCGTTTTTCTATCGTTTATACGAAACGCAATGTTTCGTTGTTTTACGGAGAGAATCTAAAGTCTGCCGAAGCATTGATATAATAATCTAAAAGAAACTGCCTTGCCTGTTTGCCGACAGACTAGTGTACTGACTCGTTCATATTCAGGCAAACCTCCTTGCCTATTTCCCTGAGAGCACTACTTCCCAAGCCTC
>CAJUJG010000044.1:0-9323 GCA_910586715.1 uncultured Lachnospiraceae bacterium
AGAAATCAATTAATTGTTTTTAGTATCATGCTCTTATGGAAGCAAAACGATAGGTATATTGTAATATAATTATGACGATAATAAATGCAGTAGTTTTGGGAAATTTTCAAAATTGCTGCATTTTTCTGTTTGATAAAAACGGGAAAGGCATCGGCATTTGCTTTACATAGATGAAAAAAGGGGGAGCTGCGTGTGGAATTTTGGAAGCAAAGGGGATACCAAAGAGTCGTTTTGTACATTATGACATGCGTGTCAGTTTTGTTTCTGCTAAAATATATTTTGCCGTATTTTCTGCCGTTGGCAGTGGCGCTTTTAATTGTAGTGCCGCTGCAGCGGTTTTGCATCCGCGCAGAGGAGAAGCGGCGTGCAAAGGGCAAACGGTGCGGATTATACAAAAGCAACGGAAAGGGTGTGATGGCAGGCGGGATTTTGTTTGGCATTATTCTTGTTGTTGCGCTTATTATAGTAGGCATCGGAACATTTCTGATAAGCCGTGCGCGAAATGTTGTGCGTGACGTCGGATTCATTACGGACAGTGTTTCCAAAATTATTTCTGACATGAGTGTCAGAATCGAGGAGTTTTGGGGATTTGAGGAAGGCGCAATCAGCTGTTGGATTGATGTATGGGTTTCTGACTTTGCGGGAAGTCTCGCACATACGGGAGACGGGTTTTTAAGCGGCAGTCTGCGGTATTTATCGGTAGCCGGGCATGTCGGGACGTTTATTCTTGTGAGCTTTATCTGCGTTGTTCTGTTTGCGCGCGAGGTGGAACGCTGGCAGCAGGGACTTTTGAATCTCGCCGCCTTGGAGCCTGCGATTGACCGGCTTCTTTCTATATTAATACGCATCGGCAAGAAACTTGGCGGTATGATTAAGACTTACGCAAAAACGCAGTCGATTATTTTGGTTTGTATCAGCGTGACTGCAACAATCGGGCTTTATATCGGCGGTGTGAAGGATGCGTATTCTTATGGGATTTTGGCGGGGGTTATGGACTTTCTGCCGTTCATCGGAACAGGCATTGTCCTGATTCCAATTGGCGTTGTTCATTTTATCCGTGGAAAAATATTCGGCGGAATTGCGGTGATTACGACATATTTTATATGTGTGCTGATACGGGAGCTGTTAGAACCGAGGCTTTTGGGAAACGGACTTCGCTTTTCACCCGTTGCCGTATTGATTGCGGTGTATGCAGGCGTGCTTTTTTACGGCATTGGCGGGGTGGTGCTTGGACCGGTGACACTGCTGATTTTGGTGGAGCTGGGGAAAGAAATGTTTTGGTAAGTATTTCATAACGTTAAAATATTAACATATTGACAGAGACGGACACCATAGTATATATTAATGTAGGAAAAAGAGCCGTCATAAATATCGTATGTAATGGAGGTTATGAAAAATGAAACCGTACAGTGAAATGGGAAGAGAAGAACTGCTCGCGCTGCAGTCAGAGCTTTTGGCACAGTATGAAACCTTAAAAGGAGAGAACATCCAGCTTGATATGTCGAGGGGAAAACCGGGAACGGACCAGCTTGATTTATCGGCGCCGATGCTTGACATTCTGAACAGCAAGTCAGCGTTTCAGGGTGTTAATAAAATTGACATTCGAAACTATGGACTGATGGACGGTATCAATGAAGCGAAGGAGTTCTTTGCAGAGCTGATGGAGTGCTCAAAAGACCATGTCATGGTGTATGGGAACTCCAGTCTGAGTGTGATGTACGATTTGATTTCCAAAGCGATGGTACACGGCATCTGTGGCAGCTCGCCGTGGTGTAAGCTTGACAAGGTAAAATTCTTATGTCCTGTTCCGGGATATGACAGGCATTTTGCGATTACGGAGAGCTTTGGGATTGAGATGATCAATATTCCGATTGACGAAAACGGTCCGGATATGGATTTGGTTGAACAGTACGTTAACAGTGACCCTGCCGTAAAGGGGATTTGGAATATTCCGAAGTATTCAAACCCGTCAGGCGTGGTGTATTCGGACGAAGTGGTAAGGCGCTTTGCAAATTTAAAGCCTGCGGCGGATGATTTCCGGATTTATTGGGATAACGCATATGCGGTACATCACGTTTATTTGGAAGATAAAGCGCAGATTTTAAATATTGTGGAGGAGTGCGAAAAGGCAGGAAATCCTGATCTGTATTACGAGCTCTGCTCGACCTCAAAGATTACGTTTCCGGGAGCCGGAGTAGCTGCACTGATTACATCGCCGGCAAATATTGCAGATATTAAAAAGACCGTGACGGTTCAGACGATCGGTTATGACAAGGTCAATCAGATGCGCCATGTGCTGTTTTTTAAGAACGCGTCGGGTGTTCATGCGCATATGGAGAAGCATGCGGCAATTTTAAGACCAAAGTTTGACGCGGTGCTTGATTGCCTTGAGAAAGAGCTTGGCGGACTGGAAATCGGAAGCTGGATAAAGCCTCGCGGCGGGTATTTTATTGCATTTGAAACATTGGGTGGCTGCGCAAAGCGGGTAATTGCACTTTGTAAAGATGCGGGCGTGGTGATGACGCCGGCTGGCTCGACGTATCCGTACAAGAAGGACGACGCGGATACGAGTATCCGCATTGCGCCGACGTGTCCGACGCCGGAAGAACTGTCAAAAGCGTGTGCAGTGTTTGTGCTCTGCGTGAAGCTTGCGTCGGTGGAGAAATATCTTGGGGAAACGGCGTAGGAATTAATAAAATTTTTACAAAAATAACGCGTGGATTTTATACAAAATGCGAGCGGAAAAATTAATAGAAAATACAGACAATTTATCAAAAAAGTTGTAAAATAGGAAAGGATACTTTGTGAAGTATTACAATACACTTTGGAGGTAAAAAGATGAAAAAGAGTATAAGTATACGCTTAAAAATTTTGATACCCGTCTGTATTTTGGGGATACTTGCAATTATGATTGCTACGTTTGGTTATACGAGCATGGGAGCGTTGCAGGACGGAACAACGCAGCTCAAACGGGTCGGGATTGGTGCGCTTGGAGCGCTTGACCAGGTGTCGATTCAGGCAAACAAGATGGAAAAAATGGCGCTTGTCTATACGCAGCTTGAAGGGGAGGGAAAAGACGCTGTTTGGGGGATGGTTGAGGATTCCAATACAAAAATAAAACAACAGATTGAGACGGCGAGGTCATTTTTACCGGACCAAGGTTCACAGGAAGGCTTGGACGCGATTGAGGCTGCCACAAATGATTTATATGCTTTGGCAGTACAAATAAAGGAAGAAGTGGACAGCGGCGACGCGCAGGGAGCGGCGCAGATTGTCATGTCGGATATGAATACCATTTCAACGAATGCAGAGGCGGTTATCAACGAGGTTGCCAACATAAACTATTCTGAAATTCAGGAGGTTAGCGAATATCAGAATAAAGTGTATACTTTTGCAACGGTAATATCGGGCGTAATGATTGTGATGTTGATTGCAATGTTTATTATAACGGTTGTTATTATTCACAAGTTTGTGATTGCACGTCTGCGCAGACATACGGTGAAGATTGATGAAATTATTACCAGCATTGAGCAGGGCGAAGGCGATTTGTCTCTGCGGCTTGCCATTTCAAACGGCGATGAGCTTGGCAGGCTTGCTGTCAACATGAACCGTTTAATGGAGATTTTGGAGCATGTAATGCAGAAGCTTAATGGGGATTCCGTTTCTCTTGACAGTATTGTGACGAATGTGGTGGAGAAGGCGGCGAATGCCAATACAAACGCGTGCGATGTATCGGCAGTGACTGAAGAGCTCTCCGCAACGATGGAGGAAATTGCAGCGACGGTTGCGGGCGTAGACCAAAATGCGTCCAGCGTTATGAATGAGCTGAACGAAATGCAGAACGCGACGGATAATATTGTTGTGTATGCAAATGAGATGAAGGAACGTGCGACTGCACTGGAAGAGTCGGCAGCACAAAATAAGAAAAATACAATTAAGCTGGTGGCTCCGATTATCGAAAAGATTAAAGTGGCAATTGAAAACAGTAAGGAAATTGAGAAAATCAGTTCTTTGACAGGTGAAATCCTCTCCATTTCGAGTCAGACGAATCTGCTTGCGCTGAATGCGTCGATTGAGGCGGCAAGAGCAGGCGAGGCAGGCAAGGGATTTGCGGTGGTTGCCGATGAAATCAGGCAGCTTGCGGATTCGAGCCGTGCGACCGCAAATAATATTCAGGAAATCAACAGTACGGTTTTGGCGCTTGTGCAGGATTTGATTGACAACTCAAAGGAGATTACAGGCTATCTTGAGGGAACAGTGCTGAATGATTACAACAACTTTGTTGCAAGCGGAAAGCAGTATCGCGATGACGCGGAACACGTTGATACGGAAATGACGATGTATGCGGCGCATTCTGCAGAAATTACGAGTACGGTTGGCAGAATTGTAGAGTCGATTAACGGCATTACAAGAGCTGTTGACGAGAGTGCAAACGGTGTGACGAACGTGGCGGAAAGCATTCAGACGCTTGTCGGCGAGCTGAATGTCGTTAATTCCGAGATGATGCAGAACGGCGAAATTGCAAGCAGCCTGAGAGAAGAAGTACAGCGGTTTAAGATTGGCTGAGAGGTCAATTTAAACATAGATATTTTATATCAGTAACAATTACATAATGATTTCGGGGCGGAAAGCCCCAAAGATTGCTAGGGGTGCGCATATGCTGAGATTTTACCCTCATTACCTGAACCGGATAATACTGGCGTAGGGAAGCAACCATGAAGAGAATTTCTAAGTCTGCAAAAGACGCAGACAAAGTGAAACAAGTTTCGCCTAAGAAATTCCAGGGTTTGCATAGCAAACCGCTCTTCATGGGGAAGAATGGCAGAGCCATTCGTTGTGGTGCATCCTCCTAGTGAAACAAAACTAAGGAGGTTTTTTTATGTCACAAAAACAGGAACTTACAAAGAGTAACAAGAGGAAAATTACGGTGAAGCAGCTTGCGTTCTGCGCGATGTCCATTGCGCTTGGGACAGTGCTGTCCCTTGTGAAGATTGTTGATTTTCCGTGGGGAGGGTCGATTACGCTGCTCTCGATGTTTGTCATCGTGCTGCCGGGGTATTTTTATGGGCTTGGCGCGGGGCTGATTACAGGCTTAGCGTATGGGGCGCTGCAGTTGATTATTGATCCGTATGTGATATTTCCGATACAGCTTGTCGTGGACTATTTCCTTGCGTTTGGCGCGTTGGGACTTTCCGGCTTGTTTGCGAACGCGAAAAACGGGCTTGTAAAAGGATACATAACAGGCGTTATAGGAAGATATGTCTTTGTTGTGATTTCGGGCTGGATTTTCTTTGGCGAGTATGCTTGGGAAGGCTGGGCAGTCTTGCCATATTCGCTTGTCTACAATGGCATTTACATCTTTGCGGAAGCAATTATAACCGTCATAATTATCATGCTGCCGCCCGTGAAAAACGCGATTAACAGAATTAAGGGAATGACACAATAATTTCCTTGAGAGCGTCCTCAATTTGGGGCGCTCTTCGTTCGTATATGGCAAGGATGAGCGCAAGCTCGTCCGTCGGGAGCGGACCTTTCTTTTTCCCACGGCGGTCTTTGCAGTAGAGCGCGACAAAGAGCCCCAGCATTTGTACTTGTGCCATGCCGCAGAGCATATGCTTTAGGAAGCAGTAGTCTTCGTAAATGTCGAGGAAATTTTTCTGCAGGAAATAGATATAGTACGAAATCATCAGCGCGTCGAAGTCGGGAACATAATCGTACGTACGTTCCAAAAGAGCGTTTAGCTTTCTGTCTGCGGCTGCCGGATTTGACTTTGTCAACATGTAAAATTCACGGATATATTTTTGACAGAGCTTGTACAAAACGGGCGACGAGTGTTTTAGGGATGGGTGGTAAAAGCCTTTGAAAAACAGGGTGTGCATAGTGGAGGCGTTTACGGTAAACGGTGTGTTTTCTGTCGGGAAATAGTCAAGCGGGCTTGGCAGCGGGAACTGTTCGGAGCCGAGATTGATGCCGGTATTGACTGTACCATAAGAAAGACATTTGTCCTGTGCGTCCTTTGCGTAGACCAGAAGGCTTGTATTCAGTCCGCACCCGTCCGCGAGCATTGTAATTAATTCGCTGCGTGAATTTAAAAGGTAGCCAAGGAAATCCAAATCATCGTTTGTCGTGTTTTCCTCGTAGTCTGCCTCACCCGCCGTCTCCGTGAAGGTAAAGGGGATGCCTGCCCTTGCCTGCTCGAGAAAAAGCCTTGCTGCCTCGTGGCAGGCAAGGTAGAGCGTTTCCTCACAGAATGTGCCGAAGTTTGAGAGCTGGCGCGGAAATTCGACACACACGCGCGGCATGTAATCCGTACCGTGATTTTTCTGCAGTGTGCAAAGACGGTCTAATCCCCAAAATGGACAGCGGTACTGGTGTTTGCTGCATCGGAAAGAGGTCAGTTCTTCTTTTTTGACAAGAAAGCAGCGCAGGAGAAAGCCGAAGAAGCCCTTTTCGGTAATATATCTTTTATAGGTATCGTCGTCAATCGGAATTTTCCAGCCGCGGCAGCAGTTGGAAGGACACGCGGCGCCGGTGCATTGAAAGTTTTTTAATATAGAAATTTTTTTGATTTTCATGGTTGGTTCCTCTGTTAAAATAGTATCAAAACGTCTCGCAATTTTTTGAAAAGAGCTGCTTGCAATGCAGGCAGCCCTAGTGTATAATCTACTTAGAAAGGTAAATCGGATGTGATAATCCGACTGCCCTCGGTTTATAATGTTAGAAAAAAGAAATAAGCATTAACTTTGGGCAAAGGATGCTTATTTCTTTTTACGATTATGATTATCTATGTAAGACAAAGCTGTAAGAATAACCAGCACCAATGTTAAAATTTCCATTGTGTCCATAGCATCACCCTCTTTCGTGAGACTAGAGGGCATCATAATCGGAACATCACATCCACCTTCCGTTCAATTTACTGTTTTAGTATATCATGGCAGTTATCATTTCACAATCCGAACATTTTGGAACTTCTTATGAAAATCTTGCTGAAAATTCGAAACCCGGACATTCACACAATCAAAAGAAAAGCTTTACATGCACAGAATAACACGATAGAATAGAAGTAATCTATACAAAGGAAATCAAAATCTATGCGCTATATCAAAATCGAAGATGCCAAACCCGGCATGTGCCTTGCATACAATATGTACGACACAGACGGACACACGCTGATTTGCAACGGCAGCGTGCTATCCGAATTTTATATTAGGCGGCTGAGTGATTATGGCTTTGATGGCGTGTACATTACGGACGAGCTGTCGGAGGATATTCAAATCGATCCGGTCATCACTCCTGAGCTTCGTGCTGAGGGGCTGGTAGGAGTGCGTGAAAGCAATATTGACGGCTGTAAAACCGTGGCAAAGAAAATCGTGGAGCAGGTACTTGACAGAGGTGTGCTTTCACTTGACCTTACTGATTTAAGAAGCTTTGACAGCTATACATACGCGCATTCCGTAAATGTCGCGGTGATTTGCTGCGTCATAGGTTTTGGACTCAACTTAAACAGCGAAGAGCTGGAGCAGGTGGTTACCGCAGGACTGCTCCATGACCTTGGAAAGCTGGTTATCCCGCGTGAAATTTTGAATAAACCTTCGCGTCTGACGAGCGAAGAGTATGATTTGATGAAAACACATTCGACGCTCTCCTATGAATTGATTAAGGAGCGTTGGGACATTTCCGCCAATGTCAAGGCGGCTGTTCTTTACCATCATGAGAACGTTGACGGGAGCGGTTATCCTGACGGCAAGGAAGGGTACCAAACGTCATTTTTTACAAAAATTCTGCATGCTGCGGATGTGTATGACGCGCTTGTGTCAAAACGGCCATATAAAAATCCGTATTCGCCGTACGAGGCATGTGAGTATCTTATGGGCGCCGGCGGCATTATGTTTGATTCGAAAGTCGTCGAGGCATTGATGCTTTGTGTTCCGTTTTACCCAAAGGGTACACAGGTAAAGCTTTCCGATGGCAGAGAGGGGATTATCGTTGAAAATTCAGGGATGAGGAATTTAAGACCTTTATTGCGGCTGCTTGACGGTACAATGCTTGATTTGCAGGAACACGAGAACTTTAAAATTACAATCCTGCACGAAACAAATGAAACCGTACATGACCCGATTGCAGGTGAAGCGGACCGCAAAAAAATGCTCACGCCTTCAAGACGTTACCGGATTATGGCGATTGACAACATGTTAATCCATTTGCAGACGCTGCGTGGATTTCTGCATAATATGTATGATTTGCGGCTGCTTACGTCCGTTGATCAGGCGCTTTTGTATTTAAAGCGGCAGACGGAACCGGATTTGATTATCTTGTCTTTGGATATACCCGGAACAAACGGGATAGAGGCAGCAGAGAAAATTCAGGGAATTGTGGGCGACCTTGTGCCAATCCTGTTTGTGATTGATACAAACGATAAAAGTGTTATCGCGCGCTGCCGGAAAGCGGGCGCGGCGGGGTATATCGTGCGACCGTACAAGCCTACATATGTGAAGGCGGAGATTAAGCGCATCCTTACAGGGCAGCAAGTGACGCATTAGTACACTAGCAGCGCAATGTTGACAAAACAGCCATATGGCATTAAAATAAATCAGAATTTGGTAGATAGAAAAAGGAGATTGTGAAAAAAATGGCAGACGATAAAAAACTTGTAGAGGCGATTACTTCGATGGGGGAGGATTTCGCCCAGTGGTATACGGACGTGGTAAAAAAAGCGGAGCTTTGCGATTATTCCAGCGTGAAAGGCTGCATGATTATCAAGCCCGCAGGCTATGCGTTGTGGGAGCAGATACAACAGCAGCTTGACGCAAGATTTAAGGAAACAGGCGTTGAGAATGTGTACATGCCCATGTTTATACCGGAGAGTCTTTTGGAAAAGGAAAAAGACCATGTGGAAGGTTTTGCGCCGGAGGTTGCGTGGGTCACACACGGCGGTTTGGAGCCATTGCAGGAGCGTCTGTGCGTGCGTCCTACGTCGGAGACACTGTTCTGTGATTTCTATAAAAATGAAGTGCAGTCCTACAGGGATTTGCCGAAAGTATATAATCAGTGGTGCTCCGTTGTACGCTGGGAGAAAACCACGCGTCCGTTTTTAAGAAGCCGTGAATTTTTATGGCAGGAAGGACATACGGTACATGCAACTGCCGAGGATGCGGAGACACGTACGATTCAGATGCTGAATGTATACGCTGATTTTGCAAGGGATGTGCTTGCAATTCCCGTTGTGAAAGGGCAAAAAACAGAGAAGGAGAAATTTGCAGGTGCGGAGTCTACCTATACGATTGAGGCGCTCATGCACGACGGCAAAGCGCTCCAGTCCGGCA
>CAJUJG010000044.1:9333-19807 GCA_910586715.1 uncultured Lachnospiraceae bacterium
CATAACTTTGGCGATGGCTTTGCGAAGGCGTTTGGCATTCAGTATACAGATAAGGACAATACGCTGAAGTACTGCTATCAGACCTCTTGGGGCGTATCAACACGTATTATCGGCGCGGTGATTATGGTGCATGGCGATGATTCGGGACTGAAGCTTCCGCCTAAAGTTGCGCCGACACAGATTATGGTGATTCCGATTCAGCAGAAGAAAGAGGGCGTGCTGGATAAGGCATATGCGCTGCGCGACCGTCTGCTAAAGAGCGGGTTCCGCGTGAAGGCGGACGATACGGACAAGAGCCCCGGCTGGAAATTCAGCGAATGCGAGATGCGCGGTGTTCCACTCCGAATTGAAATCGGACCAAAGGATATTGAGAACAATAAGTGCGTGTTTGTGCGGCGTGACACGAGAGAGAAGATTGAGGTTGCGCTTGATGATGTCGAGGCAAAGGCGGCGCAGCTGCTTGAGACGATTCAGAAGGATATGTACGAGGCTGCAAAGGCGCATTTGGAATCGCATATTTATAAGGCGGTATCATGGGATGAATTTTGTGATACGATTAACAATAAGCCCGGTTTTGTGAAAGCAATGTGGTGCGGCGAACAGGCGTGTGAGGACAGGATTAAGGAAGAACTTGCGGCGACCAGCAGATGTATGCCGTTCGAGCAGGAACAGTTGAGTGATACGTGTGTGTGCTGTGGGAAGCCAGCGAAGAAAATGGTTTATTGGGGTCGGGCGTATTAAAATACAATTTTATGAAAATTTGTAACAGTTCAGCCAGGACTTTGCACTTGCTGCAAAGTCCGTGAAACAGCGTAGTGGAAGAGATGCATCAAGCCACCACGAAGTGGTTTTGCATGGCTTGATGCTTGTAACAGGAAGCCGAAGGCTGAGCTGTTACGAAAATTTCGGGAAATTGTAAAAGTTTTCTTGCATAGAACCAAGAAAATGTGGTAGTATACGTTCATATATTATAATATAAGCACTTGGCGTTGTTATGCAAACCACAGGGTTTGTATTGATTATATTGAAACGGATGGGAGGGATATACAATGACGAAAGCAAACGTATTTACGGATAATTTTATGAATAATTTAGAAGCAAATGATTTCGTAAAAGACAATCAGCCGAATAAAGGTCCTGAAATGGATACTGCATTTATTGCCGAGCAGCTTTCTTCGTATACCCATTTATTAAAATCCGGGATTATCGAGAAAACAACACACAAAGAAAAAGACCAGGTATAATATATGTTTCAAACGGCGGATGAGCAAAAAGAATTTTTAAGATACTTTAACATTTCACAAAAACAATTTCGAACATCAATGCTGTCATGGGATGAATTAGATCGGATAGCACAAGATTATATAAACAAAAAGGATGAACATACTGCAACTGTACAGAATTATGTCAAGAAAATACAACAGTGCGCATATGTTCATTCTTGCGGTTATAGAGTAAAAGAGGTCACGCATCTGATTGAGAAAATCATCCGAAAAAATCCGAAGTATTTAAAACAGGGAAAAGCGATATTGTGTGATAATTACACGGAATATATTACTGATTTTATGGGAATCAGAATCCTCCTATTATTTAAAGAAGATTGGACAGATATACATGATTATTTGATGAAAGAGTATTCTGGTGATTTGGCGGAGGAACCGTTTGCGTATATTCGTAAGGGTGATGACAGAAGTCTGTATGAAGGGAAGGTCAGAATTGTTGAGGAGAAGCCTTACCGGTCGGTACACTACCTGATAAGGGATAAGAAAACAGGTTTGTGCATTGAGGTGCAGGTTCGGACACTGTTTGAAGAGGCTTGGAGTGAAATTGACCATAAACTGCGTTATCCGTATAATTTATCGAATAAAATGATAGCTTCCTATCTGGAGATTATGAACCGTGCAGCTGGCATGGCAGATGAGATGGGAACATTTCTGCATGCATATTTAAGGGAATTTGAGAAGGCAATGGAAGAAGACGTAGCAGATGAAAATGAAGTCTATCATTATATTTTAGAACAAATACAAAATTGCGATGACAGCGAAGCAAAAACAAATATTACTGACAAAATTAAAAAGGCGCAAAGATACAGGGAGCTGGTCAATGCATCGGAGATATTGAATAATATTTTGAAAAACATATAGAAAAGAGGTCAGTCCGATGGAGGGCAGGAATTATAAAACACTAAAGGAAGAATTAAATACTGCATTTTCGGATGAATACATATGTAATGTCAGCTTGCTGATTCATCAAATGGCAGAGCGGTTTTATGAGGAACAAAAACTGGAGAAGAAGGTATATTTTGACGATACCATATTCGAATATTGCCTGATTGATATTTTGGTAGATATTGCCAGGTTAAAAGATTTTCATGATATTGAACTTGTGAATTATGTAAAGCTGATTGCATATACAGCATCATGGTGCTTAAAAAGAAAGCCGTTTCAGATGATAGAGGGAGCAGGTGCAGATTATATTTACGTGAATGAACGGTTTGCTCTGTCGCTTCTGTTGCAGGCATCCGGCTGTTTTGATTTTGGCATAAAGTGCGCAAAAGAGGATGTGGAAAAAGTAGAAAAATTGGTGGAACAGGTATTTTACCATTTAAAGTACAGGAATACAAACCCGCAGACATTAGAGCTGTTGCTGGTGGGAGTGGAAAACGGAAAATTATTATATCAAATGTAATAGACAGTCATCACTACTTAGGTAGTGGCGGCTGTTTTTTTACTTTATAGGAAATTACGTCCTATAAAGTAAAAAACCCTCCGGGGGATGCGCACTCCGCGCTAAGGAATATGGTTGCTAAAGCAACCGCGCTTCGGCACGGCGAGTAGGGGAAAATGAATCTTCGCTACGCGATTAAGCAGTATGTTTAGACAGGGGAATTAAAAAAATAAACTGTAAAAAAATACAAAATTATTAAAAGTGCACAAAAATACCCCATGAAATTCATTATATAAAAACAAAATTTATGAAAGAAATGTAATAAACATAGTTGAATTAGGTTAATTTATCTGCTATATTTGATATATCAAGTATTTTTAGGACAAAATGCCCAGTAACTGACAGATATATGCGGAAAGGAGACGGTAGTGTATTTATGAGTAAAATAAAGGCAGATGCAGTTGCGGCATGGATGTGAAAAATATTTTGTAAACAAACTTTTAGATTGTTACATAAAGATGGTAATAGGAGGAAGATAATGAGTAAATTTAAAAAGAAATTTGGAAAGCGCATTTTGGCATTTTTGCTTTCAGGTGCAATGATTATGTCAAACATGACCGCTTTTGCAAGCGAAGCTCCTCAGGATACCGGAGAGGAGTACGTTCGCGAAGAGACAGTTGTCACGGATGAAAACGACACAGAATATGTTGAAGAAGCAGATGCGGACGAGTCATCAAAGAGTGAAGACAGCACTGCGGACAAAAGAGATGATGTAAAGGAAACTTCGGCGGAGACAGTTGAAGCAACAGAGACATCGGATAGCAAGGAAACAAAAGAGACAGAAACAGCAAAGGAAGAACAGACTTCTGAGACGGAGTCTTCTTTAAGTGCAGATACAGAGACGACAGATGCAGAGGAAACATCAGAGGAAGAGCAGACTTCTGAAACGGATAATGAAGAAGGCGAAGCTGATGCAGACGGTTTCTATAATGGGTTGGAAGCAACAACAGTAGAAGCAGGAAAGTCATATTATTATGATTTTGCAACAGGATATTCATCATATGTAAATGAAGAAGGAAAAGGAACAAACATTCCGAACCAGCATGATAAAGGACTGTTTTCTTTCGATGCAGGAAATACCAGCGCGGCAGTATATAATGATTCAACATATGGTATTGAATTTAAGACGGGAAATAAGCTGACGTTTAAAGTAAGCGGAGACAGTTATATTGTTGTTGGAGGAGACAATAACAGTAGTTGTACAGATCTTGCAGCGAGCAGTAGCACGGGAACCTTGAGTCCGGAAACAAATTCAACAAAGACAACAAGCCATGCAACGCTTGAGAATTGTAAGACAAAAGGAGATAATACGCTTGTCTATGAATATACCGGAAGCGAGGGAGATGTAACGCTGACGCTTAATTTAGCGGAAGGTCAGACAAGTACGAAGGCATACATTGCGTATGTATGTGTTATTCCGAAAGAAGCAGGATCGGAAGATGATCAACAACCCGATGCAGATGGATTTTATAATGGATTAACAGCAAAACAGATAGTGGCAGAAAGACCATATTATTATGATTTTGCGACAGCCTATTCATCATATGTAAATGAAGAGGGAAATGGAATAGCTATTCCAAACCAGCATGATAAAGGACTGTTTTCTTTCGATGCAGGAAGCACGAGTCAGGCAGTATATAATGGTTCAAAATATGGCGTTGAATTTAAAACAGGCAATAAGCTGACATTTAAAGTAAGCGGAAACAGTTATGTCGTTGTTGGAGGAGATAATAACAATAATTGTGAAGACCTTGCAGCGAGCAGCAGCACGGGAACATTGAGCCCTGAGACAGCTTCAACAAAGACGGGAAGTCATGCAACACTCGAGAACTGTAAGACAAAAGGAGATAATACACTTGTCTATGAGTATACAGGAAGCGAAGGAGAAGTAACGCTGACACTTAATTTAACGGAAGGTCAGACAAGCACGAAAGCATACATTGCGTATGTATGTGTTATTCCGAAAGAACCAGAAGAGCAACCTGATGAGGATGGATTTTATAATGGATTAACAGCAAAACAGATAGTGGCAGAAAGACCATATTATTATGATTTTGCGACAGCCTATTCATCATATGTAAATGAAGAGGGAAATGGAACAAACATTCCAAACCAGCATGATAAAGGACTGTTTTCTTTCGATGCAGGAAGCACGAGTGCAGCTGTATATAAGAATACAACATATGGCGTTGAATTTAAAACAGGCAATAAGCTGACATTTAAAGTAAGCGGAGACAGTTATGTCGTTGTTGGCGGGGACAATAACAATAATTGTGAAGACCTTGCAGCGAGCAGCAGCACGGGAACATTGAGTCCTGAGACAGCTTCAACAAAGACGGGAGGTCATGCAACACTTGCAGACTGTAAGACAAAAGGAAATAATACACTTGTCTATGAATATACAGGAAGCGAGGGAGAAGTAACACTTACTTTGGAAGGCGCAAGCGTAAAGGCATATATAGCATATGTATGTGTTATTCCCAAGATAGGCGAACCCCCCGTAAACCCGTCAACAACCGTTTCCGGCAAAAATAAAGACGGAAAGCCTGACGTATGGGATTTCGCCGGAGGAGCAACAAAACTTGACGAAAATGGAGTTCCTACGGAATACATCGACACTGAGAAATACAATAATGTTCTCACAGAGGATATTATTAATAGTTTATATGATGCAGAGCCAGGAAAAGATGGCGTTCCAACAAGTTCATTTGCTGTTAAAAATGATAAAGATGAAGTTTTGCTTGAGTTTAACGGTGGCGGCAAACTTACTCATCGAATCCGTACGGAAAATACTAAGATAACAAGATATGACAAGTCCACAAAAACAGATAAAGATGGTGTTAAATATCTTGGATATGTATATTCAAACGCTTCAGGAAAAGATCTTGGTCCGGAATATAAGAGCGTATATTTAGGAATTATGCTTGAAGCAGGCGACGTTGTGACAGCAGTAGTCGGCAGCAACGGAAATAATTCTACAATTCAGTTTGAGCCTGTAGATGGTTCTGAGGAGCCTCAAAGCTTTGAATTTGCTCCTTCGGAAAAGGCAAATGCAAGCATCGCTACATTTTATGCGACAAAGACCGGCGAATATAAGATGTACAGCGTAAATGAGAAGCTTGTAGTTGCAAGAGTGACAGTAGAGAAGAAAGATTTTGTAAGAGTATCAGGTCAGGTAACAGCTCCTGAAAGCCTTACGCAGAAGTACTCAGTATCATTTAAATGCAAAGAGAGTGGCGCTGTAAAGACAGCAAAAGTAGTGGACGGCAAATACACAGTATATCTGAATGAAGGATATACTTATGATGTTGCGTTAAGCGGCGCTGATGAGTACGTTGTTTCGAATGAACAGCCATATTTCACGCTTTCAGGCGAGGGCATTAAGGAAGAAGAAATTGAAGGCGTTAAGGAAAAAACATTTAAGTATGATGTAAGTGTAGAAGCAGTTGATCTTGTAACGGTTACAGGTAATATTACAGGTTTAGAGGCGGTTGCAGGAGGGTCTGCAGAACCGATTAAAAATCTTGACCTCATATTTGAGAGTGACATGATTTATGTGCCGAAACTCAAGATTAACACGGATGCAAGCTTTACATTAACACTTGAAAAGGGTGTTACATATGCGGTAAGAGCGGAAGGCGTGGATGACTTTACGCTTGATACGACTACGATTTCCGCAAATGAGGACGGAACAGCAAACATTGCATTTACGCCAAAGCCGGTTTATAATGTGACGATTATTCCGGAAGGCGTTACCAACGAAGAGCTTGGAAGCACAAAGTTTGTATTCTCAAGGGTATATATAGAAGATAGCGTAAAGCAGTATGAAGAAGACTATGTATATACTTTTACAGGGACAAACGGTATTAAATTACGAGATGGACAGTACGAAGTAAAAGCTGAAAATTGTCCTTATACACAGTTAATAACATCTGACCTTAAAGTAGAGGGCAAGGATGTAGAAAAGACTATTAGATTTAGTAAGGATCCTATTACGTTATGGGATTTTGCTGCGAAAGACTTTGTAGATGTAACAAATTACAAAGGTCTTATTATGAGCGGTGTGCAGAAAAATAAGGTATATGCTTTAGGCGGAGCAAATGGCGAATTTAAGATTCCTGTGGCAGGAACTTGTACGGTAACAGCATATTACTGCTATGAGGCAAAAGGAACCATTGGAACAACTCCGGAAGATGCTGTTAAGATTTCTCTTGAAAAAGATGTTGATGATGCATATCATTCCACATCAAAAGAAAAAGCCAGTGTATACAAATATACAGGTGAGGCAGGATATGTAACGATAAATACAACAGCTACGACGTATATGACTAAAATTACGGTACAATATGAGTCAGATAAAGTAGAATACAAAGAAAAAGTTACCGTAGGCGCATCAGGCTGTGACTATACTTCAATCAACGATGCCCTTGACGCTGTCAGAAAGATGGACAGACCGAACGGTGAGCGCGTAACGATTGAGATTCAGCCGGGCGACTATGAAGAAATGCTCGTAGTTGACACTCCAAATGTGACGTTGAAAAACGCAAATTCAGACCCTAGCATTATGCCAATTAACAAGGGACTGGACATTGAAGAGTCATCCGTACGTATTACATCTTACTACGGACACGGATACGCATACTATTCAATGGGAAGCGATTGCAAGTGGAATGCGGACATTCTTGCAGCAAACAAAGAGAACGGATGTTTGTCGTTTGAAAATCCGGGAACAGGAACAACATCGGGAAGTTATTGGAATGCGACTGTTGTAATCGGCGCGGACGGTTTTGAGGCAGACGGAATTATTTTCGAAAACTCATTTAACCAGTATGTATCAAAGAAAGCAGCAAACGACGTAATCGTACCATTGTCAGGCGCAAAAGAGGGTAGTGTTCCAAGAGCAGACATGAAAGCCGGAGACTTGACAATTCAAAACAAAGAATATGTAGAAAGAGCAGCAGCTCTTGCTATCATGAACAATTACAAGAATATCAACTTTAATAACTGCAGCTTCATCGGACGTCAGGATACGTTATATGGCGGAGTAGAAGTAAGAGCAGCATTCTATGGCTGTGATATTTACGGTGGTACAGACTATATTTATGGCGGCATGGATGCAGTATTTGCAAAATGTAATTTAGTATTCAATACCAATGATCAGACAGATAAGGGAAAGAAAGATGACGTAGGATATATTACGGCTGCACAGACAGCATCCGGCAGAGGACTCCTTTTGTATAACTGTACGGTAACATCGACAATCCCTGGAGTAAATACCGCGTCAGAAAAGACATCGAAACCCGGCTACCTTGGAAGACCATGGGCAGCAAATACGGGTGAAGCAATATTCTACAAGACAATTATTGAAACGACAGACTTTAATGGAACGAAAGAATCCCTTATCGTTCCCGTAGGATGGGCTTCCAGCCTTGGCGGTGAGTCTGTACTCAGTCAGGAATACGCGTCAATAGAGCTTGCAGGCGTTGATAATACTTCTCAGCGTGCAGGCTGGTCAAGCGTATTGACAGCAGACGCAGAAGGCAAGGTGAAACTTGCAGACGGCAATACAGTTGTTACGGATGACACAGTAGTAGCGGCATTCTTGGGCGACTGGAATCCGTTTGCAGGAAAAGATATGACAATTAACACGCCGGAGGTTCCGGGTCCTGATGATCCGGATGGTCCTGATAATCCTGATAACCCCGATAATCCTGATAAGCCGGATGTTGTTAAGACAATCAAACTTGACGACTGTGTAATAGCAGTGTCATCTATCCTGGCGGATCCTAAGAAGAATCCGGAAAATAGACCGAAGACATCTGTTGTATATTATGCAGACAAAGACAGTGAAGGCAATCCGATAAAGCCGATTACATTTGCAGAAGGGCTTGATTATGAAGTAAGCAAGCCTGAGCAGAAGGAAGACAATACATGGTCCGTAACAATCAAGGGCTTGGGCAGAGAAGTTGACGAGTACAGGATTGATCCGGATAGCAGCCTTACAAGAACATTTAAGGTATTTGACAAGAAGGCAGATAAGGACAAAATAATTGACCTTAGCAAGGCAAAGATTACACTTGACACAAAGAGTGCTGTTTATACAGGATATGCAATAATTCCGAAGGTGACGGTTAAGGTTGGCAAGGAAGATATTGCTGATACGAAGTATAAGATTTCTTACAGAAGCAACATCAATACAGGTAAGGCTTCCGTAATTGTATCGGCAGACAGCGATGCATATGTTGAGGGCGAAAAGTTTGTAATAGGCACAAAGACCGTTAACTTTACAATTAAGAAGGCGGCAATCAATAAAGCTGACCAGATTAAGGTAACGGCAAAAGATGCAAACGGCAAAGACCTTAAGGGCAATGAGTATGATTACCGCGGTGTAGAGGCAGTCGTAGCTGAGACGCTGCTTGTAGAATCAAGTGCCGGCAAATCGCTTAGAGAGAATATTGACTACACGGTAACATATAAGAATAACCGTAAGGCAGGAAAGGCTTCTTTGGTTATTAAGGGTATTGGAAACAATGTATCAGGTACATTGAATATACCGTTTACAATTAAGCCGATCGAAGTAAATCCGGAAACGGATGTGTATGCTCCTTATTATGGCATGGAGTATTCACCTAATGGTGCAAAAGCGCAGTTTATCTTATTTAGAAGATATACAAATGCGAGTCATACGGAAATTGCCGATGAAATATTACTTGAAGAAGGCGTAGACTTTAAGGGATCTTATAAGTATGCGAGCAAGAACAAAGAAGCAGGCAGTACTGTGAAGTTCTCAGGTAAAGGTATGAATGCATTCAAGGGTATATTTAGTGAGTCAGAATATATAATTAAGCCGTCTTACTTCACTGATGGAGGCGTATATGTAAGCAGCGCTATTACAGTGGACATAACAAAGGGAGACCTTGAAGGCGCCGCACTTCAGAAGGCGCTTGAAAAAGCAGTGGTTCTTAATGACTACTTCGGAACAAAGTTGAAAGTCAATAAGGACTATGTAATCGAGCCTACAGTAGCTGAAGACGGCAGAGGCGCGGTAATTATCCGTCCTTCTGATGCGACAAAGGCAAATTACCTTGACGGAGATTTGTCATTGGGATACTATTACAATAAAGCAAAGAATGTTGGAAAGCTTAAGAAAGTTGAGTTTGCAAAAGACTTTGTGAAGTATTATGACGGAAGAAATCCCGTACAGCTCACGGCAGATGACATCAAACTGCTTGGAACATATGAATTTGAGCTTGGCACACATGTAGAAATCGTACCAGGAAGTTACAAGAATAACTATAAGACCGGCAATGCTTCCGTAACAATCAGAGGTATTGCGAAGAATGGCTACTATGGAACCAAGACAATTAAATTCAAGATAAAAGAAGCATAAGCAATGCTGATTTAAGCAGGGCGCTCCAGATGGGGCGCCCATGCTTTGTGCCAATTACATTGGGATTAAACGTCCAAAACAATTTCCCGCCGAATGGTGACTTTACACTTGGTGTATGCTATAATGACCATAGAAACTATAAACGTTTAAATTTCGCCAGGGGGTTGATTGGCATGACAAATAATGAATTACTGCTCGCAATGTCTGATTTATTAGACAAAAAGTTAAAGTCTGAATTACAGGCAGAGCTTCAGCCAATAAAAGATGATATAAGGGATCTTAAAGTTGAACTATGCGGCGTTAAGACAGATGTAAGTACGTTGAAGACAGATGTAAGTACGTTGAAGACAGATGTAA
>CAJUJG010000044.1:19907-29391 GCA_910586715.1 uncultured Lachnospiraceae bacterium
CGTTGAAGACAGATGTAAGTACGTTGAAGACAGATGTAAGTACGTTGAAGACAGATGTAAGTACGTTGAAGACAGACATGGATAGTGTAAAGGCTGAAATAGTTGTTATGAAGGCAGATATAAACGACATGAAGGCAGATATAAACGACACGAAGGCAGATATAAACGACATGAAGGCAGATATAAACGACATGAAGGCAGATATAAACGACACGAAGGCAGATATAACCATACTCAAAGACGATGTTCATGGTATTCATTTACATCTTGAAAATGTAACCGATAAAAATATACAAATATTAGCTGAAAATTATCTTCCGGCAGCAAAACGATATGAAAAGGCAACGGCTCAAATAGATGCGATGCAGGCAGATATAGACGTTATGAAGCTGGTTATTGCAGACCACTCTGAAAAGCTGAATAAATTAGCATAATGTCTATATTAGCACATAAAAAAATAACAGCCGCATATGCGACGGAAAGAGAGGAACAATGAGAAGACACAAAACAAAATCATTTTTGGCAATCGCTATAGCAGGCGTAATGCTTATGTCTGGAATGACAGTAATAGCTACGGAACCTGCCGGCATCACAGCGGAATCTCCAAAGAAAATGGAGGGCAAGAACGAAAACGGGAATATTGACGTTTATGACTTCGGCGCCGCAGACCTTGGCGAGGGCTATAATACCATGCTTACCAAAAGCGTCTTAAACGGATTTTATCCCGGAAAGGCGGCAGGTGCGGTCGGCGAGAATATCACATCGTTTGCCGTAAAAAATAAGGCTGGCGAGACTTTATTTGCATTTGACGACGGCGGAAACAAAAATACGCACAGACTGCGTACCGTCAATAAGGACGTGACAAGATACGACGAGAAGTCGCTCAAATTTGCGGGAAATACTTATAATGGGTATATCTACTCAAACAAGGCAATGACAGATGCCGTCAATTTAAGCATTTACGCGGAGTCAGGTGATATTATCACTGTTGCAGCAAGTGCGAATTCTGCAAAGAGCGTCAACACATATACTTTGGAAAGCCCGAGCGGTGTAAAGACGGAGCAGAATCATACAGGCTTGGAGAACGGTACGGTTCTTACATATTATGCATCGGAAACGGGGATGCACAAGCTCTATACACTGACCGAAAAACTGGTTGTGGCAAGAGTGACAGTAGAAAGCCCCGCAAGGGTTTCGGTATCCGGTACGGTAGCTGCGCCTGCGGATATTCCGGCAGGTTATAAGATTGTATTTAAAAGCAGGGAGTCCGGTGAAGTGACGACTGCACCTGTACAGGGCGGAACATATACGGCAAGCTTGTGTGAGCAGTATACTTACGATGTTTCTCTTGAGGGCGCAAATTCATATGTGATTAACAGCGCGCGCGAGCTTGCACTTGCAAAAGGTGCAGGAGCGACGTCTTTTGACATCAATGTGAATGCGGTTGATCTTGTGACAATCACAGGAAAAATCAAGGGGCTTGGCGCTTCAGAGCTTGAAAAGCTTGCACTTGTTTTTGTTTCGGACGAGATTTACAAGCCGGAAATCAGCATTAACGGCGATGCGTATACCCTTTATCTTGAAAAGGGCATAAACTATGACATTCATGCAGGCATGGTTAATGACTATGCGCTTACACGCAGAAGTATAGCGGCAACGGAAAACGCAGCAAAGGATTTCGTGTTTGAAAAGAAACCTACGTATAAGGTAAATATTGCACTGGACGGCGCAGCTGCGCGTGACCTTGCCGGTGCGGAGTTTGTTTTCACGAACTTAGATGAGGAAGGCTATGTATACACATTTACGGGAAGCGAAGGGATTCGTTTAAGAGACGGCGTGTACAAGGTGGAAGTAAAGAGCGATACTTATACACAAAAGCTTACGTCTAACGTAAAGGTTGACGGCAAGAACATGACAAAAACGATCAGTTTTGCAAAAGAAGCACAGGAAGAAAAGACTGCGTACAGACCTGTACTTCAGGTAGGCAAGAAAGGCTTTGAGTTCCAGTCAATCAATGACGCACTGCTTGCGGTTTACTATATGGACAGACCGAACAACGAGCGTGTCACGATTGAAATTCAGCCGGGTAATTATGAAGAGATGCTTGTCATCGGGCTGCCCAATATTACGCTGAAAAATGCAAGCAAAACACCAAGTCTGCAAACTTTAAACAAAGGCGTTGATATTGATAAAAACGCGGTGCGTATCACATCGTACTATGGACATGGCTACAACTATTACAGCATGGGTGAAGACGGTCGCTGGAGTGAGCGTGTGCTGAAAGTCAGCACGGATAACGGATGTGCGACATACAAGAATACGAACAAACTGTGGAATGCAACAGTGGCTGTATCGGCTGACGGATTTAGCGCAGAGGGTATTATTTTTGAAAATTCTTTCAATCAGTATATTTCAGAGAAAGAAGCAAATGATACGGTAGTGGCGTTAAGCGACGCGCCGAAGGGCGAGAAGGATACGCCGCGTGTTTCCATGAAGGCAGGCAGTACGGCAGTGCAGAATAAACCTATGATAGAGCGTGCTTCTGCAGTTGGAATTGACAACGGCTACAAGCAGATTTACTTTGATAACTGCAAATTTATCGGAAGACAGGATACACTGTTTGGCGGAACCGGTTCGACCGCAGCGTTCTATAACTGTTCTGTTTATGGCGCGGTAGATTATATTTACGGCGGGATGACCGCAGTATTTGCAAAATGTGACCTTGTATTTAACACAAGCGAGGACCCGAACGACACAGGCTACATCACGGCAGCACAGCAGAACGCAGGCGAGAGAGGTTATCTGATGTACAACTGTACTGTAAAATCGACGACACCAGGCGTTGATACGGCATCGGTTAAGACTTCTAAGCCGGGACTGTTCGGAAGACCGTGGAAGGCTGATACGAGCGAGGTATTGTTCTACAAGACAATTATTGAGCAGACTGACTTCAACGGTGTAAGCGAGTCCCTGATTCAGCCGAAGGGTTGGATTAACACGCTGAGCGGCGAGTCGCCGTTTATGCAGGAATATGCTTCCGTAGAATCGACAGGAGCAGTATCCGACACAAGCGCACGCGCAGACTGGACGGCAATCCTGAGTGCAGGCGCGGACGGAAACGTAACGCTTTCGGACAAAACAACGGTTGTAAACGACAATACGGTAGTTGCGGCATTCTTAGGTGACTGGAATCCGTTTGCCGGAAAAGATATGAGTATTGTGCAATAATAATAGTGGGTGAAACGCAAGAACCTCCATCCTTAAGTCTGAAAAGCGGCTTTAGGGTGGGGGTTTTTAATTAGTGTCTAATTGTCCTGTATAAATTTTATGCCAACATATTGAAAAAACTAGGAACCTTTGCTAAAATGATATTATTTCATAAAGTAAAAATTGCGCAAAATTTTATAATAAATGGAACAAATTGCAACGGAAATTTTGTGCAGATTACACAACTCAAAACAAGGAAGGGAGATGCATATGAGCAGATTAGGGAAAAGTTTTAAAAACAGATTCCTGCGGCGGGCGTTGGCGATGGCACTGGCGGGCACGATGGTGATGTCGGGAATGCCGGTTTCCGTTGCTGCTGAATCGCCAGAATCCAAGACATCCATTGAAACAGAAGTTCAGGGAGCATCGGTTTCAGAGGAAGTGGCAGAAGACGAAGAGGTAGAACAGAAGGAATCATCGGAAGCGGAGACGCAGGAGAAAGAGAGTGTGAAGCCGACCGAGGAAACGGAAACTGCTTCAAAAACGGAAACTACGACAACGGAAACAGATAAAGAAACGCAAAAGTCGTCAGAGGAGACATCTAAAGAGTCGACGAATTCCAGCGAAATCAGGGAAAGTGAAGAATCCGAGAGCGAATCGGAGGAGACCTCTGAGACAGAAGGGTCTGAGGAGGAGAATGAGGCAAACAGTTTTACATCAAATGATGCAGCTCTTGCAGAGGGGCATTCATATGCATTATGGGATGTGAATGGATTAGTACAAAATGATAAAGGGACAACAAGTGGAATACAAAGTACAAAAGGCATATATAAAAATTCCGAAAACGATAATGATATTTTATTTGTAGACGCTATAGCTGATAATGCTAAATTTGCGGTTTCAAATGAGGGTGACAGGATTCAAATAAATTTTAATACAAAAATTTATATACCTGTGAAGGTGGATAATAATGTAGCCAAAATAATACTATACCAGTCAGGAGTTAGTAAAAAAGAAAATCTTATGGTTGCTAACCAAGACAGCAGTGGCAATGCAAAGAGCTATTTTGCTATTTCAGAAGCAGAAGGAAATTTACAAGAAGCAGAGTGTACTGCGTTTGATTTGGGCGAGACTGTAAGTGGAAGAAAATATTATAAGACAGAGTGGACTTGCACATTGAAGGATAGTGTGAGTTCTGCCCTTATTTGTGTTGAAGTAAAAGATGCAAACAATTATGTGACAAAAATCATTAGTGGAAAAGAGGTAGAAAAACCAAGAGACGACGTATATGATGATGCAGCAGGCGATTCCGCAGACCTCGTAAAATATAATATGGAGGGCTATGCAAACAATTATGGTGTCACAGGCGGTGGCGCCATGAAAATTGACGCAGCTAATTATCATAAAGTAGGCACAGCAGAAGAATTCTTACAGGCGCTTGTAGACATAAAAAAGGCGTCAAAGCCGTCTGTAATCAGGATAACAAAAAATTTAAATCTTGGCTGTAATGAAATTAAAAATATCTCTAATTATAGTCAGGTTATAAGTGCGCATAAAAATCAGCCGCTTTGCTCTCCTGTTTTGGGAACTAAAGATGAGCCGGGGACAGGCGTTTCAATGCTGTCATTGGATGGATTTCAGAACTTGACAATTTTTTCAACAAACGGGGCAGCTATTAAACATTGTTGTATCGTGTTGAAGGACAGTAAGAATATTGTTTTTAGAAATCTTGTTTTTGATGAACTTTGGGAGTGGGACGATCTCGTTTACTATAAAGCGGATGAAAACGGCGACCCCGAGCTGAAAAATGGCGAGCTGCAATTGACGCAAGGTGATTATGATAGAAATGACTGGGATTACATAGGCGTAGATATGAACAGTGATGGAATATGGATTGACCACTGCACCTTCTACAAGTCATATGACGGAGTCATTGATATAAAAAATCCAAAAGAAGATGGAGAGGAGCGCGTTACAGTATCATGGTGCAGATTTGAGGGAAAGAGTGCACCTGATAAGAACGGAAATCACCCGTTTTATGACAAACAGCTTGAGTGGCTTAAGGAAAACATAGACAGCACAAACTATTACAGGGCGCTTATGAGCGAAGAAGGAACATCTGTTGCGGTAACGGCTACAGATGGAAAAATATTTACGAAAACGCAGAGTGCAACGATACAAGGTGAAGGCTTTTCGGATTCTCTTATTGAATCCTATACCCTTGGACAGAAAAAGACACATCTTTTGGGACAAGGAGACAAGGCTACAAACGCAGTAGGGATACGTGCAACATTTGCAAATAATATATATAAAAATTCAATGGACAGAATGCCAAGGCTTCGTTTTGGCAATGCGCACATGTATAATACGGTATTGGATGCGTCAGACATTTATTATGCACACAGATTGGAAGGCGGCGATTCAGAAGAGGCAGAGGCTGAAAGAAAAAAGCTTGACGGTCATTTGGTAAGTAATGGTGCAATTTCCACGATGAATGGAAATGTGTTTATTGATACATGTTATATAGATGGAATTGAAGGACCTATTCTTTCAGGAAACGGTGACAGCGAACCGGGATATATTGGCTGGGACAACTGTAAGTATAAAAAAGGTAACGATACACCTGAGTTGGATATTCAGTATAAGAATAATGCTGACAATAAAGATTATAAATTAACAAAAGAGGCATTTACAAATAAGCTGCCGGAGAACTATGTATATAGTCTTTACACAGGGGAGTTGGATAATTTAAGGGAATACCTTTCAAATAAGACAGGTGCGGGCGTTGTTTCGATGACGGACTTGCAGTGGACTAAGGTTTCTTATGGTGACGGAAATACAGATAACTCTAATCCGACTAATTGGGATCCGAGTGCAGATAATGATCCTTCAGAAGATGAAGGAACAGAGCCGCCAGAACCGGACAATCCTCCCGTTGTACAGAATGACAAAGAATTAAGGGCGGATACATTAGATACACAAGCGGCGCTTACGGCTGATTTGAAGGTAAATGATTACTTTACCGTTACAAAAGGATGCGAAGTCGCAGAAGGCTCGGCAACAATAAATGATATAACATTCACAAAATATATTAAGCTTTCAACCAAAGGTTCGAAAGAAAATAGCATACAGATTACTTCATCCGGCAAGGGTACGGCGACGGTATATGTTGCGTCAAATGATGGAATAGCAGTAAAGACTGTACAGCTTCTTGATTCTACAGGCAAAGTTGTGGCAGATTTTGTAAGTGATGTCACACAGGCGGAAGCAGTCACATTACAGATACCGGAAGCAGGCACTTATTATGTTGCATCGGCAGATGGGGAGTTGCATGTATATGGTATTGATCTTAAGGAAGATGAGAGTTCAGGGGAAGAAGCTCCTATTATTGAGTTCAGTCTTAGCGCGGATGAAATAAAGTGGATAAATCTCACACAAAATAGTGATGGTAAAGATCAACGCGAACTGAAGGAAAAGTACCGAAGAAATGGATTTACGATACAGGCGACAGAGGCTAATACGGTTGTAGTAGATAAGAGTAAGAAAAGTGTAGATGGAAAGCAATTTACGCAAAGAATTAAATTAGGATCTGCAGGCAGCGCTGATAGCCGCAGTATTCGTTTTAAAGCAGAAACAGCAGGTACACTTACGGTATTTGAGGCAAGCGCATCAACAAAAGAATCAAGAGAGTGTCGCTTATATAAAGTGGGTACAACGCAGCCTATATTAACAGAGGAAGCGCCTACGGGTGATCCTGTAAAGAAAACATTTGAAATTACAGAGCCGGGCGAGTATTATGTTACGGGAAGCGGCGCTATTAATATTTGCTATATTGCATTCTCTAACCAAACAGGAGGAATCACTCCTCCCGACCCAGGTGAGTATGCACCGGAGGAAGTCGATGCGGAATGGACAACCTTACCTGCCCTTATAGCGGAAAGTGTGTATGATGCAGAGGATGCTAAGGATGCATCAAAAGTAATGTACAATTTGGAAGGCTATGCAGGCGCAGCAAATGTTACAGGCGGCGGTCTTATTAGAGAAGATACCGCAGGATATTATAAAGTAACGGACGAAAAAGAATTTCTTGAGGCACTGTCAGAGGTTCGGAATGTTACGGACAGACCGAATGTAATTGAGATCACCACAGACCTGAACCTTGGAAAACTTGAACTTAAAGAGAAATTCGGCTTGAATATACTGGCGAAGGGCGAAAAGACGGAAGATGGTAAAAATGGTGACTTTAGCGCTGTCATAAAAGCATATACAATACAGCCAAGAATGCATCCGACGTTGAAAAAGACAGGTGTTTCTTACTTAAATATGCATGCTTTTCAAAACCTGACAATTTTTTCAAAGAATGGAGCGACCATTAAACATGCAGGCTTAAAATTTGAAGATGTGTCCACCAAAAACGTGATTATTAGAAATCTTGCGTTTGATGAGCTTTGGGAGTGGGATGAAGGTGGTCGTGACGCAAAAGGAGAATATAAGGTTCCTGGTGATTATGACATAAATGACTGGGATTATATAACGATTGATGAACATGCGGAAGGAATATGGATTGACCATTGTACTTTTTATAAGTCATATGATGGTCTGATTGATATTAAGAATAATTCAAACGACAATAATTATTATCAGCGTGTGACGATTTCATGGTGTGAATTTCTGCCCGGAAGTAAGGACAATGTTTTCTTTAATGAGCAGGTGAAATGGCTTGAGGATAATATCAATAATGAAGAGGTAGAGATAGCATACTACAGACAATTGCGCAAGGAAAAAATGAAAGCGCCTAATGCAGATAAAACGATGAGCGCAAAAGATGTATGGTGGTATGTATATGGACAAAAGAAAGCGCATTTGCTTGGTTCGGCTGACAGTGCGACTGCAGATAAAGTAATGCGTGTGACATTTGCGAATAACTACCACAAAAACGCAATGTCCAGACTGCCAAGATTACGTTTTGGTAAGGTGCATGAATATAACTGTGTATTTGATGCGCAGCAAATGGACGTGCAGTATCAAATAGGAAATCCGCATATTACCGGAAATGGTGCAATTTCAGCATGCAATGGCGAGATGCTTCTTGAAAATTGCTACATTAGAGGTCTTAGATCTCCATTGCGTTCAGGTTATAGCAGCAGCAAGGATGATAGGGGATACATTAATGCCGTCGATAGTGTTTATTACTATATAGATAAAAATACAAAGCAGATGCAGCTGACAACGCCTGAAATTTCAGAGAGCTCTGCTGGCAAGAAAATTACGGATGAAGTTAAGTTCAAAGAAAAATTACCGGAAGGATATGTTTTTACTACCCGTGATGCAACACAGCTTTACAAAACGGTAGTACCATATGCAGGCGCAGGAAAGCTTGATATGACTACTGTGCAGTGGGAAGCAACGAACTATGGAACAAACAATGTAGGAAGTGAAACGCCTGCATCACCGTCTCAAATTGAGCCGGCAATACCAAGCGAGTATGACGAAATGCCGACAACGCCGTGGGATGATCCGGAGAATCCGGACAACCCTCCTACAGAGCCAACCACAATAGACGCTCCAACCGCATCACCTGCGCAAGAGGCGCAGTTCCCGAGCACAGGCGGCGAGATTACATTAGACTGCACAACAGACGGCGCAACGATTTATTATACAATCAGTGACGCGGAGTCTGGATTAACAGACCCTGCAGACGCGGCGAACGCAAACCGTGTACCGTATGATAAAGGAACAAAGATACCAATCACGAAAGAAACTTATATTTGGGCAGTGGCAGTAAAGGATAACAAAACAAGCGAACCGCTTAAATGCCATTACACGGTTCTTGCGGAAGGTGCAGTTGTAAGACCAGCAGCAAAGCCGGGTCCTGCATATCCTGTAGTAAGCGGAACAACGATTACATTGACCACGACAGATACAGTTGATACTATCTACTACACGACAGGAAGCACGCCCGATGCTGCAGCTGATCCCACCAAGGAAGACAGCGGACGTTTGATTTATAATAGTGAAACGGGAATTGTTATTACGGAAGCAGTAACGATTAAAGCGGTTGCAAAGAAAGGCGGTAAATACAGCGAGGTTGCAGTTTTTACTTACACAATAAAAGCAGAGGATCCGGAAGAAAAGGATCGTGTGAAAGCACCCGCAGCAACTCCGGCAGCAGGCGAGGTTGCGGCAGGAACGCAAGTTGTATTGGCAAGCGCGACGGAAGGCGCAACGATTTACTATACGACCGACAATACAGACCCGACAGCACAGAGCGCTGAGT
>CAJUJG010000045.1:0-14850 GCA_910586715.1 uncultured Lachnospiraceae bacterium
GACTAAAATCCACTTCGCCCCTTTCAAAGTGGAAATAAACTTTTCACTTCAGTTTTTTGCTAAATTATGAAAAATTTATTGACTTTAAAGTATAAAAGTGATAAACTTCTATAGTATTCAATTAGAACTATTAGCTGACTTGTTCTGCAAATCATTCCATTTGAATTGCAGTGCAAGTTGTTTTTTTGTAACGATAAGGGCATTTAATAAATTCAGCTTTTTAGGTGTAAGGACAAATGAATACGCAAATATTTTTAATGGAGGTTCTAAAAATGAACAACGGTACAGTAAAGTGGTTTAATGCTCAGAAGGGTTATGGTTTTATCACAAATGAGGGCACAGGAGAAGATGTTTTTGTGCACTTTTCGGCAATCAATACAGATGGCTACAAGACCCTTGAAGAAGGTCAGAAAGTTGTATTCGACATTGAGCAGGATCCTAAGAACAGCGCTAAGCTCAGAGCAGCAAACGTGACACTTGCTTAAGGCATGATTATAATATACGTTTGATAAGATGTCAGTCCGGCCATTACAAATATTTGTTGTAAATATAAGCAGGATGCGTCTTGCAGAGTAAAATTAGAGCAAAAAAATCCCCGTAAATTTTTACAGGGATTTTTTAGTTGGTTAATATAATTTAGAAAAGTTTGTCAATTCTTTCCATCGCTTCAATTGTATTTTCACGGTTTCCAAAAGAAGTAAGACGGAAATATTTAAGACCGTTTTTGCCAAAACCGGCACCGGGGGTTCCGACTACCTGTGCATTGTTTAGGAGATAGTCAAAGAAATCCCATGAATCCATATTGTTCGGGCATTCAAACCAAATATAAGGAGAATTGATTCCTCCAAAGTACCGGATGTTTTTTTGGGCAAGCCCCTTTGCGATAATTCGTGCGTTTTCCTGATAATATTTAATGTTTGCCTTGCACTGTGCCATTCCTTCGGCAGAAAAGACGGCAGCAGCGCCTTTTTGAACGATATAGGATACACCGTTAAATTTTGTGGTTTGGCGGCGGTTCCACATCGCATTTAACGACATTTTTGCACCGTTGGATGCTGTGAAATTTAATGCCTTTGGAACAATGGTGTATCCGCAGCGTGTGCCGGTGAATCCTGCTGTTTTTGAGAGAGAGCAGAATTCAATGGCGCAATTTTGGGCGCCTTCAATTGCAAAAATGCTTCTTGGAAGCGTTTCGTCCGTAATAAAACACTCATATGCCGAGTCGTAGAGAATTATCGCATCATTCTCGAGGGCATACTTAACCCATTCTGCCAGCTGGTCTTTATTATATGCGGCGCCGGTAGGGTTATTAGGTGAGCAGATATAGATAATATCTGCATGTACACTATGGTCGGGCATTGGGAGGAAATTGTTTTCTGCGGTTGCGTTTATGTATATGATGTTTCTGCCATTCATAATGTTTGTATCAACGTATACAGGATATACCGGATCAGGAATAAGGATTATGTTGTCCTGGGCGAACAGGTCGGTAATGTTTCCTGTGTCGCTTTTTGCACCGTCTGAAACAAAAACTTCATCAGCGGCTATCGTAACACCATTTTGACAATAATAATCTACGATTGCTTCCCGCAAAAATTCATATCCCTGTTCCGGTCCATAGCCTTTGAAGGACTCGGCGCCTGCAAGGGCATCCACTCCTTCGTGAAGCTGTGAAATGATTTTAGGTCCAAGCGCGAGCGTGACGTCTCCGATTCCGAGACGTATTACTTTTTTATCAGGATTTGATTTTGTGTAAGAATTTACGCGGTGTGTGATTTCTGAGAAAAGATAACTTTCTTTTAGGTTTAGATAGTTTTCGTTTAGTTTTGGCATAATGCTGCTCCTCCCTTTCAATTTGTGAAATAGTTGTTCTTATTAGAAACACTAAAATAAGAATAAACACAATTTTGGGATTTGTCAATGATGAATGTAAGGGAAGCACGGATTGAACCGGCGCTTCCTTGGAAATAAAATATCAAACCGAACTTGCATTCTGCCTTGGAGTGTGGTAAGTTTAATCGGGAGAGTAATGAGAGATACTTTATGGGTATACTATCTTTGGCAGATAAGGAGGATCAAGATGTTTGAGGATGAAGTTTTGGATGCAAAAAGGGTGATAGATGAATTTTTGGAGCAAGCGCCTTTGAGCGCAGGAGACCTTGTTGCAATCGGATGTTCCACAAGTGAGATTGCATCTAAGAGCATTGGCTCTTATTCGAGTGCGGAACTTGGGGATGCGGTTTTTACTGCAATATATGAAGCGCTTTGTGCGCATGGGCTTTATGTGGCGGCACAGTGCTGTGAACATTTAAACAGAGCGCTTATTATGGAGGAAGAGGCAGCTAAACAGTATGGGTATGAGATTGTAAACGTTGTACCGATGCCAAAAGCAGGAGGTTCTTTTGCGACTGCTGCATGGAAGCATATGAAAAAACCTGTGGCAGTGGAGCGCATACAGGCGCATGCAGGAATTGATATTGGAGATACACTGATAGGAATGCACTTGAAGGCGGTGGCGGTTCCTGTCAGAATTGCACATCCGTCTATTGGCGGTGCACATATTGTGTGCGCAAGGACTAGACCCAGATATATTGGAGGTGAACGTGCGCACTATTGTGAAGAAATGGTATAAAATTAAAAAAACATCTTTTCTTACGGATACTTTTTATGTTATAATTGGTATGTCTATAATGTAGTGGAATATGTCCATTTTTATGATGACAGATTAGGAAATGGAAGGATAATAGATGTCACTGGAGCAGGAAAGCATAGAATTTGAAGAGAAGGCGGTACGGAAATTTGTTGGAGAAAGCAAGAATACAGGAAACACGCTGAGTGCATTTCTGCTTATACTGGTATTTATGATGCTGTGTATCTGTACTGTTTTGTTGGTGTTGGTGTTGAATTTAAATAAGGAAGTGGGAAACATCAATACAAAACTTATGGCATTACAGGAGAGGAATCAGCAGGCGGAATTGGAGAGCGAGGAGCTGGAAAGCGTTTCGGATATAAACGGAAGCAGCGTAGATTCTACGGAAGCAGCGGATATTGTGGAAGCGGCAGCGCTTGAAAATAAAGTTGTATGGGATGAAAACAGGGATCAGGTTTCCGGAATTAAAAGGGTTTACCTGACTTTTGATGATGGTCCCAGTTCAAATACAGACAGAATTCTTGATGTTTTAGAAATGTATGGCGTGAAAGCAACCTTTTTTGTGGTAGGCAAAGAAAACTATGAAGAACAGTATAAACGCATTGTCGAGGATGGTCATACATTAGCAATGCATTCTTACAGTCATGTATATCAGGATATATACAGTTCGTTGGATGCATATAAGCAGGATTTGAATAAATTAAAGACGTTTCTCTATGAGATTACGGGTACGGAATGCAATATTGTACGTTTTCCCGGAGGCAGCAGCAATACAATCAGTAAGGTTGATATGCATACGCTGACAGAGTATCTTGATAGCGAAAATATGGTTTATTTTGATTGGAATGTTTCAAGCGGAGATGCGTCCAGGGCACACAAAAGCGCAAATCAAATTGCGGCAAACGTTTTAGACAACATTGATAAGTATAATAATGCGGTAGTTCTGATGCATGATGCGGCAGGAAAGGGTTCCACAGTCGATGCACTGCCGATTATTATAGAGAAGTTACTGGAATCGGAGGATACAGTTCTTTTGCCGATTTCGCAGGAAACAGTGAAAATACAGCATATACAGTGACGATTAGTATGCTCAGAAGGCACTTTGGTGCTAAAAAATAAAAATGAAGGAGATTATACAATGGGATTTTTTCAAGATTTAAAACAGGATTTATCACAGACAGTGGCAGACATTAATGCAGATGAGGTGTTAGAAGATATAGAGCTTGATGCAGATATTCCAACATTATCAGAAGATTCGTTTGACAGTGTGGCAGGGGGGGATTTTGCTGAGGTTGAAGCCAGACTTGAACAGGAGATTCCAGAGTTGAATGATGAGTCTATGGCTTCATTAGGAGAAAGTACGCAGGAAGATTTGCTTGGCGGTTTTGAGAGCCTGGAAAATATAGATATGGATTTGCCGGCGGAGGAAACGCAAGCCGACGCTGAAACGGTTGAACCGGCGGTGGAAGAAATGCCGTCAGAGATTTTGGAATCTGATTTTAATGCGGATCTTGATGTTTTGGGTGCAGATATTCCTGTGGCAGAGGAAGATAATAACAATAGTGAGATAAGTGAGGCAGATGTGGATATGGAAGAATTGTTAAATGAAGTAGAGCAGAACATAGAGGAGTCGTCATTTATGGAGGCTGCGCCGCAGGAGGCACAGACAGATGATATGGAAATGAGTGCGGAGGCATCAACGGATACGGCTGTTATCACATCAGGCATGAATATTACCGGTGATGTGACAAGCAGCGGCAATATGAACTTAATCGGAAATATTACGGGTAATATTGATATTCTCGGAAAGCTCAATGTGACGGGAGGTATTACAGGTAATTCGTCAGCGGCGGAAATCTATGCGGAGTCGGCACAGATTAACGGCGAGATTAAGAGCAAGGGAAGCGTAAAGATTGGACAGAGCTCTGTGGTAATCGGCAACATTTTTGCGACGAGCGCAGTGATTGCCGGCGCCGTAAAGGGTGATATTGACGTACATGGTCCGGTTATTTTGGATACATCAGCGATTGTAATGGGCAACATTAAGTCGAAGTCCGTACAGATTAACAACGGTGCCGTGATTGAGGGTATGTGTTCACAGTGCTATGCAGATGTCAGCCCGACTTCATTCTTTAATGATATGAAGAAGAACAGAAAACAGGCTTAAAGAGAAGATGAGGCGGCGGTATGAAAAGGATTTTACTCAAATTAAGCGGGGAAGCGCTTGCGGGAGAGAAGAGAACAGGTTTTGACGAGCAGACGGTTATGGCGGTGGCGCGTCAGGTCAAGGAGATTGCCGACAGCGGCGTTCAGGTGGGCATTGTGATTGGCGGCGGCAATTTTTGGAGAGGAAGAACGAGTGAAACGATTGACCGTACCAAAGCAGATCAGATTGGGATGCTGGCGACCGTTATGAACTGTATTTATACATCGGAGATTTTCCGGTTTGCGGGTATGGAAACAGAGGTGTTCACACCATTTCAATGTGCGTCGTTCACGGAGCTTTTTTCAAAGGACAGGGCAGTAGAGGCGTTGGAAAAAGGAAAGGTTATCTTTTTTGCAGGCGGCATCGGACATCCGTATTTTTCCACGGATATGGGTACGGTGCTCAGGGCTGTGGAGATTGAGGCAGATATGATATTGTCTGCACGTGCGGTTGACGGTGTATATGATTCTGATCCAAAGTTAAATAAGGACGCCAAAAAGTATGATACCATACCGATTAAGGAGGTTGTGGACAAACAGCTTGGTGTTATGGATTTGGCGGCGGCAGTGCTCTGCATGGAAAATAAAATGCCGATGACGATATTTGGGTTAAACGAAGAAAACAGCATTATCAATACCGTGCGGGGAAATTCCAACGGAACGGTGATTACCGTGTAGCCTGCAGAGCGGTCGGAAACAGAGATTAATAAAAATCAGGAGGATAAAACAATGGACGCAAGAGTAAAGACCTATGATGACAAGATGCAGAAGGCATTGGATTTTCTTTTATCGGATTATCAGACAATCCGCGCGGGACGTGCAAATCCTCACGTGTTGGATAAAATTAAGGTGGACTACTACGGGACGCCGACACCGATTCAACAGGTGGGAAATATTACGGTACCCGAGGCAAGGATGATACAGATTGCGCCGTGGGAGAAGAGCCTGATTAAGGAGATTGAGAAGGCGATTATGGCTTCCGATGTGGGAATTACGCCTAACAACGACGGCGTCGTAATCCGGCTTGTGTTTCCGGAGCTTACGGAGGAGCGCAGAAAAGAGCTTGTGAAGGAAGTTAAGAAGAAGGGTGAGGAGTGTAAGGTCGCAATCAGAAATATCAGACGCGATGCAAACGATTCGTTTAAAAAGCTTGCAAAAACTGAAATTTCGGAGGACGAGATTAAGGATTTAGAGGACTCTGTTCAGAAGAGTACGGATAAATATATTAAGGATGTTGATAAGGCTGTCGAGGAGAAGTCGAAGGAAATTCTTACCGTATAGAACAAATGTTCTCAAAAACGAATTTATATATTCTGCAATTATGAGGGCACTGAACGCGCCCTCTTTGCTTTATGCACACGGGCACCCAAAGGAAATATGTCATCAAACCGATAAATCGGTTTGATGACGGGTGCCCGGCGCGACGAGTAGGGGAAGATGAATCTTCTCTACTCGATTATGCATACGGGCATCTAAGTGATGAGAGTTACATAAGATTACATAGAAAATCTTGGAAAGGGAATGCTGATATGGAAAGGAACGTACCAAATCATGTGGCGATTATTCTCGACGGAAACGGGCGTTGGGCAAAGGCGAAGGGGCTTCCGCGCACAGCCGGACATATTCAGGGGGCAAAGGCAGTGGAGGCAATCTGTGAGGACGCTTATAATATGGGTATCAATTATCTTACAGTGTATGCGTTTTCGACAGAAAACTGGAACCGTCCCGAGAAGGAAGTGGAAATGCTGATGAAGCTGCTGCGCGATTACATGAAAAACAGCTTGAAGCGTGCGCAGAAAAACAATATGTGTGTCAGGGTTTTGGGCGATAAATCAGAGCTTGCGGCGGATATTCAAAAGAGTATCTATGAGCTGGAGGAAGCAACGAAAAAGAATACGGGGCTTCATTTTCAGATTGCGATTAATTACGGAAGCCGAGACGAGATTACAAGGGCGGTAAAAAAGCTTTTGGAACAGGTGGAACAGGGAAAGCTTTCGGCAGCGGAGATTGATGAGCAGCGCATTGCGGCAGAGCTTGATACGGCGGGGCTGCCGGACCCTGACCTGATGATACGCACTTCGGGAGAACAGCGAATATCAAATTTCATGCTTTGGCAGCTTGCGTATGCAGAATTTTATTATACTTCCGTGCCTTGGCCTGACTTTGACAAGGCGGAGCTTGAGAAGGCAGTGCTGGCTTACAATAACAGGGACAGAAGATTTGGACTTGTCAAGGAGGAAGGTTGATTATAAAAATGAGTATTTTTGGAAAAATCAGCAAGGAGAGGACAGTCAGTGCGGTAATTTTGGCGGCAGCGGCGCTTGCGTCAATTCTTCCAGGCGGCATGATTCTTGCCTTGACTTTGTATGTGGTGTCAATTATCGGATTTTTGGAGCTGACGAAGGTGTGCGGTGTGAGAGTGCGCAAAGCGTCAGGGGATTATGGGAAAATGAATGCGCTTGAACTGGCGGGCATCGGATGTATTACGTTGTACTATGGGGTTACGTATTTGGCACAGGATACGTCGTACGCTATGCCGCTTGTGATATGGATGTTAATCGTACTGATGTTTGTATATGTATTCGGTTTTTCGAAATATCATGCAAATCAGGTGATGAATACGTACTTTTCGCTGATTTATGCGCCTGTGATGCTGTCGTTTGTGTTTTTGACAAGGCAGTTGGAAAATGGGATTTATTTGGTGTGGATGATTTTTATCAGCTCTTGGATTTCGGATACGTGTGCATATTTGGTGGGTGTGATGATTGGAAAGCATAAGCTGGCTCCGGTGCTTAGCCCTAAAAAGTCGATTGAGGGCGCGGTGGGCGGCGTAGTCGGTGCGGCTGCTGCGGGAGCGCTGTTTGGGGCGTATTTGGACAGTGCGCTTTTTACGGAGAACTTTGTTGTTTTACTTACAGTTGTGGGCGGCGTAGGTTCCGTTATTTCACAGGTAGGGGATTTGGCTGCATCCGCGATTAAGAGAAATCATGAGATTAAGGACTACGGAAAACTGATTCCGGGGCACGGCGGGATTATGGATCGGTTTGACAGCGTGATTTTTACGGCGCCGATTACGTATTTTTTGATTATAATGCTCGGAAATATTTAATATACTATATGGAGGATAACGAAAGTGAAAAAAATTGCGATACTCGGTTCTACCGGTTCGATTGGCACGCAGACACTGGAGATTGTGCGGGAAAATCCTGACCTTGAGGTTGTGGGGCTTGCGGCTGGTGCAAATATTGATTTGTTTGAACGGCAGGTGCGGGAATTCCAGCCAAAGCTTGTATCTTTACAGAGCGAGGCGGCGTGCAGGGAGCTGAGAACAAGGCTTGCGGATATGCAGGTTGCGGTTGTGTGCGGTATGGACGGACTGATTCAGATTGCCGAGATGGAGGAGTCGCAGGTGCTTGTGACGGCGATTGTGGGGATGATTGGCATTCGTCCGACAATTGCGGCGATTCAGAAGGGAAAGGACATTGCGCTTGCAAATAAAGAGACGCTTGTGACAGCAGGGCATATTATTATTCCGCTCGCAAAGGAGCGGGGCGTGTCCATCCTTCCGGTTGACAGTGAGCATAGTGCGATTTTCCAGTCCTTGCAGGGCGAAAACAGAGAACGGGTGAGCAGGCTTTTGATTACGGCTTCGGGCGGACCGTTCCGGGGAAAAACAAGAGAGCAGCTTGAGACGGTGCGGCTTGAGGATGCGTTGCATCATCCAAACTGGTCAATGGGAAATAAGATTACGATTGACTCCGCAACGCTTGTTAATAAAGGACTTGAAGTTATGGAAGCAAAGTGGCTTTTCGGCGTGGATTTGGATCAGATACAGGTCGTTGTACATCCGCAGAGTATTATTCATTCGATGGTGGAGTATGTGGACGGCGGCATTATGGCGCAGCTTGGTATGCCGGACATGAAGCTGCCGATACAGTATGCGCTCTTTTATCCGGACAGACGGCCGATGAAGGGTGAGAGGGTGGATTTTTATGCACTTGGAAGCATTACGTTTGAACGGCCGGACATGGAGACCTTTACGGGGCTGAAGCTTGCGATGCGTGCGGCTGGTGAGGGCGGAAGCGTTCCAACGGTGTTTAACGCGGCAAACGAGAAGGCGGTGAGCCTGTTTTTGAACAAAAAGATACGGTTTCTTCAGATTGCGGAGATTATTGAGATGTGTATGGATGCGCATAAACGGATTGAGGCTCCGAATGTGGAGGAAATTCTTGCAAGTGAGCAGGAAACGTACGAACTGATTGCGACGAAATTTTGATGGGAGTAGAGAATAGAGCATGGTAATGACAATAATCGTATTTATACTTGTATTTGGCGTAGTGGTGATTTCGCATGAGTTAGGGCATTTTCTCATTGCAAAGCTCAACGGTATCAGGGTGCTTGAGTTTGCGATTGGTATGGGACCTTCGATTGTGAAGTTTACAAAAGGGGGGACGCGCTATGTCCTGAAGCTTTTGCCGATTGGCGGGGCGTGTATGTTTGAGGGCGAGGACGGCGTGTATGAGAAGAAGGATGAGGATGGCAAGGAGAATGCGAAAGCGCCATCCGAGACCGGGGCGCTTGGAAAAGCCTTTAACGAGGTGAACGTGTGGGCAAGGATTGCGACGGTGTTTGCCGGACCGTTTTTTAATATTATTCTTGCGTTCTTGCTTTCGTTGATTGTGGTCGGTTTTTCCGGTGAAATCCTTCCGGTTGTGCATTCGATTACCGAAGGATACCCTGCACAGGAGGCGGGGCTGCTTCCAGGAGACGTGATTACGCATGTGGACGGCGAACGTGTTTTTTTACAGGGAGAGGTGACGATTGCTTCGGCGATGAACAAGGGCGAGCCGATGGAGATTGCGTATCGGCGCGGCAATGAAGAGCATACGGCAACGGTTTTGCCGAAATTTAGCAGCGACGATAACCGGTACTATATCGGGTTTACAATCGGTGAAACAATCGAGTGTAAAGGGTTTGACCTGATTAAGTATAGCGCGCTTGAGGTGCGTTACTGGCTGAAAGCGACAGTAAAGAGTCTGATTATGCTCGTTCAGGGAAAGCTTTCTGCAAATGATTTGTCAGGACCTGTGGGAATTGCGGTGACGATTGACGAAACGATTGATACCGTAAAGCCGTACGGGATTTCGTCGGTGGTGCTTACGATGATTAATTTTGCCGTACTGTTAAGCGTGAACCTGGGCGTGATGAATCTGCTCCCGCTTCCGGCGCTTGACGGGGGCAGACTGCTGTTTATGCTTGTAGAGGTGGTGCGCGGGAAGCCGGTGCCGCCGGAGAAGGAAGGCGTTGTGCATTTTGTGGGATTTGTGTTATTGATGATGCTTATGGTATTTGTGCTTTATAATGATATTGCGCGTATTTTTGCGCAAGGCTAAAGATTAAAGATTTTTTCACGTGGTAGATTGGTAATATGGAAAATATTGGAGGAAAAGATGGTTCGGGATCATACAAAAGTAGTTCAGATAGGGAATAAGGTTATAGGCGGCGGAAATCCGGTTTTAATTCAATCGATGACAAATACAAAGACGAATGACGTGGCGGCGACGGTAGCTCAGATTCATCGTCTTGAGACGGCAGGGTGTGAGATTATCCGCTGCACGGTGCCGGATATGGATGCGGCAAAAGCAGTGGCGCAGATTAAGAAGGAGATTTCCATTCCACTGGTTGCGGATATTCATTTTGATTATAAGATGGCGATTGCGGCAATGGAGAACGGCGCTGACAAAATCCGTATTAATCCCGGGAATATCGGAAGCCGGGATAAGGTGGCGGAAGTTGTACGTGCGGCGAAGGAACGCAATATTCCGATCCGCGTTGGAGTGAACAGCGGTTCGCTTGAGAAGGAGCTTGTTGAAAAATATCATGGAGTGACTGCGCAGGGACTTGTAGAGAGTGCACTTGATAAGGTGCGGCAGATTGAGGATTTGGGATATGATAATCTGGTAATCAGTATCAAGTCTTCTGATGTAATGATGTGTGTAAAGGCGCATGAGCTGCTTGCAGGTCAAATGAAGTATCCGCTCCATGTGGGCATTACGGAGTCGGGAACAGTCACAAGCGGAAATATTAAGTCGGCTGTGGGGCTTGGCATTATTTTAAATCAGGGCATTGGAGATACAATTCGTGTATCCCTTACGGGGGACCCGGTTGAAGAGATTAAGAGCGCGAAGCTGATTTTGCGCACGCTTGGGCTTCGCAAAGGCGGGATTGAGGTGGTGTCTTGTCCGACGTGCGGCAGGACGAATATTGATTTAATCGGGCTTGCCAATCAGGTGGAAAACATGGTTCAGGGTTATGACCTTGACATTAAGGTAGCGGTTATGGGCTGCGCGGTGAACGGACCGGGAGAGGCGAAAGAGGCGGACATCGGCATAGCGGGCGGTATCGGTGAAGGGCTTTTGATTAAGAAGGGCGAGATTGTGAAAAAGGTGCCGGAAAGCGCGCTTTTGGCGACGTTGCAGGAAGAACTTGACGCATGGGAAAAAACTAAGAAACTCTAAAAGCGGCAAAGGACGCCGCTTAAGAGATTTCTAAGTTTTTGAAAGAATGCCAGGTGCAGGCATTCTTTTGCGTAAATAAGATAGAGATGAGGACGAATGGAAAAGAGATTTTTTGAGGCATTTCCTAATTTGAAGCTTGAAGGTGTACTGCATGATTTGTGTGAGCAGACGGTAGTGGAGAAAATTACTGCCACAAGAAGAAAGGATTTGCTGCGCATCTATATCCGCAGTGCGCGTTTGATTGAAAAAGAACATATTTATCGCATGGAGCACGAGATTAAGAAGCAGTTTTTTGCGCAGGATACTATTACGATAAAAATTTATGAGCGGTTTGTGCTGTCGGGACAGTATACGCCAGAGAAGCTTATGGATCTTTATAAGGAGAGCATACTGCTTGAATTAAAAGCGTGTGAACATATGCTTTATACGATGTTTTGTCAGGCGGACATAAATTTTTTGGATGAGGGCACAATGGAGCTTGTCCTTGAGGACGGCGTGATTGCAAAGTCCAAGGAGGATGCGCTTGTCGGAATTTTGGATAAGGTGATGAACGAGCGCTGCGGATTTCGCGTAAAGTTTCTTGTTTCGTATAAGGAAGCGAAGACGGGAAAATATAAGGAGGACGATGAAATCCGCATTCAGAAGATTGTGGAGCATATCACAAGCCGTATCGGTGCGGCAGACGCGGGCGCGGACCATGAGAGCGAACCGGCATTGACCCCAAAAGTCAACAACAAGGGCGCAGCCGCAGAAAAAAAGGAGACTTCTTCTCCTTCTTTTTCAGTGGAGAAAAAAGGTTTTCAGCGTGCTGACAACGGTAAAGACAGAGGCTTTCAGAGAAGGGCGCTCAAGCGTTCCGATAATCCGAATGTTATTTTCGGGCGTGATTTTGAGGACGAGACAATCAATATTGAAGAAATTTGGGGCGAGATGGGCGAGGTTGCCATCCGCGGCAAGGTGCGTGTGCTTGATAAGCGTGAGATCCGCAATGAGCGGACGATTGTGAGCTTTGAGATTACGGATTTTACGGACACGATTAAGGTGAAAATGTTTGTGCACAACGAGCAGCTTTCGGAGCTTTTGAACGAGCTGAAGGAAGGCGGTTTTTACAGGCTGAAAGGCGTTACGGTGAACGATACGTTTGACAGGGAGCTGACAATCGGTTCGGTGGTCGGTGTGGCAAAAATACCGGATTTTACGACGGTGCGTATGGACAACAGTGCAAAAAAACGCGTGGAGCTGCACTGTCATACGAAAATGAGCGATATGGACGGCGTTTCAGACGTGAAGGATATTATCAAACGCGCAAAGAAGTGGGGGCATAAGGCGATTGCCATAACGGATCACGGATGTGTGCAGGCGTTTACCGATGCGAACCATAGCGTTTCGCCGGATGATGATTTTAAAATTATTTACGGTGTGGAAGGGTATCTTGTAGATGATTCCAAAGAAATCGTGACGAATAATAAGGGACAGACACTTGACGAGACGTTTGTGGTGTTTGACATTGAGACGACGGGCTTTTCGCCGGTCACGAACCGCATTATAGAAATTGGTGCGGTGAAGGTAAAAGCGGGAGAAATTGTTGAGCGGTTTTCAACGTTTGTCAATCCGGAAGTACCGATACCGTTTGAGATTGAAAAGCTGACAGGCATTAACGACAGTATGGTAATGGAAGCGCAGACGATTGAGACTGTGCTTGCGGAGTTTCTTGCGTTTGTGGGGGATGCGGTTTTGGTCGCGCATAATGCAGGCTTTGACGTGGGTTTTATACAGGAGAACGCAAAGCGGCAGGGGATTGCGACGGATTTTACGTATGTGGATACCGTGGGAACTGCGCGGACGCTGCTTACGGGGCAGGCGAAATATACGCTTGACGCGGTGGCAAAGACGCTTGGCATATCGCTTGAAAATCATCATCGTGCGGTGGACGATGCAGAGTGTACGGCGCAGATTTTCGTTAAATTGATAGCAATGTTGAAAAAGGACGGTGTGGAGACGCTTGCGGCATTGAATGAACTTGGCAAAACGAGTGTGAATGCGGTGCGCAAGCTTCACTCGTATCATATTATCATTCTTGCCAAAAATCAGACGGGCAGGATTAATCTGTACAAGCTGATTTCGGCATCGCATTTGACGTATTTTTATAAACGTCCGTTGATTCCGAAAACGCTGATTGAACAGTACAGAGAGGGACTGATTATCGGAAGCGCCTGCGAAGCGGGAGAGCTGTTCCGGGCACTTCTTGACGGGCAGGGCGATGAGCGGATTGCCGAAATTGTAAAGTTTTATGATTATTTGGAGATACAGCCGATTGGAAATAATAAGTTTATGATTGCGTCGGAGCGGCACAGGGATATTCACTCGGAGGAAGATTTGATTGCGCTCAACAAGCGGGTTGTGAAGCTTGGCGAGCAGTTTCATAAGCCGGTGGTGGCGACGTGCGACGTACATTTTTTGGACCCGCAGGATGAGGTATACCGCCGCATTATTATGACGGGTAAGGGGTTTAAGGATGCGGATGATCAGGCGCCGCTTTACCTGCGTACGACGCAGGAGATGCTGGACGAGTTTGCGTACTATCTTGGAAGCGAGAAGGCGGAGGAGATTGTGGTGACAAACACAAACCGGATTGCCGACATGTGTGATAAAATCACGCCGGTACGTCCTGATAAGTGTCCGCCTGTGATTGAGAACAGTGACCAGCAGCTGCGCGACATCTGCTACCGCAAGGCGTATGAGATGTATGGAAAGCCGTTGCCGGATATTGTGGAGGCACGGCTGGAGCGAGAACTCAATTCCATTATCAGCAACGGCTTTGCCGTGATGTATATTATTGCGCAGAAGCTTGTGTGGAAGTCAGTGGAGGACGGTTATTTAGTAGGCTCGCGAGGGTCTGTCGGTTCTTCTTTTGTGGCGACGATGGCGGGAATTACGGAGGTGAATCCGCTCAGTCCGCATTATTATTGCAAAAAATGCCATTACAGCGACTTTGATTCGGAGGAAGTGAAGAAGTATGCAGGAATGGCGGGGTGCGACATGCCGGATAAAATCTGTCCGCAATGCGGGGAAAAGCTTGTAAAGGACGGTTTTGACATTCCGTTTGAGACGTTTTTAGGCTTTAAGGGCAATAAGGAGCCGGATATTGACTTGAATTTTTCAGGTGAGTATCAGAGCAAGGCGCATAAATATACGGAGGTTATTTTCGGCTACGGTCAGACGTTTCGTGCGGGAACAATCGGTACGCTGGCGGACAAGACGGCGTTTGGATATGTGAAGCGGTATTATGAGGAGCGGGGCGTGAGCAAGCGCACAAGCGAGATTAACCGCATTGTCGAGGGGTGCGTCGGCGTACGCAGAACGACGGGACAGCATCCGGGCGGTATTGTGGTGCTTCCGGTGGGGGAGGAGATTAACTCGTTTACACCGGTGCAGCATCCGGCAAACGATATGACGACCGACACGGTGACGACGCAT
>CAJUJG010000045.1:14911-29379 GCA_910586715.1 uncultured Lachnospiraceae bacterium
CGATTGACCATAACCTTTTAAAGCTGGATATTCTCGGGCACGACGATCCGACGATGATTCGAATGCTGCAGGATTTGACGGGGCTTGATCCGACGCAGATACCGCTTGACGATGAAGATGTCATGTCGCTTTTCCAAAATACGTCGGCGCTTGGCATTGCGCCGGAGGATATTGGCGGCTGTAAGCTTGGCTGTCTTGGCATACCGGAGTTCGGAACGGATTTTGCCATGCAGATGGTTATCGACTGTCAGCCGAAGCATTTTTCCGATTTGGTACGGATTTCGGGTCTTTCCCATGGAACTGATGTTTGGCTCGGGAACGCGCAGACGCTCATTCAGGAAGGAAAGGCGACGATTTCTACGGCAATCTGTACGCGTGATGATATTATGACGTATCTGATTGGTATGGGGCTTGATTCGGAGGAATCGTTTAAGATTATGGAAGCGGTGCGTAAGGGAATGGTTGCGCGCGGCAAGTGCAAGGACTGGGACGTATGGAAGAAGGATATGCTTGACCATAATGTGCCGGACTGGTATGTGTGGTCGTGCGAAAAGATACAGTATATGTTCCCGAAGGCGCATGCGGCGGCGTATGTTATGATGGGCTGGAGGATTGCCTACTGCAAGGTGAATTATCCGCTTGCCTATTACTGTGCGTTTTTCAGTATCCGTGCGTCGGCATTTTCTTACGAGATTATGTGTCAGGGAAGAGAGCATTTGGAGCGTATTTTGGCGGATTACAGAAAACGTTCGGATACGCTTACCAACAAGGAGCAGGATGCGGTGCGGGATATGCGTATTGTGCAGGAGATGTATGCGCGGGGATTTGTATTTGAGCCGATTGACATTTTCAGGGCGCATTCGCGGAATTTTCAGATTGTGGACGGGAAGATTATGCCGTCGCTTAGCAGCATAGACGGTCTTGGAGAGAAGGCGGCGGACGCTGTTATGGAGGCGGCAAAGAACGGACCGTTTTTATCAAAAGATGATTTTAGAAGCAGGACGAAGGTGTCAAAGACGGTGATTGATTTAATGAGCGATTTGGGGCTTTTGGGAGATATACCGGAGTCCAACCAAATGAGTTTGTTTGACTTAGTGGGATAAGAGATACGGCTGTCAAGGCATGGAGGTTCGTGATGAAAGGAAAAATGGAAAGAGTGCTCGCGATTGAGCCGGAGGTAAAAATCGGAAGAAATGACGATTGCTGGTGCGGGAGCGGGAAGAAGTATAAGAAGTGTCACTGTGATTTTGACGCGAAGCTGGACGAGTACAGGAGGAACAAAATTCTTGTGCCGCCGCGCCGTATTTTGAAAAATCCGGTGCAGATAGAGAAAATCCGCGAGAGCGCAAAGATTAATATTGAAATTCTGGACTATATCGGGGCGCACATCAAGGCGGGGATTACGACGCAGGAGATTGATGCGTGGGTGTGTGAGCTTACGAAACGCCGCGGTGCGGTTGCGGCGACATTCAATTTTGAAGGGTTTCCGAAAAGCGTGTGCACTTCGATTAATGATGTTGTGTGCCACGGTATTCCTTCTGAGGATGTGGTTCTGAAAGAAGGCGATATTGTGAATGTGGACGCGTCAACGATATATAACGGGTATTTTTCGGATTCTTCGCGGATGTATTGTATTGGAGAGGTGTCAGCCGACAAGAGGCGTCTTGTGGAAATTGCGAAGCAGAGCCTTGATGTGGGACTGCAGTATGTGCAGCCGTGGCGCAAAATTGGCGATATGGGGGCAGCGATTAACGCGTTTGTGATGGAGAACGGGTATTCGGTGGTGCGGCAGATCGGCGGTCATGGCGTGGGACTTGAATTTCATGAGGACCCGTGGGTGAGCTATGTGTGTCCAAAGGATACGGGGATGCTTATGGCGCCGGGAATGATGTTCACGATTGAGCCGATGATTAATATGGGAAGTGCGGAGATTTATATTTCCGACGAGGACGGCTGGACGGTTTACACGGAGGACGGTATGCCTTCCGCGCAGTGGGAGATACAGGTGCTTGTGACGGAGGACGGGTATGAAATTATTTCCTATTAGTGCAGGGGAAAATGTATGAAAAAAAAGGATGTTATTTTGCTTGTGCTTTTGCTGGGAGCGGCAGCAGCGGCGGCGCTTTTTCTTCTTTTTTCAGGGAGGCAGGAGGCGCAGCGGATTGTCGTGACGGTTGACGGCGCGGTTTTTGGGACGTACAGTCTTTTTGAGGAGCGCACGGTTGACGTGGAAAATGCGTTCGGACACAACAGGATTGTCATAGAAAACGGCTCCGCTTATATGGAAGCTGCCGATTGCCCTGACAAATACTGTATGACATACAAGCCGGTTTCGCGGACAAACGAGAGTATTATCTGCCTTCCGCACCGTTTGGTAGTGCGTGCGGAGGGGACAAAAAGCACAGGCATAGAACAGACGGAACTGGACGGGATAGCACAGTAAATGAAAAAATCTGAACAAATAGCGTATTGCGCGATGCTTACGGCGCTTTCCATGATTTTTAGCTATATTGAGGCACTGTTTCCGATTTCTGGTGGCATTCCGGGCATTAAGCTTGGGCTTTCCAATCTGGTTGTGGTGACAGGGCTTTCGTTCCTGCCTGTCGGGTGGGTGTTTTTGGTGCTTGTGTTAAAAGTGACACTTGTGTCATTTTTATTTGGCAATGTTTCGATATGGATTTACAGTATGGCGGGCGGTGTGCTTAGTTTTTTTGTGATGCTGCTGATAAAACGGATTAAGGGCTTTTCGGTAATTGGGATGAGTATCGCAGGCGGCGCGTGCCATAATATCGGTCAGTTGGCTGTGGCGGTGTTTATGGTGGAGAGTTTGGCTCCGCTTTATTATCTGCCGGTACTGGTCGCTGCGGGCGCTGTTGCGGGTGCAGTGATTGGCATTGTGGCGCAGAGGGTGCAGAAATATATTGTGAGATGAGTATGCGGTGGAGAAAGAGAAGTATTTTGACAATAATTGTTGACCAATGGTTCCACATAACGTATAATTATAGTGTAAAATCACTAAAAACCTGCTCAGGATTACATAAATATTCAACAAATTGTGTAAAATGAGTGCTTTACGGAGGTCGTGGAATGGAAAAAAATGCTATAAATGATGAGATGCAAATGGTGGCAGTTGGCAAAAACAGCCAAATTGCAAGATTGAAAAAGATTGCAAAGGAAACGAAGGTTTCGCTTGTGATTGGCATTGTGCTGTTGATTTTGTTCTTTTTGTCAATGGTCAACTTTGCAGTGGAGTCAGGCCATCAAATTGACTGCACCATGTATCTGAACCAATACAGATTAGGTTCTAAAGCATTGACATCAGCAGTCCGCTGCTATGCGGTTACGGGGAATAAGATGTACTATGATGCGTACATGCAGGAGCTCGAGGTTGATAAGAACAGGGACATTGCATGGGTGGGATTGGAAGCAAACAATCTGACAGCCAAAGAATGGGATACGTTAAACGAGATTGCGTCCCTTTCAAACGGACTGGTTCCGCTTGAGGAAAATGCGATGGCATCGGTAACTGCGGGAGATTTAAAATCGGCGGCGGATTTCGTGTTTGGGGAAGAGTATAACGATACGGCGGCGACCATCAGCAGCCTGACGGATGATTTGATTACACAGGTACAGGACCGGTTAAAGGGCAGAAAGAATGCGATGCTTATTTTGCAGACCTTATGTGCGGCGCTGTTTTTGTTCAGCTTTATCAAAATGGCAAGACAGTGCACCAAGACGGTGGGCTTTGCCAATAAGGAGCTGCTGCATCCGATCGTTAAGGTATCCGATCAGATGAAGGTGCTTGCTTCAGGAAATTTACATACGGATCTGAATCTTGCCGCCGACGACAGCGAGGTGGGAAGAATGGTGGATGATATTACCACCATGAAGGATATTCTTGTAGGAATTATCGAGGAGATTGGCTTTGCGCTTGAGCAGATGGGGCAGGGCAACTACAAGGTTTCCATTGAGCGGGAATATGTGGGTGAATATATTCAGATTGAGCAGTCCCTGAAAAAGATTATCGAGGAGATGCGTGTTGCAATCGGTGATATTTCGACTGCGACGCAGGAGATTGACAGCGGCGCGGGACAGCTTGCGCAGGCGGCAACCGATTTGGCGGATTCGTGCACGTCACAGGCATGTCAGGTATCGGACATGGTTTCGCAGATTACACAGCTTCGTGAGAGCATCAGCTACAATGAAAAAGAAGCGGAAGAGGCAGTAAAGATTTCCAACCTTGCAAGCTCGACGCTTGTGGCGGCGGGCGAGAAGATGAGTGAGCTTGACACGGCAATGAATGAAATTAATGAGTGCTCAAGACAGATTAATGTGGTAACATCGTCAATTTCAGAGCTTGCCGACGAGATTGAGATGCTTTCCCTGAATGCATCCATAGAGTCCGCGAGGGCAGGAGAGGCAGGACGAGGTTTTGCCGTAGTTGCGGAGCAGGTGAAAAAGCTTGCCGAGGCATCGCTTGAGGCGGCTGGTCAGACAAGTGAACTGATTGAGCGGACAACACAGGCGGTTGATGCAGGTATGCGTATTGCAAAAGAATCGGCGGAGTGTATGGAGGATGTACAGATGGGCGCTGAGGAAACGGCGTCGCGCATCAACGGGATTGTTGAGAAGCTCAAGTCGGAAGTGGACAGCATTGTACATATCAATGACGGTATCAACGTGATTGCAGGGCTTGTGGACAACAACTCCGCAACGTCGCAGGAGACGGCGGCAATCGGCGAGGAGTTAAAGTCGCAGGTAGATTCGATGGTGGATCTGATGGGAAGATTTCGTATATAAAAAGAATAAAACAATTTATAAAACAGTGCTTGACAAACGTCAGGCATTGTTTTATGATAAACATATGAATAATTGTTCATATGAATGTGCGTTGTAAAAATAAGTAAAGGCGGTGAATGTGTGGCAGAACAAAACATGTATGAAGCGGAGTGTTGTGAGGAGCATTTGATTCATAATGAACTGTTGCAGAAGGTAGACGGAAAGATGCCTGATGAGCAGGAAATTTCAGATTTGTCCGATTTATTTAAGGTATTTGGGGACGCGACAAGGCTCAGGATTTTGTTTGTACTTTTTGAGTCGGAGATGTGTGTATGCGACCTTGCAGAAGTTTTAAATATGACGCAGTCGGCAATATCCCACCAGCTCAAGGTATTGAAGCAGTCAAAGCTTGTGACGAACCGGCGTGAGGGGAAATCCATTTTTTATTCGCTTGCCGACAGCCATGTGCGCAGCATTATCGCACAGGGGCGCGACCATATTGAAGAAGATATAAAAAAATAAAATGCAGAAAGGAAAATAAAGATATGAAAAAGAAATTTAAGCTTGAGGATTTGGACTGTGCAAACTGCGCGGCAAAAATGGAGGACGCAATCAAGAAGATTGACGGCGTGAATGACGCATCAGTTAGTTTTTTGGCGCAGAAAATGACAATTGACGCCGTTGACGACCGCTTCGACGCAATTATGAAAGAGGTTCAGGCGGTATGTGCAAAGGTGGAGCCGGATTGTAAAATTCTGCTGTAAGCCTATATTGTGAAATGATTATCAAACAATTGTTCAATCTGCCCTAAGCCTGAATAATATGGGCTTAGGGCTTTATCATATAAAAATGATGTGGAACGGAGGGAGAATTATGACAAAAAAACAAAAAAAGATGCTATTGCGCATTATCATTTCTTTTGTATTGTTAGTGGCGCTTATGCTGTGTGAACATTTTGGTGTATTGCCCGAAAACATATGGGTACAGCTTGTACTCTTTGCGGTGCCGTATCTGATTATCGGTTATGATATTATAGGAAAGGCGGCAAGAAACATTCGTCACGGGCAGGTGTTTGATGAAAACTTTTTAATGATGCTTGCGACGTTTGGTGCGTTCGGGGCGCGTGATTTTTCGGAGGCTGCTGCGGTGATGCTTTTTTATCAGGTGGGTGAACTGTTTCAAAGCTATGCAGTGGGAAAATCGCGTCAGTCAATTGCGGATATGATGGATATTTGCCCGGAATATGCCAACATTGAGGAGAACGGAACGCTGACGCAGGTTGATCCGGACGATGTGGAAGTCGGAAGCGTTATCGTGATAAAGCCGGGAGAGCGCGTGCCGCTTGACGGTATTGTGATTGAGGGCGAGTCGCTGATTGATACGGCGGCGCTTACAGGGGAATCCGTGCCAAGAAGGACGGCAGCAGGTGAGGAAATCATCAGCGGCTGCGTGAACGGCAGCGGTACCTTAAAGGTGCGCACGACGAAGGAGTTTGACGACTCGACCGTCTCAAAGATTTTGGAGCTTGTGGAGAATGCAAGCTCAAACAAGGCAAAAGCCGAAAATTTTATCACAAAGTTTGCAAGGTATTATACGCCGATTGTCACGATTGCAGCCGTGATACTGGCAATCCTGCCGCCGCTTCTTTTGGGGGGAGGCTGGAGTGAATGGGTTCACAGGGCTTGTATTTTCCTTGTAATCTCGTGCCCGTGTGCGCTTGTGATTTCCGTTCCGCTTGGCTTTTTCGGCGGAATCGGCGCGGCGTCGCGAATCGGCGTGCTCGTAAAGGGCGGTAATTATCTTGAGGCAGTGGCGGAAATGACGACAATCGTCTTTGATAAGACCGGAACGCTTACAAAGGGCGAATTTAAGGTGACAGGGCTTTATCCGGAAAACGGATTTACGGCGGCGTCGCTTTTGGAGCTTGCGGCACACGCGGAAGGGTATTCCAACCACCCGATTGCGGAGTCCGTTCGGGCGGCGTATTTGGAACAAAGCGGCAACGAGATTGATATAAGCCGTGTAGAGGATGCCGCAGAGCAGGCAGGACATGGGATTTGCGTTGCGGTGGACGGCAGGAACGTGCTTATCGGAAATGAGAAATTAATGAAGGCGAACGGAATCCAAACAGATAATACATCCGTTATGGAGAGTGGTACGGTCTGTTATGTGGCATGTGATAACGTGTATGCAGGTGCGGTGGTGATTTCCGATACCGTTAAGGAAGGCGCGCGTGAGGCGCTTGCCGATATGAAAACAGTCGGCGTGAAAAAGTGCGTGATGCTGACAGGAGACCGGACGGAGGCTGCCGAGGCGGTGGCAAGGGAGCTTGGGATTGATGAAGTTCATGCACAGCTTCTGCCTGCCGATAAGGTGACACGCGTTGAGGCGCTGTTAAGCAGCTGCGGCAAGAATGAGCGTTTGGCATTTGCGGGCGACGGTATTAACGACGCGCCGGTGCTTGCGCGGGCGGATATTGGTTTTGCGATGGGCAGCATGGGTTCCGATGCCGCAATTGAGGCTGCGGACGTGGTGCTTATGGACGACGATGTAAGAAAAATTGCCGCGGTGGTAAGAATTGCGCGAAAAACGCTTCGGATTGTAAAGCAGAATATTGTGTTTGCGCTTGCCGTAAAGGCGTTGGTGCTGCTGCTTGGCGCGCTTGGCATGGCAAGCATGTGGGAAGCGGTGTTTGCGGATGTTGGCGTTGCCGTGATTGCGATTTTGAATTCGATGCGTACATTAAAAACAGATTGAAAGCGAAAATGTTCATCCGGAAGCATTGTGAAAGGAGCTGTTTTATAAATGGAAATACATGTGCCGGTCAGGCAGCTTGTGGAGTTTATTCTGCGAGAGGGCGACATTGACAACAGAAAATCGGCAGGTTCAGACAATGCAATGCAGGAAGGCAGCCGCATTCATCGGATGATACAGCGCGCAATGGGCAGTGAGTATCATGCGGAGGTTGGATTAAAATATGCATGGGACGCAGGCGGTTATGAGATTGTGGTGGAGGGAAGAGCCGATGGGATTATAGATTACGACTATGGAAGTTTCGGCAATGAGCGCGCAGCGCACGGCGAAACGCAGGTGGTAATTGATGAAATCAAGAGCACCTATCGGGAACTGAAGCGCATTCATGAGGCGGCGGGCGTTCATATGGCGCAGGCGAAGTGTTATGCATATATTTATGCGAAGGAAAACTGCCTTCCCGCAATTGGCGTACAGGTGACTTACTGCAATATTGAGACGCAGGAGACGAAATATTTTAAGGAAACGTATGAGTTTGCCGCGTTGGAGGAGTGGTTTGATAATCTTTTAACGGAGTATAAGAAATGGGCGGATTTTCGCTTTGCGTGGGAAAAGGTCCGTACAGAATCCATAAAAAACCTTTCGTTTCCGTTTTCGTACCGGGATGGTCAAAAAGAGCTTGTCACATATGTGTATCAGACAATTTATCACAGAAGAAAGCTGTTTTTGGAGGCGCCCACGGGGGTGGGAAAGACAATATCCGCAGTATTTCCTGCATTAAAAGCAATGGGAGAGGGGATGGCGGAAACGCTCTTTTATCTGACGGCAAAGACGATTACGCGCACGGTGGCGCAGGAGTGTTTTGGACTTTTGCAGGAAAACGGGATGCAGATAAAGACGGTTGTGCTGACGGCACGGGATAAAATCTGTTTTCTGAAAGAAGCGCAGCAGGAAGGAACGTCTTCATACGCGCATGAGGGTGAGGCGGAGTGCAATCCGGACGCCTGTCCTTACGCGAAGGGGCACTATGACAGAATTAATGATGCGATGTATGACCTTTTGATACATGAGGACCATTTTACGCGGGAGAAGGTTAAGGAATATGCAGTTAAGCACATGGTCTGTCCGTTTGAGTTAAGTCTTGACATGAGTCTTTTTTCCGATGCGGTAATTTGCGATTATAATTATGTCTTTGACCCGCGCGTGTATCTCAAACGGTTTTTCGGTGAAAATCAGGCGGGAAAAGACTATGTATTTTTGATTGACGAGGCGCACAATTTATTGGAGCGGGGCAGGGAGATGTACAGCGCGGCGCTGTTCAAGAATGCGTTTTTATCCGTGAAACGCCTGATTAAGGATATGGCTCCGAAGGCGGCGAAGCTTCTTGACAAATGCAATAAGGAGCTTCTGGCAATGAAAAGACAGTGTGAGGATTATCAAAAGCAGGAGGGCATTGACGGATTTGTCAATGCTCTTACACGCGTGTATGCGGCATTTGATGATTTTTTGGACGAGCATGACAACTTTCCCGACAAGAAAGAAATTTTGGAATTTTATTTTGAAGTGTCCCACTTTTTAAATATGTATGAGATTATGGACGGCAATTATGTGGTGTACAGTCAACTGATGGACGACGGTGATTTTATGCTCAAGCTCTTTTGCGTCAATCCTGCCGAAAACTTAAAGGCTTGTATGCAGAAGGGAAGAAGCAGTATCCTGTTTTCTGCGACGCTTTTGCCAATCCAGTATTATAAGCGGCTGCTTGGCGGCGAAGAAAAAGATTATGAGGTCTATGCGAAATCGACGTTTCGTGAGGAGAAGAAGGCGCTTTTTATTGCCAATGACGTTACGAGCAAATACACAAGAAGGAGCGGCGATGAATTTCGCCGTATTGCCCGTTATATTTATGAAACGGTGTGCCAGCGGTATGGAAATTATATGGTGTTTCTGCCGTCGCACCTGTTTTTGGAACGTGTGTACGATTGTTTTATGGAGGAGTTTTTCGACGCGGAATTTATGGAGTGCATTGTGCAGGAGGACTACATGAGCGAGGCAAGGCGTGAGGAATTTCTGCTGCGGTTTCGGGACAATGCGGATTATGGGATTTTAATCGGCTTTTGTGTGATGGGCGGTATTTTTTCGGAGGGCATTGACTTAAAGCATGACAGTCTTATCGGTGCGTTTATCGTGGGAACCGGTATTCCGCAGGTAGGCTGTGAGCGGGAGCTTTTGAAGCAGTATTTTGACGAACAGGGTGACAATGGTTTTGACTACGCATACCGCTATCCGGGCATGAACAAGGTGCTGCAGTCGGCGGGGCGTGTGATCCGCACGGCGGAAGATGTGGGGATCGTGGCGCTTTTGGACGAGCGGTTTTTGGAATATTCGTACCGGCGCATGTTTCCGAGGGAATGGAGCAGCTATGAGATTGTGAGCGTTGACAAAATTGCGGGACGCGTGGAAAAATTTTGGAACGACTGGCTTTGATTGGGAAAATTTGTTTCCTTTTGCCGTAGTTTATGGTAGTATAGAAACAAATAAAATAAATGGAGGAGATTTATCATGGCGGATATCAAAAAGCTTCAAAACGGCAGCGATATTAGAGGAATTGCATGCGAGGGCGTGGAAGGAGAGCACGTCAATCTTACGGAGGAAGCAGGAAACCGTATCGGCGGCGGTTTTGTCAGATGGCTTGCCGAAAAAAAGGGAAAGAAACCGCAGGAGCTTCGGATTGGCATCGGTCATGATTCGCGCATTACGGCGGACAGTCTGTTTACGGCAGCGGCAAAGGGCATTGCGGCGGCAGGTGCAAAGGTCTATGCATGCGGACTGGTATCGACGCCTTCGATGTTTATGACGACGGTATTTGACGCGTTTGGATTTGACGGTGCGATTATGATTACGGCAAGCCATCTTCCGTTTAACAGAAACGGATACAAATTCTTTGACAGGGACGGCGGACTTGAGCATGACGACATCACAAAGATTTTGGAAACGGCGTCAGGGCTTTTGGTTGAGGAGGCAAGCCTTGACAGCGTGGAAAAAGTAGACTCGATTTCGGTATATTGTGATTTTTTAAAGGATAAGATAAGAAAGAGTATCAATGCCGCAGACTATGATAAGCCGCTTGCGGGCTTACATATCGTAGTCGATACGGGAAACGGCGCGGGCGGCTTTTTTGTGGAGAAGGTGTTAAATCCGCTTGGTGCGGATACGTCGGGCAGTCAGTTTCTGGAGCCGGACGGACATTTTCCAAACCATATTCCGAACCCTGAAAATAAGCAGGCGATGGAGTCCATCCGACAGGCGGTGCTTGGCAATCAGGCAGATTTGGGTATTATCTTTGATACGGACGTTGACCGTATGTCGGCGGTTCTTCCAAACGGCGACGAGGTAAACCGTGACGCGATTATTGCGATGATGACGGCGATTATCGCGGAGGATTATCCGGGCGGCACGATTGTCACGGATTCGGTCACAAGCGACCGTCTGACGCGTTTTATCGAGAGCATCGGCATGAAACATCACCGTTATATGCGCGGTTATAAAAATGTCATTAACGAGTCTATTCGCCTGAACAATGCGGGAACCGTTTCGCCGCTTGCGATTGAGACATCGGGACATGGTGCTCTTAGTGAGAATTATTTCCTTGACGATGGAGCGTATATGGCAGTGAAGCTGCTGATTGCGCTGGCAAAGGCGGCGAAGCACAACAAACCGCTCGCGGCGTTTATCGAGACGCTTGAGAAGGGCTTTGAGGAGCGGGAATACCGTTTTAAGATTGATGACGACAATTTTAAGGAATATGGACAAAATGCACTGAATACATTCGAGGAAAGGGCGAAGGCAAAAGGCTTTTGGATTGCGCCGAACTCATATGAGGGCATTCGGATTACGTTTGATACGGACGAGGTAAAGGGGTGGCTTTTGCTGCGCATGTCGCTGCACGATCCGCAGATGCCGTTAAATATTGAAGGCGTGCGGGAAGGCGACTGCGACAGACTCTTTGATATTGTGCTGGAGCTGCTTGAAGGATTTGATAAGTTAGTGATACCTAATAGGTGATAAGGTTGAAAATTAAAATTTTCAACCAACAAATTTGTGCTTATGCCCAAATTTGAAAAAACTGGCAGGGGGTAATTTTGTGAGAATAGGAATGGGGTATGACGTACACCGTTTGGTTGAAGGACGGGATTTGATTATCGGCGGTGTGACAATTCCGTATGAGCTTGGGCTGTTGGGACATTCAGATGCAGACGTGCTGCTCCATGCAATATCCGACGCGCTTTTGGGCGCGGCGGCGCTTGGGGACATCGGGAAACATTTTCCTGATACCGACCCTGCGTACAAAGGCATATCAAGCCTTGTACTGCTGGAGCGGGTGGGCGCGCTGTTAGAGGAAAACATGTTTTTTATTGAAAACATTGACGCCACGATTATTGCGCAGGCGCCGAAAATGCGACCGCATATTGATAAAATGAGGGAAAATATTGCAAACGCGCTGCATTTAACGTTGGATCAGATTAACGTAAAGGCGACGACGGAGGAAGGTCTTGGCTTTACGGGTGAGGGCAGGGGTATTTCGGCACAGGCAGTCTGCCTGCTCACAAGTCCGCGCGAAATGGCGACAATGGAAGCTTCGAAACGAACGGCGGTGCAGGATTGCGAAGGCTGCGGCGGATGTAAGAAATCACAGATTATCTACGAATAAAAATCGGGTGCCGCTTTGCTTCTTGTTCCAATGATTTACACTGTTGCAATTTTTTACAAAATAAAGATACAGATGAGAGAATGGAGGAATATGTTATGTCAATGATTACAACACCACATATTAACGCGGAGGCAGACGCTTTTGGAAAGACGGTTCTGATGCCGGGAGACCCGCTGCGCTCGAAATTTATTGCGGAGAATTTTTTGGAGAATGCGCAGCTTGTAAATAATATCAGAGGAATACAGGGCTATACGGGCGCCTATAAAGGAACGAAGGTGAGTGTTATGGCAAGCGGCATGGGAATGCCGACGACAGGAATTTACACGTATGAGCTGTTCAACTTTTTCAACGTGGAAAACATTATGCGGATTGGTTCAACAGGCGCAATGCAGGAGCATGTGCATGTGCGCGACATTGTGATTGGCATGGGGGCATGTACCAATTCAAACTATGCAAGCCAGTACGGGCTTGGCGGTACGTTTGCGCCGATTGCAAGTTATCCGCTGATGAAAGAGGCGATTGCGCAGGCTGATGCAGCCGGGGCAAACTATCATGTGGGAAATATCCTTTCGTCAGATGTGTTTTATAATGACAGTAAGGATGCGAATGCAGGATGGCAGAAGATGGGCGTGCTCTGCGTGGAGATGGAGGCGGCGGCGCTCTATATGAACGCGGCGCGCTGCGGTAAAAATGCGCTTGCAATCCTTACCGTTTCCGACAGTCTTGTAACCGGTGAGGAAACGACGGCCGAGGAGCGGCAGAATTCCTTTACACAAATGATGGAGATTGCGCTGAATACAGCCGTAAATATTGAAAAATAACATTTGTCAGAAGGAATGCAAAATGGGACTGATTAAAAATATCAAAAATGAAATCAAGGTCATTCGGGAGCGTGATCCGGCAATTCACTCCAATATGGAGGTTTTTCTCTATCCGAGTTTTAAGGTTATGCTCCATTACAGGGTAGCGCACAGGCTTTACAAGAACGGACACTTTTTCCTTGCAAGGTGGATTTCGCAGCGCGCCGTCAGAAAGACGGGGATTGAAATTCACCCGGGAGCCACGATTGGGGAAAACTTTTTTATCGACCATGGAAACGGCGTAATTATCGGAGAGACGGCCGTTGTGGGAAACAATGTCACGCTCTATCAGGGCGTGACGCTTGGCGGTACGGGAAAGGAACACGGCAAGCGCCACCCGACAATCGGTGACAATGTGATGATCAGTGCCGGTGCAAAGGTGCTCGGTTCTTTTCAGGTGGGCGAAAATTCCAAAATCGGCGCGGGAAGCGTAGTGATTGAGGAGGTGCCGCCAAACTGTACGGTGGTCGGCGTGCCAGGCAGAGTGGTTCGGCACAACAATCAGAAGTTAGTCCGCGAAGACTTAAATCAGGTTGATCTTCCTGATCCCGTAAATGAGGACATCCGGACGCTGCAATACGAAAATTCGCAGCTGGCAAACCGGATTATCGAGCTTGAAAAAGAGATGAAACAATTGCGTAAAACAATGGAAAATACAAATGGAAATACATAAATAAAACGAACAAGTTCGTTTGGGAAATTCGTGCCCTGGCACAAATTTGCGGACTTTGAAAGGAGTAAAGCGACAAAAATGGAAAACAGATTATTCTTTTACAATACACTTACCAAAAAGGTAGAGCAGTTTATTCCGAATGAGGACGGGAAGGTAACATTGTATACTTGCGGACCGACCGTCTATCACTTTGCACACATCGGAAACCTGAGAAGTTATATTATGGAGGATTTGCTGGAAAAGACGCTGCGCTATATCGGTTATGACGTGAAACGCGTTATGAATATTACCGATGTGGGGCATTTGTCAAGCGATGCGGATACAGGCGAGGATAAGATGCTAAAGGGCGCAAAGCGTGAGCATAAGTCCGTCATGGAAATCGCCAGATTTTATACGGATGCGTTTTTTAGCGACTGCAAAAAGCTCAATATTAAGACGCCTGATGTGGTGGAGCCTGCGACCAACTGTATTGCGGAGTTTATCCATATGATTACGGTGCTGCTTGAAAAAGGATATGCGTATGAAAGCGGCGGAAACATTTATTTTGACACATCAAAGTTAAGCGATTATTATGTATTTTCGAGTCAGAGCGAGAAAGAGCTTTTGGTCGGCGTGCGCGATGATGTGGAAGAGGACGCCAACAAGAAAAATAAGAGCGATTTTGTGCTCTGGTTCACAAAGTCAAAGTTTGACG
>CAJUJG010000046.1:0-2167 GCA_910586715.1 uncultured Lachnospiraceae bacterium
ATGCTACTTTTCCAATCGCTGTTTTCAAAGTGGAAATAAACTTTTCACTTCAGCCTTTTCCGTAACAGTTCAGCCTTCGGCTTCCTGTTACCAACATCAAGCCATGCAAAACCACCGCTTATGCTCTATTTCATCAGCTGTTCGTACAGGGATTTCGTTGTCTTTTTGCGGGTAATCTCCACAAGTCCAAGCGCGGTAACATCGACCACTGTAGTCAATACACGGTCTTTTTTTGCAAGTGTCCTTAACTGCTGTAAAAGCGCAAAATCTTTTTTCGAATCTTCCATGTTGATGAAGTCAACCAGTATCATCCCGCTCAGATTCCGAAGCTGTATCTGCCGCATAATTTCTTCGGCAGCTTCCATATTAATCTGAACAATATATGCGGCATTGTCTTTTTTTGTGATATTTTTTCCCGAATTCACATCAATGACATACATTGCCTCTGTTTTTTCTATCACAAGATATGCGCCGGATTTCAGCCATACTTTCTTTGCAAGCAGCTCCTCAAGCTGCGTTTCCACACGATAAAGCTTTTGCAGCGGATAATCAGCATCCTGATATAACGTAATATCAGAAAGCTGTTTGGGCATATAATGCGTTACAAAGTCCTTTAATTCTTCATAAATTTCCTTGCTGTCCGTAACAATCTGCTGATAACTGTCTGAGGTGTCACGCATATTTGTCAGATAAGACGGCACGGACTGCCATATCCGGCTGTAGCAGGTTCTATGAATACCTTCCTGAAGCAGCAAAGACATTTTATGATTATACTCCAGGATTTCGTCCGTAACAGGCTGCAATACATCCTGCATTTCGGAGGTTTCCATATTAGAGGCATCAAGAAGCGATGACGCATTCGTGCGCACTACAACGCCGTAAGCAATGTTCTGCGGAATGGCGGCACGCAGGCGTTCCCTTTCCTGTTTTGAGCATTTTTTTGATACACCTTTATACGTGTTGGCATATGATACCACACAATACTTGCCTGCAAGCGATAAATTCATGGTAAACACAGGTTCTTTCGTGCGGACGGCTTCCTTTTCAAGCTGCACCAAAATCTCATCGCCCGCTAAAATTCGCCCGTCATATTTGCGATTTGTAATCACCGGAATGGCGTCAGTTAAAATCGGCAGATACCCCTTTTTATTCGGTGCATAATCAATAAATGCCGCGTTGATTTGCTTTGCGACGTTTGATACCTTTGCGACAAAAATATCGCCGATTTTTGCATCGTCATTGGCACTCTGTGTAAAGTTTACAGTCTCCATTTTATTTGTCTTTGTATCCCACAGAAAAGACAATACGCCTGTTTGATATTCTGTCAGGACATAGCGCATTTCGGACATCAATAGTCACTCCCTATAAAACCCAAAGGCTTAAGCTGCACAGACTCCTGCGTTCCTGCATTCAGATACGTTTCTTCTCTTGTAATAAGAAATGCATATTCATCAAATTCCGCATTGTATCTGTCATAAACCGCCTTCAGTAAAAGGGCAGGCTTCACATTTCCCGAACTGCTTGCATCTACCGTAAAACACAGTATGTTTTGTTCTTCGTCATAAGTGCATTCATATAAAAAAGGCTTCAAATCAAACGTTGTTTCCCCTTTTTTTGTCTGTTTTGTAACAACAATCTCAGGTTGACTATAAAAGTCAACCATAACTGAATTAGTCAAAAATACCGGTATATATCCTTCCCGAAACGCAACCGTATAACGTGCCGCCGCTACACTTGCCATCGCGTTTTTGGCAGTTTCCGGCAGAAGCTTTGCCTCCAAAATCTCAATACCGTCCGCCATTTGGGCATTTAATGCCTCTATAAATTTCTTAGAGCTTGTCAGTGAGTTCACTTCAATATCCATGTATTCGCCGTTGCTTTCCAGTCCGACACCCAAAGGAGCCGCAAAGGACATAATCTGATGCGGGCTAAATCCCGCGGAATATGCAACGTCAATGCCTGCACGCCGTATTGCTTTCTGAAAATAGCGCATCACGTCAAGATGCCCGATAAACCGGAGCACGCCGTGCTTCGAAAATTTTACTCTCAGTTTCATAGTTTTACAAACTCCTTTTCATCGTGCAGATTCCGCATTGAAAGCTTGCCGCGCCGCAGGCGCTGCACTGTTCTTTACAGTTTTTTGTCACCTCTTCATGCAGTGCCTTTT
>CAJUJG010000046.1:2177-29372 GCA_910586715.1 uncultured Lachnospiraceae bacterium
ACGCCACAGTCAATAAAATCCCACGGAAAAATTTCATCAAGACCGCGTGCTCGCGTCGTATAAAACGCCGTGTCAATGCCGCACTCGGTAAAGGTTTCCATCCAAACGTCATGCTTGTAATATTCCCCCCATGCGTCAAAGATACAGCCCTTTTGATATGCCTTTAATATCGGTGCACAAAGCCGTCTGTCTCCGCGGGCAAGAATACCCTCCATAACACTCGCGTCCGCTTCATGCCAGTTATACTTAATGCTCTTTTGGTTTAACTGTTCCATAATGGCGTGCTTAGTAGTGTATGCTTTCTCCAAAAATTCTTCTCTTGTACACTGCGGCGCCCACTGAAACGGGGTGAATGGTTTCGGCACAAAAAAGGAGGTACTTGCGACAATCTGTACTCTTCCATTGCGCTTTTCTTTCGGAACCGTGTCATAATACGCCATCGCAATTTTGTCGGAAAGTTCCGCAATTCCCCGAATATCTTCATCCGTTTCAGTCGGAAGTCCAAGCATGAAGTACAATTTCACCCGGTTCCAGCCGCCTTCAAAGGCAAGCGCAGCGCCCTTCAGAATGACTTCTTCAGTCAATCCTTTGTTAATTACATTTCGAAGCCGCTGGCTTCCCGCTTCCGGTGCAAAAGTCAGGCTGCTCTTCTTTACATCCTGAACTTTTTCCATGACATCAAGTGAAAATGCGTCAATACGCAGTGAGGGAAGCGAAATATTCACGTTCTTTTCTTTACAACGCTCAATCAGAAACGTAACAAGCTCCTCAAGCTGCGAATAGTCGCTTGAGCTTAACGAACTGAGTGAAATTTCTTCATACCCTGTATTTTCAAGCATTTTTACGGCATATTCTTTGAGCATGTTCACATCGCGTTCCCTGACAGGGCGGTAAATTTGTCCCGCCTGACAGAACCGGCAGCCCCGGATGCAGCCGCGTTGGATTTCCAATACAACCCTGTCCTGCGTACATTTAATAAACGGTACAACCGGTTTTTGGGGATAAACAGTATGAGTAAGGTCCGAAACTATTTCTTTTCGTACGGTTACCGGAACACCGTCGACAGTGGGTTTATATGCCTTAATTGTGTAATCCTCGTTGTAAGTAACCTCATAAAGCTGGGGCACATATAAGCCCGGAAGCTGTGATGCTCTTATAAGAAATTCTTTTCTCGAACAGCCCTCAGATTTGCATTTCTTATATAAATCAAGCAGAGGTCTGTATTGTGTTTCACCCTCTCCAATATAAAAAATATCAAAAAAGTCTGCAATCGGCTCCGGATTGTAGGCGCACGGACCGCCGCCAATCACGATTGGACAATCCCAATCCCTGTCACATGCATGAAACGGGATTCCCGAGAGGTCCAAGATTTGAAGAATGTTCGTATAACACATTTCATACTGTATGGTAATGCCCAAAAAGTCAAATTCTTTAATGTTTTCCTGCGACTCTAATGCAAAAAGCGCAATATTGCGCGCGCGCATCACGCTGTCCAAATCCGGCCACGGAGAATACACACGCTCGCACCATGTATCTTCATAGCGGTTGAGCATGTCATATAAAATCTGTATTCCAAGGTGGGACATACCGATTTCATACACATCAGGAAAACACATCGCAAAGCGGATGTCTACGCTGTTTTTGTCTTTCATTACGCTGTTTACTTCGTTTCCGATGTATCTTGCAGGTTTTTCTATGTTTAATAAAATCTCATCGCTTAACGCTAATTTTCTCATCGTTTCCAATCCTGTAAACCTTTCGCATTTTACGAATTTGTGCTTTTGCACAAATTTGCCGGTTGAAATTCTCTGATTTTTCAACCTATAAGCTTCCTTTCGTGGAAAGCACGTCACTGATGCGTTCATCATAAGCCACTGCCATATCAAGCGCCTTTGCAAATGCCTTGAAAACCGCTTCTATCATATGATGGCTGTTCTCGCCGCTTAGCATTTTAATATGAATGTTCATTGCCGCGCTGTATGAAACGGCATAGAAAAATTCTTTCACCAAATCGGTGTCAAAATCGCCTGTCATGCGGCTTGGAAACTCACAGTCAAACTGTAAATATGGTCTTCCGCACAAATCAACGGCGCACAGTGCCAGTGCATCGTCCATCGGAAGGATAAAATAGCCGTAACGCCTGATGCCTTTCTTATCGCCTATGGCATCCCTGATTGCGGTTCCAAGCACAATCCCTGCATCTTCTACCGTATGGTGCCCGTCAACCTCCAAATCTCCCTTAATGTTTACAGCAAGGTCAAAAAAGCCGTGCTTTGCAAATCCTTCCAGCATATGGTTAAAAAATCCGATTCCCGTGTCAATTTGCGATTTGCCCTCCCCGTCAAGCGCTATTTTCATGGAAATATCCGTTTCCCTTGTCGTCCTTTTGATTTCTGCTGTTCTGCCCATAGAACCTTCGCCCTTTCCCTGTTATGTTAGAATTTTTACTTTTCTTCAAACCGCACACGAATGGAATTTGCATGTGCCGTAAGTCCCTCTTTTGTCGCAAACAGTTCAATATCCTGATGTACTTTTTCCAAAGCCTCTCTTGAATAAGAAATAATACTCGATTTTTTTACATAATCATCAACATTGAGCGGAGAGAAGAATTTTGCCGTTCCGTTTGTCGGAAGCACATGATTAGGACCTGCATAATAATCTCCCAACGGCTCCGACGAATATTCACCGAGAAAGATTGCCCCCGCATTTCGAATGCGCGTCATGGTATCAAACGGATTTTGGGTCAGTATCTCAAGATGCTCCGATGCAATTTCGTTTGCAGCGTCAATTGCCATCTCCATATCCTCCGCCACAAGAATATATCCATAATTATTAAGAGATTCCTGTATAATTGCCTTTCGCTCCAACACCTCGACAAATTTGTCCACTTCATCGGAAACCTGTTTTGCAAGCTCTGCACTTGTCGTAATCAAAATTGACGATGCCAGCTCGTCATGCTCTGCCTGTGAAAGCAAATCCGCCGCAACATAGCGCGGTGTCGCGCTCTCGTCCGCAAGTACCAGGATTTCGGAAGGACCTGCAATCGAATCAATGCTGACATGACCGTAAACGGCTCTCTTTGCAAGCGCCACAAAAATATTTCCGGGACCGACAATCTTGTCCACCTTCGGTATCAGCTGCGTACCATACGCAAGAGCCGCAATCGCCTGTGCGCCGCCTGTTTTAAATATCATATCCACTCCCGCAATATCTGCGGCAACAAGCGTTGCGGGATTAACCTTACCGTTTGCTCCCGCAGGCGTCGTCATAATAATATTCGGCACACCCGCTACCTTTGCGGGAATAACATTCATCAGCGTTGTAGACGGATAAGCCGCCTTTCCTCCCGGTACGTACACGCCGACCGTCTGCATTGGCGTGATTTTCTGTCCGAGAATCGTTCCGTCCTCTTTGGCGTCAAACCAGCTGTTGCGTTTCTGTTTTTCATGATAAACACGGATATTTTCTGCGGAAGCCTTCATCACTTGAATAAACTGCGCGTCAATCTCTGCGTACGCCGCATCAATCTCTGCTTTTGTGACCTGAAAAGTCTCTTTTGTCGTTAAACATTTGTCAAACTTTAGGGAATATTCAAAAATTGCCTCCTCCTTACGTGTTTTTACATTCTCGATAATATCCGCAACAATGGCTTCATAATCACCGTAATCATTGGTGCTTCGTTTTAATAGATTTTCCAAAAGGTTCTGCTTCGTTTCATTTGTTAAATTTACAATTCGCATAACATTTTCCTCCCTTGTCTTTTACACCACTTCCTTGAGTGCCTCTAGCAGTTTTTTTATCCGGTCCGCTTCCATTTTCAGGCTAACCTGATTGACAATCATGCGCGCCGAGAGCGGACAGATTTCCTCCAAAACCTCAAGCCCGTTTTCCCTGAGTGTAGAGCCTGTCTCCACAATGTCAACAATGACATCACTTAAATCCACAATCGGTCCAAGCTCCACGGAGCCGTTAAGCTTAATAATATCCACCGTCTGATGCTTCTGATTATAAAAATAATCTTTCGCGATTTTGGGGTATTTGCTTGCCACCCGTATCATTTCATGGTGCTGTAACAGAACACGCGCTGAAGCGGGACCACAAACGCACATACGGCATTTTCCAAATCCTAAGTCAAGCACCTCGTATACTTTCCGGTTTTCTTCCATAATCGTATCGCTTCCCACAACACCGATGTCGGCAGCGCCGTATTCCACATAAGTGGGAACGTCTGAACCTTTTGCAAGGAAAAATTTCAGTTTCAGGTCTTCATTTACAAAAATAAGCTTTCTCGAATCCTTATCCTTCATTTCCTCACAAGTAATCCCGATCTTTTCAAACAGATCAAGTGTTTTACTTGCAAGCCTGCCCTTTCCGAGTGCAAAAGTAAGGTATCTTATGCTATTGGTTGTATTGTTCATTGTTTTGTTCGCCTTTCTATTCGGATATAAAAATCACCTGCGAAAAATTGTTTTCTTGGGCAAATTTTGTGTAGCGCTGCTTTTCTTTTTCGCGTTTCATAAGCACCGTTGCATACCCTTTGTCACGGTATGCTTTTGCTTCGCTTATTGCTTTTTCAACTGCATTTTCATACACTAACAGCAGATTTCTGTTCTCTAACGGTGGACACATTTTTTGTCTTGTCAGTGCTGATACAAGGTCGTCTATAATGACAACAAAACCTGTCGCAGGCGCTGCCTTTCCGAATTTTTCAAGCAGTCTGTCATAACGACCGCCCTTTGCGATTGCGCTTCCGGTCTGATAGGTATATGCACTGAAAATAATGCCTGTATAGTAATGATATTTGCTCACCATTGCAAGGTCAAAGGAAATATACTGTTCAACACCGTATACTGTCAACAGCCGATAAACCTCCTTTAAACGCTTGATTGCCCCTGCGGAACGAGGATTGCCCGCATAGGCTTCTGCCTTATCCAGTATTTCATAAGAGCCGAAAAGACTACTTACGTTTAAAAGCGCTTCACAGACATCGGACGAAAGATGCTTGCTCTCCAAAAGCTCCTGTGCACCGAAATCGTTTCGATTTGAGATGAAACCGCGCAGCTCTAATTCCGTTTCCATGTCAAGGTCTGCCTGCTCGCAAAGCCCCTTAAAAAAGTCAATCTGCCCTATAGATACCTGAAATTCTTTTAATCCTGCGTTTAACAGCGAGTCGACTAACATCGCAATCATTTCCGCATCTGCCTCAGGCGACGCATCGCCGATTAGCTCCGCGCCCATCTGCGTTGTTTCTTTTAGTTTTCCCTGTAGGTCTCCGGTATTGATAAAATTGTTTCCCGCATAGCAAAACCGCAGCGGAATTGTCTCATCCATAAAATACTTGGCGGCGCACCTTGCAATCGAAGGGGTAAAGTCTGGTCTTAAAACAAGCGTATTGCCTTCTTTATCAAAGAATTTATATAATTCCTTGGACGGCGTTGTGCCGATTTCGCGGCTGAATACATCAAAAAATTCAAAGGTCGGTGTCTGAATATCCTGATAACCGTAGCTGTGAAGCTTTTCGCCAAAGAGTTTTTGAATGTTTTGCTTGTTGGCATATTCACTTCCGTAAATGTCACGCACGCCTTCGGGTGTATGTACAAGTCGTTTTCCTTTAAAATCCATAAGTTCCTCCCAAATATAATTTCTTTACAGTAAAAGCGGCAGGTACATGTCTGTCGCGCGACACTGCCTGCCACTTGCTTTATTTCTGATAATATTTTTGAACCTGTTCTTTTGAAACATTGCGAAATGCTTCATTTCTTATAACTGCGCGATAAACACTTCCTTTTTTATTATAACAATTTTTTGCGCGATATTCAATCGTTCCTTTTTTGCTTTGCTAAATAATCATCAATTTAGTATGTTAACAAATTAACACGTTGTCACGTTAACGTGATACATATCCGCAGTATACACGCTTTTGTCAGCCGTGTCAACCTCTCTCATTCAGCTCAAGCTGGATCATATCAAGATACGGTACCATTTGCCCGCCCTTTGCCGTAAAAAAATGCGCTTCGTTTAACTCGTCAAAACGAAAGCTCTTTCTGCCGCCATTTACCATTCTGTCCCAAAATACATTGAGCTCCCGAATACCCATATAATACATTTTATCCCGTGACGTGTAGTAAATCAGAAAAAAAGCAATTCCGCTTTGTCTGTCAAAATCCCGCATAAATGCAACCTGATGGGGATGAATGTTTTGGAGCGAAAACGTGTCAACGGCACATTCCTTTGCGTCAAAACATACGGGGATTCCCTGCACTGCACCAATATAATCAACGGTACTCTTTTGATCAAAGTATGCAAGCGTAATATGGCGCGTATCCTTGTCGATGGTAATCGGCGTGATTGGTGTCGGCACCTTTTGGATCAATGCAAGACCGCCCTCACGGTATTTTTCATTTGTCATATTAATCATTTCCTCGAGGAGTGAGCCGCGAAGCCCCCTCGAATTCCATGTTGCCATTGCTGTTACTCCTTCTTAGGTGTCATAATTTGCCCAAATAGTTTCGGCAATGCGCACGTCAATGTCTTTTCGGAAAGCGCTGCAAAACGTGTGTCATTGCTTTTTGGAAAGACAAGTCTGTATGCGTGCAGCAGCTGATTTCTGACACCCATGTCATAAAATGCATCATTCACCCGATTGCTGCCGTATTTTCTGTCACCGATAATCGGATAACCCATTGCGCTTAACTGAGCCCTGATTTGATGCGTTTTTCCGGTAAAAAGCCGTACCTCCAACAAAGTAATGCTGCCGATTTTAGTATGTATTGTTTCAATGGAACGAAACGCCGTATCAATATATGCAGCATTCTTTTTCAGTGGATTCGGAATGTCCGCTTCGTTTTCATAGATTGTTACCTTGTTTGTTTTGGCGTTTTTGCAGAGCCATCCGCAAATTCTCGTATCCAGGGATACTTGTCCCGCTGCCAATGTATAATAATACTTTTGAAGGGATTTATCCCTGACAATACTGCTTAAATATCTGCTCCCAGCGAGCGTCTTTCCGCATACCAAAAGTCCTGATGTATTTCGGTCCAAACGATTGCACACAGAGGGTTTAAAGGTTTGAAGCGATTCCCGTGACAAAAATCCCGCCTTTAACAAATACCCAATGATCCATTCGTTCGCGCTTAAATCCGCGGCATCTGCCTTTTGCGAAAGAATACCTGCAGGCTTATTGACAACCAGCACGTCATCGTTTTCAAAAACAATTTCCATGCCCTTTAACTTAAAATATGCTTCCTGATACGGGGTAACATCAACGGCTGTTTTTCCGGATGCCTTAGGAACACCGCCGAATTTCGCATATGTCTCATCGGATAAAAAAAGCGTCACTTCATCATTTTCGCACACTAGTTCACTCCCTGTTGCTTTTTTACCGTTTAAAACGATATTCTTTTTGCGAAGCATCTTATATAAAAAACCATTCTGCGCGTCCCGAAGCTGACGTTTCAAATACTTGTCCAAACGCTGTCCGGCATCACTTTTTGCAATGTTAAGTACAATCATCGTTATCATTCCTCTCCTGTATTCCCATGCATAGATGAATTAAAGAGATATATCACATAAAAGCGTAAGGATTTCCTCCTCCCTGCCGCTTGGTTCGAGCGCTTCAAGCTGTACAGCCCTATCCTCAAATTTCTGCCGTTCTTTAAATATTTTTACAGTCACTCCTTTTATCGCGTTTTGGTTTAACATTTCCTTGATATGTTTTTCACAAGCATCAGCATCACAGATGTCAAATTCCGTAAATCCAATCAGATTTCCGCTGCGCACTGCAAAACAGTTAACGGGAAAATTCTTTTTATAGGAGGTCAGGTACATGCTGTAAATTGCAGGCACTGTTTTTATGTTTTCCGAAATCTCCTTATAAAGCGCTTGTGAAAAATTCGGAATGCGCAGATACATAATTACGGAAACAAGGCTTTTGCTGGATGGCAAAAGCCCAAGCACTGCCACAATGGTGAGCAGATTGTCCTTTGTCTTGGTTGAAGCCCATCCAAGCACAAATACGGCAATCGAAATTCCAAAGTATAGAATGGTACGAAGAATTACGCGTTTTCTTTCATACATGGGGTATGCGTATTCTCCTTTTTTTGGCTTTTGTTTATTCATATATAACGAAACTCCTTTGTCCCTATTTCATATAACTCATCGCTTTTAATATCATTTCGTGCGGAACCGCTTTGGCAAGCAGCTCAAACCCTTTTATCACTCTGCCGTACACGGAACGTTCTTTTTTCTTATAAGAATCCGCAATCGCTTTGCGAACGACCTTGTCCGCCTTTGCAATTGCAAGCTTTTTGATTGCGAGTGTGCTGCCGTTCTTTTCCGCAATATCAAAAAACGGTGTGTCCACAGGTCCGGGACATACTGCTGTTACATAAATGCTGCGTGGTGCAAGTTCTCTTGCAAGCGCACGCGAAAAGCTATAGACATAAGACTTAGATGCAGCATATACTGCAAAATCAGGCTGCGGAAGAAACGCCGCGCTTGAGGCAAGCTGGATAATACGGCTGTTTTTACGCATGTATGCAATGCACAAATACGTCATTTCCGTTAAGGAACGGCAGTTTAGGTCAATCATCCCCAAAAGCTCCGTCCGGTCTCCCTCCGAAAAATCTCCCATAATACCGTAGCCCGCACAGTTGACGAGCATTCGGATGACTGGTTTTTCTTCTTTTAAGATCTGTTCAAAGCGCTGCATATGCGCATTGTCCGTTAAATCCATATCAAGTATTCTTGTTGTATGGTCCATGTACTGCGCCACTTCAAGCAATCCTTTTTTTCTGCGGGCAATCAGCCATATTTCATCTATCGTATCAAAAATCGCGTCAAGCTGCAAGGCAAATTCCAAACCCATTCCCGAAGAGGCGCCCGTAATGATAATAATGTTCATGTATTCGTTTCCTTTCCATGTTAGTCCCCCACTCTTACACTTATTTTAACCCTTTTTCTTATGCGTATTCCGTATCGTTTTCTTTTTCGGCGGCTTCTTTACACTGCTTTTTTTGCCTGTTCTCGTTTTTGCAATTCCTCTTATATTGTTTTTCTCAGAAACCGGTCTCTCCCCCGCAAGCCTTCGCGGACGTATCAGGCACTTTTTATCAAATCCGATTAAATCCTCACGCCCCGCCGCCTTTAACGCCTCCAGCACAAGGTCATAATTCTTCGGATTGCGATATTGTATCAATGCCCGTTGCATTGCCTTCTCATGCGGATTTTTGCATACATACACCTTTTTCATGTCAACCGGATTAATCCCTGTATAATACATAACCGTTGACATCGTGGACGGCGTCGGATAAAAATCCTGCACCTGCTCAGGCATATAGCCAATATCCCGCAAATACTCCGCAAGCTCCACGGCTTCTTTTAAGGCAGATCCCGGATGCGAGGACATCAGATACGGCACAAGAAACTGATTTTTCCCGATTTTCTGATTGAACCTGCGGTATTTTTCCGTAAATGCTTCATATACGGCGTTCTCGGGCTTTCCCATTTTTGACAGCACCGCGTCACAGATGTGCTCCGGAGCAACCTTTAACTGCCCGCTGACATGGTGTTCCACAAGTTCCCTGAAAAATGTGTTATCCTTATCTAACATAAGATAGTCAAACCGTATTCCCGATCGGATAAACACTTTCTTTACATGTGGAAGCGCCCTTAGCTTCCTTAACAGTGACAGATAATCCGAATGGTCCACCTCCAAATTTGCACACGGCTTTGGAAAAAGACATTGACGGTGCTTGCACACGCCTGCCGTCAACTGTTTTTTGCAGGACGGCTGTCTGAAATTCGCCGTCGGTCCGCCAACATCATGGATATATCCCTTAAAATCTTTATCCTCCGTAATCTGCCGAGCTTCCTCAATAATGGATTCATGACTGCGCACCTGTATCGTGCGCCCCTGATGAAACGTAAGCGCACAAAAATTACAGCCGCCAAAACAGCCGCGGTTACTGATTAAGGAAAACTTAATCTCCGAAATCGCTGGAACACCCCCTGCCGCCTCATATGACGGATGATACGTTCTCTGATAGGGAAGTCCGTACACATCATCCATTTCCTGCATAGTCAGGGGCGTCTGCGGAACATTCTGCACCACATACAGCCCGTTTGGATACGGCTCAGCCAAAACCTTACCGTTAAAAGCATCCGTATTATCATACTGCACTTTAAAGCTCTTTGCATACAACGCTTTATCCGCGCGCATCGCGTCATACGACGGCAAAAGCTCATAATCATATAATCCTGAAAGGTCTTTTGTCTTATAAACCGTTCCCGCAACAAACGTAATATCCCTGACTGCAATTCCGCTATTTAGCGCATCCGCAATCTCGATAATTGATTTTTCCCCCATTCCGTATGAAATCAGATCCGCCTGACTGTCCAGCAGAATAGAACGCTTAAACGAATCTGACCAGTAATCATAGTGCGCCATCCTGCGCAGACTCGCCTCAATTCCGCCGATGATAATCGGAATATCCTTATATTTTTTCCGGATTAAATTACCATATACCGCCGTGGCATGGTCAGGACGCTTATATGCTGCGCCTCCCGGCGTATATGCATCGTTTTCCCGATGCTTTTTCGACACATAGTAATGATTTACCATAGAATCCATATTTCCTGACGAAACAAGAAAACCAAGCCTTGGTCTGCCAAGAACGGCAATGCTCTCCTCATTTTTCCAATCAGGCTGTGCAATAATCCCTACACTGTAGCCGTGTGACTGCAAAAGCCTTGTAATGATCGCATGTCCAAAAGACGGATGATCCACATATGCGTCACCCGAAACGTACACAAAATCAAGCTGCTCCAAACCAAGCGCATGTACTTCATCTATATTGATGGGAAGAAAACCGTTTGCAAGTGACACTTTTAATCCTCCTTGTTGTTGTTCTTGTTCTGTTCCGTAAGAAGTGCAATCTCCTCTTGCCGCAATGCTCTCCACGCTCCTTTTTCAAGCGATTCATCGAGCAAAAGTCCGCCAAACGAAATCCTCTTTAAATACGTAACCTTACCGCCGACCGCACCGATCATACGCTTAACCTGATGAAAACGTCCTTCCGTAATAGACAGCTCCAACGAGTAAGACGTATCTGACTGTTTTATAATGCGCACCTGTGCAGGAAGCGTCGGTTTTTCATCTCCAATGTCAACTCCCTGTTCCAGCTTTGAAATATTCTCCGCTGTCAGTATTCCTTCACACTCCGCGTAATATGTTTTTTCCACATGCTTTTTGGGCGAAAGCAGGCGGTGCGAAAGCACTCCGTCATTCGTAATAAGAAGCAGTCCCTCCGTATCTTTGTCCAACCTGCCTACAGGAAACAAGTCTTTTCCCGCGGCGTCCTGCATGAAATCCATTACCGTCTTATCGCGGCTGTCCTTTGTGGCGGTTACAACTCCTGACGGTTTGTGCAGCATATAATAAACAAACTTTTGAAAGCAGAGCGCCTGCCCCATAAAGCATACCCTGTCTTCCAGCTCGTTTACTTTGTACTCCGGCTTTTTTATGACCTGATCGTTTACCGTGAACTTTCCGTTTCGGATGTAGTCTTTTACCTGGCTTCTTGTGCCAATCTGCATTTGGGCAATCAGTTTATCAAGACGCATAGAATTCCCCCATTCCTGCATAAGCTTTAAGTAAGAACGCGTTTTTTGGTGTGCACATGCTTCTCAAAACTCTTGTTTGGCTCGTTTTAATTATCGCCGTTTTAAGCCATCCCGATACAACCTTCCAATATGCCTACGAAGGGCTGTACCAGTGGGCAGCGAAAATGGTTCCAACGCTTTTCCCTTTTATGATGATTAGCTCCATAATGGTATACAGTGGAGCGGACCTGGAGTTGGGACGTATGCTCTCCCTTCCCCTAAAACGGATTTACAAATACAGCACCTACGGACTGTACGCAATCTTTATGGGATTTTTCTGCGGATTTCCAATGGGTGCAAAGGTAGTCAGCGAGCTTTATGAAAACAAGAAGCTGTCCAAAGAAGAAGCTGTCAGCCTGCTTGGTTTTTGCAACAATATCGGTCCCGCCTATTTTTTAGGAATTATCATTCCGATGCTTCACGCCTGCGGATACCAAAACACACTTCCCTTTTTGTTTGGAATGTACGGTATTCCGGCTGTCTACGGCATCTTTTTAAGCCGCCGCTTCGCAAAAACAAACGCAGCCTCTGTCATAAGCAAAAACGCATACCAAAATGAAGCGCGTGAAAAACTCTCGCTGACAGGCTGTCTCAAAAAGGCGTGTATGGAAAATACCCAATCGCTTATTTTACTAGGCGGATATATCACATTTACAAATGCGTTCCGTATCTTTCTCGACTTTTTCAGGCTCTCCGATAACATGAAACGCGTCCTGTCAAGTTTCCTGGAAATCATGGGCGGCGTGCAGACGATTTACACCGGAACACTCTCGCCGCAGGAAAAAGTTTTGTGGATAATGACGGCACTTAGCTTTGGCGGAATATCCTGCCTGATACAGACCAGCAGTTTTTTAGAGAAAGCAAAGCTTCCGCTCTCATCATACCTCAAAAATAAAACAGTAATTACCCTGATTTCATTTGGATATTATACATTACTCCTCTATATTCTTTAATTTAATTCTAGCAGATTGGAGTTCGTAGCAATATCATATAAATTCATTACTTTGAACAACAGACTGTCTTTTTTACCATACCCCACATTGACCGTAACAGTCATCTCGTTTTGCCCTTTATTCCACGGCTGCAACATTGACCAAGTCAGTCCATTATCTGTCGAAAACGCATAATATTGCAGCGGGGATTCCCCGTCAAAGGCGCTGAGCGCTACTGTCGCATACCGGCTTGTGCTGTTGTAGTCCAAAAGCTTTGCCTCAAGATACAGCGGCGCGGTTGTGTCGTTGTAAACGCGCGCTTCGGGAACCGGAACGGCAAGAGGTGCATATTCGCTGTAGTCTGCTCCGCCCTCCTCGTTTTTGGTAAGCCCGAAATACCGTGCAACTGCTGTCGCGTCGCAGATGCCAAACTCCTGAAGTTTGTTCTGTGACTGTATATTCGCAACATCATTAATATGATCCACATGACAGTGCTCTACAATAATCGCCGGAATATTCCGCAGGGCGCATTGCTTGATAATCCCGTAATAATCCGTGCCTTTTGAACCGATTCTTGTTTTGATGCCTCGGTTGAACAGCCCCATTACCTGTTCAAACTGCATCAGAAACTCGTTTCCTGCACTGTATCCCTGACTGTACAGCGTTCCCGTGGACGGCACCCAAACTTCGCTGCCGTAAAGTCCATGCGAAATTGACATATTAAAATGGAGTGAAAACACAAAATCAGCATTTACGCTTTCGGCAAATTCCGCCCGCTGCGTAAGATCCATATCAACGTCCTGCGTATGCGTAAGATAGACCACTACATTTTTATATTTTTCCAGTTCCTGTTTCATATACAACGCCACCTGCATTGTATATACCTTTTCCGGTATCGGCAGATAGTCGGTTCCTAAATTTTTTCCGCCATGTCCAGGATCTATCACGACCACAATCGGTTCGGCGGCGTACACTGTTTTCCCCTGATAAGGAAATATCACAGATACTGTTGCTGCCACAATCAAAACCAGTGCCCAAATTTTCCGAAATCCTCCGTACATAAAACTCCTCCTCTAACCCTGATATAGTTCCTTTGGGTGCCCGTGTGCATAAAGGCAAAATTAACCCACAGTTTCCTGTGGGTTATAATTTCCATAAAAACGATAACGCCTTATAACACAGACGGGCTTTGCATGTCCGCCGACGTTTCCTCACTGTCCTCCATAATCTCCGCCGGAACAAGATCCGCACGGTTTGCAGTTACCACACTGTCAATCTCCTGCAAGTCTCCTACAAGCTTATTGTAATCCTTTGTCGCAAATTCTATTGACTGTTTAATAATGGTTTCCAAATTTGCAAGCATTCTGTCCGAATACTGCATAACAGATGTCCGCATGCCGTTTGCTTCCATAGTCGCCCTGTCCAAAATGTCCTGCGCCTGCTGCGTGGCAAGCTCCACAATCTCATTTGCCTGCGCATATGCCTGCTGCATAATCTGATGCTCACTAATCAATTCGTTTGTCTGCACTTCTGCATTGTTCAGCAGTGCCTGCGCCTTTTCCCTTGCATCATTTAAAATGGCTTCCTTGTTTGATATGATTTTCTGATAACGCTTAATTTCCTCCGGAGTCGTCATCCGAAGGTCGCGTATCATTTCATCAATTTCCGTCTTATTGACAATAATCATATCGGTAGAAAACGGCTTAAACTTGCAATTCTCTATGTACAATTCAAGATCGTCAATAATCTGCTCAATTCTGCTGGTCATCCAATTATTCCTCCATATTTTACTGCCGATTAAATTTTTGATATACAAGCCCCTCGACAAACTTTGGCACGCACGGCGATATATCCCCGCCAAATGCCGCAATCTCCTTTACACCGGACGAGCTTAGATACGCATATTCAAGACTTGTCGTCAGAAAAACCGTATCGAGTATTCCTTTGGAAAGAAGTCTGTTTGTCTGTGCAATCTGCAGTTCATACTCAAAATCCGTGGTGGCGCGAAGCCCTCTGACCGAAATATGAATATTTTTCCGGCGCGCATAATCAACCAAAAGCCCGTTAAAGGAATCCACTTCAACATTCGGCAAGTCCTTTACTGCCTCCTTTAATATACTAACACGTTCTTCCACAGAAAACAACGCATTCTTTGCCTTATTATCCAAAACACTTACAATTAGTCTGTCAAACATCTTCGACGCACGCTTAATCACATCAAAATGTCCAAGCGTCATCGGATCAAAGCTTCCGGGATAAATTGCTGCATTCATATTGTTAACCTCCTGTATTCAGGCACATTTTCTTATAAACACATGTTTGCTTGTCTTATAATATTTTTCCTTTTCAACCGCAAACCCCAGCTCCTGCACATAATCAAACTCCGTTTTCAACGCCGCCTCCACGACAATCAGCGTATCCTCATTCACAAACGGCGCATCCTTCAACAATTTAAGCACTCGTTTATCATACTCCTGATTGTAAGGCGGATCCAAAAAGACAATATCTGCCGTATCCCTGATACTGCCGCGAATTGCCGCAAACACATCCTGCTTTAAAATAACAGCCTTGTCCGTAAAATGCGTATGCTCCACATTGTCCGTAATACATGCAACCGCTTTGGGACTGCTCTCCACAAAATATGCTTTCGCCGCGCCGCGGCTCAATGCCTCAATCCCAATCCCGCCGCTTCCTGAAAAAAGATCCACAAACACCGCTCCTGACAGATTTGGCATCAGCATATTAAAAAGCGTCTCTTTGATACGGTCAGTGGTCGGACGCGTGTCCATGCCTTCCGGTGTTTTGAGCAAAAGACGCCTTGCGCTTCCTGCGATTACTCTCATAATAGTCCTCCATTCTTACACGATTTGATTATACCTTAATTTTTGTCCCTTTTCCATCTCTTTTTCCGAGTTTTATTTTATTTACCTCTATTTTTTTATCATGGTACATCAATTCCTGCGCTTCCTCCGATAACGGGCAACAGTAAACCTGTTCAACATAGTCTGTTGTGCCAAGCCTCATTCCGCGTACGCCAACAGCCGTTTTTTTCAGCTCGGAAATTTCGTCGGCATCAATTCGCAGAAAATACCCCCCTGCACTCTGAAAAACAACATGCTGATGTTCATTTATAATGGAAACGCAAACAACCTCGTCCCCTTCATTCAGCTTTGTCGCTGCCACCGTACGTTTCGTAACGTCAAACTCTCCTCCGCTTACCAGTTTGCACATTGCCTGCTTTGTCACAAACAAAAGTCGGTACAAATTCAAATCGGACTGGCTTGCAACAAGCAGCGCTGTCTCTCCAGCAGAGTTATAATTGCTGATATTGTCAATCGGCAGACCCTTGTCCCGGAATTTTCCAAACGGCACGTCCGCCGCCTTTACGGTATGCAGCTGACCGGTATTGGTAAAAACGCAAATTTTTCCGGTATTTTTGCACCGCACAAGGTACTTAAATTCCGCCTGTGCAGCTTCCTTATTCCGCTCATACGTAGAAACATCTATCGTCTTGCAGTACCCGAATTTGTCCATCAGGAAGACTATTTCCATCTCCTCCTGTTTTGTCTCCTCATAGACAGCCTCCTCGGCATTTTCGATACGTGTTCTGCGCTTTTTTGCATACTCCTTTTTAATCGTATCCAAGTCTTGAATGATCACTTGCGCCATCGCGTCACGCCGTTCCAAAATATCTTCATATTTATAAATATTGGCGTTTGTTTCGGCATTTTCTTTCATTAACGCCTCAATTTCCAAACCAATCAGCTTGTACAAACGCATATCAAGAATAGCATTTGCCTGACGCTCTGTAAAATTCAGCTGCTGCGCCATAACAGACGAACTCTTGGAACGGAACTTGATACCATCCGTAACACCATTTGTCAGACAGTTCTTCACCATAGCTCTGTCCTTGGAACCGCGCAGGATTTCGATAATCAAATCAATAATATTGCAGGCACGGATTAATCCTTCCTGAATCTCGCGTTTTTCAAGCTCTTTATTTAAAAGCGTCGTGTACTTTCTCGTGGCAATCTCATATTGAAACGCCACATTCCTCGCAATAATGTCCCTTAACCCCATTGTCTCAGGTCTGCCGTCCGCAATTGCAATCATATTGACACCGAAAGTATCCTCAAGACGCGTCTTTTTGTACAGTAAATTCTTAAAGTTATCAATATCCGTATCTTTTTTCAGCTCTATGACAATGCGGATGCCTTCTTTGGAGGACTGATTGGAAATGTCAAGAATTTCCGGCGCTTTTTTCTGCTCGTAAATCGCCGCCACATCCTGTAAAAACTTCCCGATATTGGCGCCAATCATAGTATAAGGAATTTCCGAAATGACAAGGTTTAACTTCCCGCCCTTTGTCTTTTCCACTTCCACCGTGCCTCTAAGCTTAATTTTCCCCATTCCGGTTTCATAAATCTGCCACAGCTCATCTTTGTTACAGACAATTCCGCCCGTTGGAAAATCCGGTCCCTTAATATACTTCATCAGCTCGCGCGTGGTAACAGCTTCATTCATCATATACGCCTTTGTCGCGTCAATGACTTCACCAAGATTGTGCGGCGGAATGCTGGTTGCCATACCTACGGCAATGCCCTCCGAACCGTTCACCAAAAGATTGGGAAAACGGCATGGCAAAACAGACGGCTCTTTCTCCGTCTCGTCAAAGTTCGGCACAAAATCGACCACGTCCTTATCAAGGTCCGCAAGCATTGCCTCCTGTGAAATTTTCTGCAGCCGTGCCTCCGTGTAACGCATTGCCGCTGCGCCGTCACCTTCGATATTTCCAAAGTTTCCGTGCCCGTCAATCAGCGGAATGCCTTTTTTAAAATCCTGCGTCAGCACGACAAGCGCTTCGTATATAGAGCTGTCCCCGTGCGGGTGGTATTTACCCATCGTATCCCCGACAATACGCGCGCTCTTTCTATAAGGTCTGTCATAACGGATGCCAAGCTCGTGCATATCGTACAACGTACGCCGCTGCACCGGTTTTAAACCGTCGCGTACATCCGGCAGCGCCCTTGCAATAATGACACTCATCGCATAGTTGATAAACGATTTCTGCATGGTCTCGGAATATTCCGTTTTTATAATTTTTTCTTCCATTCCAATAACAACTGCCTTTCCATATTTTATGGGAAACGCTGATAAAAGCGTTTCCTGCACCGGATTTGCGCTGCAAAGCAGCATTTTCCTCTGCAAATCCGTGTGCATCCGCCGGAGGCTCTAAGGAAGCGATGATTAAATCAACGCTTTCTTAAATATCAAGCTCCGCGTCGGTCGCATACTCGTAAATAAATTTTCTTCTTGGCGGAACATCAGTTCCCATCAACATCTCCGTCACTTCCGACGCCATGCGTGCGTCCTCAATCTCGATTTGCTTCAAAATCCGCGTCTCAGGATTCAGCGTCGTCTCCCAAAGCTGTTCGGCATCCATTTCTCCAAGTCCCTTGTACCGCTGTAAAGTAAACGGTCCTTTATGGCGTTTGCGGTACTTATCAAGCGCCTCGTTGTCGTATAAATATTCTTCTTTTCCCTTTGCGGGCATTGCCTTATACAGGGGCGGCATTGCAATATAAACATGCCCCTCATAAATCAGCTCCGGCATAAAGCGGTAAAACAGCGTCAAAAGCAGATTGCTGATATGCTCGCCGTCAACGTCGGCATCCGCCATAATCACGATTTTATCATACCGCAGCTTCGCAATGTCAAAATCGTTCCCATACCCTTCCGAAAAACCACAGCCAAACGCGTTAATCATCGACTTAATTTCTGCGTTTGCAAGCACCTTGTCAATGCTTGCCTTCTCCACATTTAAAATCTTTCCACGGATTGGCAAAATCGCCTGATACATACGGTTTCTTGCCGTCTTTGCACTTCCTCCCGCAGAATCTCCCTCCACGATAAAAATCTCACACTTACTGCTGTCCTTCGACTCGCAGTTTGCAAGCTTTCCGTTGGAATCAAATGAAAACTTCTGCTTTGTAAGCATGTTTGTCTTTGCGCGCTCTTCTGTTTTCCTGATTTTTGCGGCTTTTTCCGCACAGGAAATCACATTTTTTAAAACCTCGACATTGCGGTCAAAGTAGCGCGAAACCTCATCGCCCGTCACCTTGCTGACCGCCTTCGACGCATCCTGATTATCCAGTTTTGTCTTTGTCTGTCCCTCAAAACGCGGCTCAGGGTGCTTGATGGACACAATCGCCGTCATGCCGTTTCGGACATCTGCGCCTGTAAAGTTCACATCCTTTTCCTTCAGGATATTCAGCTCGCGGGCATAATTATTGATAATCGTAGTAAACATGGTTTTAAAGCCCGTCAGATGCGTTCCGCCCTCCGCGTTATAGATGTTATTACAAAAACCAAGCACATTTTCGTGGAATTCATTGATATACTGAAACGCGCATTCCACCGTTATATTGTCACTCTCTCCCGTAAAATAAATAATGTCGTGAAGCGCCTCTTTATTTTTGTTTAAATCCTTGATATAACCGACAATCCCTTCCGGTTCCGTATAAACAATTTTTTCGGGTGAACTGCTTCGTCTGTCCTCAAAAATAATCGTAAGCTTTGGGTTTAAGTAAGCCGTTTCATGCAGCCTGCTTTTTACATCTTCCGCTTTAAAACGCGTTTTGTCAAAAATCTGCGGGTCCGGCGTAAAGTTTATGGTTGTACCGGTTTCTTTCGTCTTTCCGATAACAGGAAGCAGACCGTCAACAAGCTCCACCACGGGATTTCCGTACGCATACTTGTCCTGATGAATCAGCCCGCCACTCTTGACCGTTACAGTCAATTGTGTGGACAGCGCATTCACCACCGAGGAACCCACGCCATGCAGTCCGCCGCTTGTCTTATATGCACTGTTGTCAAACTTTCCTCCCGCGTGAAGTGTCGTAAATACCACCCGCTCCGCACTCACACCCTTTTGGTGCATACCGACGGGAATGCCGCGCCCGTTATCCGCAACCGTCGCTGAGCCGTCCGCCTCAAGCGTCACACGGATTTCACTGCACTCTCCAGCAAGATGTTCATCCACCGAATTGTCTACGATTTCATATATTAAATGATTTAAGCCTTTCGTGGAAACACTTCCGATATACATTCCGGGACGTTTCCTGACTGCCTCAAGCCCCTCTAAAACGGTAATGCTTGACGCATCATATGTCGTATTGCCTGTTTTTGCCATTATAGGAACCATGCCTTTCTAAAATCAGAGTTCTAACGCTGCCGCACATGTTGTTTCGTCGTTTTAACGGCAACGTTTTACCTTATTGTAGTATATCACAACTTTCCAACTTTGCAACTGTTTTTGCGTTTTTTTCGAATATATGTTTTTGTTGGTTTTACATAAAAATTTTCTATGCATTTTTTTCAATGCAACCATTGCAAATGTAAAAAATATGTATACAATAGTAATTAGAACGCGGCGCACACCGCAAAACACAACGGTGTAAGCGCTTTCATAAATTTAACGAAAAGGAAGGATAAAAACTATGGCTATGTATGGATTTGGCCCGATGATCGACCAGTTAAAGAAGAACCCCAAAACAATTGTATTTACGGAAGGATGCGATCCCCGTATTCTTGAGGCTGCATCACGTCTTCTTGCCAGCAGCTTCCTTACGCCGATTCTTGTAGGAAATGAGGAAGAGGTTTTAAAAGCTGCCGAAGATGCCGGTTACAATATCAGAGGCGCCCAGATTATTGACAGCAATCACTACGACCGTTTTGATGAGATGGTAGATAAATTCTGCGAACTCAGGGCAGGGAAAAAAGAAGGCACTCCCGAAAAAGCAAGAGAGATTCTGACACAGCCAAATTACTTCGGCACAATGCTTGTAGCAATGGGTGTAGCGGATGCACTTCTTGGCGGCGCTACATACTCTACCTCCGACACGGTTCGCCCTGCATTACAGCTCATCAAGACAAAACCCAACAACAGCATCGTTTCTTCCTGCTTTATCCTTGTTCGTCCCGGTGCAACCGGTGAAAACGAAGTGCTTGCAATGGGCGACTGCGCGATTAACATTGCTCCTTCCGAGGACGAGCTTGTTGAAATCTGCGGCGAGACAATTGAGTGCGCTAAGATTTTCGGTATTGACCCGAAAGTCGCTTTCCTAAGCTACTCTACGCTTGGTTCCGGAAAAGGCGATTCCGTTGAAAAAATGCGCAATGCCGCAGCCAAAGCGAAAGCGGAATTCCCTGACACGCCAATCGAAGGTGAACTTCAGTTCGACGCCGCTGTTTCTCCGCGTGTGGCACGTACAAAATGTCCCGACTCTAAGGTTGCGGGACATGCCAATACATTCATCTTCCCGGATATTAACTCAGGCAATATGGGTTACAAGATTGCACAAAGAATGGGTAACTTCGAAGCATATGGTCCGATCCTTCTTGGCTTAAATGCACCGATTAATGATCTTTCCCGCGGATGTAACGCGATTGAGGTTTACTCAATGGCGATTATTACAGCGGCCTTGGTGTAGATTTGAAATAGAATGATTTAATGATAAAAAAGATAACTTACTGATTTGTAAAGAGTCGGTAAGTTATCTTTTTCATTTCCTGTTATCTCATTTTACTTATATGCCGCAAGTTCTTCCTATGCCGGCTGCAAATCCAAAAAAGGTCTGATTCCCTCAAAATCAAACCTTTTCCCAAAACCTCTCAAATCAACTTCTTCGTACAGGCAATCGCAAGCGCAAAAGCATATCTCACAGCACCAAAACAGACTCCGGCAAAAGCTGTAAAGCCGAAAATCCATCCAGTCTTGCAAACTATTCTTTTATTTCATCAATGTCTGTAAGATTTACGCCTAAAACATTCAGTAAAGCTTTTAAAGAAATATATTTCTTTTTCAATTCGGCATAAGTCTCAGTAGCGTTTTCTTTTTTCGCAATTGTCATATATCGCTGTATTTCCCTGAAATCGTCTATCGTAGTTTTCGCAATTTCAGCATTGTTCGGCATAAAATCACCTCCGGTTAAAGAAAATCAATTGTTATGTTATGATTAGTATAACATAATCCGAGGGGAAAGTCTATCCGTTTTGACCGCATAATTAACCTTCCATCAAAGCAACGTTACTGTTCACTCCGTTCCAGTAACGAGTAAAAATCCATGCAAAAATTGCAAAACAAACAAGTTCGTTGCGCAAATGGATTTTTACTTGCTGCATGTACGTTTTCGTACGGACTTAGCAGTCAATGCTATGTCCTGTGTGAACAGTATTAAATCAACTTCTTCGTACAGGCAATCGCAAGCGCTCCTGGGCCGATATGACACGAAACACTAAGCGATAAGTGGTCAACATAAATTGGATACCCCGGAAACTGTGCCGCAAGCTCTTCCTTTAATAACCCTGCCGCCTCCTCATTCTCTGTATGCGCAATCTGTAAATAAATCGGATTGTCCTCTGAAACGCCGCCAAACCGTTTCTCAATATCATTCTTAATTGCCGTCATCATAATGGACTTCGCCTGATTGACCGTCCGCGCTTTTGCAAATGCGTCAAGCTTCTCTCCCTGTATCTGCAGCACGGGCTTTAATTTAAGCAGCGTTCCAAGCGCTGCCGCTGCCGGGGTAATTCTGCCGCCCTTTTTCAGATAATGCAGCGTGTCAATCATAATATAAATACTCGAATTAAATTTGTCCGCTTCAAGCAGTTCCTTAATCTCGCTTCCGCTCTTTCCTGCCTTCACAAGCGCAAGCGCATCCAACGCTGACTGCCGCTGTGTCACGGAAATGCGCTGATTGTTCACCACATGCACTTTGCCCTCGTAATCCTGCGCCAGCATCTGTGCCGTCTGACATGAACCGCTCAGCCCGCTCGACATCGGAATATGCACAATCTCGTCATTCTCCTTTAAAAGCGTGTCCCACAACGCCAAAATAGCTTCCGGTGAAGGTTGTGAAGTTGAAATATCGGCGTTTGACGCAAGTTTTTCGTAAAACTCCCGCCGGCTCAATGTAATTTCCTCAAAATATGTTTCCCCGTCAATCATAAACGGCATCGGAATTACGCTGATGCCAAGCTCTAACGCCTGTGCCTGCGTAATACCACTGTTGCTGTCCGTAACTACTGCAATCTTTGACATGTGTCAATCCTCCGTTCTGCCAACACCTTAATTTATGGGTTGACATAAATTTGCCATATAGAAAATTCCTAATATATGTTATTATTTTTATAATCAGATATTTACAAAGTCAACATCTGAAGAAACATGCTCGTCATAGTGCGCCCAAAACGCTTCATGCTCGCAAACAGGCATCTTACCGTTTGCAAGATATGCCGCATAAAGCTCCTGCGCACAGCTTTGCGCCTCCTGCAAAATTCCCGCATCCTGATAAATATCGCCAATCGTAAACTGAAACTGTCCGCTCTGCCGGATACCAAATAAATCCCCCGGTCCGCGCAGCCGCATATCTTCTGACGAAATAAAAAATCCGTCGTTGGATTTGTTCAGCACCTGCAAACGCTCCATAGTATCATTTTGACCTGTGGCGGTGATAAATATACAGTAGGACTGCTCTTTGCCTCTGCCCACACGTCCCCTTAACTGATGAAGCTGTGCAAGCCCGAACCGTTCGGCATTTTCCACAAGCATAACCGTAGCGTTCGGCACATTAATTCCGACCTCTATCACCGTCGTGGAAACAAGCACGTCAATATGGTGTCTGGCAAATTCTTCCATAATAAAATTCTTTGCCTTTGCTTTCATCTGCCCGTGAAGATAATCAATCCGGACAGACGACGGCAGCTCTTTTTTAAGCCTGTCCGCATAATCGACCACATTTTCAAGCATCGGCTGGTCTCCCATCAGTTCCTCGTTTGCTTCCACCATCGGACAGATAACATAAGCCTGTCTGCCAGCTGCAACCTCGTTTGCAATAAACTGATACGCCTTTTTGCGATAGTCCGTATTGACCACGCAGTTCTTAATTGGCAGTCTGTTTGCCGGCAACTCGTCCATCACGGATATATCCAGTTCGCCATACAGGATAATTGCAAGCGTCCGCGGAATCGGCGTCGCGCTCATCACCAAAATGTGCGGCTGCAAGCCCTTCTGTGCCAATGTTTCACGCTGTTTCACGCCAAACCGGTGCTGCTCATCCGTAATCACAAGCCGTAAATTGTAAAAGTCCACATCATCCTGAAGCAGCGCCTGCGTACCTACGATAACATTGCAGGCGCCAAGCGCAATGCTTTCCTTTGTGCGTCGTTTTTCCCGTGCCGTCAAAGAGCCCGTCAAAAGGACAGGCTTAAACGGAAGGTTATATTTTTCGGCAAGCTCCGAGATTGTTTCAAAATGCTGTTTTGCAAGTACCTCTGTCGGCGCCATAAAAGCCGCCTGCGCATGGTTCATCACACACATCAGCATTGCAAGAATTGCTACAATCGTTTTTCCTGAACCCACGTCTCCCTGAACAAGTCTGTTCATCAGATGTGCCGAACACATATCTTCCTCAATCTGCGCCCATACACGCTGCTGCGCATTGGTAAGCTGATACGGAAGCTTCTCAATAAAATCCCGACACGCATCAATGCGCATCATCGGACAATCATTGACCTCGCGCGACGCCATATCTTTAAGCACCATTACGGACACGATAAAAAACAGAAATTCTTCAAACACAAGCCGTTTTCGTGCCGAAAGCAGTTCTTCCTTATTTGCCGGAAAATGAATTCCAAGCATTGCGGACTGTAAATTACAAAGCCCGTATTTATGGCGCATGGATTCCGGAATGTAATCCTCCTCAAACGAAAGTGCATCTACAGCCGTTCGCACCGCCTTTGTGACAGCGGCAATGCTAAGCCCTTTCGTTGTAGGATAAATCGGTGCAAGTCTGTGAAGATTTTTTTCAAACTCCTGCGGACCGATAATCTTTGGCTGCTCTAAGACCATTCGATTATTTTTTAAGACGGCGCGCCCGCGAAAAATACACTGCTTTCCTGTCTGTAGCATATTTTTCATATATGGCATATTAAAATATGTGATGTCACACGAACCGCTTGCATCTTTCACGCGAACGCTCGTAATCGTCATGTTTTTCCTGATATGGAGCGTTTGGGGAGCGCCTATAATCATTCCCCGTATGGCATGTATTTGATTTGCCCGAAGCTCCCCAATGGGGACAAAATCACGCCACTCCTCGTAATCCCTCGGATAATGGGTAATCAGATCATGGACTGTAAAAATATTCAGTTTGTGATACAGCGCGGCTGTTTTTTCGCCTATACCGCTGATTGCCGTAATCGAATCACCAAGCTGCATCGTTCTATTCCGCCGAAATAATGTACGAATAGATTGGCTGACCACCAAACTGAAGTTCGATGTCACAGCCTGAAAAGGCTGCTTTTATTTTGTCCGCAAGCTTTTGTGCCTGAACTTCTTCCACATCATCTCCATAGTAGATGCTAATCAGCTTATAATCATCCTGCATCATTTTTTCTGTCATCTCATAGGCAACCGCCTGCAAATCCGTACCCACTGTAAGAATACCCTTGTCACCGATACCCATAAAATCGCCCTGATGAATCTCCTTATCGTCAATCATGGTGTCACGCACTGCATAAGTTACCTGTCCGGTCGCCACATTTCCCGCTTCACGCGTCATCACAGCCTCATTTTCCTCCACGGAAATATCCGGCACATAATTGATAATCGCCGTAATCCCCTGTGCTACTGTCTTAGTGGGAATTACAACAATATTTTTGTCTGTGGTAAGCTGACTAGCCTGATTTGCCGCCAACACAATGTTTTTATTGTTAGGGAAAATAAAAATATTATCGGCATTGATTTTATCAATTGCGTTGAGCATATCCTCCGTGCTCGGATTCATCGTCTGCCCGCCCTCAATAATATAGTCCACGCCAAGAGAACGGAATATCTCATTGATTCCGTCACCGACCGATACTGCAATAAAGCCGGTATCTTTGTGTTCCATAGGAACCTGTGTGTCTTCGAATGCGGAAACGGAAGCGCCCTGCATCTCTTTTTCCATCATCTCCGAAACTTTTTCGTCGCGTTCCAAGCGCATGTTTTCTATGATAATCGTCGTCAACTGTCCGTATTTCAGCGCTCTTTGCATTGCCAAACCGGGCTCGTTTGTATGCACGTGCACCTTGACAATCTCATCATCAGCCACAACAACAATAGAGTCGCCGATCGATGTCAGAAACTCCTTAAAATCCGTTTCCTGCTTGGTATTAAATGGTTTTTCCAACATAATCAAAAACTGTGTACAATAGCAGAATTTAATCTCCGCATTTGCCTGTGCTTCGATGTTAGAACTAACCGCACCTGTTTTGGGAGCAGACGCGGCAGCCTCCACGGAAAAATCAATTTCCTTGCCAAGAAACGCATCAAGCCCTCCTTTTAATACCTCAACCAAACCCTGTCCGCCCGAATCGACAACGCCTGCCTGCTTTAATACGGGCAGCATGTCGGGTGTTTGGGAAAGAACCACTTCCGCTTCCTTAATTACTTCCTTTATAAAAACTTCCAAGTCCTTCTCTCCTGCCACGGCAAGATCGTCGGCACGCTTTGCCGCCCCCTTCGCCACGGTGAGAATGGTACCTTCCTTTGGCTTCATAACCGCCTTATATGCCGTTTCAACTGCTTTATCACAGGCAGCGGCGAGAATTGCCACATTAATTGTATCGTACTCCCTGATAACCTTTGTAAAACCGCGGAAAAGCTGCGAGAGAATAACGCCCGAATTTCCTCTTGCGCCTCTTAAAGAACCCGAAGAAATCGCTTTTGCAAGCGACACCATATCGGGATTTTCAAGGGCGGCAACTTCTTTTGCCGCGGACATCATTGTCATGGACATATTTGTACCGGTATCACCGTCTGGAACCGGAAACACATTCAACTCGTTAATCCATTCTTTTTTGTTCTCTAAATTTTTTGCACCGGCTAAAAACATCTTTGCAAACATCTTAGCGTCGATTGTATTGAAACCCACTTCAAATATCCTCCTTAATCAATTACTCGAACACCTTCCACGTAGATGTTTACCTTTTCGATTTCGAGCCCCGTAAAGTTTTCTACCTTGTATTTTACACTGCTAATCAGATTGTCGCATACCGTAACAATGCTGACGCCGTAGGAAACAATCACATGAAAATCAAGGATTAATTTATTATTCACAATGCTCACGGATATTCCATGCGTAATACTATCTTTCATCAGAAGCTTTACCAAGCCGTCTTTCACATTTACCGACGCCATTCCGACAATGCCAAAACACTCCACGGCAACACTTCCCGCATACTGTGCAATGACCTCGGGGTCGATATAAATATTACCCATATGAGTATTCATAGAACCTTTCATAGAAATCCTCCTTAAACAATAATTATTCTTATTATAACCTTTTTTGGAAAAAAAGGAAATATATATTTTGGCAGAATTACCATAATCTGTAAGAGTGAAAAGAACAGAAACGAAAATAATTACACTTTTTACAAAAAAAGCCTTGCCAAATATCTGTTTTTTTGATAAGATACTAATGTTGTGAATCAAATGACTGAATGTAGTCGAGGAGGTGCTAACGATGGCAAAGTGTGATATTTGTGGCAAAGGCGTTCA
>CAJUJG010000047.1 GCA_910586715.1 uncultured Lachnospiraceae bacterium
ACAATAGTGTGTCTGCGATACTCTGTGAAAGCATTTTATTTTTCATGGGCTATATACCTCGGCTTTTTTTGATATTATACTATGCATGGTAGCCAACTTCAAACAAATTTGGAATTTTTCCACTCATAAGAATACAAATCCCTTAATTTCTGATATAATCGAATTAAATCCCCTGCAGCATTCAAGAAATGCCCATACAAGTGCGGCATTCGGCTGATTGTTATGGGCATAACTATTTTTGAAAGGACAAATGATTTTATGGAAAAAAGGGTGGAAAAAAAGCCAATACTTCTGCTTGATATGTACGGTGTCATCATAAAAGAAAGCAAGGGAAATTTTATTCCATACACCTTTGCGCATTTTGAGAAAAACGAACACGAACGGCTTAAAAAAGCATTTCGGCAAGAAAATTTATTTACTAAAGCGGGAAACGGCGAATTATGTTCTGACAAATTTCTCTCACTGTTAGGCTATACGAATCCAACAGAAACAATGCAGGATTATCTGACAAATCACCTAACTTTCGATGAGGATTTTTTACAGTTTGCCGAATGCAATTATCAGCAGTACGATTTTGTCCTGCTTTCCAATGATGTAAAAGAATGGAGCAGCTACTTATTTGCATTATACGGACTTCATAAATATTTTAGAAACACCTTTGTCAGCGGGGAACTGCATCTGCGCAAACCCCAACCGCAAATTTTCCTCCATACAATTGAACATATGCAATGCAAGCCGCAGGAATGTATTTTTGTTGATAACAGCGTCCAAAACCTGAACGCTGCACAGGCTGTTGGTATCAACACGGTTTTATTTAACAGGGACAGGGAACCTTATTCGGGTAATATCGTCAACACTTTTCAGGAATTAGACCGCTTCCTCAAAACGTCCGACTTGGTGCAAGGCACATAAATTATCCTTTTTTTCGCTTACGCATACAGACAACCGTGTTGACAACACACAGCAGAATAAAAAGCCCCGTAAAGTTTATCCAAATATCGCGGTATGCCGTTTGCGCCAATTCCTCCCGCAGTCCGCTGAACCATACGTATAAAAATACCAAAAGCTGCGACGGCACGTACGCAATGAGATAGCGCAGGGGCAGCGGCTTGACGGACAGATTCGTGCACAATTCATATGCCGTAACGCCTATCAAAAGGATTATCGCCCGGTCCAACTCGTGCCAGTTGCCGCTCGGGTCTTCATAAATACCGTTTGCAAGATATAAGACACTGTTTAACAATGTGATTACCGTATAAATAACCGCGTACACCGCCGCGATTTGTACCCATTTTTTCTTATTCATCTTTTGCCTCTGCCTCCGCAGCATTTTGTCTGCCAAGTCCCAATAAAAGCTGTCTTGCATTTTCCGGTTTGGAGAGATATGTAATATAAAAATCGCACATCACTCCGTCGGGATAATCGCATAATCCGCCGTCAATTCTCTCGATAATGTCTTCCCGTTCCTCCTCAAAAAACCAATCCCATTCAGGTATGCTTCCAACAGGCAGCAGTGCTATAAATTCGCTCAAAAGCGCAGCCGATTGAAATGCGCCTAAAGCTTCAAGTGCTTTTTTCGTTTCAGGCAGGGCGAGAAAAAGTTCCTCCTCCTCGGACAAGGAAAGGAGCGAGTCCGCCTGACAGGCATCCTCCAAGGTCCATGCAAGGTAGAGCGTTTTTTGCACTTCGTTCATTTCTTTCAGGGACTTTGTGGGCAGGTATTCGTATACCAATTCAGACATCAGTTCTTCTTTCTCATCATCACTAAGCGCAAGCAATTTCTCAACGTCCTCATTTAAAATAATATCATGGTATCTGTTTTCTTCCATTTTAAACCTCCGTTTTCCACAAAATTTTCTATAATACTTTTCGAAAAAACAACTCCATCGGCTGGTCGAACGGGGTGTCATGCAGGACGAGTCCGCCGCAATCGATATAGCCCAACTTGCGGTACAAATGCTGTGCGCCCTCGTCCGCCTGCGTGGAAATCAGCGTCATCTGGTAACCCTGCTGTTTCATTTCCGCTTCCCAACACAGGACTGCCTGTTTCGCAAATCCGTTGCCGCGGTATTCTTCCTTTACGAATAAAAAATTCAGAAACGGAAATTGATTCCACAAAAGGCAATGTGACATAGTGCCAATCCGCTGGTTTTCGTTCCAAATCACGTAGCCACACTTTGTCTGTACGCGGTTCTCGTACCCTGTATCGCCAATATGCTTATCAATATTCATAACAAATTCTTTATCTTGGTTTGTTGCGACTTTCAGTTCCATTTCCTGTTCCTCCTGCAATTTATTGGTAGTGTCAAAAACTACCTGATTTTTTACTGCTCAAACCTTGATTTATGGGAGTCTGCAAATAAAAAGAGCATTGACCTCCCTTTTTGATGTATAATGAGTTCACCACAAACCATTACCTCAAAAGGAGCCAATGCTCATGGACATTATACATTACTTGCTACAACTTATTCAATACCTTTATCAGCAAAACTGCTGGCTGATCATGTTTATCTGCAGATACATTCCACTCAAACAGTGGGCTTTCGATGATTCTCATTCCCCAAAATACCAGAAACTCAAGACTGACGAGCTGCCTCTCATCACTGACTTCCGCCAGGGCTGGACTTACAGGGAGTTCATTCCCTACATCGAAAAACGCTATGGCAAAAAGATCCGCCCCGTAAACCGCCGCTCTGAATGCGACATCCCAGAGGACTGCTCCTGCCCGCGCTGTGATGCCCCCATGCCTTACCTCTACAGAAACAACGGCTCCAAAGGGCAGGTGCTGTGCAAGGTCTGTGACGCCAGGTTCTCCCCGGCTGAAAGCCGCTTCTCTTCCATGAAGCTGCGCTGCCCGCACTGCGGCAACGCCCTCGTCCCAAAGAAAGAGCGGAAGCACTTCATCCTCCACAAATGTGTCAATCCGAAATGCCCTTACTACCTCCACAACCTCAAAAAGGTGGATAAGGATGACCTCAAAGAGGATTATGGCAAGAATAAATATAAGCTCCACTACATCTACCGTGAATTCACGTTGGATTTTTTCAGCATGGACTTAAGTTCCCTGCCCAAGAACGCTTCTTCCCTGAAATTCAGTAAGCACAATGCCCATGTCATGTCCCTGTGCCTGACACTACACATCAACCTCGGCCTCTCCCTGCGCAAGACCTCGCAGGCTTTAAAAGACCTTTACAACATCAGCGTCTCCCACCAGCAGATTGCCAACTACTGTAAGACTGCCGCTGTCTGCGTCAAGCCCTTCGTCGACCGGTATCCCTACGAAAAAGGGGATGTGTTCACTGCGGATGAGACCTACATCAAAATCCGCGGCATCAAGGCCTACGTTTGGCTCATCATGAATGCGGCGCCCCGCTCCATCATCGGCTACCAGGTATCGGACAACCGGGGCGTCGGCCCCTGCATCCTCGCCATGCGCATGGCATTCCGGGGGCTTGCAAAGCTGCCTGAAAGATTCAAGTTCATTGCTGACGGCTACAGCGCCTATCCCCTTGCCGCCATGGAGTTCGCTAAAAAACTTGGGAAAGACTTCGCCTTTAAAGTCACACAGGTCATAGGGCTTACCAACGATGATGCCGTCTCGACGGAACACCGCCCGTTCAAACAGATGATCGAACGGCTTAACCGCACCTACAAGGCCTCCTAACGCCATACAAACGGTTTTGACAGCATCGACGGCGCAAACTATGACCTTGCCCTGTGGGTCGCCTACTACAACTTCCTGCGTCCCCATAAGCACAACAAATACAAAGTCCTCAACGAAGTGGAAATGCTGCGGGGCGCCGACAATATGCCGGGCAAATGGCAGCTCCTCATTTTCCTTGGCCAGCAGACCATCCTGAACCTCCAAAAACAGACGACCGCATGACCGGAGCGGGGCATTATGTCAAGGGAACCGTGGAATAAATGCGGCGGCACTTCGCCGCTTTTATGCCGCGAAAGTCCCTTGACATAAGGACCACGGAATATCCTGTTTCCTGGGAAAAGGGGCTGCTGTACCCTTTTCCCTGCCTCCGGCGAGGACGGGTCTGGGCAGCGCCCAGATAATGGGTCAAGGGACTGGTCCCTTGTGGGGTTTGGGGCAACGCCCCAAGGTCTTAAATCACCAATATCTGCAGTTTTCAAGGTTCAATCGAGCCTATTTTTTCGGCTCAGTTTTTTCATAGATTATTTGACACTACCAATTTATTTTTACATGTTAGAACATTTTCTGCTGCATTGTTGGGAGATTCCCACAAGACCGTATATCCATTATGAAAAATGCCATCTTGGTAATCCGTAAAAATATGTTCTAATTGTTCTAAGCTGATTTCTTTTGCCGACAGCCACGAAATAATATCCAATACCTTCATTTGCTTTCTCTTCCTTGCCAATCCTGCTTACTACACAGCACAAACCGAAAGCTGCCTCTATATTTATTATCCTTAACAGCAATAAACGATACTTGTCAGTTATCCCGCTACATCGGCTTTAAATTTTTGTTGAGCCTGTCCAAAATCCATGCAACCCGCTTTTTACGTCCTGCGTCCGTCTTTGCGTCAAAATAAGCGCGCGTATACGTTTTCTTTACGGATAGGGACATGGCTTGAAAATTGGTGCAGGCAGGCTCATGCCCTTCCAACACTGCCAAAAGCGCGGCAATCTGTTCCTCCGTAACCGCTGCTGCCTTTGGCGCGTCCCACTGACCGTTTTTCTTTGCCTCCTCTATTTTCGCTCTGCCAAAATCGGTCATCAGTCCCCGTTCCTCAAGAGTTTTTACCAGCGCCTTATTTTTCTGTGACCACTTACTCTTTTTCCTGCGCATGGAAAAATATTTCTTATATGTTTTATCGTCAATGCTCTGCATCTGCCCGTCAATCCAGCCAAAACAGAGCGCCTCTTCAAGCGCCTCCGCTGCCTTGATTGTCTTTGGTCCGCCTGCCTTTCCGAACAAAAGCCAAACGCCGTCGCTTGATGTACAGTGATTTGTAAGCCATTTGCGAAATGCCTCCCTGTCGGCAAATTCCATAAGTTCGCCCATTTTTCTCTCCTCTCCCGTCTTCCAAACCGCACCAACTAAAAGTCATTTATTTCCCGTCCAAAATCCCCGCCTCTTTTAATTTCTGCTCCGTTTTCATATCAGATACCGCCTTCTTTCCCGTTATGTCACGGTAAGCCGCCTTTATTCCGTTTTTCACCGCGCTTTTTATAATGAAATACAACGCAATTAACACAACAATCGCTGTCCCACCGCTAATTCCCAGTTCTTCAAACATATTTTTCTCCTCCCAAACTTTCAATGTATCTATATAATTTTATTAATAGATTATGTAAAATTAGGGCAAATCGCATATCCCAATAAAAATATGCCTGCCAAAATGCAAACAAGCGCAAGCACAAATTTGTCCTTCGTTTGTTTTTCTTTTTTTCTGTTGGAAAATATGGAATAAATGCCATATATCGCAAAAAGGAAGCCAATACAACATTGAATAACAAGACTTAAAATTTCCATTACAGATTCCTCCCTAATTTTTATTTTCCAATGGCAATTTGCGAAATCGCCTCAAACTGCGCTCCAAAACAGCGAATCAGATATTCAAACGTCTCCTGATTTAATCCCGAAATCATCAGTGATTTTGCATTCGGATACTCCGCAATGCGCTCGATATCCGACCGTTCCGACACCCCGCCGTCAACGCCCCTTTGCACAATCGCTATGTCAAACAAGGACTGGTTGGAATTTTCAAAATTCGATAAGTCAATCGCCATATGCGTACCTCCCTGCGCACATCAGTCCCTTTGCAACCCCACCGCATAACCTGCATTTCACTGCCGACACATATAAAGCAACGGATACGGATCTCCCTGCTCATCGGTTTCCGTTCTCTTGTACACCGCAAAGCCCATATGCTCATAAAAACCCCTCGCCTGCGGATTTTGCTCGTTGACTGCCAGTTTGCGGACGGCATAATGCTCCATTCCGTAGCACAGCAGTTGTTTCCCCAGTCCTTTCCCTCTCTCCTTTGGCGCGATAAACAGCATTTCAAGCGTCCCGTCCGCGATACCCATAAACGCCGCCGAGGCACCCTCCTGTTTCGCAATCACGAGATGCGCAATCCCCTCTAATGCCCGCGGAACATACTCTTTAATATGATTGATTTCACTGTCCGACAAAAACAAATGCGTTGCCCTAACCGACTGTTCCCACACCTCCAACAGCTGTTGTATCAAATCTGACGTTCACTCCGTAACTTCCATGATTTTCATATTATGCCTCAAATTCCCTTTCCTATTGCACTGCGGAAATCAATATCCGTTCCCCGTCATCAGGCACCAGTAAATTTCCGGAAAAGAACTGCTGCCCCTCTTCCCGATACCGTTCTTTGCGCTCCTGTATATGACTGTCCTCCGTATGCATCAGAATTAAATTCTCCACCCTGTTTTCCTCCGCCATGACACAGGCGTCCTTTACCGTTCCGTGGTGCTTTTCGTAAGGCTTAAACTGCTCCCGCTCGGAATACAGGCAAAACGCCTCATGCAGCAAGTACCTGCACCCCTTCGCCCTGCCGTACAATTCCTTTTTCAGCGGCTCGTCCCCGCAAAAGAGCAGCCGTTCCTCTTCGATTGCAAACCCATACTGCACACGCTTTGTTGACAGAATATCAAAAAAGGTAACTGTTCTGTGAAGAATCGAATACGACTCCCCGTCCCGCAGCACAATCAAATGCATGCGATTCCCAAACAATGCCATAATTTTAGGCTCCAACACAATCCCGCAAATCGTCTGCAAGTCCTCCATCGCCTCTTTGCACGCATAAATCCGAAAATCCTCCGCATAAGTTCCCCGCAGCATCAACTGCCCAATCATTCTTATCACCCAAATAGCGCCCAAAATATGGTCCGAGTGCGTATGTGTCAGAAACAAATCATGAATTTGCGCCAGTCCAATCCCCTGCTCCTCTAAAATCCGTAGAATCTGATTTCCGCCGCCCGCGTCCACCAAAAAACACTGCTCTTTTTCACTGAACACAAAGCAGGTATTGTAGCACTTCGTCACTGTCGCTTGCCCCGTTCCAAGCATTGTCAAATAAAATTTATCCTCTGTCATCATCAAATAACACTCCTAAATTTCAAAACATTTTCCCCACGTCAATAACTACTCATCGGATTAAAATCAAACTGCACGCTGTCGCTGTTCCACTGCTTCCCGTTCACCAACTGCTCAAGCGCGTCCTTCACCGCCACTAAAACCGCATAATCCCTATGCTTTACATAAAACACAAACCGATACACATCGTTAATCTTCCCGACACTCGCGCTCGACGGTCCAATCACCGCGGGCTTTTTTTCCGCAAAGCGCCCTTTCGCGCAATCCGCAAGCTCCCTTGCGTGCTCCGCGCCCGTAAGCTCATCGGCTGCCGTCACAAGCACTGCCATCATATGTGCGGCAGGCGGATACGACATCAGCTCCCGATAGGAAATCTCCTCGTCAAAAAAACCCTCATAATCCTGCGCAGCCGCATGGACAATCGTGTAATGCTCCGGCTGGTACGTCTGTATCACCACCTCACCCGCAAGCGCGCCTCTGCCTGCGCGTCCTGCCGCCTGTGTCAGCAATTGGAATGTACGTTCTCCTGCTCTGAAATCATTTGCGTGCAGCGACATATCCGCCGCAAGAATACCCACAAGCGTCACCTTCGCAAAGTCATGCCCTTTCACAATCATCTGCGTCCCGACAAGAATATCCGCCTCCTCGTTTGCAAAAACGGACAGTAGCTTTTCATAGCTGTCTTTCGTCCTTGTCGTGTCCGCGTCCATGCGCAGCACACGCGCACTCGGAAATTCCTTGTGCAAAAGCTCCTCAATCTGCTGTGTCCCCGCGCGAAAGCCCAAAATATATTTGGAACCGCACTTCGGGCAAAGCGTTACATTCGGCGTTTCATAACCGCAGTAATGGCACACAAGCCTGCTCGTTTTGCGATACTGGTCCGTGTGCTCCGAAAGCGACACATCGCAATGCGGACATTTCATCACATGACCGCACGCGCGGCACGACACAAAGCCCGCGTACCCCCTCCGGTTTAAAAAGAGCATTGTCTGCTCGCCCTTTTGCAGTCGGTCGGCAATCAGGGAGGAAAGCCGCCTGCTGAAAATAGAACGGTTTCCCTCCTTTAACTCAACGCGCAAATCCTCCACATAAACATGCGGCAACGCACCGCCCGCAAGCCGTTCCTTCAGCGTAAACAGCGTAATCTCGCCCCGTTTTGCCTTATTATACGTTTCCACCGACGGCGTCGCGGAGCCAAGCACCAGGCTTGCGCCCTTCATGCGGCAAAGCTCGCCCGCAACCTCCCTTGCATGGTACTTCGGCATCGTTTCACTCTTATAGCTGCTCTCATGCTCCTCGTCGATAATCACAAGCCCAAGCCGCTCAAACGGCGTAAAAAGCGCGGAACGCGGACCGATAATAATGTCAATCTCACCCCGCCTTGCGCGCTCACACTGGTCGGAACGCTCCCCTGCAGAAAGCCTTGAATTCATCACGGAAACGCGCTCGCCAAACCGCTGGTAAAACCGAATTAGCGTCTGATACGTCAGGGCAATTTCGGGAATTAACATCACCGCCTGCTTTCCCCTGCGGATAACATGCTCAATCAGTGCCATGTAAACCTCTGTCTTTCCGCTCCCCGTTACGCCGTGGATTAAATAGGTTTTGCGTATTCCGTTTTCATATTCTCCCGTGATTGCCTCGACAATCGCACGCTGCTTTGGGGAAAGTTCCTTTTTGCCTTGATTCTGCCACCCCTCTGAAACTGCAGCGGGAAGCGGATTTCGGTATGTATTAGACGCCTCAACCTTTACAAGCCCTGCCTTTACCAAAGACTGGATTGTCTGCGGCGCGATATTCAGCTTCCCTGTGACAAGCGGATACGGCAAAACAGGCTGCATGCCCAACTCCTGCATTAATCTCGCCTTCGCCGTCTGATGCTTTGCCTCGAACTCATGTGCGTGCATAACTGCCGTGTCCGCGTCGACAAGACAACGCAGGGTGCGCTTTACAACCTGTTTCATTTTCTGTTTCACGGGCAGAACGGTTTTAAGCGCCGAAATCATGGTTGCGCCGTAGTTGTTTTTCATCCACCACGCAAGCCTGACTGCATCGCTTTCCACCGTCACCGCCCCTTCGATAACCGCCTCAATATTTTTTAATTTTGCAACATCATACTCCGCTTTATCAGTAAGCTCCATGACATAGCCCCTGATACGCTTATTTCCCATGCCAAACGGAATCGTCACCGCCATGCCGACCTCAATTTTTCCCAAAAGCGCATCGGGGATTTTATACTGAAAGGGGCGGTCCACCTTTTCATGGGAAATATCCACAATAATATTCGCAAATCTGCCTGTCATCAATTTTGTTTCCAATTCAAACCTCCATGCTGTCAATAACCTGCGAATTTGGGCATCAGCACAAATTTGCCATTGAAAAATCTCAGATTTTTCAATTTATTTCTTTTAGTATTTCATCAATCAGCACACGTTCGTCCATCGGGTATTTCACACCCTTAATCTCCTGATAATCCTCGTGCCCCTTTCCGGCAAGCACAATAATATCACCCTTCTGCCCATGCGTAATCGCGTATTTGATTGCCTCTTTCCGGTCACAAATCTCAATATACGTTCCGTCCGTCTTTCCAATCCCCGTCTTAATGTCGTTAATAATGTCCTGCGGCTCCTCAAAACGCGGGTTGTCGGACGTGATAATCGTCAAATCCGCAAGCCTTCCGCTCACCTCGCCCATCTCATAACGTCTTAGCTTCGAGCGGTTTCCGCCGCACCCGAACAAACAGACAAGGCGGTTTGGATTGTATTCCTTTAACGTCGTCAGAAGACTCTCAAGCGCCATTGCATTGTGCGCATAATCAATCATCAGGGTAAAGTCATCGGATACCCTGACCATTTCAATCCTGCCCTTTACCTTTGCGCCCAAAAGCGCCTTTTTGATATTCTCCTCATTCACGCCGAAATGCCTGCAAATCGCAATCGCCGTAAGCGCATTGTAAGCACTGAACTTGCCGGGAATATCCGTTTCAATTTCCATATTTAAAAGCCCCGACACTTTAAAGTCAATACCCAAAAAACCCGCGCCTGTGACAAGCTTTAAATCGCTGGCTCGCAAATCCGCCTGCGCGTCAAAACCGTATGTTTCCAGCTCGCATGTATGATTTTTCACAATCCTTTCCCAGTGCTGGTCATCGCAGTTTACAATGCCCACCCTGCACTGTTTGAAAAGCATCGCCTTACAGTCAAGATATTCCTCAAAATCCGCATGCTCATTCGGTCCGATATGGTCCGGCTCAATGTTCGTGAAAATTCCATAGTCAAATGTAAAGCCCTGCGTCCTGTGCATTTTAAAGCCCTGCGAGGACGCCTCAATCACCACCGCGTCGCAGCCGATGTCTTTCATTTCCTTAAAATACTGCTGTAAGTCAAGCGACTCAGGCGTTGTGTGTTCCGCCGGAATAACCTTGTCGCCGATAATCGTTTCAATCGTTCCCACAAGCCCTACCTTATAGCCCGCATTTTCGAGTATGTATTTGACAAGATACGTCGTTGTCGTCTTTCCTTTTGTTCCCGTCACGCCGATGACTTTCATGCTGTCCGCAGGATTTCCGAAATAATTTGCGGAAATAAACGCCATCGCGTATCTTGTGTCCGCCACCTTGATAACCGTGACAGTTTTATCCTTTGGCAGCTCCACCTCTTTGCTTACCACAAGCGCCGCCGCGCCGTCCGCAACCGCCTGCGCCGCCGCATCATGTCCGTCAAAGTTTGCTCCCTCAATACAGATAAAAAGGCAGTCCTTTGTGATTTTTCTTGAGTCATTTACCACCTCGGAAATCATCGTGTCCGTACTGCCGATTATGCATTCGTAATCAAAGCCGTTTAGTAAGTCTTTACATTTTAACATCGCCGTTTGCCTCGCTTTTTTATTTATTATAGTCAATGGCAACACCTTTTGTCATCGACTTTATAATCTAATTTAAAGGATAGCATATTTGTAGGGATTAATCAAGAATTTGCCGCTGCACTGGATTATGACGGGAAATAGAAACCTCCCATGTTTTTCCTTTTGTTCCTGCATAAATACTGTATCACAAATCTGCAATCTTTTGTATCCTCATATCGCAAAAACCATGTCAATACTACGGCTTTTTAATCATGATAAAAAAGAATAGGAATTTTGTTATTTCTATATTATAATGAAACGAAAGAACCGTTACTAAGGAGGAGTTTTTTATGGATACCGTTACTGTCAGGGACGCCGTGCTCGCGGACGCGGCGCGGATTTTGGAAATTTATGCGTACTATGTGGAGCATACGGCGATTTCGTTTGAATATGAAGTCCCTACGCTGCCAGCGTTTGAAAACCGCATGAAGCAGACCATGAAAAAATACCCCTATCTTGTGATTGAGCAGGACGGCGTGATTCAGGGGTACGCTTATGCGGGTGCGTTTGTGGGGCGCGCCGCTTATGATTACTCGTGTGAGCTGACGATTTATCTTGACCATTCCGCCAAAAAACGCGGGTTTGGACGAAAACTGTATGAAGCACTGGAAGAACGACTGCGTAAACTTGGGTTTTTGAATTTGTATGCCTGTATCGGTTATCCCGATGCGGAAGATGAATATTTGGATAAAAACAGTGCACAGTTTCATACGCATTTGGGATTTGAGACGGTTGGTACATTTCACAATTGCGGATACAAATTCGGACGCTGGTATCATATGATTTGGGCGGAAAAAATCATCGGGGAACACAAAATGCGGCTGCCGTTATAACAGCGGCTGCCGCATGGTTTTTGTTTCCAATATCTATCAAGCCTTAATGCTGAATCTCCTGCTCCTGTGTCAGCTGCGCCATATCAAACGGCGGAAGAATGCTGTCTATTTTTTCATACAGCTTGTCGTCAAACTGATACCGCAGTTCGCATGTTCTGTCGAAAATCATAGTCGGCTCCTCGTCGGGCGTAACCGGTTTCCAATCAGGAAGCTCGCTGCTTTGCGGTTTACCGGTTTTAGCAAACGACAAAAACGCCTCCGAAATTTGTCTGTCCAGCTTTTCGCTTACGTTTGGAATCTGGCATACTTCTACCAAATCCGTGTTGTGGAAGAAAAAGGGAATATCCGAACAGTGCCATGCTATTTTGTCATGATATATCGGAAATTCCAGCGTGAACTCATACAAATATGTACCGCTGTTTCCCCCTTGTGCATGTAATTTGGCAAACCGTTTCGTGGGCTGGCGCAATGCGCGGTCAAGCAGCAGCAAATCCGCCGCCTTTTTATCCGGAAAAGCCTCTTGGAACAGCGCAATCATTTCATCGGTATGTTCTTTATATACAACGCTGATATGCTCCTTCATCTGCTCCTGTGTCAGCTCATTTTTGTCATATGCAGTATGCCCAAACGCAAACTCGCTGAACACGCTCCCTATCATAAGCGGAACCTGAAACGCACACTTGCGAAATCCATATTTCAGCGGATTGCCCCTGTAGTAATTATTCACAAGCGGGGCGCCTCCGATATACCCGCCCTGCGCCTCGATTGCAGGGCTTACCTTTGTATACGCCTTTACAAGCTCGTAATAGGGAACATGCTCCAGTTTCTCCACTTCATTTTGTACAATCCCCAGTTCCTTTAAAATCCCTGTGACAATCAGGCGTCCGTCTCCCGTACATGGCGGCAGAAGCGACGCGTCGGCAACACCGCTCATAATCAGTCCTTTATGAAACAGTCCGTCCGCTTCCGAAATCTGCATCAGGTCAGCAACCTTCGCGCCGCCACCCGACTGCCCGAAAATCGTTATATTATCAGCATCACCGCCAAACAGTGCAATATTCTCATGAATCCATTGCAGCGCCGCCACCATATCCGCATGCCCCGCGTTGCCGGAATTTTGATATTTCTCCCCAAACGGGGAAAGGTCCAAATACCCAAGAATGTTAAGCCGGTGATTAAGAGACACAACTACAACATCCCCTTCCATACACAAATGAAATCCGTCATAAGCAGCCTGTTCAATCGAAGATCCCGCAAAGTATCCGCCCCCATGCAGCCATACGACAACCGGCATTTTCTTTTCACAGTCCAAGCTCTTTGTCCAAATATTCAGATTCTGACAGTGTTCATCCTGCGGCCAGTACCGGTGGGGCACCAGCAGCTCCGCATTCGGGGTATCCTGCGTCATAAGAGGGCATACATAACCATAGGAAAACGCCTCCTTGATTCCGTCCCATTGTACCTTTTGGGGCATTTGGAACCGATTGGCATACGCATATGGGATTCCCTTAAAAATGTATGCTCCGTTGTAAAAATATCCTTTCAGTTTTCCGCCAGTTGTCTCCAAGACCGGCACGTCGTCTGCGCGAAATGATTTTGTCATGCTTGTCGCCTCCTGTTTATCCAATTGAATACTGCTATGAAACAACTTTTCTTCAATGTGCATTACTATATTTGTATTATACGAAACGGCTGGAAAAAACACAACATATTCATGTACTTCCTAGTTCATCCCAAAACGTCTTAACTATTCTTTTCTATATAATGACTCTTTTTTCTCCGAAAACATATTATCTGTCCACAAACACTGATATTTATGTTATACTATTTAAAAAGGAAAACAGTATCAAAAGTTACAGGAGAACCATGAAATGAAACTACTGGTAAGCGCATGCCTTTGGGGCGAAAACTGCAAATACAACGGCGGGAATAATTATGATATGCCCCTTGTCAAGTAGACAGGTGAAATATCTAAAATTTAGTGCCGGTGATACCTGCATTTCGATTTAAGATGCCGGTATTAAGGTAATTGACGCAGAAGAGATTAGAAACGGCACTGTTAAAGAAGTTATGTAAATGGTACATATATCGTTTCCCGCTCTTTATAACGATTTTTATTGTAATTTATAGAGCAGTTTCTTACTAATAATTTCAAGAAAACGCTGCATCTTATCAAACTGAACACGGAAAGGAAGTTCCCATATGAAAAACACAAAGATTTGTCCAAAATGTAACAGCTCCGACATTTTGATTGTCGACGGATATGCCGGCGCTTACGGCTCCGGAAATAATATTATGACAGGAATGACAATTTTTTCTGCCGTAAAGGTAGACCGCTACATCTGCTGTTCCTGCGGATATACGGAAGAATGGATTAACACAAAAGATATGGATAAGCTGAAAAAATCGGCGCGGGCACACCGTTAAAAGCATACCCGCCCGCTTCCTTCCGAAAAGAATACTAATTTCAAATGGATAAAAAAAGATTATGTTCCTAACGGAAGCGTTTTCAGCAAACCTTCTGCAACAGCGCTAAAGGGAACAGAGGCAGTCTTACAATATGCTACAAGAAACAAGTATCATTTGCCGGCAGAGCAGGTACAAGCCAAAGGAAATGAAATTAACCGGAAGCTCGGGAGATGGTATCCTGATAAAAGGCACTTATTTCTTCCGCTCCTGTTATCTTCATACTGTTACCCTCCCTGAATTTCTTGTATGACTTCTTTGCACGCAAGTACTTACATGCGTATGTGAGATACAAAATGGCACTTTCATCAAGCGCCATTTGTTCCTTTCAACCTTCTTCATGCCCTAAAATGCCGTTTACAAATACTGCCACGCTTTGTCTGATAAATTCTTCCCGTCCGGTCTTTGCGAGCTCCTGCGCAAACGACGCATTTAGAAACGTATAGCCAAACGTCGCGGAAAAGACCGTCATTGCCAAATCTTCAAAATTAAAATGCCCGATTTTCCCAAGCTCCTCCATTTTTTGGAAGTACTGTGTCAAAGCCGACACAAATACCTGCGGCACCTTCATAATCAGAGGCGCGGTTTCCTCATAAATCTGCGGCGCCCGCAACCCGATGGACAGGTTGACAAAATCCGGCGTAATCCTGTCCATGTAGGCATTCATAAACAGTTCCAAATCCGGCGCAAGCTCCCACTGTACATTTGCAAAAATGTCAGGCGTCACATTCGCCCGCCACTTCTCCTGTGCAACACCCTGTAGCACAATGTCCTTTTTATTTTCAAATTTCCGAAACAGCGTGCATTCATTTACGCCTGCCAAATGCGCAATATCCTTCGTCGTCGTAGCGACATATCCTTTATCCCGTATCAGCGCCATTGTTGCGTCAATGATTTTCTGGCTTGTGTCGTCCATTTTTACCTCCATGCCATAACTGTTCTTTTGGAGCAGCTACGTATATCACGAATCCATTTCTTAATGCAAGTACTTGCTATCATTGTATCGGAATTTGTCCTGCTTGTCAATCCGCAATTTGAAATCGGGCAGAAAATGATATGGAAAACCGATACTGCGGTTTTCCCACAGTATCGGCTGAATCTATGGCGATTGTTATTCCGCAGCCGGAATATCCGCACTTTTTGCTTTTTCCGCTTCCGCCGAGCCGCCTGCCTCGGAATGCGGTTGAAAACCGTTCTCTTCTTCTCCCACGCGCTCTGTCACAACAGGAATATAGTCCTCGCTGTCCTCGGGTAAATCATTCGACTGCGAATGCGCAAAAGCGCCATCTTTATCCCGTTCGATTTCCAAATAGACTGTCTGTCCCTCATGTGTCAATTGCACTTTGCAAGCCCCTTCTTCGTCAAACAAATCCGTAATATCTGCCTTTTGGTCATAATAATAAATCCAAACATGCCCATTTGCATCTTCCACAATATCAGCGGACTGATTTATGGTAACGACAATGTCGTTCGGTGACAGCATGTGCTCAGTTGTATCGCCGTTTTCATCCTTGCCAATGGCAACGCCGCCAATTACCTGATTATCATCACCACTCTCAAAATGAAGCATATAGCTGCCGTCGCCCTTTCCCGTAATCACCACTTCCTCTTCCTTACCGTTTATCCATATAGAAACCTTCTCCTGAATGCCGCCGATGTCTGCCGCATAAGCCGTTCCCGAGACGCCGATAAGTGCTGCGCATATGGCTGCTGCCGCCACTGCGATATTTTTTCTGTGTTTTTTCTGCATTTTTACCATGTCCTCTACCTCCAAAGATATTTTTCCGGAGGTCTGAAGTGCTGAAAATGCCTGCTTGTACCGTTCCCTATTTGTCATCATCCCATTCCTCCTTCAATACATTCCTGAGCATACTGCGTCCGCGCGACAGCCGCGCCTTCACGTTGCTTTCGCTAAGCTTTAAAATTTTTGCGATTTCCCGCACAGCGTAATCCTCGTAATAAAACAGATGCATTACAATCCGATATTTGTCGGGGAGCTGCATAACCGTTTCAAACAGGCTCTCGGATTGCGGTGTTTCAAACGTCAGCGTTTCCATGTATTCCTCAAAAGAACATTTGTTCCTTTTCCAAAATGTACGGTTACAGTTTTTCGCTTTATTGACCGCCACCCGTATCAGCCACGCGCGTATGTGCTGCTCGTTGTCAAATTCTTTTTTCATTGTGTAGTACCGAAGGAACGTATCCTGAACGACATCCTCCGCGTCCTGCGCATTTTTACATACATTGAATGCCACTGCAAAGAGATTGTTCTGATACCGCTCCACCAGTTCCTGTAGTGTCTGTCTCATGAGCGCTCCTTTAATCTTGTTGTATTGAAAAGCCCTTCATCCATAATACAATGGACAAAGGGCTTTGGTTACAAAAATATAAATTTACGGGTAAAATTTTTTACGCACTGATATTTGCTGCCTCAAGCAAAAGCCTTGTGTAATCGCTTTGCGGGTTTTGGTAAACCGCGTCCACCGCGCCCTGTTCCAAAATCACGCCCTTTTGCATAATCATCACCCTGTCGCACATCTGATACACCACGCGCAAATCGTGTGAGATAAACAAAATCGAGATGCCAAGCTCCCGCTGCAGCTTTAATAAAAGCCGGATAATCTGCGACTGAATCGTCACGTCAAGCGCGGAAACAGGCTCATCGGCAATTAAAAAGGTTGTATCGCACAGCAGTGCCGCCGCAATCGCGATACGCTGCCGCTGACCGCCCGAAAGCTCCGACGGGTAATGCTCCTTCACCTTGCAATCCAGTCCGACCTTCTCAAGCATTTCGTCCACACGCGAAACGCGCTGTTCCTGTGTCAGCTTTTTATCGCCCTTTTTCATGCGCAGCGGCTCCTCCAAAATCCAGCCGATTTTTTTTGCGGGATTGAGCGAGCCGTAGGGGTCTTGAAACACCATCTGCGGGTTTACGCAGTCAAGCCGGATACTGCCATCAAAACGTTTCTGCATCCCAAGAATCGCCTTTGCAAGCGTCGTCTTGCCGCAGCCGCTCTCACCGACAAGCCCTAAGATTTCGCCCCTGTTCATGCAAAAGCTCACGTCATGCAGAACATGCTGTAATGCTCCGTCCTTTCTGCCTTTATTCTTATAATAAACATTCAGGCTGTCCACCTCTAAAATATGTTCCATATCCGCCCTCCGAAATCACCTTGAAATTTCCTTTTTTCTCCATGCGGCAATAACATTTACATTTTCCGCAACAGGCTTTGTCAAATGTGCTCCTTTTTGTTATTTTGTCAATACTTTTTTACAATATTGATTTGCTCCGCAATGCGGGCATTTTAGTTTGCGTTTCATAATGGTATGCGGTCCCATAAGATAGTCTGCCATCTCGGGGACAAACCGCGTTTTACATTGAGGGCACTCGAATGCGCCCGCCTCTCTGTCAAGCACACAGGCAATTGCAATTCCCAAAACAATGACAACACTGCCAGTCCCAATCAGCAAGGCGCGAACCCAGTCCTCCATCTGAATCGCTCCCGAAATCACAAATAACGGGACTGCAGCGATTATTGTAAGTGCCGCAACCATCGCCGACAAAATAATTTTCTTCTTGCTTTCCTGTGCTTCCTTTACTAAATTCACCATATTTTCCTCCGCTTTTTTACGATAATCTTCCTCAGAAACCCGTTCTCCAGCCAAAAGCTCATTCACCGTTATATCAAGTTCCCTGCACAACGGTAAAAGTAACGATACCTCCGGAAACCCGTTTCCACGCTCCCATTTTGAAATTGTCTTATCGCTAATTCCTAATAATTCAGAAAGTTGTCTTTGCGTATAGCCTTTATGTTTCCGCTCTTTTGCAATGAATTTTCCAATCACGATTTGGTTCATCCAACCACCCCTTTCTGAATTGATTATCCCCCGTTTCTGTTTTCATTCACACCCACGAAGCGTAGAAAATGGTGAATTTTTGCGGATTCTACGCTGCGTAGAGAAAATTTTTACACTATTTCATGTCAATCCGTACTTAAGCCTTTCGATACAATCTGAAAACCATTCTTTATCACTCTCGCAATCCAGCGTCGTTCCGACTTGCTCCATTTTGGTATGTAGTGCTCCTCATCTTTCTTTACCAATATATTACAACCATAAAACAGCTTTTCGTAAATATGCCGAATAGTTCCGTTCCTGCTGTCACCTAAAAATTGTTCGTTGATGGAATTAGCCACATCTGAAAAAATATTCCAGTAATTCAAGTAAAGCTTACAATTAATTTCCCTGATATTCATGTCTTTCAGAATCGATGTTGATACAAGAAACGCTTCTGTATCCAGCATAAAACCTTCTTTGTCTGCAAAAGCAACTGCCTGCTCTTTTGTCGGAAACGATTTTAACGTGTTATCCGTATCCATCATAAATCCGTCAACATCATCTGTATACCAAAATGTGTCATATTCTTTCTGTAAAATCTTAAACTGAACAAGATAATATTTCTCCCGCAGCTTCTCATTCATACTGGCATTTCCCCTTTTTAACGGATTATATCTGTCCCTTTACCGATTCATTTCCTCAACAACCGCCTTCGGTTTCACCGTCATTTCCACCCATGCGGGCGAAAAACCGCTTTTTATCGCATTTCTCGCAGAACGTATATTCGACCATGCGCAGCAGTAAAAAGGCACTTTTCCCCGCTCAAGCGCTTCCATCGCCAAATTGCTCGTAAGCGCCGCGGCAATTCCCTTTTTACGGTATTTTGGCAGTACATCGACACCTATTTGCCACATATCGGCACAATCGGCGGAACACCCTGCCAAACCAATCAGCCGCCCTCCCTCATATGCCCCGACACCAAGGATATCCAGCTCTTTTCGCTTCTCGCACAATGCATTACCCCACTGCGCCAAGTACAAATCCGCAAAATCCTCCTGTGTCAAAACCCGAATCTTGTAATCGCAGGGCAAGCGTTTCAGCCGTTCCGTATTCGGAAGAAAATACTCCGCCATAAAGCAGATTTGCTGCCCGTACGCATTCATTCTGCCCTCAAGCCAATGCATGTTCGGCGTTTCAAAGCAATGATAAAATTCAAACTTATCAATATACTCTTTGACAGTCTCACTGTACGCGTCCTTGACCGATGCCACGACGTTATTCCCATAAGAAACAAGATTGCAGGCAATCGGTTCCTGGTAATACGCCCTTGCCTGTGCGCCGATTTTAGAACAGACGACGACATTTTCTTCCTTTAAAAAATCCGCTTCCCTGCAATTTAGGTCCAATGCGGACTGCCGCATTGCTGTCTTTATAATCTCCTGATTTGTAAACATACCTAAGTCTCCTATATATTTTTGTTTTTCATTAGCTGCTCAAAAGCCTCCTCACAAGGAACAGATTCTCCTCTTTTTGCCTGCTCCAGTCCGGTCTGCATCATGACATCAAATTCCTCGTTAGTCATTGCATCAAGCGTCTTGGGTTCTGCAGGCAGTATCAAGCGACGTAACATAAAAATCCTAACCGGGCGTTAAATTGCGTTCCACGTCAAAATCGCAGGTACATACTTTTGCATAGTGCAGTTTCCGCGCTCCAAACCGGACAAAAAGAATGAGCGCAAAAATTCCTCACACCAATTTCTCCAGCCTCGGTATCGCCTCAATCAGCTCTTTCGTATAACGTTCCTTCGGACACTCAAAAATTGCCTGCGCGCTTCCCTGCTCCACAATATCTCCGTTCTGCATCACAATAATGCGGTCACACAGCCGCTTCACAAGGCTCAAATCATGCGAAATAAACAACACCGCCATTTTCTTCTCTTTATTTAACCGCTGCAAAAGCTTAACAATCTGCAGCTGTATCGTCACGTCAAGCGCCGTCGTCGGCTCGTCCGCAATCAAAAGCTTCGGCTCACAAATCATTGCGGAGGCAATCATCACGCGCTGGCGCATGCCGCCCGAAAGCTCATGCGGATATTTTTTGTATACCTGTTCGGGATTTGGCAGCTCCACGTCCGATAACGCCGCAATCGTGCGGCTCCTGCGCTCCTCCCTGCTCATGTCCGGTCTGTGGATTTTCAAGCTCTCCTCCACTTGCCATCCAATCCGCTTTACCGGATTGAGGGAAGTCATCGGCTCCTGAAAAATAATGCTGATGTCGTTTCCCTGAAATGTTCTAAGCTTGGCGCGTGACGCATGCAAAAGCTCGGTTCCCGCAAAAAAAATCTCACCTTTCTTTTCCAAATCGTGACGTTTCAATAGCCCCGCGATTGCCATCGCCGTCATCGACTTACCGGAACCCGATTCGCCCACAATCCCAAGAATTTCTCCCTCCTCGATTGAAAAACTAACGTGATTGACGACACGCTCGGGAACATCATGATCATGAAATTCTATATTTAAATCGTTTACTTCCAATAACATACCGCACACTCCTTCTACCCTGCCGCCGGGTCTTTCAGTCCGTCCGCCAAAAGAGAAAATCCAAGGACAAGCAGAATAATCATCAGTCCCGGAAAAACAGCATACCACGGCGCGGAAAACAAATATGTCTGCGACTCGGAAAGCATACTGCCCAAGCTCGCGTCAGGCGGCTGCACGCCAATCCCGAGATAACTCATGCCTGCCTCCGCAAGCACCGCGTTGTTAAAACCAATCATAATGGATGACGTCAATACCGTAAGGGTGTTTGGCAGAATATGCACAAAAATAATCCGAAGGGTCCCCACGCCCGCAAGCCTTGCACTCTTTACATAGTCCATCTCGCGGTACTTGATAAACTCCCCCCGCACAATGCGTGCAAAGCTTGGGACAAAAGCCACGCCAAGCGCTGCCACCACGTTGTATCTGCCCGTACCGAAAATACTCACAAACACCAGCGCCAGCAATATACTTGGAAACGCAAACACCACATCAATAATGCGCATCAGCACTTCGTCAAGCCAGCCTCCAAAATATCCGGTAAACGCCCCGATCATAACGCCTCCCGCCGTTCCGATGACCACCGTCAAAAACGCAATCACAAAGGTATTCTCCATTCCCTTTAGTACACGTGAAAAAATGTCCCTGCCAAAATTGTCGCAGCCCATCAGATGCTGGAAGGAAGGCGCTGCAAGCTTAGACGCACTGTCCATTTTTGTAATATCATAAGGTGTATAAACAAAACTCATCAAAATCAGCAATGTCATTATACCGGTTATTGCCGCACCGATTTTGAAATTCAATGGTATTTTTTTCTGTCTGCCAAACATCGTTTTCCCCAAACACTTCATATGCATCACTCCGCTCCCACGTTAATACGCGGATCAATCAACCCGTAAATCAAATCCACGCAGAAATTTGTCACCACTACCACAAAGGCGATTAACACAATAATTGCCTCCACCACAGGATAGTCCCTGTACGAAATGGAAGTCAGAAGAATGCGCCCGATGCCTGGAATGTTAAACACCTGCTCGATGACAATGCTTCCGACAAGCATGTCCGCAAGCATCATTCCCCAAAGCGTAATGACAGGAATCATGGCATTTTTTAATACATGACGGTACAAAACCTTATTGGTATCGTTTCCTTTACTGTATGCCGTGCGCACATAATCCTTCTTTCCCTCCCCCATGCAGGAGCCGCGAAGAAGCTTTACCGACATCGCAATTTTCGGAAGTGCAATCGCAATGCATGGAAAGATGATATAAGCCAGAAAACCCGCAAAATCCGTTTCATACGAAACAAATCCGCCCGGTGTAAACAGCTTGAATACCATTCCGAATACATAGGTAATCAAAATCCCCATGAAAAAATGCGGCACCGACATCATGATCTGATTGATCACCGTAATCCCCCTGTCTATCCGACCCCCACTGTGTTTTGCCGTATAGATGCCGACAGGAAGTGACACAACTGTCATAATTGCAAATGAAATGAGCGCCATAATGACTGTCACAGGCAGCTTTGACACAATCATTTCCGCCACAGGCAGATGATATTTATACGAGGTCCCGAAATCCCCCCTCACAAAGCTGACCAGCCAGTCAAAATAGCGCTCCAAAAAAGGTCTGTTTAAACCCATTTCCTCCCGCATCGCCGCAAGGCGCTCGGGCTCCACATCAGTACCGAGCGCGGCAAGCGCCGCGTCGCCCGGTATCAAATCAAATGCAAGGTAGACAAGAAACGAAATGCAAAGAATCGTCACAAGCATTGCCGCAAATTTTTTCAGCGCGTATTTCATATTCCTGCCGCCTCCCTTTTTATATTATTTCATGATTTATTCAGTCAATAAAGATTTAAATTTCTCTTCACACTTTACTCTTCAATATAAAGCTTCGAAAAATCCTGAATGTAAAGCGGATAGAACGTATACCCCGCATATCCTTTTCTCACCGCCACAAGCTCGCACATATCCTGAATATAAACATTTGCTGCCGTTTCCGCAAGAATCGTTTCACATTCCTTATAGTATTCTGTCGCCTTATCGTCATCGGACGCCGCCTCCGCCGCAAGCGCATTTGCGTAAGCAGTGTCATAATCCGCATTGTTGTAATTGATAAAATTGTTGTGCGCATCGGAACAGAAACGGCTGAGCATTGCACCTGCCGTAAGCGTCGACGCGTCCACGCCTACAAGCGTCGCCTCAAAGTCGCGTCCCTGATACACATCACTTAACCATGCCTCCCACTCAATCAGCTCGATATTTGCAGTCACGCCAATCTGCTTGAACTGCTCTGCGACAACCTGCGCCGTATCGACATGCTGGTGATAATTGGAAGGCACCTTCATTGTAAAGCTAAAACCATCCGCATAGCCTGCCTGCGCAAGCAGCTCCTTCGCCTTCTCAATGTCCGTTGGGTAAGTATCGTTTAATTCCTCAATATAATACTTTCCAAATGCAGGAAATATACTGCTGCCCACCGGCGTTCCTTTTCCGTCGGAAACAAAGTCCAAAATTTCCTGCTTGTTCGTTGCATAGCAAAGCGCCTGCCTTACCAGTTCGTTATCAAACGGCGCCACACTGTTATTTAAATAAACTGCCTGCACCAAATTCATTGTCCCCTCAAGCACCTCAAAGTCATCGCCTAACTCCGCCGCCTGTGTTGTTGACACTCTTGCCACCATATCAACCGCACCGCCCTCAAGATTCATCACAATCGAATCGGAATCCGCAAGCACCTTTATGGTAATATCCTGAATATGCGCCGGCTCTCCCCAGTATTCGTCAAACCGCTGCAAAATCACGTTCTCCTGAAGCGAGCGCGACACAAACTTGTACGGTCCCGTACCAACCGGATTGGTCTGAAGGTCATCTGCGTCTGCGGGCACAATTGCCGCCTCAACCGTTGCAAGAATTGCAAGAAACGAACTGCTTGACTCCTTGAGCGTAATAATGATTGTCTGCTCATCGGGCGTCTCCACGCTCTCAACATTAGAAAACGCCGATATAACGGGCTCTCCCCCATTTAAACCGGCGCAAATTTCAATCGAATATTTTACGTCCGCCGCCGTAACAGGGTTTCCGTTATGGAACTTGATTCCATCCCGCAATGTAAAGGTGTAAGTAAGTCCATCCTCCGACATTGTGTAATCGCTTGCTACCGCAGGGACAAGATTGCCTTCGCTGTCGGGTTTGAGTAAGCCCTCATAGATATTAAACAGAATTTCCTGCGTACCTGCGCCCTGTGAAAGGCTTGGCACAAGACTGTCCAAATCCTGCGGAATACCAATGGTTATGTGCGAGTCTGCCACATCTTCCGCCTTCTGTGCAGCGCTTTCCTGCTCCATGTCAGAGCTTTCCGTGCCTGCGGCAGCAGTCTGTGACTGTGCAATCTCACTAGAGCCTTTCGCCTCCTTATCACCTGCGCATCCGCCCAGTGCAATAGTCAGTGTAAGTAACATACTTACGAAAAGAACGCTTTTTCCTCTCTTAGTCATGTTTTTTACTCCTTTTTTATTCTACTGTATTCAGTTGTATGTAACCGATTATCCTTTGACGATAATCCAAAAGCCATAAAGTACAGTCGGAATGCGTACCGTCTCTATGACCTTGATAAATTGTATACAAAAAATCGAAAAAAAGCAACCTGTTTTTCACACAAAGTTGTATTTTATTGCGTACATCAGCCTCAATCTGCAAATGCTCTTATTCCAACACCTTCTTCAGCTCATCCATAAACGTATTGACATCCTTAAACTCCCTGTAGACAGAGGCAAAACGCACATACGCCACGGCATCCAGGTCCTTTAGCTTGTTCATCACCATCTCTCCGATGTCGCGGCTCTCAATCTCCTTCTCCTCACGGTTAAAAATCTCCGTTTCCACGGTGTCCACAAGCTCGTTGATGCTGTCAGCGCTGACCGGACGTTTATGGCACGCCCGCAAAATTCCCGCTTCAATTTTAGAACGGTCATACGTCTCACGGTTGTCATCCTTTTTAATAACAATCAGCGGAATGGTTTCTATTTTTTCATACGTCGTAAAACGCTTGCTGCACTCATCGCAAACACGCCGTCTGCGAATGGAATTGTTTTCGTCTGCCGGTCTAGAATCAATGACTCTTGTATTTTCATGGTTACAGAACGGACATTTCATTTGTTTTTCCTCCATGTAACAGGCACAATCATTCAGTTTCTCTTCATTTTCAGTATAAATTCGCTTTTAGTTTATGTCAACCCCATTCTTTCATTCCCATTTTCCGCGCTTCGTCTTAGATATCCACCAAAATCAAATCCGGTCCCACCTGACGGATACAGTTGTATGGTATAACAATCTTTGAATCATCCGTCAGCATCGACCAAAGCCCTTTGCAGCCTGGAACCATAATCTTGCAGATGCACCCCTTGCACTCGTCGATTTCAAGGTCACAGACATGCCCAAGCCGCTTGCAGTCCTTGATACTGATAACTTCCTTTTTCTTGAATTCGCTGTATTTCATAAATAAAATCCCCCTTTTTGTCAAGTCTGCCTTATTTTATACTATGCAGAGCCTGCGAAAAGGGGAATTCTTTTTATGGCTGAGTTTCTTTTTTCAAATCTTTTGCGAGATAAAACCGGATATATGCATTTAACGCCACGGCAAACACAAACATCACAACCGCCAGCACTTGCGACACCGCAATCTGCGTATGCGGAATCAGCAGCTGGTCCGTGCGCAGTCCCTCGACGAAAAATCTTCCGAGTCCATAACCGCCCAAATAAACCAGGCACATCTGCCCGTGATATTTCTTATGTCTGTGCCAAAAGAGCATCACGATCAGCAGACACAGATTCCATGCACCCTCGTATAAAAATGTAGGGTGCACCTGTATAAAGTTCACGGCGCCATCCGAAGCCATCTGTGCCATTCCGTCCAAATGCGACTGCGCAATATCCGATGCGCGCACCGCATCAAACGGAAGACGCATTGCAAACAAAGAATCGGTAAAGCTGCCAAAGGCTTCCCTGTTGAAGAAATTCCCCCAACGCCCGATAATCTGCCCAAGCACCAGCCCGTACACGCCGCAGTCGCCAATCTGATACGGCGAGAGTTTCTTGATTCTGCAATACACAAACAGCGTCGCAAACGCCCCGAGCACGCCTCCGTAGATTGCAAGACCGCCCTGCCTTGTGTTAAAAATGCTAAGCAGGTTATTCTTATATAAATCCCATGAAAAAAGAACATAATACAGGCGCGCGCCGATTACGGAAAAAATCACAGCATAAATGGCGAAATCCCAAATAATATCGGAATCCATTTTTTCAAGCTTTGCAATATGAACTGCCATAAGTACCCCGCAAATCACGCCAAATCCGATAATCAGACCATAAAAGGCAATCTGAAATCCAAAGACCGAAAAGCTCTTTGGAACATTCTCCAAATAAATTCCAAGATGCGGGAAGGCTATGTCATTAATCCCCATTCTGTTTCTCCTTTGCTACACATTAAACCGAAAGAGGATCACATCCCCATCCTTTACCACGTAATCCTTGCCTTCCAATCCGACAAGACCTTTGTCGCGTGCTGACGCAAGAGAGCCGTTTTCCAGCAAGTCCTCGTAGTTGACTACCTCTGCACGAATGAATCCGCGTTCAAAATCCGTGTGAATTTTCCCTGCTGCCTGCGGCGCCTTCGTTCCTACTTTAATTGTCCATGCGCGGCACTCATCCTCGCCCGCCGTCAGAAAGCTGATTAAGCCCAAAAGCGTATAGCTTGCTGCAATCAGTTTATCCAACCCTGACTCTTTTAATCCCAAATCTTCCAAAAACATCTGCTTTTCATCATCGTCAAGCTCTGCAATCTCCTGCTCAATCTGCGCACAAATCACAAAAACACCAAAGCCCTCGCCTGCGGCATATTCCCGCACCGCTTTCACGCCCTCGTTTGACGCGCCGTCGTCCGCAAGATCGTCCTCCGCTACGTTTGCCGCAAAAATCACCGGCTTGTCCGTTAAAAGATTATATCCGTTACGCCAAAGAGCTTCTTCATCATCCTCAGTGACAAAGCTCTTTGCGAGCTTTCCCTCCTCCAAATGCGCCTTAATGCGTTCCGCAAGCGCAAGCTCCTTTGCCTGTACCTTGTCGTTTTTCGCGCCTCTTGACACCTTCGCGATGCGGCGCTCCAAAATTTCAATGTCAGAAAAAATCAGCTCTAAATTAATCGTCTCAATATCCCTAAGCGGATTAATACTTCCATCAACATGCACGATATTGCCATCCTCAAAGCAACGCACCACATGCACAATCGCATCAACCTCACGGATATTTGCAAGAAACTGATTTCCAAGCCCCTCGCCCTTGGACGCCCCCTTCACAAGTCCTGCAATATCCACAAACTCAATCACTGCAGGCGTTACCTTCTTCGTATGATACAGCTCACCCAAACGCTTAATCCGCTCGTCCGGCACCGTTACCACCCCCACATTCGGGTCAATGGTGCAGAACGGATAGTTCGCCGATTCAGCGCCTGCCTTTGTCAATGAGTTAAATAATGTACTTTTTCCGACGTTCGGAAGTCCTACGATACCTAGTTTCATTTTTCTTTATACCTCCTTGAAAATGCCTTAAAATAGGCGGTTTTCGTAATTTCTATATTTCTTCGAGTACCAATTTTATATGATTTTTAGCATTTTTTCAATATTCTGTACTTCCTTTGCTTTTTCATCATCGGTCACATGGACATACAGATTCCTTTCCGTAGAAAAAGCCTTAATACAGTAACTTATATATTACCACATAAGGCTTTATATTTCCACATAAATCTATATTGATTTGCCTGGCTGTTACCCTTGTGCTGACACAGGTGATACCGATATGCCTCTAAAAAATGCTAAAGAGGCTATGGGACTTCATATTTGGGGAATGGAGCAAGACAATGAGGAGTTGCCTGCTCCAACACCAATTACTGATATTTCTCTCGACCCTAATCAAATTCCGGTGTTAATTGATGTGTTTATGCCTCCCATCAGGGAACGCATTAACAGCAAATTTGTAAAAAGACACTTTCACTTGCGGCATGACTTGCTGCGAAAGCTGATGAGGATGGCGTGAACTGTTCTAAAATATTTCAGAATGCGCTTATAGAATACCTGCATATAAATCAAGAATACTGCAAAACGTTCCGGCATTTCAACCGGAGTGTTTTGCACATATTCCAATATTAAATTTTAATAACATTTACTGCACACACCTAACCCTCGTTGTTTCGCATATTCTATGGTTACATAGCGCATATTTTTGGGATTGGTGTTTCCGCAATTATTGATAACGTGATACTTTTTCCTCGTAGCAGTAATATCGACATAAATTTCTGTTTGTTCTTCAACAACTGTTTCTTCCTCTATGAGCTGCTCGTTTTGTGTTATAGTTGTATTTGATGCTGCCCCGCATGTAGGAACGGATTATCAGGAAAATGAACACTGTTGTCACATCTGACAAAGAAAAGGCAATCGGAGCAGAAGCAATAACAGGGCTGACCGCGCACATTTTTCGGCACAACTACTGTACATGCTTTACTACTTTGGTATCAGTCAGAAAAAAGCCATGGAGCTTGTGGGGCATTCCGATCTGAAAATGATCATGGAAGTGTACGCCCATTTGGACGAAGAAAAGGAAGCTGCGCAGGCAAAGCCGGATAAAGCCATCGCGCTATGAGCCTGCTATAATTCCGCTATAATTTTGTCTTCTGATATAAAAAGCTATAGTAATTTTACCTCTTTTTGCCCCATTTCACGGCAAATGAAAAATTGCTTGAAACCATTGATTTTACAAGGTTTCAAGCAATTTCTTTCTCATGAGACATCGGGGACTCGAACCCCGGACAACTTGATTAAAAGTCAAGTGCT
>CAJUJG010000048.1:0-23664 GCA_910586715.1 uncultured Lachnospiraceae bacterium
GTTTGGCATCAGAAGTTGCAAGCGTATTAAGAGGAAAGAATAAGCCGATTTTTACTCCTCATATCGATACAGGTGATTATGTAATCGTTATCAACGCTGAGAAGATTAGCGTAACAGGTAAGAAGTTGAATCAGAAGATTTACTATAAGCATTCGGATTATGTTGGCGGTATGAAAGAGACAACTTTAAAAGAGAAGTTGGCGAAGAAACCGGAAGAGGTTATTGAGCACGCTGTTAAGGGAATGCTTCCGAAGGGACCTTTAGGACGTGAAATGTATAAGAAACTTTTCGTTTATGCAGGACCTGAGCACAAGCATGCAGCTCAGAAGCCTGAGACACTTACATTTTAATCAGCGTGATAAATAAAGGAGGAAATGAAAATGGCAAAGGCAGCAAATGCGTCAAGATATTACGGCACAGGCAGAAGAAAAAAATCAATCGCTAGAGTTTATTTAGCACCCGGTACAGGCAAGATTACCATTAATAAGAGAGATATTGATGATTATTTTGGTTTGGAGACCTTGAAGGTTATCGTTCGTCAGCCGTTGGCTGCAACAGATACAACAGATAAGTTTGACATTCTTGTAAATGTAAAAGGCGGCGGCTACACAGGACAGGCAGGCGCAATCAGACACGGCATTTCAAGAGCGTTGCTGCAGGCAGATGCAGACTACAGACCGACTCTTAAGAAGGAAGGCTTCTTAACAAGAGATCCTCGTATGAAGGAGAGAAAGAAGTACGGTTTGAAGGCAGCTCGTCGTGCACCGCAGTTCTCAAAGAGATAATTATACAGCAATATGTTTTTACCCCCGAAAGTTCGATGCTTTTCGGGGGTTTTTGTTATTCTTATTTAATTTATTCGTAAAAGAATCTTTCCATTGGTAATAATAAAATATGAAAAAAGGATGGACAGAATTTTAATGAACTTACATTTGGATGAAACGTTAGGTGCACAATATAAAAGTAAAATGCAAAAAATACGGGTCATGAGCGAGAATTGGGTTGGAAAAAATATGTTTTGCCCTTGTTGCGGGAATCCCCATATCTGTGGATTAAAAAATAATGAACCTGTAGCAGATATAAAATGTAATTGCTGCGGTGAGATCTTTGAGCTAAAAAGCAAAGAAGGCAGAATAGGGAATATGATTAATGATGGTGCATATGCAACAATGATTGAAAGAATAACAAGTATAACAAATCCTGCACTGTTTGTTATGCAGTATTCTAAAGATTATAATGTGACAGATTTAACGTTGATTCCCAAGTTTTTCTTTGCTCCGCACATTATAGAAAAAAGAAAACCGCTTGCGCCTACGGCACGGCGTGCAAGGTGGATCGGTTGTAATATTTTGTACTATAAGATCCCGCAGCAGGGGAAAATAAGGATCATTGAAAACGGAATTTTAAAATCAGCGGATGAAGTAGTACAACACTATGAACAAATAAAAAAGCTGGAAACACAAAACATAACTTCGCGTTCATGGCTGCTTGATGTGCTTAACTGTGTGAACCGTATTGAAACAGATGAGTTTTCTCTTCAGGATGTATATGCGTATGGGGAAGCACTGCAGGAAGAACATAGAAACAATCATAATATTGAAGCAAAAATTCGTCAACAATTACAATTTCTAAGAGATAAAGGATTTATTGTGTTTTTGGGCAGAGGGCATTACAGAAAACAGCTTTAAGAGTTAGTAGTATATTGACCGTAGGGTAAAACAGGGTAGCCGCCGCATGCAGGATAAAAATATCAATGCGGCGGCTTTTAAATCATGTTTATTCAAAAACCCGAACCTTCTCCTTCGTCAACGCATCAATCATCTGAATAAGATTCTGAAAATCTGCAATCAGTTCTTTTGAACACACCTGTGCCTGCTCATAGATTTGCGGCAGTTCGTCCGTCCGGTTGGAGCGGACTGCGGTAATCATGGCAGTGCCGTAGGAATGAAACGTTTTATGCTTTTCGCCAAGACCGTTCCAAATATCTGCTACCTCAGGATTTACAGGGTGAAACGCATAGTAAAAGTGTCCGAGACCGCACTTGGTATAATCAGTCTGCAATGCCTTGAGCGTGCCGGTTTGTGCAATTTCCCTAAGCGTATTGAGCCAATTTTGATGCGCACCGATTGCGCTGTTTAAACAGTTTAGAAGAACCTGGTTGTCCAGCATATAAAAAGCGTCGCGTGCCATATTTCCCATAATCTTTGTCGATTCGTCCAGGTGCTGCTCAATTGTTTTGGAGGGTTCAACAAGTTCTGCGATGGAGCGGCTGGAAATTGCCAAAGAGGCAGTATCTTCCGTTAAGCTTTGGCACTGTCCGTTGACATACTGAATCTGACTGTCCAGTTCGTTCATGGAGCTGCTGATTTCTTCACTGACGGCAGCCAGGGAAGAAACAGAATCAGCAATGTGTTCCATACCGGTACGGTTATTTCCTGTAAGTTTCCATACGGTTTGGATATTATCATTAATATGCCCAAGCTCTGCCACGGTTGTATCAACACTGGCGGAGCTTTTTTTAGAAGCGTCCTGAATGCTGGCGATAAATGTGCCCATGCTTCCGGTCAGTGACTTTGTTTCGTCTGCAAGCTGCCGGATTTCCTCTGCAACGACGGAAAATCCTTTGCCTGCTTCCCCGGCGCGGGCAGCTTCAATTGATGCGTTTAATGCCAGCAGATTCGTTTGGGAGGAAATTGCGTTAATTGACGCAACAACCTCATTCATATGCTGAATAATATCAAGCAGTCCGTAAATATCCGTTTTCATTGCTTCGGCAGTAGAAATTGCGGAGGCGGACAGCTTTGTAATGGAAGTGATTTCCTTTTCACAGTTGTTGATATCTTCCATGATTTTAGCGGATTCGTCCGAAACCGAGAGAATGGTCGCAGTCAGACTTTCATGTGCTTTTGATACTTCGGAGGCAATACCTGCGGTGGAGCCGGTTGACTTGCTGATGGTGTCAACGGCACTCTCAATAGAAGTATTAATCTGCTCTACTGTTGCGACATTTGTTTCGAGGGTCAAATCCATAGCGCTCATTTGGATTACGGCATCCAATGTTTTGGTTACCGCCTGCTCAAACTCTTTTCTTCCGCTCATTAAGCGCCGGTGTATGTTGTTTAATTCTTCGTTTGCCGGATTGTATGGCATATCAGTAAGCCTTGCGATAGATTCGATTGCCGTTCCGGAAGTCTTTTTTCTCATTTTTATCATGTCTGTGCTCTCCTGTCCTATGTTATATTTTTAACAAGTTGAATGAACATTACTATAGAGTGTTACTTTTTTAATTGTAGCACAATTATGTAAAAAAGTCATTTATATTCTGTGATAAGATATCATTCCGTCAAGAAATCTCAAAAAATGCCGCATATGCTTGAATATAGTAATCAGGAATGTTATCATTGATACTAAGATGGTATTTGTTTTTTGGAGGGGGCACTATGGACAGCAAATCGTTCAGGCGCAATATTGGAATGGTTGTTTTTTGCATTATTTTAAATACACTTGGAAAACTGATTGCGGCAGGGCTCAGGCTGCCGATTTGGTTTGATGTGGTGGGAACCTGTGTTGCAGCTTATTTTACGGGACCTTTGGGAGCAGTTATATCGGGAGCGGGGGGAAATCTGCTTTTTTCCGTGCTGACCGGCGGCAAGTGGACATACATGGTCGTCAATGCATCTATTGGAATTCTATTTTATATCTGTGTGCGCAGGGGTTATCTTGACAAGTCTGATACTGCTGTAATGTCCAGCTTTTTTTTGGGTATAATTTCAGTGATTTTATCCGCGCCGTTAAATCTATACTTTAATGCGGGTAAAAGCGGAAATTTTTGGGGTGATACATTTTTTGATATGTTGGAATGGTACGGTGCGGGCAGGACAATCTGCAGCCTGGGAGGTGAAGCGATTATTGATATTGTGGACAAGCCTGTCTGTGTGCTGATCGCCTATATTCTGATACGGCTGATATTAAAACGCAGGGGAATCCGGTGGGAGCGTCACGATGATATTATCAAGGCGCTTGTTGTTTTTGCCCTGGTTCCGGCGCTTTTAGCGCAGAGCTTTGTGATGGATGTGTACGCAGCGGAAGTCGGAAATGAGGTCAAAGAGCGTAATTTTGATGAGAATTATGTTGAGACGATTTATGACAGCAGGACAGGGATGCCGTATTCGGAGGCAAATACAATTGCCGAGACGGCGGACGGTTATATTTGGATTGGCGGATATGCGGGACTCACCAAATATAACGGCAAAGAGTTTGAATTTATTAATGGTATTACGGGCATCTATGCGTTGATGACGGATAGCAGAGGAAGACTTTGGATTAGTACGAATGACAGTGGCGTGCTGGTTTATGAGAACGGTGTGTTTTACAATTTTACCATTGAGGACGGACTTCCTGCAAATTCGATCAGAGCGCTTGCTGAGGCGCCGGATGGAAGCGTTTATGTCGGCACGACAGGCAGCCTTTGCAGGATTTGGGTTGAGGACGGTAAACTGGGTGATATTATAATAATAACAAACGGTGTAGAGTATGCTACCTCTCTTACAATGTATGGGGAGAAGTTAGTATGCGCCACAAATTCCGGAAATCTGTTTGTATTGGAGAACGATAAGCTTCTATATAAAGTGGAGCCGCATTTGGAGAATACATATTATACATGTGTGTCCGTGGTGGACGGGCATTTGTTGGCAGGTACATCGGAAAGTCATGTTGAGGAACTTCGGATATTTAAAAACATGTCGGTGACAAGCCAGCGAATAGAATTGGGAGGATTCATTAATATCAGAGACATCCGGGCATGCAGCGACGGCCGCGTTTGGATCTGCGCGGATAACGGAATAGGGTATCTTAAAGGCGGGCAGGATGGAAACTGGAGTTTTTATACGCAGCATTATGATGGCTTTGATGCGTCGATTTTAGATATTCATGAGGATTATGAAGGAAATATTTGGTTTGCGTCACAGCGGTGCGGTATTATGAAGCTCTCAAAGGGCAGATTTTCCGATTTGTTTTCGCTTTCGGGGATTAGTCCGGTTGGCGTAAACGCAGTCTGTAAACATGAAGGAAGTTATTATTGCGGTACGGATACAGGACTTGTCATTGTGAAGGAGGGCAGTTACGGACCGCTTGAGAACGAGATTTCAGAGATGCTTCAAGGCGTGCGTGTCCGCAGTATTATGAAAGATTCCCAAGGAACGATGTGGTTTTGCACCTATGGCAAAAACGGACTTGTGTCGGTCAATAAAAAAGGGTATATCAACAGCATTAACAGCCACAGACGCGCAACGGATGACCGTTTCCGGTGTATGATTGAGCTACAAAACGGTACGATTGTGGCGGGTACGGCAGACGGTATCAACTTTGTGGACGATGACCATGTAATCGCAACGGTGACACAGGACGACGGTTTGGAAAATTCCCAGATTTTAAGTCTTTGCGAGGGTGCGGACGGAAGCGTTTATGCCACGACGGACGGTGCGGGTATTTATGTAATTAAAAACGGTAAGATTGTAAAGAATATCGGTATTGAGGACGGTCTGCCGGCGGATGTCGTGCTTCGGCTTGTGCCGTATGCGGACGGATTTTTCGTGGTAGCAAGCAACTCGTTGTGTTATATGAAGGACGACGTCATAACACATTTGGACAGTTTTCCATATTATGACAATATTGATATTTTAATTGATAAAAACAATGCGTATGTTCTTACGAGTGCAGGCATCTATATGGTGGATGTGGAGCAGCTTCGGACAAACAGTATTTTGACATATAAGCTGTTCAACTATACAGACGGACTGACACAAAGTATTACGACTAACGCAAGGAATTTTATTGACAGGGACGGTCGGATTTTCTTCTGCGGAAACAAGGGAGTAAGCTGCTTTAAACCGGAGGAAGTGTTGGATACGTCAAGGGATTATAAGTTTGGCATTTCGGTCAGTCTAAGCGATGGAACGGCGATTGCAGAAGAGGACGGCGTGTACACAATACCACCAAATGTAAAGAACTTTACGGTGAAGGCATCCATAAGAAAATATTCGCTTTCCGATGTCAGAACGAAATTCTTTATTGACGGGATAAACGACGGGGTAAAAGCGGTTTCAAGCTATGAGGTGGAACCGATACAGGTTACAAATTTAAATCACGGAACATATCCGGTGCATATTCAGATTTTGAATGAAGAAGGGACCCGAATTTTGCAGGAGGAGGAATATGTGCTGCGAAAAGAAGCGCATGTTTGGGAAAATACATGGTATTTGCTCTACCTTTTTGCGGTCGGTATTTGGGTTATCGTCTTTACTGTGTGGATTGGATTTACGCTTGTGAATACATTCCGGCGCAGGCGGCAGTTGGAGATGCTTCGAAGAGAGCTTGAAAATAAGGTAAACGTTCAAACGGAAGAAATCAGAACGCAGGCGGAAAAAATGGAAGTCTTCCAATGGGAAGTAATTGAAGGCATGGCGTCTTTAATCGAAAGCAGGGATGGCAATACAGGGGACCATGTTAAAAATGTATCAAAGTATGTGTCTATTATCGCACAGGAAATGCTGCATATGCATCTTTATTCGAATGTGGTGACACCAAAATATGTGGATATTATTACGAAAGTATCGCCTTTGCATGATGTGGGCAAAATTAAAATATCTGATGTAATATTAAATAAGCCCGGAAAGTTTACGCCGGAGGAGTATGAGATTATGAAAAATCATGCAGCATATGGAGGTATGATTGTTGAAGATATTTTGGGGAAAAATGCAACGCCTGAAATGAAGCAGATTGCAAAAGATGTAGCATATTATCATCATGAAAAGTGGGATGGAAGCGGTTACCCGGAAGGCAGGGCAGGAGTTGATATACCGCTGGCTGCGCGTATTATGGCTGTGGCAGATGTGTTTGATGCGCTGGTATCAAAGAGGGTTTATAAGGAAGCCTTTGAAATGGACAAGGCATTTGACATCATACAGGAAGAGGCTGGAAAGCATTTTGATGCGGAAATTGTGAGAGTGTTTTTGAAGAAAAAGGATGTCATTGTAAAAGAATTAAAAATGAGAAGAGGCAAGGATTTAAAAGCTTAAGGGAAAAGGACAGAGGCATGGAACGGAAAACAGCGTTGGTGACGGGGGCGTCAAGAGGTATCGGAAAAGCAATCGCAGAGGAGCTTGCCAGAAATGGATATGACTTGTTTTTGACATGTCATAAAAACGAAGCAATGCTTTTGGATGTAAAGCATACGCTTGAGGAAGCATATGGAATACATTGCAGGGCATACTGCTTTTCGGTCTGTGATGAGGAAAAGCTTTCCGGAATGTTTGCGGACATCCCGTATCTTGACGTGCTTGTCAACAATGCGGGGATTTCGCATATCGGGCTTTTGACAGATATGTCGTATGCGCAGTGGCGGGAAGTTATTGACATAAACCTTAGTTCGTGTTTCCTGACATGTAAATATGCGGTTCCGGAAATGATACGGCGAAAAAAGGGTAAAATAATCAATATCTCGTCGGTTTGGGGAAATGTGGGCGCATCAATGGAGGTTGCGTATTCCGCGTCTAAGGGCGGTGTGAATGCCTTTACAAGGGCGCTTGCAAAGGAGCTTGCGCCAAGCAATATTCAGGTGAACGCGATTGCCTGTGGGCTGATTGATACGGATATGAACGGTCACCTGAACAGGCAGGAGCAGGCGCAGCTAGTCGGAGAAATTCCTGCGGACCGGATTGGAAAACCAAAGGACGTGGCGCAGCTTGTAGGAATGCTGTGTGGCGAACGGGATAGTGGTTATCTTGTGGGACAGGTTATCGCGCTTGACGGCGGGTGGACGTAGGAGAAATGTGCAAATTCGCAAATTTGCAAGTTAAGAAAGGAGCAGGATTATTAAAATGTATGATGTATTAATACTGGGCGCAGGTCCGGCAGGACTGGGAGCAGCAGTATATGCGGCAAGAGCGGGGATTTCATTTGCAGTGATCGATCAAAGCCCGATTAGCGGCGGGCAGGTGTTAAATACGTATGAGGTGGACAATTATCTCGGACTGATGGGAGAGACCGGCGGCGGACTTTCGGATAAATTCAGGGAGCATGCAGATAAGCTGGGAACAGAATTTATTACGGACGAGGTGAAGTCGGTGGAGGATTTGGGAGACAAAAAAGCAGTGCACGGTTATGAAAGGGATTATGAGGCAAGAGCACTGATTCTTGCTACAGGCGCGACACATTCCAAACTCGCTATTCCCGGAGAGGACAGACTTTCAGGAATGGGTGTTTCCTACTGCGCGACATGTGACGGTGCATTTTTTAAAAACAGGGTTGCCGCAGTTGTCGGCGGAGGTGACGTTGCGGTAGAGGACGCAATCTTTTTGTCAAAGCTTTGCAGGAAAGTTTATCTGATTCACAGAAGAGATACGCTTAGAGCCGTAAACAGCTTACAAGAGCAGCTTTTTGCAAAGGAAAATATTGAAATAATATGGGACAGTGAGGTTACCGAAATCTGTGGAACGAATACTGTCGAAAAAATCATGGTATATAATAAGAAGAATCAGCAGACAAGTGAGTTGGATGTTAACGGAATATTCATTGCAGTAGGCATTGTGCCGAACACAGAATTGTTTCGGGGACTTGTGGAAATGGACGAACGCGGCTATATCAAAGCGGGGGAAGACTGTATTACTTCCGGCAGAGGGATTTACGCGGCAGGTGACATAAGATTAAAACCCATGCGGCAGATTATTACGGCAGTAGCGGACGGAGCAAACGCAGTCAACGCTGCACAGAATCATTTGCTAAAGATTTGAAAGATAATTTACAAAAAGTTCATAAATTAATTGTTACAAAATTTCTTTGGTTATGTAAATTATATTTGCGTAAAAATGAACAAAAAAGAAACGTGAAGTAGCAAAAAAACACACAAATATGTAATAATTTTGTAAAAATAAGGAAAGGAAAGGTCGAAATCCCCCTGGATTGACATTTAATTATTAATTTTTAATGGTAAACCAACGCTTGACAAGTACGAAAATATATGATAATTTATTTCAAGGGTGTAACAAATTTGTAATAATTGACATAAAACATATTACACCATATGAACGAATACACCACAGTTGGAGGAATTAATCATGAACAAGCGCGGCGTTAGGATTGCGGCATGTACCCTTGTAGGTACGATGGCTCTTTCCGGATACCAAATGACACTTGAGGCAAAAATTCATAATTCAGCAGATGCACCGACGCTTCAGACAAAGATTCATAATTCGGCAGATATGCCGTCGGCAGGTTTTGGTGCAGTAGTAGAACAAGGAAGTACAATACAGGATCTTCAGGATGATGTGATTCAGAATATTGCATATCTCGAAAGTGTGTCAGGATTACAGCACAACATACTGCTTGCATCAGAGAAAGTTGCAATGGCAGATGCACCTGTAAGTGCAGTCCTTGTAAATCCTACAACAGTGAAGTCTAAGGCATCTGCAGATGTAATGCAGGACGTTCTTGGAACAATTGCTGAAATAGAGACAGAAACAATTCCTGAACTTTCTACACAGGAAGATGTTCAGGGGGATAGCGAGCAGGCAGATACAGCGGAGCAGGAGTATGCTGAGACGGAGACGACTCAGACGATGGAATCGCTGATTGAGGCAATAAAGGAAGCAGAAGAGGCTGAGCAGACCACGGATATATCTTCAGATGACGAAGATGTGAGAACGAGCGCAGGCTTTTCGGCTACCGATACGTACGAAGATATAGAAACGGAAACAGCTGACAGCGAGACAACGGAAGAAGTAACCGAAGAGGAGACAACTGAGGAAGAAACCGAAACCGTTGAGGAAGCGCAGGATTTTTCGGGTCTTGTAATCGCAAGGGTAAGCAATTACGTGAACGTAAGAAGCATGCCGAGCGAGGAAGGCGAGATTGTCGGAAAGCTGTATGATAAGTCGGTTGGTGAATTTATTGAAGAAGAAAACGGTTGGTACAAAATTACTTCCGGTAACTGTACAGGCTATGTGAAAGGTGAGTTCTGCGTTGTCGGTGACGAGGCAGAGGCGCTTGCAAAGGAAGTCGGAACAACATACGCGATTGTCAATACGACAACCCTGAAGGTTCGTCAGGAGGCAAGTACGGAGTCCGCAGTGTTGGGACTTGTTCCGATTGAAGAAGAATTGGTCGTAGTTGAGGAGCTTGACGGCTGGGTAAAGATTGCCATTGAGGAAGGCGACGGCTACGTTTCAAGAGATTATGTAAGTCTGAGAACGGACTTTGTACATGCGGAATCGAAAGAGGAAGAGGAAGCAAGACTTGCGAAGGAAGCAAAGGCGCGCGAGGAAGCTAGAGCGGCAGCGGCAGCAACTGAGTCCGCAAGAGCAGCACAGCAGGCGGCAAGATCCGAAGCAAATCAGGAAGTTATCGCGGCAGCACAGGGAACTGCGGCATCATCTGAAGGAAGCGCAATGGGTAAGGAAGTTATCAACTATGCGACACAGTTTGTCGGAAATCCGTATGTATACGGCGGCTCAAGCCTTACAAACGGTGCGGACTGCTCCGGCTTTGTAATGAGCGTATATGCAAACTTTGGTGTAGGGCTTCCGCATTCTTCATCTGCGATGAGAAGTTTAGGATCTGATGTTGGCGGACTTGAGAATGCACAGCCGGGTGACATTGTATGCTATTCCGGTCATGTGGGTCTTTATGTAGGCAATGGACAGATTGTACACGCCAGCACATCGAAGACAGGTATTATCGTATCGAATGCATCTTACAGAAAAGTTCTTACGGTAAGAAGAATCTTTTAATAGAAAAAGCAATTATCGGAACACAAATCGCGGTGGTTTGTGTTCCTTTTTATGTACAGCCCCATGCAGAGGAAGCACGCCGCCAAGGCGGTGCATGGAACGCGCGGCGAGTAGAGGAGAAGGTCGTTCCCCTGCCCGATTGCATCTCTGTTTTTTGCCCTAAAAAATTGCACAAAAAGACAGAAAAGATACTTTATGACACAACCGTCATTTTTTCATACGTTCACAACATATCCACAGAAAATAAAGAGTAAAAGTGCGAAAAATGGACTTATACACCGACTTATCCACATTATCCACAGAAATGAACACGTTTTCTTGTGGAAATCCGGCGGTAAAAAACGAAATTGTGTTTTGTAAAAATTGCCTAACGGTTGTAGCAAAAATAAGAAACAAAAAATCGGAAGAATTGAAAAAATATATTATAAACTGGAAAATATATTGAAAAAATATCCAGTTATGTTATAATTGAAATACAATTAAAACATGGATTTTTAATTGCTTATAAAGTAAGAACGGAAGGGATGTGGACACAATGAAATTTATTATCAGTGGTAAGAACATCGACGTGACACCGGGGTTGAAGGCGGCAGTTGAAGACAAAATCGGAAAGCTTGAGAAATATTTTACGCCGGAAACGGAGGTACAGGCGACATTAAGTGTTGAAAAGGAACGGCAAAAGATTGAAGTCACAATTCCGATGAAAGGAAATATCATTCGTTCGGAGCAGGTAAGCAGCGACATGTACGTGTCGATCGACCTTGCGGCGGGAGTGATAGAACGGCAGTTAAAGAAATATAAAAACAAGTTCCGCTCAGAGCAGCAGGCGGGAGCGGCAAGCGTTAGAACGGATTTCATTGAGAAGGATGAGTTGCACGAGGACGAAATCAAAATCGTCCGCACTAAAAAGTTCGATATTAAACCAATGTATCCGGAAGATGCATGTGTTCAGATGGAGCTTTTGGGACATGACTTCTATGTATTCTGCAATGCGGAGACGGAAGAGGTCAATGTCGTTTACAAGAGAAAGGGAAACACTTACGGATTGATTGAGCCGGAAGTTTAATCAAAATGAAATACACAAAAAGCGTATGCAGGGCGTATGTCAGGCATACGCTTTTCTGCTTTATAGGAAATTACGCCCTATAAAGTAAAGAACCCTCTAGAGGATGCGCATTCTTTTTTATGTATTTAATTTCCCTTGCGTTCATATATTGAAGAGATAAGACAAAAAACGGCGGATTGTTATGGGAAATAAGAAAAACAAAATATTTGCCTGTCTTGTTATGGCGGTGTTGATGCTTGCTGTGGGTATCTATGTATATGAAGGCGCGCATGAGAGCGTTTTGGTTACGAAGACGGGTGACGGTAATATTAAATGGGTTGATTTTAACGTATCAGCGGAAGCGATGAAGAAAGCATGCCTTTTGGACGTGGAAAGCTATGAGAGCGAAACGCATCTCGACTGGATTATGCTGCTTGCGTATGCTGCCGTAAAGGGCGGAGGCGAGTTCGGCAAAAAGTCGCAGGGGTATATTGAGGAAGCAGCTCAGCTGCTGGGCAGTAAGGAGGAAACAAAAGAAAGTCTTGCCGAAAAGTATCAATACTTTTCCTATTATTATGAAGCATACAGCGCGGTGCTTGGCGGAATGGTGGGGGAGTACGAAATCGAAAACGAGAGCGGAAAAATGGAGAAAAAATACGGGTTAAAAGCATTTTCTCCGATTGCAAAGGGATTTGAATATCAGGACTACGACGATTTTGGCGTGTCGAGGTCGTTCGGATATAAGCGGCAGCACTTGGGACATGATATGATGGGGTTAATCGGCACACCTATTATTGCCTGCGAATCAGGTTACGTGGAGGCGCTTGGCTGGAACCGTTACGGCGGCTGGCGCATCGGTATCCGCAGTTTGGACAAAAAGCGCTATTATTATTATGCGCACCTGCGGCAGAACCGTCCCTATGCAGAGGGCTTAAAGGAAGGCGCTTACGTATCGGCAGGCGACGTCATCGGTTATATGGGGCATACCGGATACAGTGACAGGGAAAATGTTAACAACATTGATACGGTGCATCTGCATGTGGGACTCGAACTGATTTTCGATGAAGAGCGGCGCGAAAACGGCAACGAAATATGGATTGATTTTTACCAGATTGCGCGTTTTCTGAGTGCGAACCGATGTGAGGCAATACGCGATGAAACAACGAAAGAATGGCATCGGAAATATTCATTTAGGGATTGCTTTTTTTTTAACAATGTGATAGAATACAAGCAATGATTGTGATAAAAATAACAAACACAATCGGAAGTCAATTTAACTTTATTAAACTAAGAAACAACAGTTATAAAAATGGAGGAAAGAGACAATGGCAAAGAAAATCGTATTAGCAGGCGCATGTCGTACGGCAATCGGTACTATGGGCGGATCGCTTAGCACGACACCCGTAGCAGAGTTGGGATCTATCGTAATTAAGGAGGCATTAAACAGGGCAGGTGTTGCTCCCGAGCAGGTAGACCATGTGTATATGGGCTGTGTTATTCAGGCAGGACAGGGACAGAATGTGGCGCGTCAGTCGTCAATTAAGGCAGGACTTCCCATCGAGACACCTGCTGTCACAATCAATGTCGTTTGCGGTTCCGGTCTCAACTGTGTGAATATGGCTGCACAGATGATTTTGGCAGGTGACGCGGATGTTGTAGTGGCAGGCGGTATGGAAAACATGTCTATGGCTCCGTTTGCACTTCCCAATGCCCGTTTCGGATACAGAATGAACAACGGCACATTGGTAGATACAATGGTAAATGACGCTCTTTGGGACGCATTCAACAATTATCACATGATACAGACAGCAGACAATATCTGCGACGAGTGGAAGATTACAAGAGAAGAGCTTGACGAGTTCGCGTTAAAGAGCCAGCAGAAGGCAGAGGCAGCGCAGAAGTCAGGCGCATTCGACAAGGAAATCGTACCGGTAATGGTTAAGAAAAAGAAAGAGACAGTTGAGTTTAAGGTTGACGAGGGACCAAGAGCAGGCTCTACAATCGAAGGTCTTGCGAAGCTTCGTCCGATTAACAAGGATAAATATGTTACGGCAGGAAATGCTTCCGGCATCAACGACGGCGCTGCTGCAATCGTTGTAATGAGCGAGGAGAAGGCAAAAGAATTGGGCGTAACACCGATGGCTGAGTGGGTTGCAGGCGCACTTGCAGGCGTAAGACCTGAGGTTATGGGTATCGGTCCTGTGGCATCTACAAAGAAGGTTATGGCAAAAACCGGCATGAAGATTGAAGACTTTGATATTATTGAGGCAAACGAGGCATTTGCGGCACAGTCGATTGCGGTAGGAAGAGATTTGGGTATTGATGTGGATAAGCAGCTTAATCCGAACGGCGGCGCTATCGCACTCGGACATCCCGTAGGCGCGTCAGGATGCCGTATTTTGGTAACGCTGCTTCATGAGATGGAAGCAAAGGGCGCAAAGACAGGTCTTGCAACGCTTTGTATCGGCGGCGGCATGGGCTGCTCTACAGTTGTTAAGAAGTATGAATAGATGAAGTTCGGTTGAAAGGAGCATGGTTATCAAAATGGATTTTATATTATATGAAGTAAACGGCGCGGTTGGTAAAATTACAATCAACCGTGAGAAGGCTTTAAATGCATTGAATTCACAGGTGCTTGACGAACTGAATGCGACACTTGACGCGGTAGACCTTGATGCGGTACGCTGCCTGATTTTGACGGGCGCGGGCGCGAAATCGTTTGTCGCAGGCGCGGACATCGGTGAAATGAGCACGCTCACAAAAGCAGAGGGCGAGGCGTTCGGCAAGAAAGGAAACGATGTGTTCCGCAAGCTTGAGACCTTCCCCATCCCTGTTATTGCAGCGGTAAACGGCTTTGCACTTGGCGGCGGCTGTGAGCTTGCAATGAGCTGCGACATCCGTATTTGTGCAGAGAATGCCGTATTTGGACAGCCTGAGGTCGGACTTGGCATTACGCCCGGCTTTGGCGGTACGCAGAGACTTGCGCGTTTGGTGGGCGCAGGAATGGCAAAGCAGATGATTTACACGGCAAGAAACATTAAAGCGGACGAGGCATTCCGCATCGGTCTTGTAAACGCGGTTTATCCGGCGGAGGAGCTGATGGCGCAGGCGGAAAAAATGGCAGGCGGCATCGCAAAAAATGCACCGATTGCCGTTCGCAACTGCAAGAAAGCAATCAACGAGGGGCTTGATGTAGATATGGACAAGGCAATCGTGATTGAGGAGAAGCTTTTCGGCGACTGTTTTGAGACAGAGGATCAGAAGTACGGCATGGCGTTTTTCTTAGATAAAAATAAGGAGAAAGTGAAGGAACCGTTCAAAAACTGCTAACGCACATAAAACTGTCAATTTACAAAGGCGGTGAAAAGAAAATGAAAAGAACATTGATAATCGCAGGAATATTCTTTGTCGTGGTAGGCATTATTGTGATGACGCTGGAAATGTCGGATATTACGATGAAGATAGCCGGCGGCTGCATTGCGGTAGCAGGAGTGGCATTTATTATGGAGAGTTTTAAGAAAAAGAAATAGAGAAAATAATAATAGGAGGATTGACAATGAAAGTAGGAATTATCGGCGCAGGAACCATGGGTTCAGGAATTGCACAGGCATTTGCAATGACAGACGGATATGAGGTTTGTTTATGCGATATTAAGCAGGAGTTTGCAGACGGCGGAAAGGCTAAGATTTTAAAGAATTTGAACTTCCTTGTAAGCAAGGAAAAAATCACGCAGGACAAAGCGGACGCAATCGCGGCAAAGATTGCAACAGGCTTAAAGGATATTTGTACGGACTGTGATCTTGTAATCGAGGTTGCACCCGAGAAAATGGAAATTAAGAAGACAACATTCAAGGAACTTCAGGAGATTGTAAAGCCGGAGTGTATTTTTGCGACAAACACTTCTTCGCTTTCGATTACGGAAATGGGTGCAGGACTTGACCGTCCGCTGATTGGTATGCACTTCTTTAATCCGGCTGACAGAATGAAGCTTGTCGAAGTTATTGCAGGCGCAAATACACCGGCTGATTTAGTGGCAAAGATTAAAGGTATTGCAACGGAAATCGGCAAGACTCCGGTTGAGGTAAACGAGGCGGCAGGCTTTGTTGTAAACAGAATTCTGATTCCGATGATTAACGAGGCAATCAACGTATACGCGGCAGGCGTTGCAAGCGTTGCGGATATTGATGTGGCGATGCAGCTTGGCGCAAACCATCCGATGGGACCTTTGGCGCTCGGCGATTACATCGGACTGGACATCGTGCTCGCAATCATGGAGGTTATCTACGCAGAGACAGGCGATTCCAAGTATGCACCGTCACCGCTTCTTAGAAAGATGGTACGCGCAGGCAAGCTCGGAAAGAAGACAGGCGCAGGCTTCTACGATTATTCTAAAAAATAAACATAATGAGAATTTCTAACCCGGCAAAATACGCCGCTAAGGTGAAGTTATTTCACCTAAGAAATTTGAACGCTTTATGCTGTTGATTAAGGAAAAAAATGGAGGAATAGTAACATGGATTTTACATTAAGTAAAGAGCATGAAATGGCGCGCTCATTGTTCAGAGAGTTCGCTGAGAAAGAGGTGAAGCCTCTTGCAATCGAAGTAGACGAAACGGAAGAGTTCCCGAAAGAGACCGTTGCGAAAATGGCAAAGGCTGGCTTTATGGGGATTCCCATTCCCAAGGAATACGGCGGACAGGGATGCGACGTTTTGACATATGCAATCTGCGTTGAGGAGCTGGCAAAAGTCTGCGGCACAACGGCAGTTATCGTATCAGCACATACATCACTCTGCTGTGATCCGATTTTGACATACGGAACAGAGGAGCAGAAACAGAAATATTTACCGGATCTTGCAAGCGGCAAAAAGATTGGTGCATTTGGTCTTACAGAGCCGGGAGCAGGTACGGACGCACAGGGACAGCAGACGAAGGCTGTTTTAGAGGGCGACGAGTGGGTATTAAACGGCTCGAAAATCTTTATCACAAACGGAAAAGAAGCAGATGTTTACGTTATTTTCGCAATCACGGGCATGATTGAAAAGCGCGGCAGAATGACAAAGGAAATTTCTGCATTTATCGTAGAGAAGGGAACGCCCGGCTTTACATTCGGTACAAAAGAGAAGAAGATGGGTATCCGCGGTTCTTCAACGTATGAGTTGATTTTCACGGACTGCCGTATCCCGAAGGAGAATATGCTCGGACAGCAGGGCAAGGGCTTTGGTATTGCAATGCATACGCTTGACGGCGGACGTATCGGTATCGCGGCACAGGCGCTTGGTATCGGCGAGGGCGCATTGGACAGAACCATCGCATATGTTCAGGAGAGAAAGCAGTTTGGACGTGCAATCGGAGCATTCCAGAATACACAGTTCCAGCTTGCGGACATGGCGACAAAGGCACAGGCTGCACAGTACATGGTATACAAGGCTGCATGTACAAAGGACCAGTACACGAAGGATCACAAGACTTCTTACAATGTAGAGGCGGCTATGGCAAAGCTTTACGCGGCAGAGATGGCTATGGAAGTGACCACAAAGGCTGTACAGCTTCACGGTGGTTATGGTTATACGAGAGAGTATGAAGTTGAGCGCATGATGAGAGATGCGAAGATTACCGAAATTTATGAAGGTACCAGCGAAGTTCAGAGAATGGTCATCTCCGCGAATCTGTTAAAGTAGAAATGTGCTGGATTTGAAAGCAGGCGAATTTCCTGCTTGCAGGAAAATTTGACTGATTTTAAATCCAAAGCGCGTTGGTACGCAACGGGCGAAGCACAGTTCGGACTACATAAATAAAAAATAGAATAGAAATATAAGGAGAATAAACATGAAAGTTGTAGTATGTGTGAAACAGGTACCGGATACAAAGGGCGGCGTAAAGTTCAATCCCGACGGTACACTTGATAGAGCAGCTATGCTGACAATCATGAACCCTGATGACAAAGCAGGTCTTGAGGCAGCATTGCGGTTAAAGGATCAGTACGGTGCAGAAGTAACAGTTGTTACAATGGGACTTCCCAAGGCGGAGGAAGTGCTGCGTGAGGCGCTTGCAATGGGCGCGGACAAGGGTATTCTTGTAACGGACAGAGTGCTCGGCGGCGCAGATACATGGGCAACATCACAGACACTTGCAGGCGCAATCAGAAACTTGGAATATGACCTTATCATCACGGGACGCCAGGCAATCGACGGCGATACGGCGCAGGTTGGACCGCAGATTTCAGAGCACCTTGGCATTCCCGTAATCTCTTATGCACAGAATATCAAAATCGAAGGCGACAGTGTAATCGTAGAACGTCAGTACGATGACAGATACCATGTGTTAAAGGCAAAGATGCCTTGCTTAATCACCGCACTTGCAGAGTTGAATGAGCCTCGTTATATGACACCCGGCGGAATTTTCGATGCGTACAAGGCAGAGATTACAACGTGGGGTAGAGCAGACTTGAAGGACGTAGAGGACTCCAACCTTGGCTTGAAGGGTTCGCCGACACAGATTGCGCGGGCATCTGACAAGGTTCGTAAAGGACAGGGCGAGAAGGTGAACTTAGACGCCTCTGAGTCCGTAGAATACATCATGAACAAGTTAAAAGAGAAGCATGTTATATAGGGAGGATTATCATGAATTTAGAAGAATATAAAGGCGTGTTTGTCTTCGCACAGCAGGTTGATAACAAGGTGAGCGGCATTGCCCTTGAGCTGATTGGCGAAGGCAAAAGACTGGCAGAAAAATTATCGACAGAGGTAACTGCAGTATTGGTCGGAAGCGGTGTAAAGGACTTGGCAGACGAGCTTGCAGCTTACGGCGCAGATAAAGTAATTGTTGTGGACGATCCCGAATTAAAGGAATACAGAACAGAGCCGTACGCACATGCGCTGGCATCTGTTATCGACAAGTATAAACCGGAAATTTTACTCGTAGGTGCGACCGCAATCGGACGTGACTTAGGACCGAGAGTATCCGCAAGAGTGCATACAGGCTTGACTGCGGACTGTACATCCCTTGAAATCGGCGATTTCCCGATTAATCCGATTCCTGGAAAAGAGCAGAAGCACAACCAGCTTCTTATGACAAGACCCGCATTCGGCGGAAATACAATCGCTACCATCGCATGTCCTGATTTCAGACCGCAGATGGCAACTGTACGTCCCGGCGTTATGCAGAAGCTTGAGAAAAAGGAAGGCGCAAAAGCTGTTATCGAGGAGTTTAATCCCGGATTTACGCCCGACAGCAAGTATGTTGAGATTGTTGAGATTGTTAAGAATATCACGGACACAGTTGACATTATGGACGCTAAGATTTTGGTATCCGGCGGACGCGGCGTGGGAAGCCCTGAGAACTTTAAGCTTCTTGACGACTTGGCAGAGGCAATCGGCGGAACGGTAAGCTGCTCACGTGCAGTTGTTGACGCAGGTTGGAAGAGCAAGGATCTGCAGGTTGGACAGACCGGTAAGACGGTTCGCCCGAGCGTATACTTTGCAATCGGTATTTCCGGCGCAATCCAGCACCTGGCAGGTATGGAAGAGTCCGACATCATTGTTGCAATCAACAAGGATGAAACAGCTCCAATCTTTGATGTGGCAGACTACGGTGTTGTAGGCGATCTGAATAAGATTGTACCGATGCTCACGGAGCAGATTAAGGCTGCTGTGGCAAATAAATAGTTTTCCGAATAAATTTTACAATAAAACCTCAAAGATTTTGTCTTTGGGGTTTTATTTTGTCGAAAGATGGGGTATAATCAAATACAAATATACTCAAATATTACGGATAAGGAGAATAAACATGGCATTAACGGAATTAAATACATATACAATCAACGACATTTACGACCTCCCCGACGGACAGCGTGCAGAGCTGATTGACGGAAAGGTCTACTATATGGCGCCTTCCACAAGGAATCACCAGCGCATCGTCGGCGAGCTTTTTGCGACAATCCGCGAACACATCAGAAGGAATAACGGCAAGGGCGAGGTTGACATTGCCCCGTTTGGCGTTTTCATCGACGCGGACGACAAGAACTATGTGGAGCCGGATATCTGCGTTATTCAGGACTCCAACAAGCTTGACGATAAGGGCTGCAACGGCGCGCCCGACTGGATTATCGAGGTCGTATCGCCTTCAAGCCGCAGAATTGACTATACGACGAAGCTGTTTAAATACCGCTCGGCAGGTGTGCGCGAGTACTGGCTTGTCGATGCCGAGAAAAGCAGGGTTATGGTCTATAATTTTACACAGGACGATATGAGAGAATATAGCTTTACAGAAGATATTCCGGCAGGAATTTACACAGACTTTGTAATCCGTATGTCTAACCTTGAGTTATAAGCGGCTGTAAAAGATGTGATTGAGCTTGCGAGTGGAAATTGGAAACGGTTTCCACTTTTTTAGCGTATGTAGTATTGGGAAAAACGAAGAAGACTGAGAGTGAGGAGTAGCTATCGGAATGGAAACAAAATTAAAACTGTACGGCTTCAACAATCTGACAAAATCATTGAGCTTCAACATCTATGATGTCTGCTATGCCAAAAGCGCACGGGAACAGAAGGACTATATCGCATACATTGACGAACAGTACAATTCGGAGCGACTGACAAAAATTTTGTTTCGTGTGACGGAGATGATAGGCGCGCATGTTTTAAATGTCTCGAGGCAGGATTATGAACCGCAGGGGGCGAGCGTGACCTTTCTGATAGCGGAGTCCAACATGATACCGGCAGGCCATAAAAGTGCGGCAAGCGCGGCGCTTGTGTACGAGGATACGCTTGCGGCGTCAAACCACAATGATGAGATTGTGGCGCACTTGGATAAAAGTCATATCGCGGTGCATACGTACCCGGAGTATCACCCCGAGACGAATATCGCAACCTTCCGCGTTGATATTGACGTGGCGACCTGCGGGGAAATCACGCCGCTTAGCACGCTGGATTATCTGATTGGCAGCTTTGATTCGGATATTATCACGATGGATTACCGGGTGCGCGGGTTTACGAGAAACGTGGAGGGCAGGAAGCTTTTTATGGATCATAAAATCACCTCCATTCAGGATTACATCAACGAGTCCATTTTGCAAAAGTATGATGCGATTGACATTAACATGTATCAGGCAAATATTTTCCATACAAAGATGTTGATTAAGGAAATGGATTTGCAGAACTATTTGTTCAATTCGGATATTTATGAGATAACGCCCAAGACGAGATTGCAGATAAGCAATAGTTTGCGGCAGGAAATGATTGAAATTTTTAGTGGTGAGAATATTTATCAAACGTAAAAGATGGAGGCAGAAGGGGAATGCTGAATCAGTCACGCGCGCCTATTTTGGAGGCTTTGGAGAAAATGAAGGGGGAGCGGCTCGTGCCGTTTGACGTGCCGGGACATAAGCACGGAAAGGGAAACCTTGCGCTGACGGAGTTTCTCGGGCAAAAATGCCTTTCGGTCGATGTCAATTCCATGAAAATGCTGGATAACTTATGTCACCCTGTATCCGTCATCAAGGAGGCGCAGGAGCTGGCGGCGGAGGCGTTTGGCGCGGCACATGCGTATTTTATGGTAGGCGGGACGACGGCGGCAGTCCAAAGCATGGTGCTTTCTGTCTGCAAGCGCGGCGATAAGATTATTCTTCCAAGAAATGTACACAGAAGCGTTATCAACATCATGATTTTATGCGGGGCAATTCCTGTTTATGTCAACCCCGACATGGATAACCGTCTTGGCATTGCGCTTGGCATGAGGCTTAGCGAGGTGGAAAAGGCAATCGTGGAAAATCCGGACGCAAAGGCGGTGCTTGTCAATAATCCGACTTATTATGGAATTTGCTCCAACCTGAAAGGAATTACGGATTTGGCACATGCGCATGGCATGAAAATGCTGGTCGATGAGGCGCATGGCACACAGTTTTATTTTGATAAGGATTTACCGATGACGGCGATGGAGGCGGGAGCGGATATGGCGGCAGTGAGTATGCATAAGTCAGGCGGCTCTCTGACACAGTCGTCGTTTCTGCTGATTGGCCCTGAAATGAATGAAGGATATGTCAGGCAGATTATTAACATTACGCAGACGACAAGCGGCTCGTATCTTTTGCTCTCTAGCCTTGATATCTCGAGAAGGAACTTGGCGCTTCACGGGCAGGAAATTTTTGACAAGGTGAAGGAGCTGGTGGAGTATGCGAGAAAGGAAATCAATCAGATTGGCGATTATTACGCATATTCGAAGGAACTTGTAAACGGGGACTCTGTTTTTGATTTTGACATTACAAAGCTTTGCGTGAATACGCTTCCGGTGGGGCTTGCGGGGATTGAGGTTTATGATTTGCTGCGCGATGAATATGATATACAGACGGAGTTTGGGGATTTGGGAAATATTCTTGCGTATGTGTCGGTGGGCGACAGACCGCGGGACATTGAGCGTCTTGTGAGTGCGCTTGCGGAAATCAGGCGTCTTTACAAAAAGGACAGAAGCAGCCTGATGAGCGCCGAATATATTAATCCGACGGTGATGTTTTCGCCGCAGGAGGCATTTTACAGTGAAAAACAGTCCCTGCCGCTTGCACAGTGCGAGAACAGGGTGTGCGCGGAATTTGTGATGTGCTATCCGCCCGGTATCCCGATATTGGCGCCGGGGGAGCTGATTACGCGCAGTATCCTTGATTATATTGCGTATGCGAAGGATAAGGGGTGTTCGCTGACAGGACCGGAGGATATGCAGGTGGAAACGCTCAATGTGATGAAAGAATAGCGAGGCTTTTTTTAGAGGATAGATTGGAATAGAAATCTTAATCTGTTGGTTTATGCAGGAGTGGAGGTTGCTTCATGGAATTGTGGTTTACGGAAAAGCATACGGAGCATGTCAAGCTTTCAATACAGGTTGACGAGCAGCTCTATTCGTCGCAGTCCGAATTTCAGCGGATTGACATTTTTTCGTCGAAGGAGTTTGGTAAATTTTTAACACTTGATGGTTATATGATGCTGACGGAGAAGGACGAATTTATTTATCATGAAATGATTGTGCATGTGCCGATGGCGGTTCACCCGTGTGTCAAAAAGGCGCTTGTGATTGGCGGTGGCGACGGCGGTACGGTGCGGGAGCTTGTCCGGTATCTGGAAATCGAGCACATTGATGTGGTTGAGATTGACGAGGAGGTCGTGGAGGCGTGCCGCAGGTATCTGCCGCAGACTGCGTGTGGCTTTGCGGACGAACGGGTGCACATTTATTATGATGACGGGCTGAAATTTGTGCGCAAGTTTGTGGAGGAATATGATTTGATTTTGGTGGACTCCACCGACCCGTTTGGACCGGGCGAGGGGCTTTTTACAAAGGAGTTTTATGGGAACTGCTATAAGGCGCTGCGGGCTGACGGGATTATGGTAAACCAGCACGAGAGTCCGTTCTATCCCAATGACGCGACGGCAATGCAGCGGGCGCACAAGCGGATTGTGGAGTCGTTTCCCATCAGCAAGGTTTATCAGGCGCATATCCCGACGTATCCTTCGGGGCACTGGCTTTTTGGTTTCGCGTCAAAAAAGTATCACCCGTTGGACGGACAGGACGTCGCGCGCTGGAAGGCGCGGGGAATTAAGACGAGGTACTATAATGAACAGCTTCATAAGGGAGCGTTTGCGCTGCCAAATTATGTGGAGGAGCTGCTGGAGAAGGTTGAGGGGGCGTAATTAAATGCGTTCGGGATATAATGATTTGCAAAGTAAAGTATTTTGCATTTGATAACAATGTAAATTTGATTTGATGGCAAGGAGGCAGTATGAGCACATTAGAAACCACTGTGTCAATGATTCAGCGATGTACGGAAGATGAATTGCAGGTTGTTCAGCAG
>CAJUJG010000048.1:23674-27220 GCA_910586715.1 uncultured Lachnospiraceae bacterium
ATCCGGCAATTTTTCCGTAATCGGGAATCACAGACGGTCACAAAGAGTCAATTTCTTGGGGAACTGGAAATTTCAAGGAAACAGCACCAAAACGGTCAGTGTCAGGAAGCAGGGGAAGCATCATGGAGAGAAATATAGAAACATTTTTAGGCTGCGACAAGGAATATGACGCTGCGCGGATTGTCCTGTTCGGCGCGCCGTTTGACTCCACGACCTCATACCGCCCCGGCACGCGTTTTGCAAGCAGAACCATGCGGGCGGAGTCCTACGGGTTGGAAACGTATAGTCCGTATCAGGACTTGGATTTGGAGGACGCGGCGGTATTTGACGGCGGCGATTTGGAGCTGTGCTTTGGCGATACCGAAAAGGCATTGGAGGAGATTACTGCCTACACGGAAAAAATCCTTGCGGGCGGAAAGCTGCCGCTTATGATTGGCGGCGAACATCTTGTGACCTTAGGTGCAGTCTGGGCGGTGGCACAGAAGTACCCTGATTTGCATATCATTCATTTTGACGCGCACGCGGATTTGCGCGACGACTATCTTGGCGCGCGGCTTTCCCATGCGACGGTTTTGCGCAGGGTGTGGGATATTGTCGGAGACGGCAGGATTTATCAATTTGGAATTCGAAGCGGGGAGCGCGCGGAATTTGCTTGGGGCAGGCAGCACGTGCACACGCACAAATTTGACTTTGCAGGCTTGGAGGAGACAGTTGCCGCACTAAAAGGAAAGCCGGTGTATTTCACGCTGGATTTGGACGTGCTTGATCCGTCCTGTTTCCCCGGCACGGGAACGCCGGAGGCAGGCGGCGTATCGTTTTTGCAGTTGCTGGAGGCGGTTTTACAGGTCGGGATGCTTGATATTGTAGGGTGCGACATCAACGAGCTGTCGCCGCCTTTGGACGCGAGCGGCGCTTCGACGGCGACGGCGCTTAAGGTTCTTCGGGAGCTTTTGCTCAAATTGGAAGAGCGTTATATTAGATAAAGAAAGAGGGAGGTCTGTATCAGATGGGAAGGGTATTGGTGATTGGCTGTGGCGGCGTGGCAAGCGTGGCAATTCAGAAATGCTGCCAAAACAGCGCAGTATTTGAGGAGCTTATGATTGCAAGCCGCACGAAAGCAAAGTGCGACGCGCTAAAGGAAAAGCTGGACGGTAAGACGAAAACAAAAATTACGACGGCGCAGGTTAATGCGGACAATCAGGAGGAGGTTGAGGCACTCATAAAAAGCTATCAGCCTGATTTGGTGATGAACATCGCACTGCCGTATCAGGATTTGACCATTATGGAGGCGTGTCTGGCATGTAAGGTCAATTATATGGACACGGCAAACTATGAGCCGGAAAACATTGAGGAGCCAAAGTGGCATGCCACTTATGAAAAACGGTGCAGGGAGGCGGGCTTTTCCGCATATTTTGATTACTCATGGCAGTGGGCGTATCAAAAGCGCTTTGAGGAAGCGGGCATCACCGCGCTTCTAGGCTCGGGCTTTGACCCCGGTGTGACGCAGGCGTATTGTGCGTATGCCCTAAAGCATGAATTTGACGAGATTGAGACCATTGATATTTTGGACTGCAACGGCGGAGACCACGGGTATGCGTTTGCGACGAATTTTAATCCGGAAATCAATCTGCGGGAGGTGTCCGCGCCCGGAAGTTATTGGGAAAACGGTCATTGGGTGGAAATTCCGGCAATGAGTATCAAACGGCAGTACAATTTTGACCAAGTTGGTCAAAAAGATATGTACCTGCTCCACCACGAGGAAATCGAGTCGCTTGCAAAAAACATTCCGAATGTAAAGCGTATCCGGTTTTTTATGACGTTTGGACAAAGCTATCTTGACCATATGCGGTGCTTGGAGGACGTGGGAATGCTTTCCACAACGCCGATTTGCTACGAGGGAAGGGAGATTGTGCCCATTCAGTTCTTAAAGGCGCTGCTGCCAGACCCCGCAAGCCTTGGACCGCGCACAAAGGGCAAGACGAATATCGGCTGTATTTTCACGGGGAAAAAGGACGGGAAGGACAAAACCTATTATCTCTACAACGTGTGTGACCATCAGGAGTGCTACAGGGAGGTCGGCTCGCAGGCGATTTCGTACACGACGGGCGTGCCTGCCATGATTGGCGCAATGATGCTTTTGACCGGAACGTGGAACAGGGCGGGCGTTTACACGGTGGAGGAGTTTGATCCCGACCCGTACATGGAGGCGTTAAACAAGTGGGGGCTGCCGTGGCAGGAGAGCCATGCGCCAGTGCTGGTAGAATAAAAGGAGTGTACCTTGGATTATCGTTTTGAGCTGATTACAGAAAAGAATATACAAAATCAGATTGCTACGCCAAGCTATGTCGTCAGTGAGGCGGCGCTGCGCGGCAATTTGGAAATCCTGCGCCATGTCAGTGATGAGACGGGGTGTAAAATCCTCCTTGCGCAGAAGGCGTTTTCGATGTATTTCTATTATCCGCTGATTGGGCGTTACATCGACGGCGTTACGGCAAGCGGATTGTACGAGGCGCGGCTGGGGTATGAGGAGCTTTGCAAAAACGAGATTACGGATCTTGGCGGTGCAGGGAAAAAATGCGAAAACCATGTGTTCTCGCCTGCGTACTGCGAGGCGCATATGGAGCAGCTTTTGCAGTTTTGCGACCATATTGTGTTTAATTCCTTTGCGCAGTGGAAACAGTACAGGGACAGGGCGCTTGGGGCAGGAAAAGAATGCGGCATTCGTATCAATCCCGAGTGCTCCACGCAGGAGCATTCGATTTATGACCCCTGTGCGCCGGGTTCGCGCCTTGGCGTGACGGTTTCCGATTTTGAGGAAGCCGAGCTTGAAGGCATATCGGGACTGCATTTTCACTGTCTTTGCGAGCAGAATGCAGACGCGCTCGAGCAGACCTTGGCGGCGGTGGAAGCAAAATTCGGGAAATACCTGTATCAGATGAAATGGCTGAACTTCGGCGGCGGACACCATATTACAAGAACGGATTATGATGTTGATAAATTAATAAAACTGGTGAAGCACATTCAGGAGAAATACCAGCTGCAGGTATACTTGGAGCCGGGCGAGGCGGTTGCGCTGAATGCGGGTTTTTTGGTGACGCAGGTGCTTGCGCTTGTGCAAAACGGGGAAGCGCACATTGCAATCCTTGACGCGTCCGCAGCCTGCCATATGCCGGACGTCATTGAAATGCCGTACCGCCCGCCGCTTTACGGAAGCGGTGAGCGTGGGGAAAAGCCCTACACATACCGGCTTGCAGGACCGACCTGCCTTGCGGGGGACATTATCGGGGATTATTCGTTTGACGCGCCGCTCAAGATCGGGGAGCGGCTGATTTTTGGGGATATGGCAATCTATTCGATGGTGAAAAACAATACCTTCAACGGAATGCCCCTGCCGGATATTGCGGCGCTTAGAGAGGACGGGAGGCTGCAGGTGGTGAGACAATTCGGGTATGAAGACTTTAAGTGCAGGCTTTAAAAATAGGTTTCAAATAGAGGCTTTAAACACGGACTCTCGTATAAAACAGTTGTGATAAAAATTATATAAAA
>CAJUJG010000049.1 GCA_910586715.1 uncultured Lachnospiraceae bacterium
AGGCAAGGAGGTTTGCCTGAATATGAACGAGTCAGTACACAAGTATAATCCATTCCCGAATTTCCCCCAAAAATATATTACGCTTCGCCAACCGGCGTATACCACAGACCACTCCCCCATGCGGTATCGTCGTTTAACAAAATACGAACCAGCTTTGTCCACAAATCAAGTCCTTCGTTTAGCTCGGGCAGTTTGGCATCGTGCCGGAAGTCCCAGTACAGATAACCGCACAACACGCTCTCGGCAAAATCCGCCCAGTTCTCAAAAACCTGTGCCTGTGTAATCCAGTGCTCCGCCAGGTCATTTAATTCGTTTTTCGTCAGTATCCCGCACGCGTATCCAGCCCGCAGGTGCCCCACGCACTCGGTGATGTCCCAAGCCAGATAGCCGTGATGTTTAACAATCGGATAAAACTGTGCGGAGAAGTCTCGTGCTGTCTGAAAATATTGGCGCGCGTCCTCGTTTAACTGCGCCATGTCAAACGGCGGATTTCCTTCCCAAAAGCCCACAAAATCAAGGTACTGACGGTGGCAGCAAATCTCCTGCATACAAAAGCCCACCAAGGACTCCTTGTCCGTAATACCAAAAACCTTTTCCAAATGCGCGCGGCACTCCGCCTCAGCCTCCGCAGTAGCGCATCGGGGCAGCGTCGTAAAGTAATTTCCGTTCGTCTGTCCGGGTGCGGGAATACCCGGTGTTTTGCGCAAAGCGGAGATGCCTGCAAGCAAGGCGATAAACTGCTCCCTGTCACAAGGCTTGCGGGCGGGGAGTCCGTTCTCGTAAAATTCTTTGGATAAAGCCGAAATCGTTTGGGATAATCCCGTGTCAAAAGGGTGGAAGTCCTTAAGCTGTTCCGTGTCCAAAATATCCGGTGTGGCTTCGCTGGAGTTGTCCTGTTTTTTAAAGCGGTCGAAAATACTCATTTGTCGTCCTCCTATAATATATCATTTTTTAAACAAACGGTTTATGTTCAGAGTATTGGTTTTCCATAATTTTATCACGGATGACTTTTAGAGTCAACGCACAGTACACAAAACTGACACTTGTGTCATTTTGGAAGAAAGACGGAAAAAACAGCGCCGTTTCCGATGGAGGAGGTCACTTTAATATACCCGCCCTCACCGTTTACAATTTCCCGCGCAAGGTACAGACCGATACCGACGCCTTCCTTATCCTGCGCGTCCTGCGAGCGGTAAAAGCGGGAGAAGATTTTGGCATGCTCCTCTTCTGCAATGCCGATACCGCTGTCCGCAATATCAATGCGTGCAAACAGCTCGTATGCGGTAATGGAAATCGTGATACCCCCCTGCGCGGTATATTTAATGGCATTGTCTATGAGATTGCAGACTGCCTCGGCTGTCCATTTTGCATCGCATACGGCGGAAAGTTCTGCGGTAGTTTCCGTGTCATTCAGTTGCAGATAAAGCCCTTTGTCTGCCGCTTTCGGCGCAAGCTGGCTGTGGAGAGACCGGAGCATGGGCAGCAGCGGCGTTGGCTTGGGGGAGAGCGTGATAATACCGTTTTCTAAGCGCGAGAGCTTGACAAGGGAGTCAATTAAAAAGCGGAGTTTTTCGGTCTGTGCATAGATTGCCTCCGCGTTGCCGCGCACGTCGCCTTGCAGGTCTGCCTCCTGCAGCAGTTCGCTGTAGAGCAGCAGGTTTGCAATCGGCGTTTTTGTCTGGTGGGAGATGTCGGAAATCAGCGTTTCAATTTTCTCTTTTTCCGCTGCGACGTTTTTGGCGGAGACGGCGGAGGCGGTCAGAAAGTGTGCAAATTTTGTCTCAAGCGCGGACATACGGCTTTCGTCAAATTTTTTTTCTAAAAAGCGCACGTCGTCGGCGCATTCAAGCATCTGTTCAATGGTGTTCATCGTTTTTTTGGTACGGTGGTAATTATAGAAAATGACAAGCGCCGCCGTGAGCATACACGCCGCGCTGATAAGCCATATCATGTTATTGTCGATTCGTAGTATCATTTGGGGTTCTCCTCGTCTGCCAATAGGTTATTTCACGAGCCATTCAAACTTATATCCGATTCCGTATATGGTCTTTATATGCTCCTGCGCGTCCAGCTTGTCGCGCAGCCGCTTTACGGTGACGGAAAGGGCGTTTTCGTCAACATACTCTGCGCCGTCGGTCCAAATACGGTCCACGAGAAAGCTGCGGCTTAGGGTGTTTCCCTGATTTTCGACGAAAAGGCGCAGAAGCTTTTGCTCTGTTTTGCTCAGCTCCACTGCATTGTCGTTTACGGTGAAATGCATATGGTCGAAGTCAAAGCAAAACTTACCGTTTTCATGGAGCTGCTCTGCTGCGCTGTCTGTAGTTTGGCGCAGTCTTGCATTGACGCGTGCGCGCAGCACGGAGAGGGAGAACGGCTTTGTAATGTAGTCGTCCGCGCCTTTTTCCAAGCCCTCTACAATGTCCATGTCGGTGTCGTTTGCCGTCAGCATAATGACGGGCAGGCTAGGGGATGCGGCTTTGAGTTCCTGTAAAAAGTCAAGCCCGTTTCCGTCGGGAAGATTGATGTCAAGCAGCACAAGCGCCGCGCCGCCAAGCGCAAGCTGCTCCCGCGCGGCGCGGATATTTTGGCAGGAAATGACCTGACGGTTTTGGTCGGATAACGCCTTGCATAATCCCTGATTTAGGCTTTTGTCGTCTTCTACGATGATAAGGAGCTGTTTCATTTTAGGAGACCTCCCATGTAGTTTTGAATAATTTTGATAGAAATAATTGTACAATATTTATGATTTGCAGGCAAGTTTTGTGCAGATTAAAAAGATATAGAAATTTTGTCTGTTTCGAATGCGACCAAATGCATTTATAATACATCTAACAGATGTAAGAAAAAATCAGTGCACAATATTACAAAACAAAAGCCGGCAGAAAGGATATTATGACGAAGGAACAATTGGGAAATTTAATTATTGCGTCGGAGGATATGATGTACCGCGTGGCAAAAACGCTGCTGCGAAATGATGCGGATTGTGCGGACGCAATTCAGGAGGCAATCGTAAAGGCGTTTTCGGGGCTGCATATGCTGCGCAAGGATTCATATGGGAAAACATGGTTAGTGCGCATTGTTATCAATGAATGTTACGCTGTCATGCGGCGGGAAAAGAGGCTGATTTCGCTGGAGGACGCTTCTGCGGAGGGCATTTCCTTGCAGCAGGGGGTAATAGAGGAGGGGGATTATTCCGACTTGTATGAAGCAATGAGCCGCCTTCCAAAGGAGACGAGGCTGACCGTTACGCTTTATTATATGGAAGGCTACCGCATTAAGGAGATTGCAGCTTTGATGAAAACGACAGAGAGTGCGGTAAAAAACCGCCTGATGCGGGCAAGGGCGAGGCTGAAAGAGGAATTGGAAACGGAAATGGAGGTTTAGGAAGTATGAGATTGGAAGATTTAAAGCAGGAATTTCCCCAAATGCCGGATGAATTGCGGAACATGGTTGAACATGAGGTATGCAGACAACTCAGGGAGAGCGTGACGGGGAACAAAAGAAAATATACAAAACATACAATAAGAAGGTCCTTAATTGTTGCATTTGCAGCGGCAATGCTTCTTGGAACAACCGTATTTGCAGCGATTGCGTATCACATGCGCAGTGAATCGGTTGGGAAGTATGCGGTAAAAACAAAGATAGAAAAAGATGAGAACAACAGTTTAGAGAACGGGCAGATACCAAATATTCCTGATGTTACAATGGAGGTTTCGTACCTGCCGGACGGAATGGTAAAAACGGAAGACGGAAAATACAGTTTTGAAAACGCCATGTACAAAGGCGGCGTGTCAATTGTATTTTACAAAATGGATACTGGTGATGCGGCGTTTGAAATGTTGACGAAAAACGTTAAAGAGACGGAGAATATCAGTGTTGGGGGGCATGAAGGCGTTTATTTTGCCTTGCAGTCAATCGGGGGCGAGGACATATCCTTTAATCAGCGTATTTATGTGGCATATCCTGAGGTGCATTATGTGATGGAATTGTATGCGGCATCAGATGTATCGAAGGAGGAGGCTATAAAAATTGCGGAGGGCATTCGTTTGCAGCCTGTTTCAGACAATGCGTCATCCGATGCCGTTGCGGCTTATAAGTGGAGCGATTTTCTTGCGTCCAAGCATGAAGAAGTGGTTGAAGATGCAGCGCCTACTGTATCAGGACAGGCAATGAGAAACACACACGCAATCGGAGACGTATTTGCAGCAAATCCCCAAAAAGAGGATTTGGAGGGCTTGGGAAACGTGGAAATTAAGGTGTCGGACGTACAGGTGTGTGATAATGTCAGCCTGCTTGACTTGTCTGCGTTAGATGAGGATTTTAAGGCGGAATTGCAGAAAGAAACAACACCGTCAGGCGAACTGCTTCCGGCAAAAATCAATTATATGAAATTCGGGGACGGCGTTAATTCCGTTGATACGCTTGTGGAAAGCCGCGAAGTTCCGCAAAAACTGATTTATGCTACGGTGGAATACACCAATAAGGGCACGAAGGAATTGGAAGAACTGTTGTTCTTTGGAAGTCTTATGAAATTTGCGGAAGAAAACGGTCAGATAAAACGATATGACGGTAAGACATTTGGACCAAATGCGGATTGGGACGACGCGGTGCTGACAGGAGCCGCGCGGCATGTGGAGATGTGGTATTATGATGTGCACGGCGGCGAGCGGAATAACAATTACATCACGCATTTGAAAGCGGGGGAGACGGCAACGGTTCATATGGCGTGGCTTGTGCCGGAGGAAGAATTGGCGTATCTGTATCTGAATTTGGACAGTTATGGAGACAGTTATGATTTGTGCGACCATTCTTTGGAGGTCGGATATGTGGATATCCGCCAGTAAAAGGGAAATTTTGCGCTAATGCTGTCCTGCGCGTTCTTTTAATTGCTCCATATCGCAAATCCGGTAGCCTTCGTTTGTTTTTTTCAAGATGCGGTCGTTGCAGAGGGCGCCAATCATGCGGTACAGGTGGCGGTAGCTTGTCCCTATGGAATAGGAAACATCGGTCATGACATCCCGGAAAAGGGCGTTGTTTGCGGCGGCGAGGATATAACGGCAGAGGCGGATTTCAGCGGTGTACAGGGTGTTTTCCACTGTTTTGTCCGTGCTTTGCATGAGTTTTTCTGACAGTTGTGACGCGGCAATTCGGGTAAATGCCGGATTGCCGAGAAGGTATGCTTTGTTGCGGTCCGTGGGAATGACAATGCAGCGCAGCTCGTTCATGGCAGTGACAGTGGTGCTGGCGGCGGAAGTGTCGGAAAACAACTCCACTTCGCCCAACAGTCCGTTGGATATGTAAAAGCATAGAACAATATTTTTTCCGTTGGGCGCCGTGACGCCGACTTTGGCTTTGCCGCCTGTGATAATAAAAAGCAGTCCGTTCGGGCGCCCTTCGGATATGATGCGTTCTCCAAAGGAATAGGAGCGCACGGAACAGTTTTGCAGTTTTTCGGGAGCCAGTCCGTACTGTTGTTGGAACGGGGACTTGAGCGCGCAGGTCGGCGCTTACCATGCGGCGCTGTATATTCATATTGTCGGCGCGGTGTTTGCAGCGTTTGTTTTATGCACACGGACGCGGAAAGGAAATATGCAGCGGACGTCCTTGTGGATGTATTTGGGCGGTGCAATCGGTGTTTTGACGACGCTGTTTAATAATTTTGCGTTTTCGCGTATCAGTTTGACGAGCATTGTTGCGCTGGGGCTTTTTGCGCAGCTTGTGTTTTCCTATTTCATTGACACGTTTGGCTGGTTTGGTATGGAGCGGCGCAGGGAAAAGCTAAGCATTTGCGGGACGCTGCTTTCGGTTGCGGGAATTGCGCTGATGCTGGAAAATCCGGCAGCGGGCGGTTGGGGTTCTGTTTTGATTTCACTGGGGGCGGGGATTACGGTGGTTCTTTCGAGAATTGTGAATGCGCATTTGTCGCAGCGCATCGGTGCGCTGCAGGGGTCGCTTGTCAATCATTTGGTTGGTCTGCCGTTTTGCTTGCTGTTGGCGCTTGGTGTTGGTGTAAATGAGTCTTCTGCGGCGGCGCCTTTTATGGCAGGGGATTTTCGGCTGTGGATATGGTGCGGGGGAATGCTGGGCGTGATTACGGTTGCGTTGTCTAATGTGATTGTTCCCAAAATTCCGGCGTATCAGTTGTCGCTTTTTCTGTTTTGCGGTCAGCTTTTTTGCGGGATGCTGTTGGACGTCTTTGGCGGCGGGGCGCTGAATAAGCGTGAGTTTGGGGCGGGTATTTTGGTTGCGGCGGGGATTGCGGTGAGTCAGGCGGTGAAGATTTTTACGGAAAAGAAAAGGAATGCGCGGGTTTGACTGTGGCGTTGGTTGTGGATATAATGGAGTTATATTGCGGCGTCTGTTGTCAGGAGCGCGGACGGTTTAGGTTTTAACAGGCATGGTCGGAGCTTGAGAGATAACAGAGAGTACGATTTTGCAAAGAGGTTTGAATGTATGAAAAAGTGGTTACGAAAAATTGGGCTGGCGGCTGTTGCCTTGATTTTGTTTTATTTTGTGGCGGGGTGGAAAATGCCGGCTGTTTGGCGTATGGAGACATTGAAGCTGCCAAAGGGGTGTAAGACGGTATATCATACGAAAATAAGGATAACCGATGTATACTGGCTGCATATAGACGGGGAGAAGGTTATCAAATGTGATATGGGTTATGAGGCGGTGAAGGCGTATATTGAGGAGAATAACTCTGCAAAACAGTTGGAACATATCAATATCAGCTGGTATGGGGGGATGTCAAGCGATCCGATCTATGACGCAGAATATGATGAGGCGTTCTGGCAGCAGGAGGATAGGGAAGATTATGTCAAAATCAGTTATTTTAAGAAGCTGTAAAAGGAATGAAGAGATAGGGGGGGAGAACGACTATAAATAAATCCATTGCCAACGATTGCATGATGTGCTATTATAATATTCAGTTAGCTACAACTAACCAAAAAACCTCCAAAATCACGGTTACCATTTTCAAAACAAAGAATACTATAATAAGGAACGAAAAGGGGGATTAATAGCATGGATATTAGCTTGGTAGTTGGTCTGATGATACCGTTTACGGGTACAACACTGGGCGCGGCTATGGTGTTTTTTATGAGAAACCAGTTAAATCAAAAGCTTGAAAAGCTGCTTTTGGGGTTTGCGGCGGGAGTGATGATTGCGGCGTCGATGTGGTCGCTGCTGATTCCTTCCATTGATATGGCGGCAGAGCAGCAAAAGACAGCGTGGGTGCCTGCAGCGTCGGGTTTTTTGCTTGGAATGGCGTTTTTGCTGCTGCTTGACAGCGTGATACCGCATCTTCATATAGAAAGCAGCAAGCCTGAGGGCATTAAGGCAAAAATGAAAAAAACGACGATGATGGTGTTTGCCGTGACGCTTCACAATATACCGGAGGGAATGGCGGTAGGCGTGACATTTGCGGGGGCGCTTTTGGGCGATTCGCAGATTACGATGGCAGGTGCAATGACGCTTGCGCTCGGCATTGCCATTCAGAATTTTCCCGAGGGGGCGATTATATCAATGCCGCTCAAAAGTGAAGGAATGTCAAAGAGGAGGGCGTTTGTTTACGGGACGCTTTCCGGGCTTGTTGAGCCTGTTGCGGCGGTGCTCACGATTTTCCTGGCAAACATGATTGTGCCGTTACTGCCGTATTTTCTTGCGTTTGCGGCAGGGGCGATGATTTATGTCGTGGTAGAGGAGCTGATTCCCGAATCGCAGGCAGGCGAACATTCGAATATCAGTACGATAGGCGTTGCGGCGGGATTTGTGATTATGATGATACTGGACGTGGCGTTAGGATAGCAGCGTAAAGAGATTTCGCAGTTTATATTGTTTCTTTTGTATTTTTTTGTCATAGTAAAAAAGACCAAATGGCTTTAGCCGGATACGGAGGAACGATTGAATGATTCAAAAATGTCCTTGATGTGTTGGTCAGGGGCATTTTTGCGTGATGGGATTCTATGGAGGAGCTGCCAAGTCAATTGGCAGTGGAAAAAATAACGAGAGATCAGATTGAGATGTGCTTTGACGCTTACCATGACGAGAATTGGAAAACGCAGTTTGATTGAGGAAAGAACGAAGGGAACGTTCACTCAAAAACGTTCCCCTCAAAATGATTGTTCCGGTTAAATTCTTACAAAATCCCTTTCAATTTCTCCGTTTCCACATCAATAACCTTTTTATCAATTCTCTGAAACAAAATCTCCACCTCAGGAAGTGTCAAACCTGCGGGAACGGACTGCTTTTCCCAGTTGTGGCAAATGCCAAGCCATTGGCACACTTTCTCTGATGAAAACGGCAAAAAGGGCGACAGCAGTACCGCTAAATTCGCAATGATCTGAACGCATTGGTACAGGGTATTATCGCACGCTGCTTTATCCGTGTTCCGTGTAATCCAAGGCTGTTCGGTGTCAAAAAACTTGTTTGCACTTCTCACGAAGTCAAAGAGTTCCGTAAGCGCATCTCTAAAAGCGCCGTTTTCAATTTTTTTGCCAACGGAAGGAAACAATGCATCGATCTGTCCGCTGATAGTCGGGTGCTGCGTACCCTTGGGTACAATTTTGTCACAGTATTTTGTAATAAAGGTCAGTGTTCGGTTTACGAAGTTTCCGTATGCGCCAAGCAGTTCGCTATTGTGGCTGTGGACAAATTCTCTCCACGAAAAATCCGTATCCCTTTTTTCCGGACCATTTGCGAGGAAAAAGTAACGAATGGAATCCGCCTCATAATGTGCCAACAGATCTTTTACCCAAATGGCATAATTTTGGCTGGTCGATATTTTTCGTCCCTCCAATGTCAGGTATTCGCTCGATATAATACGGTCAGGCAAATGCCGGTAATTGCCGTTTGCCAGCAAAAGCGCAGGCAGAATAATGGTGTGAAACGGAATGTTATCTTTTCCGTGTACGTAATAATGCTTTGCATGTTTGTCCCAAAGCTCCCCAAAATCACTGCCCTTTGCCTCGGCAGCCATTTTGCCTGCGGACAAATAACCTAATACATTTTCAGCCCATATATAAATGGTCTTGTTTTCATAACCGTCCTTTGGAACTGGGATTCCCCATTCCAAATCCCTTGTCAGGGCACGGTCTCTCAACCCTTCATCAAGATACCTGTTTGTAAATGCAATCGCGTTATTCCGCCAATTCGCGTGACTGTCAACCAACGCCCTTAGTTCATCCTGTAATTTCGTGATAGCGATATATAAATGCTTTGCTTTTTGAAAGCTGACAGGCGTTTTGCATACTGCGCAAATCGGTGTCGTAAGATGCTCCGGCTCAAGCACCGCACCGCAGACATCACATTGGTCGCCTCTTGTGTCGCTTCCGCATTTGGGGCATTTTCCGAGCACGAATCGGTCAGCCAAAAAGGCACTGCACTGTTCGCAGTATGCCTGCGGAACTTCTTTTTCATAGACATAGTTGCTTTCATACAATTTTTTGTGAAATTCCCTGACAAATTTTTTGTGCTCAGGGGAAGATGTTTTTGTATAGACATCATAGCTGAACCCTAATTTTTCAAAGCATTTCGTAAATTCTTCGTGATAAAAATCACTGATTTCCTGCGGTGTTTTCTGTTCCTGTTTGGCACGGATTGCTACAGGCGTTCCGTGGCAGTCGCTGCCTGATACAAAGCAGACCGTATCGCCAATCGCCCTGTGATACCTTGCCAAAACGTCCCCGGGCAGTAATCCTGCGATATGACCGATGTGCAGGGAGCCGTTCGCATAGGGCCATGCCCCGCCAATGAAAATAGTACACATAATTTTTCCCTCATTTCCTGAATTTTCTTGTGATAACGTGTAATATTCGACCATTTATGGTCAGTTCTTATTTGTAATAAAAAAGCCCTCCTCTCTGAAAAATTTCTTTTTCAGGGACGAGAGCAGCTGCTTCGTGTTACCACCCCAAATTCACCTGCACCTCACGATGCAGACCTTATCAACTACGGACGAGAAATGATTCGCCGATAGTCTATCACTGTAACGGGTGCATCCGTCGTAGCCTTGGCATAATTGCTTCAGTACGCGGCTCCGAGACCATTTTCAGCAGTTCCTTTTGCGTCTGTTCTCACCTAATCAGACTCTCTGTAACATATCTAACCGCCTACTCTTCTCTTCATAGCCTTTGGTTATTTTTTAAAGCATACAACTGATCGGGCGGTTTGTCAATGGGAAATGTCACCGTTTTCCACAGTGTTTTGGTTGAACCCGAAATTCGGTTGTGGTAAAATTGTAATGAAATTAAAGTAAGGTAAACAAATGTTGGAATGCGTAATGGAAACGGAGGCGTGATGGCATGGAACAAAAACAATTGGTGCTGCAGCGGATAAAAGAGGTTTTTGAGAATCCGATTGAGATAGAACCCTTTGAGTCGGACGATGGGCAGGCTTGTGTAGAGATTGTCAAGTGTGAGGACAGTCCTTTTGCAGGAGTGACCTCTTACTCAACATTAGGCGTTTATCAATGTGAAAATCTGCTGACGGCGGACGATAAGGAATTGAATGTTGAGTTTGTAGGTATCTGCGACAGCAGGAATCAATGGTTTGACGGGCTTTTATCCACCTGTGCGTTTGCCATGATCAAAGGAAAAGTGCGGGCGCATCCGTATGAGGTTTATAAGGATATTATTCCGGTATATCAGCCCAATATTGACATGAAGCACATTCTGCTAATACCGCCTTTTTCGCTGAGACATGATTTGGGCATTATAGAAACTGACACGCGTGTCATAACCTGGCTGATGCTCAATCCCATATCGGACAGCGAGTTTGCTTTTATGCAGAAAAACGGTTATGAAAAGCTGTTAGATGTTTTCGTGGAAAAGGATATTGATGTCTATGATTTGTACCGCAAATCTGTTTTCTAAAAGGAAGAGGACTATGGATATGGACGAAACGATTATCATAAAAAAGATGCTGTCGAGCTGGTGCGGAAACGTCTAAAGGAGCTGCTCAAGCCGTTGGGGTTTCAGCCGCACCCGAAGGAACGAAACCGCTTGATGCGCGTCAGGGAAGAATTGATTGATGAGGTCAGCCTGCGTACGGACGGTACGCATTTAACGCCGTGCTTTCACATCTATTACAGAAAGGCGCCTTTTACGAGCCTGTATGTGGATCTGGTCAACAACTCGTTGTGGCGCGTTATGAAGGCGCGGGAACCGATTACGACGAATCTTTGGTGGAATGTGAAGATTCCGCAGGAAGGTCCTTATTATTACGAAATGGAGCATTTTGAGGCGGTATGGCGGGACGTGGTGCTTGCGTTGGAGCGTTATATTTTGCCATATATGGACGCGATGAGCGTGGAGAAGCTGCTTGATTTTATGGTGAAGCCCCAAAGGCGCGAGGACGGGGAGAAGGAGATTTTTCGGGTCAATCAGATTGTGTTTTTCAGCGACATATATTTCGCGTGCATGGACGAGGCTGCGGTGTATGGCGTGGGGCTGTGGATTGCGGGACGGTATACGGAGGGGCTGCCGTATCTTATTTTTGCGCAGAATAAGTACCGCGAGCATATCCGACCGCATGAGCCGGAGAAGGAGCAGTTTAACGAGGGGCGCGTTTTGGGGATGTTGGATAAGCTGATTTCTACTTATGAGTGCAAGCCACAGGAACTCAAAGAAACGGTGGAACGGCTGACGGATCAGATTGCCGAAAACTGGGCGGATTATATGATGTGATTCTTTAAAATCCGTTATTGTAAAAGAGCAATATGGCAAAACTCACAATCCCTCCAATCGGGGCAGGGATTGTGTATTCAATGGTTTAGCCCTCTGAAGAAACCGATTTTCGCGCGGATTTATTCAATTCATACAAAAATGTGCGAATAAAAATCGGATTGCCGTTTTCATCATTTTTATAGGATTGATTATCAAGCTGGCGGATACGCTGAAAACCCAGCCGCTCTAAAAGCTTCCATGAGGATTCGTTTCGAATGTCGCAATCGCCGTAAATTGCATTGATACCCACTGTTTCAAACAGATATCGAACCAGTGCATTTCCTGCCTCTGTTGCATAGCCTTTTTTGCAAAACTTAGGATTGAAATCGTAATCAATACAATAATGCCCTTCTTCATCAATCCAATAACCGACGCTCCCTATCACCGCTTGCGATGATTTTAATTCCGCAACAAGGCGGTTATCCATATCTTTCCATTCTGTAATCATGTTTCGAACCTGCTCTTCTGACATTGGATAAAAGTCTTCATATTTGCTGACCTCCTCGTCAGAAAAATATTGCAAAATATCGTCTAAATCCGACACTTGATAATTCCTTAAAAGTAATCGATCCGTTTCTATCAGTATCATGAAAATACGCTCTTTACAGTCTGCCTGTCTGCATTGTTTATTTACTTCAAAGCCACAAATTTTGCGACCTCTTCCTCAAAATAATCAGCCATATTGCTGCTAAATCCGCTTGCCTTCCATGCCTGCTCAAATGTAATATCCTCTGTGTTGCTTAAAAAGACAAACGTGCTGTCTTTCGCCGCATTCCCCATTCTTCCGGTAAGCTCCAATCGGTATTGATAAGTATAGTCATCTGTTTTCCAAGTACCGTCGCTCATTTCATAATAGGAAACCATCGTAACCAGTTTATCATTTTCCCAATATTCGTCCGTGAGCGCGAAGTCCGTTTCCTCATAGGTCTTAACCACGTAGGGTCCTTTTTGGGAACAGCCGAACAGCGTAAGAAGCAGGATCATTATTGTAATTACGTTTATCATTTTATTCATACGGATACCTCCGATTTTAGCCGGTATTCTCCGGGGGCGTACCCCGTTTTTTGAAATTTTATAGATATTCTTTCTCTGTTTTATGTGATAAAATTATACTTGAAAATGAAACAAGGTGTCAAGCCGCACGCTGCGATGCAATGACCATGAGGGACAAAGCTTTGGCTGACGCGAACCAATAGTTTAATCTGTGACGAAGGGAGATGCCATATGCAGTATATAACGCATTATCAGTCGCCGATCGGCGGCATTCTTCTTGCTGCTGACAAAACAGGGCTGACAGGGTTATGGTTTGACGGGCAAAAATATTATGCGGACAACCTCGACCCAAAGCATGAAGAACAAAGCACGCCGATTTTGGAACAGGCTATCCAATGGCTGACAATTTATTTTGCAGGGAAAGAACCGGATTTTTTGCCGCCGCTCCACTTGATTGGCACTCCGTTTCAGCTTTCCGTTTGGAAAATCCTGCAAAAGATACCCTACGGAAAAACGGTCACTTACGGAGAAATTGCAAAGGAAATTGCCGCGCAGAAAGGGGGTTCCGGCATGTCTGCACAGGCAGTAGGCGGAGCGGTCGGACACAATGAAATCTCAATTATTGTTCCCTGCCACAGGGTAGTCGGAACAAACGGAAGTCTGACGGGATATGCCGGAGGGCTGGACAAGAAAGTGAAGCTGCTGACTTTGGAACGTGTAGATATGCAAAATTATTGGAGTCCGCGAAGCAGTTGTGATAAAATGAGTTCAATGAATTGAGGTAGGAGCATACAGAGATGAAAAGTTTGATTATCTATGGCAGTCAATATGGCACGGCGAAGGCGTATGCAGAGAAGCTTGCTGAAATGACGGGAATTTTGGCTGTGAGCTATGAAACAGTAAAAGACCTGACCGGTTATGAGCAAATCATTTATTTCGGCGGATTATATGCAGGCGGGGTAAAAGGCTTAAAAAGGACTGTCAAAAAATTGAAGGACAGCCGCGTGAGGCTGATGATCATTACGGTTGGTTTGGCAGACGTAAGTCGTAAGGAGAATACGGATCATATTAAAAAATCCGTCGAAAAACAGGTTGAAGAACAGTTTTTGGAGAACGCAGTTCTGTTCCATTTAAGAGGCGGCATTGATTATCGGAAATTGAACTACAAACATAAGCTGATGATGAGCGCTTTGTATCATTCCTTGAAAAAGAAACCTGCCGAACATATTACAGATGAGGATAAGGCATTGATTGAAACATACAATACCAAGGTGGATTTTGTCGATTTTCATTCCTTGGAGCAAATCCTGGAGGAAATTCGATAATGTAACAGAGTGTATACGCAGAGTGTATGCATTTTAATTTTTTATTGACTTAAAACTCTTACAGATGTAAGATTAAAGAAAGCATGTAGTGAATTATTATAAGAAATGGAGCGTGAACTACGAATGGGAGTTGACTTAAATTTTTGGAAGGTTCAAGACGGTTTCGATTTAGACAGCGCAGCGGTATATCAAACTGCGTGCTGCGATCATGAGAATGTCGAGGGCTTGGAGGCTCTGCCGATTGAGGAAATTCTAAAAGAAACGGCAGCAGTTTTTCAGGATTGGAATGCAATTGATTTGTGGAACTACGAGAAGACAGATGGGCAGGGTTCTTTTCAAATTACAACAATGCCGCAGACGGTGTGGTTTGACTGCTATGCGATGGAGCGGGCGGATATGAAACGTTTTTCGTCCATGATGTCAAAGTTTGAGTGTCCATTGTATGACCCGCAGCAAGGCGTCCGCTTTGATAAAATGGTTATTTTTCTGATAGATGAGGCAGGAGAATACCAGGTGCAGGTAGAGCAGGAATTGTCCCGCCTGCTCCCGCGGCTTGAAGTGACGACGCAGATGCTGACTTGGGAGGAATATGTGCAGCGCTCCAAAGAATGCAGGAACATTCATTACAATGCGGTTATTCATCGCGCGAAAACCGTGACGAAGGTAACGTCCTTTATGCAGTTTGGCAATGCCTGGGCAAATCGTCCCTGCCAGTGCAAGACCGCGCAGCTTGCGGACGAGGGAGAAGCGCGGCGGATTTTGGAGGAATTGTTGCTAAAGTCGATTGGACGTGTCGTGGATGATTTCTTGGAACGGTCATATTATGCGTGATTTTGGAGCGGTTCACGGAATGGTATATGTTTCAAATGCAGGATAGTTTAGGCTTTATTATTTGAAACATAGTTACTAAAAGGGAAGTTTTTTGCCCAACAATCTTACAAGTGTAATATTTATTGAAAGGAATATAAAAAAGGTGTTTATATAGGAAAACCAAACGGGGAAAGGACAATCACTTATGATAAGAAGAACGACTAAAATTAATGCACCGAAAGCAACCAACTTTCCAAAAAGAACTGCCATTTTGCTGTCCGTATTTATGATAAGCATCATCATGTTTTCATTGTCAGGCTGCGGTCAACAGCCGTCAAAATTCTCGGATTCGAGAGTGGCAGTAACGGAAGCAAATGAAACATCAACAGAAACAAATGGCAATAACAAAACAAATCCCCTAAGCAAACAGAATAAGAAGCTTGTGGAACGGGTCACATCAATTTACAATGACATTTCTGCCGAAACACTCCAAACTGACACAAGTGTCAGTTTGGAGCAGATGCGCCGTATTATCGCCCGGCTCGGAGAAAACGGCAATGCGGCGGTTGACAGTGAAAATCAGATTGACATGGTGTGCGCGGAGCAGATGACGGCGTTTTGCAGTGCAGCGGAGCAAAAGCAAACGGCAGACTGCACCGTTATTGTAACCGGAGACTCCGGTTTTTGGATTTTTGACTTGCAGACGGAAAACGGAACCGTAAACGTTGTAAGAACGTATTATCAATTTGACGAAAGCGGATGCATAAAAAATACCGATACGGTAAGTTACACTGCCGATTTTTGGCAGTACACGCAGGAAGGGTATTTCCTTTTTTCGGGAAATTATTTCTCAAATGAAGACTTTGTCCTGACAATGAGCGACGCGTCGGAGAACACCGCGCTGCGGGTTTTGTCGTTAAATGAAACGTGCCGTGAGCAAAACAGGAGCTATATCCTCCCAATCGGTTATGAGCGCAACAATCTCTTCTTGTGCGATTGGAGCGAAGATGATTTCGGGGAGATGGATTTCTATGATGTGTTTGATCGTTTTTATCCGATTTTATACGGTCAGCCCGTTCCCTACACTGCGGCGGACAGTACGGTAGATGAAACCGTGTATGAAATTCCTGAAACCGAATTTGAGACGGTGATTATGACATATTTCAGAATCAATAAAGAAACGCTGCGTGCAAAGACTAAATACCTTGCAGAGAACAAAACATATGGATACCGACCCCGCGGATTTTATGAGGCGGAATATGCTGACATTCCATATCCGGAGGTCATAAGCAGTACCGAAAATCAGGACGGGACAATCACGCTGACAGTCAACGCCGTCTATCCGCATGGCGGCACATCGAAATCCTTTACACATAAAACGGTAGTTCGCCCGCTGGAAAACGGCGCAGTTCAATATGTGTCGAATCAAATGATTACGCCTCGGGAAGAATATGATACGTGGTGGCACTGCGACCGTTTCACGCAGGAAAAACGCGCGGAAGAAATGGTGACAGAGGAAACAGCAGAGGCAGATGCGGCGACAACGGATGCAGCAATATTTTTGGCGCAAAAGGACGGCTGTCTGTTGACGGGCGCAGAACAGGAAGAATTAAAAAACACCGCATTTGCCGCGGCTGAGGAAGTGAAGGAAATATACCATGATATTGAACTTGTCGGCAATTCTGCATTTGGTTCGAACATTAAATCCTTCACAAAGGAGCAGCGTAAAGCTGTTGTGACACTGCTCGGCGCGGCGGGGTATGTCAGTGTCTCGGAAGACATGAATATGGAAAATTATGAAAAAATGGAGGACTTTTACAATGCATATCAAAACAAACAAAATGCGACGGTAACGGTTTTTCAGGTGGATTTAGACGGATTTTTGCGGGCGGTTACATTTGTGTGCCGAAAAGACAAATTGCAGACATTTTACACAGGAATCGGATGGCAGGAGGGCGGAACTCCCACGATAAAAGACACGTCCGTGAGCGACCTTGCGGAAATTAATCTGACAAAAAAAGGTTATTTTATTTACCAATATAAAGACCTGCTCATGCATTCCCGTTTCCGCCAGTATTGGCGCATCAAACCGCTTTCTGACAAGTGCAGGGAACTTACCCAAAAGTACGTACAGGGACTAAGCTATATCAATTACAATATGCTCGTGACAAACTGGGACAGCAATAATGTTGAGGACATTTTGACGCCGTGCATGTTTGAAGACATATACCGCATTGATACGGGAGAGAATTTAAAGGCGCAAAACTGGCGCATCCCCGCGGATACCTATGAACGGATTATGACGAAGTACTTTCCCGTATCCGTGGAAACCCTGCGTGCGAAGTGTGGATATGATGCAAACAGTAATACTTATGAATACGAAATGATTTCGTCAAGCCCCTATCCGCCGTTTGGGGAGGTTGTTGCATATACGGAAAATGCGGACAAAACAATTACACTTACAGTGGACGGCGTTTGGGCGGATTATAATTCCGACTGCGCCTTTACAAACACGATTGTGGTACAGCTCTTTGCCGACGGCACATTCCGCTACTTGTCCAATTCGATAGAGCAAAAGGAACTGGAACTGCCGCCGATTGCAGCGGCATGACCGACAAACCAGCCGTTCACATTGTGTCCGTCTACGCGTCCCGTTCCGGTCTTAGCGTAAACCTGCATGTTTTACCAGTTGACCGAGTTTTGCATCGCGGAATATAAGTTCTGATTGGCGTTCCACTCCGTGAACGGATAGGCGGTTTTGTCCCACGCAAGGAGCGAGCTTTCGGGCGAAATAATGCCTTCCTCCAGTCCGAACAGCGCATCGTATATCTTATAAGTAGAGTCCGGCAACGTCCGCAATGCGGCATGTTCCATATTATAAACGCACCACGAGCTGCTTTGGGGATTGTACAAAACAAAGCCCCCCTCGTATCCGCCAAAATGCGCAGACAAATCTATTGTGATAATTTTGTCAGATGCAAATTATACAATTTGTCAAAAAACATTATACACAACATTGCAATTGTGATATAATTTAACAAAACCCGCTGCATCCGCGCGCCGCCTGATGCAAACAAGGGGTAGGACAAAAAGCAGCGCAGAAATGAGGTACGGATGAAAAAAACAAGATTTAGCGTGAAATTGGTATGTTACATTGTTATGGTATCGCTTGTGGCACTGCTCATCAGTGCATCGATGATAAGCATCCGAATGATTGGTATTTTGGAAAACGACATGCAGCTGACAAGCCGGCAGACGATGGACTCGGCGATGACAAGCTTTCAGCGCTACACCAAGACGTTGAGCCTGCCCATTGATTTGATGTGCAGAAGCAATGATTTCAAGAAAATCGACGAGGGTTATGACGAACGCATCAGCGGGATACAGGATTCGCTTCTGAGCGCACTCAAGGTTATTCCAAATTCCGAACGTACATACTATTCGACTGCAAGTGGAAGATATATACAGGCAAAAATGGTCGTGTCCGAGGAAGGCAAAAAAACGGGGGATTATATTGAGAAGACAGGCATCGACAATACCGCGCAGAACTGGTTTGCCGACTGTCAGGGGCTTGGCGGGCGCTACACCGTATTTGCGAATTTCACGGAGCCGTACGTCAATGATGACGGCGTTAATGTTTTTACGGTTTCACAGGATTTAAAGGCTGCCGACGTGCATGTAGGCGTGGTGGCAATGGACATCAATGTGCAAGTGCTTGAGGAATATATCAACAGCATCGGATTGATGAATACCGGATTTACGTTTCTTGCAAACGAGTCGGGAGATATTATTGTAAATAACGAGAAAAATGACGTGGTTGGAAGCAGCGCGGCGGAAATTCCCGTGTGGAATGAATTGATTGCGGAGGCGGATGCTTATGCGCAGGCACAGCTTGCCGAAAATCCGGACGCGGAGGTCAATCCGTTTGCAAGCATGACCTGTAAAATCGGCGGGGAAAAATATGTTGTTACGGTTTTGCAGGATTCCATAACAGGGTGGTATCTCGTGGGTATGATTGGGGACGAGGAGCTTGCGTCAAGCTTTCGTGCAATCACCGTTACTACCATAATCTGTGTGGTACTGGCGTTGATTTTGTCTGTACTGGTGGCATTGTTTGTTTCGTATTCTGTATCGCGCGAGCTTAAAAAGCTGCAGTCGGCGACAGAGCGCATGGCAAAGGGCGACCTTTCGACAAAGCTTGAGGTAAAACGGCTTGACGAGTTCGGCGAGCTGGAGCACAATTTCAACACGATGATGGACAGCATTTCGGGATTGATAAAAGAAGTGGATGCGAATTCCGACGAAATCTTCGGCATTGCAAAATCCGTGACGGAGGTATCCGCAAACACGAAAGAAATCGCCGAGCAGGTGACGGAAGCAATCGGCAGCGTGGCACAGGGCGCGACCGAGCAGGCGCAGAGCACGGCGGACGCAAACATGGAAATGGAGCGGCTTGCGGAAAGTATGGAGGCGTCAAAAGAAAAGACGAAGCATATCGGCGACCGTTCAAGAGATACGGCGGAGCTTGGCGAAAAGGGTATTCGCATTCTTGACGAGCTGATTAAGAAGTCCGACAAGGCAAAAATTAACGCGTCGGAGTCTATCCGAATGATGACGGAAATGCTCAAATCGATTGACAAGATTAACTATATCGCAGATGTAATCACGGATATTACATCTCAGACCAATCTCCTTTCCTTAAACGCGAGCATTGAGGCGGCAAGAGCGGGAGAGGCAGGCAAAGGCTTTGCGGTTGTGGCGGACGAAATCCGGCAGCTTGCCGATCAGTCAAAGAACTCAACTGAAGAGATTAAGCAGATTTTGAACGAAATATCCGGCAATTCCGGTCAGGTGGAGAGCAGCCTTGAGGAAAGCGGCGCCATTCAGGAGGAGCAGCAGGTATCCATTAAGGAAACGCAGAATCTGTTTGAAGAAATCGGAAAGTCCGTTCAGGAGCTTTTGGCGGCAGTCGAAGAAATTGAAGCGCTGAATGCTGAGATGAACAGGGAGCGCGACAATGTCGTACATCAAATGGAGGACATCGCGTCCGTTTCCGAAACGTCGGCGGCAGCCACCCAGGAGGTCAACGCGTCCGCGGAGCAGGTCAACGACACCATGAGCCAAATGGCAGGATATGCAAAGACGTTGGATGAGATTGTGAATAAGCTGAGTGTGTCGGTGAAGCAGTTTAAACTGTAAAAGACATATTAGCCATATTCAATAAAAATATAAAAATTGGGCAGTCCGTAGGAATTTTATTTCCTGCGCACTGCCCTTCCTTTTTGTCTAAACAATAGTTTACCAATTACCAAAGCTGCAATAAATGCTGCATCAAAAGACTTACGCCTGTAATCCCTGTCCAACAGCAAAATCCCATAAATATCGGCTTTCCGCCTGTTTTCACCAATTTTACTATATCCGTATTCATCCCAATTGCCGACATTGCAAGCACGATAAAGAACTTGCTGAGCGTCTTAATCGGCGAAAATACTTCGGATTTGACGCCGACCGAAACGGCAATCGTAGTAATAACCGACGCCGCCACAAAATACAAAATAAACATCGGAAAAATCTGCTTTAACGATACTTGCTTTTGCCCTTCACTGTTCTTTTCGCTGCGCGACCGCAGGAAAGCAAGCACTAAGGTAATCGGAATAATCGCGAGCGTCCGTGTCAGCTTTACCGTTACAGCCGTGTCGAGCGTTGCACTGCCAAGTCCCCACATCGTGTCCCAAGTGGATGCCGCCGCGGTAACAGATGAAGTGTCGTTTACTGCAGTACCTGCAAAAATACCAAACGCTTCCCCTGTGGTGGTGCTGAATCCAAGCAGCTTTCCAAACGTCGGGAAAAAAATCGCGGCAAGCACGTTGAAAAAGAAAATCACCGAAATCGCCTGTGCAACTTCCTCGTCATCCGCATCAATCACGGGAGCCGTCGCTGCAATTGCGGAACCGCCGCAGATTGACGAGCCGACTCCGACCAAAGTCGAAATCTTGCCCGGAATATGCATCACTTTGCACAGTACAAAGGCAATGACAAGCGAAATGGTTATCGTGCTGACAATAATCGGCAGCGACTGTTTTCCTGTTTCCACAATGACATGCAGATTTAAACCGAAACCAAGCAGCACAACTGCCCATTGCAGGATTTTCTTTGAGGTGAATTTAATCCCCGCCTCAAACGGCGCTTTGTTTTTGAGAAACATCGCAATCACCATGCCCGCAATGATTGCAATTACCGCGCCGCCGATAATTGGAAACATGTTTCCCAAAAACCACGACGGCACAGCAATACACAGGCAGATAAAAATACCTTTCCAGTTCTTTGTGATAAAATTCATCTTTTGTACTCCTTATTGTATAGAAAATTAATAATAAACATCTATACGAGCATAGCACAAAATTACTCCTCTTTCAAATATTCTTTCCGCGAAACGTTGGAAGTCGTTTCATCATAGCATTGAAACGTACCTTCCAAGAACTTTTTGTCCAGTTTCGGACTAATCAGACTCACAACAGGCGTTACAATCAGTCCTACAATCATGGCAGCAGCGCCTGCGTTAATCGGTGACGCGATAAATTTAAAGAACATATTGGAAACCGTAATGCCCACACCGCAGATAAAGCTTGCCCAAACGCCTGCCTTTGTCACGTCTTTCCAATACAGACCATAGAGGAACGGTGCAAGGAACGCACCTGCAAGAGCACCCCATGAAATGCCCATAAGCTGTGCGATAAACGTCGGGGGATTGAGCGCAAGCACAACGGAAATCACGATAAAGAACACGATTAACACGCGGATATAAATCAGCTGTTTTTTATCATCCATTTTTTTCACAATCGTTCCCTTAATAAAATCCAGTGTAAGCGTCGAAGCAGAGGTCAGCACAAGCGATGAAAGCGTTGACATGGACGCTGAGAGCACAAGCACAATCACTATGCCGATTAAAATGTCGGGAAGTGTTGCAAGCATCGAGGGAACAATCGCGTCGTACACAATGGAACCGTCCGCCTTGTAAATTGCAGGCGAGTCAAAAAGTCTGCCGAAGCCTCCCAAAAAATAGCACCCGCCCGACACGATAATTGCAAAAAATGTCGAAACAATGGTTCCTGTCTTGATTGCCTTCTCACTTTTAATGGCATAAAATTTATGTACCATCTGCGGAAGACCCCACGTACCGAGCGACGTAAGGATAATAACACCGAGCAGATTCAGTGGGTCAGGACCAAAGAATGACGTAAATGCACCTTTTTGCCCGAGCGTTACGGGAATGTCCGATTCCAGCTCCGAAAGCGTTCGAATCGCCTCCATAAAACCGCCCTGTCCCGAAAGAACAGCAGCAATAACTGCAACAATACCAATCAGCATAATAATCCCCTGAATAAAATCGTTAATCGCAGTCGCCATATATCCGCCGAGAATAACGTAAACGCCTGTCAGCACCGCCATCGTCACCACGCAGACCGTGTAGGGAATGTCAAACGCCATGCCAAAAAGCCTTGAAAGTCCGTTATATACGGATGCTGTGTACGGTATCATAAACACAAACGCAATCGCAGATGCGACCAGCTTCAATACGTTGCTGCTATAGCGTTTTCCAAAGAAATCGGGCATGGTAGCAACTTCAAGATGGTGTGTCATTACGCGTGTGCGCCTGCCCATGATAACCCATGCAATCAGCGAGCCGATGACAGCGTTTCCAAGACCAATCCATGTCGATGAAATGCCGTATTTCCAGCCAAACTGTCCTGCGTAGCCGACAAAAACAACGGCGGAAAAATAAGACGTTCCGTATGCAAACGCGGACAGCCAGGGACCGACGCTTCTGCCGCCAAGTACAAAATCAGTGGTGCTTCCCGCACTCTTTCGCGCGTAAAGCCCCACGCCAATCATACAACCGAAAAATAAAAGCAATAAAATAATTTTGATAAGCATAACAAGATGCCTCCCCATAAAATAAAAATAGTTTACACTTTAACACATAGACGCTTTGACGCGTTAAAGTATAAACTATTATAGCGCATTATAGGGAAGGCTGTCAACTTAAAAGATTTTTAATGCCTAAAATATCGCAGAGCGCCGCGTACACCTTTTCCGCCATGCGCATAAAGCCGAGAGCATTGGGATGTGTGCCGTCAACCGTGCATTCCGCCCTGCCAAAGGTTCCGAACAGCGTTTCGCCGTCCAAAAACCATACGTTTTTATCACCGCGTTTTTTGGCGTTGGCATAAGTGGTATAGATAATTTCTTTTCGCGCCTGCGCATCGTCCTTGCCGCCGTCGGTATCCGGACGACTCATCATTAAAATAGGAAGAGCAGGGTGCGCCGTTCTGATTGTTTGGAAAAATGCCTCGTGCGTGTCGGAAAGCTGTTTGACATCATTGGCATTGTGGTCGTAATCGTAAACAAATACGCTTATATTTTTCAGGGATGCAATATAGTTTGCGAATGTCTGTTCACCTCTTGCAGACCCGGAAAAGCCAAAATTGCGGTAATCGGCATCAAGCCAGCGGCACACGATACTGGTGTAGGCGTTGCCCGCGCGCGATGCGCAGCCCCCCTCCGTAATAGAAGAGCCATAAAAGACAATCGGCTCTGCAATGGTGTACGCAGGCGGTTCCTTGATTGACGCCGTGTCGTCGATGCCGATTTCCATAAAAAGCAGGTGGTCATTTCGCGGGAAATTTATAGTTACGGTTTCCATTGTATTTTTTTTAACAAATGTTTTTTCCACACTGATTTCTTCCATTGTATGACAATTCGGCGCAATGTAGCCGAGATATTCGGACGACGGTCCGCTGCCCAAATATATATCTGCGCCTGCCGAGCCTGACAGCGGGATATTGATGTCCTCTTTGGTTTGGCGCAGCGTCATGCGGATTGTGAGATTTGCGGAATCAGTGCAAAACCGCACGCGCCCGCCCGTAGCGCGCCTGCCTAAGTAGTCATATCGGGGCATTTGTTCGAGCATGGTTTTTGGGAGCTTGTAGAATTCGCGGGTTTGTGCGTCGGCTACGGCAAGACCGTAGATTTTTAAAGGGTGTTGGGTGATGTTGTAGTATTTCATAATAAATCTCCAGTATATAGGTTTGTTTAATTGCAAGTTGAATTTCATACAGATATATATAAAACTGTAGAAAAAGAATAGCATTAAAAGTATTATACGTCAATAAATGCAGAAAGCGGGGTTAGATTATTGAGAGACCATCAGGTTGTGCTTGCATTAACTTTTTTCGTATAATATAATCTGATATAGAGATACCGATATATGGAGGAAATGCAAATGAGTATGGGAGAGAAACTTTCCACGGAAAAGGTGATTGTAATTGATTTTGGAGGTCAATATAATCAGCTTGTGGCACGACGTGTCAGGGAATGTAATGTTTATTGCGAAATTTATTCCTATAAGACAGATATTGAACAGATAAAGGCGATGCATCCGAAAGGAATTATTCTTACGGGCGGTCCGAATAGTTGTTATGAAGAGGATTCGCCAACATATCAAAAGGAACTGTTTGAGCTGGGAATTCCTGTGTTAGGTCTTTGCTATGGTGCGCAGCTTATGATGCATATACTTGGCGGAAAAGTGGAAAAAGCACCGGTACGGGAGTATGGTAAGACAAAAGTATATGTGGATAAATCTTCGCCTTTATTTGCTGATGTAGCAGAAACGACAATTTGTTGGATGAGTCATTTCGATTATATTTCACAGGCGGCACCAGGATTTCGAATAATCGCGCATACTACGGATTGTCCCGTAGCGGCAGCAGAATGTTTGGACCAAAAACTTTATGCAATCCAGTTTCATCCAGAAGTGCTGCACACTGTCGAGGGAACAAAAATGTTGTATAATTTTGTCCGTGGCATTTGCGGCTGTTCGGGTACCTGGCGAATGGATTCTTTTGTAGACGAATCTGTGCAACGAATTCGTGAAAAAGTTGGGGATGGAAAAGTGCTTCTTGCTTTGTCCGGAGGGGTGGATTCTTCCGTGGCAGCAGGTCTTCTGTCAAGAGCAATCGGGAAACAGCTTACATGTGTTTTTGTAGACCACGGTCTGCTGCGCAAGGATGAAGGCGATGAGGTTGAGGCGGTATTTGGTCCCAATGGGGACTTTGACTTGAACTTTATCCGTGTCAACGCGCAGGCGCGGTGTGACGGAGCCGGAGACGAAGAGGAAAATTATCGGTGAGGAATTTATCCGTGTGTTTGAGGAGGAGGCGAAGAAAATTGGCACTGTGGATTTCCTGGCACAGGGCACAATATATCCGGACGTAGTGGAAAGTGGTCTTGGCGGAGAATCTGCGGTCATTAAGTCGCATCACAATGTCGGCGGACTGCCGGAGTATGTTGACTTTAAGGAGATTATCGAGCCTCTTCGGGATTTGTTTAAGGATGAAGTCCGGAAGGCGGGCTTGGAATTGGGATTACCAAAGAACCTGGTATTTCGGCAGCCATTTCCGGGACCGGGGCTTGGAATACGGATTATTGGTGAAGTTACTGCAGAAAAGGTGCGGATTGTGCAGGACGCAGATGCGATTTACCGCGAGGAGATTGCAAAGGCGGGACTGGACAGGAGCATTGGACAGTATTTTGCGGCGCTTACGGATATGCGGAGTGTAGGTGTCATGGGAGATGAGCGGACGTATGATTATGCGGTTGCGCTTCGGGCTGTGAATACAGTCGACTTTATGACGGCGGAGTCGGCGGAAATTCCGTTTGAAGTGCTGCAGAAAGTGATGGGCAGGATTATCAATGAGGTGAGAGGCGTTAATCGGGTGTTTTATGATTTGACTAGTAAACCGCCGGGGACGATTGAGTTCGAATAGTAAACAGAGAGCCGGGAAGCCGCATAAACAGCGGACTTTCCGGCTTTTAATGTGGGGCGTGATACCTTTTTGATACCTATATCTTGATTATTTTCTTACCATACCTTATAATATGAATTGTGATTAGAGAGCCTTTGATTGTTGGCTTAGCAATTTTTTCGTGCGCTTCGTTTGAATTTGAGTTCAATCTTTCAGAAAATGTAAAAGCAAAAATTTGTATGGAGGGAAGAATGATTATGATAATGATGATTGCATGTGTTGAAATGGTGGCTGTAGGCGTTTGTGGAGTGTGCCCTGCTAAGTCAATTTAGATAAGGATTAAACGCCGAGGGGTTCAAATCCCCTGCACTCCATTAAAGCAGGCTACCGTAAAGGTAGCCTTTTCAAGTTAGAGATTATTGTTTAGAATATCTTCTACAAGTTTGTTCCATATTTCATCTGGGATTCTACAAAAATCGATATATATTCCAATATTTGGAGAACCATAAGGAGCATCTTTAAATAATGTTCCTGATTTTGCTCGATTATCGTTTGATGCATATGGATAAAACATTTTGATAACAGTTAGCAGCTCTTCAACATTTTGGATGTTGAATTTACTTATGAAGTCTTGAGTGGCTCTTTTTGCTTTGTCCATATCTGAATATTGAAAACAAGCTTCCACTGTTAAATTTTCTTTGTTTGGAAATTTGGGCGCATTTAAGGCAATGTCAATAAAGTTTTTGCATAAATGGTAAAATTCTTCATCGCATGTACGGTCATTAAGTAATTTGTACATTTCTGGAAATTTATAATATTCAGTATTATTTTCAATCTGCCCCCAAAAATATTCTGTTTCATTTCTATATACTGGCATAAAAACTCCTTTCATTTATTAGTGTTTTTTCCATTGATAACTATTGTTCTTTTTATCATTCCCTTTTTCATCAACACTGCTACTCGTAGCAGGCCAGTTGATTTTCCACTCAAAATACTCGTCCTCTGAAATCTCTCCATTCTTCAACTGCTCTTTCCGCAGACACCACTCTCGCATGAAATCATTGACTAAACCGTACTCTAGCCACATACCCACCGGGGCATGAGCAGGCCAATCGTCATTGTCGTAGTAACGCACCGATTTATCATCAGAAGCGTTGCATTTGCCGGGATTGCGTACAAGCTGAAATAAATGGATCGTGCTGCGGTCATCTTCATCAAGCCAAAGGAATGTAAGCATAATATCTTCGGCGCAGCCGG
>CAJUJG010000050.1 GCA_910586715.1 uncultured Lachnospiraceae bacterium
TAAAAAACAGTATAAGGGAAATGTTTAAACTGTATTAATCAGCGTTTCCCTAGATTAGTAGAAACATGGGATGTATTGAAATATATGTGCCGAAAGGACAATGTAACAGTCGTTCAGCGATTAATAGAAACATGGGATGTATTGAAATGTTGATGGGCTTAGAACTTCCATTACAAAACGTGGGATTAATAGAAACATGGGATGTATTGAAATGTTGAAGAAGATTCCCCATGATCATCCGTTTCAGTTGATTAATAGAAACATGGGATGTATTGAAATGGTCGTATTCTTTCATCGTGTTATATGACAGAAAAGATTAATAGAAACATGGGATGTATTGAAATTAATTTTTACCTACACGGCGTTAGCCGTCCTTTCTTGATTAATAGAAACATGGGATGTATTGAAATATCATTACGACGGTACCACGTTTTATTTCGCGGTAGGATTAATAGAAACATGGGATGTATTGAAATAGGCTTGAAAAACTTGATAAGTTAGAAAATGATGTGATTAATAGAAACATGGGATGTATTGAAATTTGTTTGCTAACGACTGATGCCCTATCCTGTCATCTGATTAATAGAAACATGGGATGTATTGAAATAAAGAGAAAGAAAAGTAGATTTTTAGAGAATTTTGATTAATAGAAACATGGGATGTATTGAAATGTTAGAGGCTACAAATATACCACAAATGGATTTTGATTAATAGAAACATGGGATGTATTGAAATGTTAATGCCTTTACAGCCTCGGTAAAAATCATGATTAATAGAACCCTGTGATGTATTGAAATACGGTCATAGCTTCTAATTTTTTAATCTTTTCCGCTAGATTAATAGAACCCTGTGATGTATTGAAATCTGTCAGAACATAAAATATGGACGGCTATTTTGTTGATTAACAGAAACATAGGATGTATTAAAACGCATGTACGATTATTTCCGTATTATGCCGTTTTAGAGATTAATAGAAACAAGGAATCTATAAAAGCTACGAAATAACCATTTTATCGTAATATGGAATAACGATAAATAGAACATAAAACTAATTTAATAAAAATGCATAAATTGAAATAAAAAGGAGACAAACCATGACAAAGTACATTATGGCACTGGACGCAGGAACGACCAGCAACCGCTGCATCCTATTCAACGAAAAAGGCGAAATCCGCAGCATGGCGCAACGGGAATTCACACAATATTTCCCGCAGCCGGGATGGGTAGAGCATGATGCCGACGAAATTTGGGCAAGCCAGCTTGGCGTCGCAGTGGAGGCGATGAACATGATTGGCACAACCGCAAAGGACATCGCTGCAATCGGCATTACCAATCAGCGCGAAACCGCCATCGTATGGGACAGGCACACTGGTGTTCCCGTTCACCATGCTATTGTATGGCAGTGCAGACGAACCTCCAAGATATGTGATGCCCTCAAAGAAAAAGGACTGACTGAAACATTCAAGCAAAAAACAGGACTTGTCATCGACGCATACTTTTCGGCGACAAAAGTTAAATGGATACTCGACAACGTACCCGGTGCAAGGCAAAAAGCCGAAAACGGCGACCTGCTGTTTGGGACAGTCGAAACATGGCTGATTTGGAAACTTACAAAAGGCGCAGTCCACGTCACGGACTACTCCAACGCATCCCGCACCATGCTCTTTAACATCAACACATTAGAGTGGGATGACGAAATCCTTGCCGAGCTGAATATTCCAAAGTGTATGCTCCCTGCGGTAAGACCATCGAGCTGTGTTTACGGGGAGGCGGACCCGTCATTCCTTGGCGGCGCAATTCCGATTGCAGGCGCAGCGGGCGACCAGCAGGCGGCGCTGTTTGGGCAGACCTGTTTTACTGCGGGAGAGGCAAAAAATACATATGGAACCGGTTGTTTCCTGTTAATGAATACAGGCGAAAAACCAGTGTTTTCCGATAACGGCTTGGTGACGACGATTGCGTGGGAGATTGACGGAACGGTCAACTATGCGTTGGAAGGCTCGATTTTTGTTGCAGGCGCGGTGATACAATGGCTGCGTGACGAGCTGCGCATTATTGATTCGGCAGCGGATTCGGAGTACATGGCAAAGAAAGTTGCGGATACCAACGGCTGTTATGTTGTTCCGGCATTTACCGGTCTAGGTGCACCGTACTGGGACCAGTATGCGAGAGGAACGATTGTCGGTATTACGCGCGGCGTCAACAAGTGCCACATTATCCGTGCGGCATTGGATTCCATTGCATATCAGGTGAATGACGTGCTCGCTGCAATGGAGGCGGATTCAAAAATTAAAATTACATCATTAAAGGTAGACGGCGGTGCAAGTGCAAATGGATTTCTAATGCAGACGCAGGCGGACATTGTCGATGTTCCGGTTATCCGTCCGCAATGCGTGGAAACAACTGCAATGGGCGCGGCATATCTTGCAGGGCTTGCCGTGGGCTATTGGGCGGATAAAGAAGAGGTCCGCAAAAACTGGGAAACCGATTGCGATTTCATTCCTTCCCTGGAAGAAGCAGACAGAGCCGCGAGGATTAAAGGGTGGAAAAAGGCGGTTAAATACGCGTATGGATGGGCAAAAGAGGACGAATGAAACATATATAAAAAGGCTGTGACGATAAGGTTGTAGCGAACTGGCATTGGAGGCGCCATAAAGGCTATGCGTTCATTGATGACAGAATGCTTCGGCAGGTCAGGGAAACGATTTACGGTGTCGAGGTAAAGCGGGCATATAAAGACTCCTGTTACTTAATTGTCCTTGTTTTTTATACCAAATTATGCTAAAATTTTAGTGAATATTTGTGCTTTTTGTGAAACACAAACGAGAAATAAAAAAGAAAGGACAGGATATTTTGTATGGAACTGGAAATCTTAAAAAATGAGGAAAGGCGAACCAATTTTGTAATGTTTCTGTTTTATGCGGTCATACCAATCGTTGCCTTTTTGTACGTCTTGCTGTTTAACGGAGGAGCGGCACGGGATAGTATTGCAGTAACGATGGTGGCAGCAAATCTTGCGGTGAAAGTATTGGAAAAACCACTTGGAAAGTATGCGAAATACCTTTATGTTTCTATTTTGCCGGTATGCGGCGCAGTGACGATTGTATTCGGAACGCCGGCGGCATTTGGAGCAATGGTTGAGGCATACTTTTTAATTTTATTTTTGGCAGTTTCTTATTATGATTTGTCCGTGATAAAAGTATATACCGTTGTGCTGATCGTGGCAAACGGGGGCGCGCTATTGCTCTTTCCGGCGGCATTTCGGGCAATGTATACGTTTCCGATTTGGATATTTATTTTGATGGTGTATGTGCTTGCGGTTCTTGCAGCAGCTATGATTATCATGCGGGCGCGCTCTTTGTTTTTTGATGTGGAGAAAAAGGAGCGCGAGGTGGAGACGCTGTTGGGGAATGTGCGTCAGGCATTTACGGGTATTCAGGAGTCGACAGAGCATATTCATGAATCGCTGAGCGGTTTTAAGCAGAGCACGCAGGATATTGCGGGTTCTACGGAGGCAATTTCGGGCAGCGCGGCAATGCAGACGGAAGAGGTTAATGGAAGTATTGCGATTTTTAACGCATTAAATGACAAAATTCAGGCATCTGAAGAGCAGGTTACGCTCACGATGGACAATATGGACAAGCTCAAGGAAAAAAACGATGAGGGGATTGCTTCGATTTCCGAGCTTTCTGCCAAGTTTTCTGAGAACATTAAGGCGACCAAGGAAGCAGCGGACGGCGTTGCAACCCTGTCGCAGAAGTCAACGCTGATTGCGGGGATTGTGGAGAGTATTAATCAAATTGCAAAGCAGACCAATCTGCTTGCACTGAATGCGGCGATTGAGGCGGCAAGGGCGGGTGAGGCAGGTAAGGGTTTTGCTGTTGTTGCTGATGAAATTAACGGATTGTCCTTGGAATCGGCAAATGCGACGAAAGAGATTGACGCAATCCTAAAAGATATTATGTCGACTGTCGAGGAAACCAATCAGATTATGGACAAAAACGGTGTGATTGTAAAAGAATCTTCTGAGAAGCTTGACGATACCGTGAAAATCTTTGAAACGATGATCCATTCTTCCGACGAAGTGCTGTCTGTTATTGAGGACTTAAAACAGGAGCTGTTTGGCATTGTCGATATTAAGGACGCGCTGATGAAATCAATGGATACGTTGGAGAATATTTCGGAAAAGGCTGCCGAGACGACGACGGAAATCAGCATGGCGACGGAGCAGCAGGTTGTTGGAGTGGAGAATATTTTAAAATCTTTGGAGATTGTGCAGGGAGGAATCGAGCGACTTGCACAAGTCCTTAAAACCGAATAAAAATCCAAACCGTTGCAATTATGAACCGAATAAAAAATCAAACTGCTACAAATACTGTTCTATAAAGTATTTGCAGCAGTTTTTTATGCAATTTTTATTGACCGCAGATGCCAGTACAGAGGAAATATGCCGTAATAGAGCTGCATCGGCGGCGCATGGGTAGAGAAAAGAATTTTATCTGCCTGATTTTGAGGTAGGAGGGAGATTAAATCATATGAAAAAAGATTACAGCAAGCTTTGGACGTTATTTAAATCCATGTTTGTGTTGAGTGCGTGTACATTTGGCGGCGGTTTTGTGATTGTGTCGCTGATGAAAAAGCGGTATGTGGAGGAGCTGAAATGGCTTGAGGAGGAGGAAATGCTGGATGTGACGGCAATTACGCAGTCCGTTCCCGGTCCGCTCCCTGTCAATGCGTCTGTCATTATCGGCTACCGCATGGCGGGAATTGTCGGCTCGCTGGTGGCGATTGGCGGAACAATTCTGCCGCCGATGGTGATTATCTCTGTTATCTCTTTATTTTATAATCAGTTCCGTACCAATCCGTACATTGCGACGGCATTGGAAGTCATGCGTGCGGGTGTCGCTGCGGTGATTTTTGACGTGGTAATTAATTTGGCGGGCAACGTCGTGAAAACGAAGCGCGTGCTTTATATTGCAATGATGATTATTGCGTTTATCGCAACATATCTTTTGGACGTGAGCGCGATGTTAATTATTTTGGTTTGTCTAGGAATTGGCTTGATTGATTTGGTTGTAACGTTGAAGAAAAATAAGAAAGGTGAGGCGGTGTAAGGAAATGCTGTTGATTAAATTGTTTTTTGCGTTTATGCAGGTCGGATTATTCAGTGTGGGCGGAGGATACGCGGCAATTCCGCTGATTCAGGAGCAGATTGTAAACATCCACAAGCTGATGACGCTGGAAGAGTTTTCGGATTTGATTACGGTGGCGGAAATGACGCCCGGTCCGATTTCAATTAATTCGGCGACGTTTGTGGGAATGCGCATTGCGGGGATTCCGGGGGTACTGCTGTGTACGTTTGGATGTATTATTCCGTCGTTTTGCATTTGCCTGATTTTGGCGCATTTCTATTATAAATACCGCACAGTGAGCGGCGTGCAGATTGTGCTTGGATCGCTGCGTCCGGCGGTCGTATCGCTGATTGCGTCGGCGGGGGCGTCGATTTTGATGCTGGGGCTGTTTCAGGCGGAGCTTGGCGATATTGTGTTCAGCAATCTGCGTATTGTGGAGCTCGTGATTTTCGTTGTGGCACTGGTGATTTTGCGCAAATATAAGGTGAGTGCGATCGCAATTATTTTGGGAAGCGGCGTTGTAGGAACGATGGTTTATACACTGCTTGGCGCACTGGCATAATGCATAAGTTTATCAATTATGAATGAAATTGTGACATATGCAGATACTAAGTTTGAAGTCAACAGGATGGGGGGCATGTAAGATGCAGGATGATACAATTCAATTATTAAGAGAATGCAACGCGGGGATTAAAATGGGAGTTTCTTCCCTCGATGAAGTGATGGAGCATGTGCACGACAAAAAACTGCGAGAGCTTCTCGCAAAGTCCAAGGAAACGCACACGAAGTTTGGCAATATGACACATGCGTATCTGAATGAATTTCATGACGAAGGAAAAGAGCCGGCAATGATGGCAAAAATGATGTCATGGGTAAAGACCAATGTAAAACTGGGCGGCGATGACTCTGACGGCACGGTGGCGGATTTAATCACGGACGGTTGCAATATGGGTGTAAAAAGCCTGCATAAATATTTGAACCGATATCCCGCGGCAGACGAAAAAATCCAAAAACTTGCCAGAGAGGTGGCCAAAGCCGAGGAGACGCTTGCTGTGGACTTAAGAGCATATCTATAAATAACAGGAGAACGGGCAGTAAAAAATGTATAAGAACAGTGTGTTTTTTGTGCAATATACCTAAAACAAAGTTATGTCAACATAAAAACAATCGGGAAGTTATATGATATTGTTTCATCATCTAACTTCTTTTTTTTTCAATTTTTATTGAATATATTTCTTTCAAAAATTGGAAATCTATAGTATAATGTAGGATATGAGACTTGATTTATTGAAATGGTATAAGAAAAAAACAACAAAAGGTGAACGGGGAGGTACAAAAATGCCTAAAAAACCAATTATTGACAAGGAAATGTTTAAGCGCAGTGTTTTGTACAACGTAAAGACGCTGTACAGAAAGAGCATTGAGGAAGCGACAGACCAACAGATTTTCCAGGCAGTTTCATATGCCGTGAAGGATATGATTGTGGACAACTGGATTAAGACGCAGGAGGCGTATGACGAAAAGGATCCGAAGATTGTTTATTATATGTCCATGGAGTTTTTGATGGGACGTGCACTTGGCAACAACATGATTAACCTGATGGCATATAAGGAGTTCAGCGAAGCGCTCGAGGAGCTTGGTCTTGACGTTAACGTGGTAGAGGATCAGGAGCCTGATGCAGCGCTTGGAAACGGCGGTCTTGGCAGACTTGCGGCTTGTTTCTTAGACTCGCTTGCAACACTCGGCTATTCTGCATACGGGTGCGGTATCCGTTACCGTTATGGTATGTTTAAGCAGGAAATCCGCGACGGCTTCCAAAGAGAAGTACCCGACGACTGGCTTAGGGACGGCAATCCGTTTGAGTTAAGACGCCCTGAGTATACAAAGGTGATTAAGTTTGGCGGAAATGTGGCTTGCAGGGATGAGAACGGCAGAATGATGTGGTATCAGGAAAATTACCAGTCTGTAAAGGCTGTTCCTTATGATTTGCCGATTGTCGGATATGGAAACGGCATTGTCGATACGCTTCGCGTTTGGGACGCAGAGCCGATGGACTGCTTTAGTCTTGACTCGTTTGACAAGGGTGATTATCAGAAGGCAGTAGAGCAGACAAACCTTGCAAGAAATATCGTTGAGGTGCTTTATCCGAACGACAATCACGTATCCGGTAAGGAGCTTCGTTTAAAACAGCAGTATTTCTTTATTTCAGCTTCCGTGCAGACAGCGATTGAGAAATATATGTCAAAGCATGACGACATTCACAAATTCTACGAGAAGGTAACATTCCAGCTCAATGATACGCATCCGACGGTTGCGATTGCGGAGCTGATGCGTATTTTGCTTGATGAGTACGGCTTGGAGTGGGATGAGGCATGGGAGATTACGACAAAGACCTGTGCATACACAAACCACACGATTATGGCGGAGGCGCTTGAGAAGTGGCCCGTTGATTTGTTCCAAAGACTGCTTCCGAGAATTTACCAGATTGTTGAGGAAATTAACCGCCGCTTCCTGTTAGACATTGTAAACAGGTATCCGGAACCGGCGGACAAGATTAAGAAGATGGCAATTATCTCTGACGGTCAGGTGAAGATGGCGCATTTGGCGATTGTTGCAGGATACAGTGTCAACGGTGTGGCAAGGCTTCATACGGAAATTCTCAAAAATCAGGAATTGAAAGATTTCTATGAGATGTTCCCGGCGAAGTTCAATAATAAGACAAACGGCATTACGCAGAGACGTTTCCTTCTTCATGCAAACCCGCTGCTTGCGGACTGGGTTACGAATAAGGTTGGCGAGGACTGGATTGTGGACCTTCCGGTGATTGAGGGGATTGCGAAGTACGCTGACAGCCCGGCGGCACAGAAAGATTTTATGGAAATTAAGCGTAAGAACAAGGTGCGTCTTGCAAAATATATCAAAGAGCACAATGGTATTGACGTTGATCCGGATTCGATTTTTGACGTACAGGTGAAGAGACTGCATGAGTATAAGAGACAGCTTTTAAATATTTTGCATGTAATGTATTTGTATAACCAAATGAAGGCAAATCCGAGCATGGAATTTTATCCGCGAACCTTTATTTTCGGTGCGAAGGCGGCTGCAGGCTATAAGAACGCGAAGCTGACAATCAAGCTGATTAACGCGGTTGCGGATAAGATTAACAACGACCCTGCGATTAAGAACCGGATTAAGGTTGTGTTTATTGAAAACTACAGGGTTTCCAATGCGGAGCTGATTTTTGCGGCTGCTGATGTTTCCGAGCAGATTTCTACGGCGTCCAAGGAGGCGAGCGGTACGGGTAACATGAAGTTTATGCTCAATGGTGCCCTGACACTTGGTACGATGGACGGCGCAAATGTGGAAATCGTTGAGGAGGTTGGACTGGAGAACGCGTTTATTTTTGGCTTGAGCTCTGACGAGGTTATCAGATTTGAAAATCACGGCGGCTATAATCCGATGGATATTTACAATCACGACGCGGAGATTAAGAAGGTTGTTGACCAGCTTGTGGACGGCACTTATGCAAACGACAGGGAATTGTTCAGGAGTCTTTACAATTCGCTGCTGAATACGATTGACACGGATAAGGCGGACCGTTACTTTATCTTGAAAGATTTCCGTTCTTATGCGGAAGCGCATCAGAGAGTGGAGAAGGCTTATAAAAATACAAGCGGCTGGGCAAAGAGCGCAATGCTCAATGTGGCAAAGGTCGGCAAGTTCACATCTGACAGAACGATTCAGGAGTATGTCGATGATATTTGGCACCTTGATAAGGTAGAGATATAATAGTTAGAAATCATGATTTAGAAATGCAAGTCTTCGGGCTTGCATTTCTTTCACGCTATATGAATAAAGGAGGGAATATCTTGGAACAGAAGAAAAAGGAAAAGGCGGTTGTTTACAGGCAGACGCAGAGGGCAACCGGGGTTTTCGATATGTGGATAGAGACCTCGATTGCAAAGCAGGCGCGGCCGGGGCAGTTTATCAGTGTATATACGCAGAACCAGTCGACGCTTTTACCACGTCCGATTAGTGTTTGTGAGACGGACAAGGAAAAGGGAAGGCTTCGGATTGTTTACCGCGTGGCAGGAACAGGTACAAAAGAGTTTTCCGCATACAAGTCAGGGCATCAGATTGATGTCTTAGGTCCGCTTGGAAATGGGTTTCCGCTTGAGGAGGCAAAAGGAAAAAGGGTGTTTTTTGTTGGCGGCGGTATCGGGATTCCGCCCATGCTGGAGCTTGCAAAGGCGATTACAGATGCAGTGTCGAAGGACATTCTTCTCGGCTACAGGAACAATGAGCTTTTTTTGGCGGAGGATTTGAAAAAGTGCGGGAACGTGCATATTGCGACGGAGGACGGGAGCGTTGGAACAAAAGGTACTGTGATGGACGCGATTGCGGCGAACGGGTTGAATGCAGATATTATTTTTGCTTGCGGACCGATGCCGATGCTGCGCGCGATAAAGCAGTATGCAAAAGAACGGGATATTCCGGCGTATATTTCGCTTGAGGAGCGCATGGCGTGCGGTGTCGGGGCGTGTCTTGGGTGCGTGGTAAAGACGAAGGAAATCGATCATCATTCCCATGTAAACAACGCGCGGATTTGCACGGACGGTCCGGTCTATTTGGCAGAAAGGGTGGAAATATGATAAATACAAAGGTCAATATTGCAGGCGTGGAACTCAAAAATCCCGTGATGACGGCGTCGGGGACGTTCGGTTCGGGAATGGAATATGCGGAATTCGTCGATTTGAACAAGCTTGGTGCGGTGGTCACAAAGGGCGTGGCAAATGTGCCGTGGGAGGGCAATCCGACGCCGCGCGTGTGTGAAACATACGGCGGAATGTTAAATGCAATTGGGTTGCAAAATCCGGGGATTGACGTGTTTATTGAGAGGGATATTCCGTTTTTGAAGCAGTTTGACACGAAAATTGTTGTCAACGTATGCGGACGTTCGGCGGCAGATTATGTGGAAGTTGTGGAAAAGCTTTCCGACCAGCCGGTTGATTTGCTGGAAATCAACGTTTCCTGTCCAAATGTAAAGCATGGGGGCATTGCGTTCGGACAGGATCCGAAGTGCTTGTCTGAGATTACGAAGGAAATTAAGGCAAAGGCAAAGCAGCCGATTATCATGAAGCTTTCACCGAACGTGACGGATATTACGGAAATGGCAAAGGCAGCGGAGGAGGCGGGCAGTGATGCCGTTTCCTTGATTAATACGTTAACGGGAATGAAGATTGATATACACAAACGTACGTTTGCACTTGCGAACAAGACGGGCGGATTGTCGGGACCTGCGATAAAGCCTGTGGCGGTGCGCATGGTGTATCAGGTGGCAAATGCCGTGAAAATTCCGATTATTGGTATGGGCGGCATTGCGAATGCGGAGGACGCGGTTGAGTTTCTGCTTGCGGGAGCGACAGGCGTTGCAGTGGGTGCGATGAATTTTGTCAATCCGTATGCGACAGTCGAGGTCGCGGACGGGATTGCGGAATATATGAAAACATACGGAATTGAAGACCTTACGGAGATAATTGGCAGTGTAAAGTAATATTTGAGCCCTCTCGGACATACACTTAACTACTAGGAGATAGAAGGATGGATATGGGAGGGCTTTTCTATGGAGCTTTTGAAAAAGAATATTCACACCGAACGGATAAAGGCAAAAGCACTTTTGCAGATACCACTCGAGGAGGACGTCAATGTTTCGGACACTAAGCCTGATGTGGCGCGTATTGTCTGCTGCAGCGGGCGCGTGAAGGTCGATGAAATTAAGATGGGAATGAACAAAATTTGGGTGAAGGGCAGATTGGAATTTCAGGTGATGTACCAAGCGGAGGGTGCAGGCGCCGACCTTTCCGGTATGGAGGGGGAAATTCCGTTTATGGAGGAAATTTACCTTGATAAGATGGAGGGGCAGGATCGTGTAATCTGCAAGGCGCAGCTTGACGACTTGCGTGTGCAGATTATCAACTCGAGAAAGCTCAATGTGCAGGCGGTAATCAGCCTTGAGCCGAAGGTAGAGGAAACAGTGTCCGAGGAAATCTGTACGGAGCTTGAAGGGCTTGAAACAAGCGGAATGGAAGGCGGTTTGGAGTATCGCAAAAAGAAGCTGGATTATCTTGAAACCGTGGTAAAGAAGCGGGATTTGCTGCGCATTCATGAAGAAACGAAGCTTCCGGCGGGAATGCCGGATATGGGGACTGCGATTTGGAAAAGTATGGATATTGCACAAATCAGTTTTAAGGCAACGGATGAAAAGCTTGCGGTAAACGGTGAAATGAATGTCTTTGTGGTGTACCGCGAGGATAGTTCGGATAAGATCAACTGGTATGAAGCAACGGTGCCGTTTAGCGGAAACGTTGAATGTCAAAACAGCCGCGAGGGAATGCTTGCGGACGTTTCTTACGACATCGGGCATGAGGAAATCAGTATCCGCGATGATTCGGACGGGGAGCCGCGCATCATCGGGATTGAGGCGGCGCTTGAGCTGGAAATCAAGCTTTACGAGCGGGAACAGGAGCAGGTTGTCGCAGATGTGTATGGGGTGAGCTGCGATGTCAACGCGGTCACGGACAATCGCAGTTTCCGCGATTTGTTAGCGGATATGAATATCGAGGAAAAGCTGGCGCGCAACATCAAGCTTGAGGATTCGGAGAGCAAGGCGCTGCAAATCTGCCACTGCAATGCGCGTGCCGTGATTGAGGACATTGTGTTTGAGCAGAATGAAGCACGGATAACGGGTGCGGTAGAGTTAAAGATTTTATATACGACGAGTGCGGAGGGGCAGGCGATTTGCTCCGTGCATGACAGTCTGCCATTTGAGATTACAAGAGAGCTTGAGGGCGTGGATAGCGCGGATATTGAGCAGTATACGACGGACGTGCAGCTTACGCAGCAGAATGTCAGTATTAAGGACAGCACGCAGCTTGAGTGGCGCGGTATGCTGAATATCCGTTTGCTGATTTATGAGAGCAGGAGTGAGGCGATTTTGGCGGATTTGAAGCTTTCGCCGATACCGCCCGAGGTGCTTGAGGGACTGCCGGGATTTGCGATTTATTATGTAAATAATGGCGATTCGCTTTGGCAGATTGGAAAGAAATATTATGTGAGCGTGGAGCGCATTAAGGAGATTAATAATCTGACGGACGATGTGATTCAGGCGGGCGACAGATTGTTGATTGTGAAATAGTGAAAATCGAGTAGGGGAATAACTCTATTCCCTGCTCGCCGCGCGCCAATGCGTCGTCTCAGCGGTATACTTCCTTTGTATGGGGCTGTGCATAAAAAACAGGCAGAGAAATCAATTTGATTTTTCTGCCTGTTTTGCATCGTCTAAAGCAATTATGTATATGATGTTAAATGCATGTGCGTTGGCACACGCTATTTATTCTGTCTTAGAAACAACTGTTCCGTCTTCAGAGGTTGTAACCTTCTCCTCTTCCTGAGGCTTCATCAATTTGTCAAAGCCTTCAAGCACTGCGTCATAAGTACGCTTTGAGATGTCGGGAAGCTTTCCGCCCCAAGTCTTTTCTGCCTGCTCGTATCCCTTTAAGAACGCGTCGCGCATTTTCTCAAGGTTCTTTGAATCGCTTCCTGCAAGTGCAGTCGCAAACGAAAGAATACGCTCAGAAGTCTGTTTTACGCCCCAGTAGCCGTCCTCAGAGATGTCCTTCTGTGCCTGCGCCTTTGTCTCCGCGTCAACTGTGAAGTTGCCTTTTGCAAGGAATTTCCAAATGTTGTTTGCCGCGCCGAAAGTGTTTGTCTGCTTTGAGATCATGTCTTGTACAAGACTGGTAAGCTGTGCCTGGCGTTTCTCCTGATCAGCCTTTAACTGGGAGACAATTGCTTTTCGGTCATCCTCAGAGAGGGTTCTCTTGTCATAAACAGCAGCAGAGTTGCTGTTGGGTTTTGTGGTTTCTGTTTTGTCCGTTGTAGTATTGTTTTTATCGGTTGTTTCTGTAGTTGTCTTGTCTGTCTCCGGCTTCGTTGTGACAGGTGCCTTGTCCTTTGCTGTTGTACCGGCTGTATAGACATTGCTGATGTCGTTGCTGTTAATTCCTGTTACGCTCATGGGTATCCCTTCCTTTCTAATATTGAACCATCCGTGGTTGCTTTTATGTTTCTGTATGTTGTCCGTATGATAAAAACAGAACAGGCATACTTTCATTTTATTGTATATCGGCAGGTGTGGGGGAAAAGTTTATAGTTGTAAATGATTTTTTTTGAAAAATTTTATTGGGTTTCCCGCAATTCTTTTTGCAAATGGTGTTTCTATTTTGTATCAATAATGTTAGAATAGAAAAAAGAAATAAATAGGAAAAGAGGATAAATTATGTCAGGACATTCAAAGTTTGCCAATATCAAACATAAGAAAGAAAAAAATATATTTTTAACAAAAGCGTAGTGTTTTTAGATAGTAGGTGATATGCGATGAAGAGGTTGAAACAAGCGGTATGGCTGGTGGTGGCTTTACAGATGATCCTTGTGATTTATGTTGCGGCGTCTTTTAAAGTGGACGACATGACGCTCGTAAAGGGTGATGTTTTTGATTTTAATACGGGGTGGACAGTGTGTCGGGAGGACGGCAGGCGCATTGAGGCGGTAAGTCTTCCGTATACGGATACAAGCAATGCATATGAGACGGTAATCATCGAAAACACGATACCAAAGGAATTTGCGGGGCTGACCATGCGTTTTTTGACGGCGGATAAACAGTTTCGGGTATTTGTGGACGGCGAAGAAATTTATCAGTTTGGAATGCATGACGTAAGGTGTTTCGGGCATACGGCAGGAAGCGTGATGAATTTTGTGGATATTCCGCAAACGTTTGGTGAGGGGCATATTCGGATGGAAATGACATCGCCGTATAATAATTACGCTTCCTATATCAATACGATTGAGGTCGGGGAGCGGGACCGTGCCATTTTGCGGCTGCTTGCGTCGTCGATGCCGAAAACGGCGTGCAATATGATAATTTTGTTTACTGCGCTTCTTTCGTGGGCAGGAGGCGTTTTGTGCCTGATTAATAAACGGGATACGGGCGGGCTTGGATGCCTTGCGTTGTTTTGCGTCGTGAGCTTTTTGTATTTTTCCATTGAGACAAAGACACTTATAATTTTCTACGGAAATCAGACGCTGTATTCTGTTTTGTTCTTTTTATGTCTGATGCTGATGCCTGTTTTGCTGCAGCTTTATATCGAGCGGACATTAGAGGGGTTTCATAAGAAACTGTCGGAGCTGCTGATTTTCATCGGTGTGCTGAATGCATTGGTGCAGATGTTGATTCAGGTATTGAATATTGCGGATTTTATGGAACTGTCGGTCTTCTCGCATTTGCTGGTTTTTATCGCGACAGTGAGCGGTATGGTGATGTATATTGACCGTCTTCGAAAGGACCGGACAAAGAGCAGGGAGTCTGTTTTCAATACGGCTGCGATGGTGGCTGTCTGCGTCGGTTCGACGGTTGATTTGGTGCGCGGGCAGATTGTTAAGGTTGGGGATTTGGCAATGTTCAGCCGCATCGGGTTTACGGTGTTTTGCATGATTATGGTGTATATCAACGTGTTGCGGATTAGCAGGATGTTCGCGGCGGAGGCGGAGGCAGCGGCAGCCAGACTGCAGCATGAGATGGCGAAGGTTGAGGAGCGCAATCAAATGCTTGTGCTTGCGCGTGAGGAGGCGGAGGCAGCAAGGCAGGAGGCACAGGAGGCGAGCCGTGCCAAGAGCAGCTTCCTTGCGAATATTTCGCATGAAATCCGTACCCCGATTAATGCGGTGCTTGGCATGGATACAATGATTCTGCGCGAGAGCCGCGAGGAAAATGTCAGGGAATATGCAAACGATATTCAGAACGCGGGGCAGAACCTGCTTTCGCTGATTAATGATATTCTTGATTTTTCTAAGATTGAATCGGGAAGAATGGAGATTAAGCCGGTAAATTACGAGCTTGCATCGCTGCTTGGAGACTGTTACAACATGATACAGGTGCGCGCCAAGGATAAGGGGTTGTTTTTCAGAATGGAGAACAGTACGTCGATACCGCATCTGCTCTATGGCGATGAAGTGCGTGTTCGTCAGATTATTATCAATCTTTTGACGAATGCCGTAAAATATACGGAAAAGGGAGAGGTTGTACTATCCGCAAACTGGGTAAAAACAGATGAAGAAAATATCCGACTGATTGTGGCGGTGCGTGATACGGGAATGGGCATCAAGTATGAGGACCAGCAGAAGCTGTTTGATTCGTTTCAGCGTCTTGATGTGGAGCGCAACAGAAATATTGAGGGCACGGGGCTTGGTCTTGCGATTACGAAGCAGCTCATTGAGATGATGAACGGTACGATTTCCCTTGAGAGCAGCTATGGTCGAGGTTCGGTTTTTACGGTGGAAATTCCGCAGCGTGCGCGCTCTTTTGAACCGATTGGGGATTTCCAGGCACGGATACAGGACAGCGCCGCATTGAGCAATACATACCAAAGCAGCTTTCAGGCGCCTGACGCCCGTATTCTTGTAGTAGATGATGTGCCAATGAATTTAAAGGTTTTGCGCGAGCTGCTAAAGAGTACGCGCATTCAGATTGATACGGCTGAGAGTGGGAAAGAGTGTCTTAGGGACATTACGCTGAAAAAGTACCATATGATTTTCCTTGACCATATGATGCCGGAAATGGACGGCATCGAGACGTTAAAGAACATGAAGTGGGTTGCGGAGAATAAAAATACTGACACGCCTGTCATTATGCTGACGGCAAATGCGATTATCGGTGCGCGGGACGAATATTTCAGCGCCGGATTTGACGATTATTTGGCAAAGCCGGTGAAGGAAACGGAGCTTGAACAAATGATATGCAAATATCTGCCAAAGGAGCTTGTTATTTTGCCAAGGGAAGAGGCAAAGCCTGATGAAGACGACGGTGGATTTGATATGCGCACACTTCTTCGGAAACCGGAGATAAGACCGCAGACGGAAAAAAGAAGCCTGATGCAGCGTTTGGATTTTATTGACGCGCGCGCGGGTGTGAGCTATTGCGCCGGAAGCGAGGCAATTTACCGGGAGGTTCTGCAGTCTTATGCGCTTGGAAAGCTGCGCGACGAAATTGTGGATTATTATGAAAAAGAGGACTGGAGGAACTATGGCATTAAGGTGCATGCGCTCAAGAGCACTTCACTGGGCATCGGCGCGGTGGAGCTGTCGGAGTTTGCGAAGGCGCTGGAAAATGCGGCGAGAAACGGAAATATCGGTTATGTAAAGGCGCAGCATGAGAATATTATGAAAGAGTATGACGAGCTGCTTGAGAAGCTGCGAGAGGTACTGGAATAGCGGAAAGGAGCATGGTTATTAATATGAGATATGACGTAATTATTATTGGAGCGGGTCCGGGAGGAATTTTTTCGGCATATGAAATGGTGAGCAAAAGCAGTACGCTTAAAATCGCGGTGTTTGAGTCGGGACATGCGCTTGAGAATCGCAAGTGTCCGATTGACGGAGAGAAGATTAAGAGCTGTATCCAATGTAAGAGCTGTTCAATTATGAGCGGCTTTGGCGGCGCGGGGGCGTTTTCCGACGGAAAGTACAATATTACGAACGATTTTGGCGGAACGCTGTTTGAACATATCGGAAAGACGCAGGCGCTTGATTTGATGCGGTATGTGGATGAGATTAATATGAGGCACGGCGGCGAGGGGACGAAGATGTACACAACGGCGGGGACGCATCTAAAGAAGTTGTGTCTGCAGAACAAGCTCAATCTGCTTGATGCGTCGGTGCGTCATTTGGGAACGGACATCAATTATGTTGTGCTGGAAAATCTTTATGCCGAGATGAAGGATAAGGTTGATTTTTACTTTGATACGCCGGTGACGGATGTGGAAGTAACGCAGGACGGATACCGGATTTGCTGTGGCGATGCGTCGTACGAATGTGACAGATGTGTCATTTCCGTGGGCAGAAGCGGGAGCAAGTGGATGGAGAAGGTTTGTGAAAGTCTTGACATATCCACGAAGTCCAACCGTGTGGATATCGGCGTGCGCGTGGAGCTGCCGGCGGTGATTTTTTCGCATCTGACGGATGAGCTTTATGAGAGTAAGATTGTTTACCGCACGGAAAAGTTTGAGGACAGGGTGCGGACGTTTTGCATGAACCCGTATGGGATTGTGGTGAACGAGAACACCAACGGGATTGTCACGGTGAACGGGCACAGTTATGAGGATGAACAAAAACAGACGGCGAATACGAATTTTGCGCTTTTGGTGGCAAAACATTTTTCGGAGCCGTTTAAGGACAGCAACGGCTACGGCGAGAGCATTGCGCGGCTTTCCAATATGCTGGGCGGCGGTGTGATTGTGCAGCGGTTCGGCGATTTGGTGCGCGGAAGAAGGAGCAACATGAAGCGTATTGAGGAGGGGCTTGTGACGCCGACGCTTGCGGCGACGCCGGGAGATTTGAGCCTTGTGCTGCCGAAGCGTATTTTGGACGGGATTATCGAAATGATTTATGCGCTCGACAAGATTGCGCCGGGGACGGCGAACGACGATACGCTGCTTTATGGTGTGGAAGTGAAATTCTACAATATGGAGGTTGACATCGACGAGAACCTTGAGAGCCGCTACAAGGGGCTTTATGTCATTGGCGACGGCAGCGGCGTGACGCATTCGCTGTCGCACGCGTCGGCGAGCGGCGTGTATGTGGCGCGGCAGATTCTGGGGCGGATATAAAAATTTCTTGTGCAACGCTGTTTTCTCTGTTATACTCGAAACCGTAAGTTTTTTGCTTACGAAAAACAGATGAGAAGTAAAGGAGGAACTGGTAATGACACAGGCAAAAATCTGCATTTTGATAGCGATTGTGTTTTATTTGGGTCTAGTGCTTTATATCGGCTATCGCTGTTCAAAGAAGAATAAAAACACGGACGACTTTTATCTTGGAGGAAGGAAGCTGGGACCGTTTGTCACGGCGATGAGCGCGGAGGCGTCGGACATGAGCAGTTATCTGCTGATGGGGATTCCGGGGCTGGCGTATTTGAGCGGTATCGCGGACGCGGGGTGGACGATTATCGGGCTTTCCATTGGAACGTACTTAAACTTTCTGATTGTCGCAAAGAAGCTGCGGCGTTATTCCAAGATTGCGGACAATGCAATCACACTGCCGCAGTTTTTTAAGAACAGATACCATGACAGCAGCAATTCACTTTTATTTATCGCTGCGATTGTTATCGTAGTCTTTTTTATCCCGTACACGGCGTCGGGCTTTGCCGCGTGCGGAAAGCTGTTTTCCAGCCTGTTTGGCGTGAATTATATGGCGGCAATGATTGTCAGCGCGATTGTGATTGTGGGTTATACGACGCTCGGCGGTTTTTTGGCGGCATCCACGACGGACTTGATTCAGAGTATTATTATGACGATTGCACTGATTGTGGTGCTTTTGTTTGGCGTGAACGTGGCAGGCGGTTTTGACGTGGTGCTTGATAACGCAAAGTCGCTTTCGGGTTATCTGACGATGTTTGCAACGCACAACGCAGCGGACGGAACCTCTGCGCCTTACGGATTTATCACGATTATTTCGACATTGGCGTGGGGACTTGGCTATTTCGGAATGCCGCATATTTTGCTTCGTTTTATGGCAATTGAGGATGAGGAAAAACTTTCCATATCAAGACGCGTGGCAATTGTATGGGTTGTCATTTCAATGGCAGTGGCAGTGTTAATCGGAATTGTCGGCTATAGCATGAGCGTGCAGGGCGCAATCGATACGCTTTCCGGTGCGGATTCGGAGACCATTATCGTAAAGGCTGCTGACCTGATGAGTCAAAACGGTGTGATTATGGCGCTGATTGCAGGTGTCATACTTGCAGGGATTATGGCATCCACGATGTCGACCGCGGATTCGCAGCTGCTTGCGGCATCTTCTGCGGTATCGTCGGATTTGCTTGGCGAAAAGCTGAAAACGAACGATAAGGGCGGAATGGTTGCGGCGCGGATTACGCTGCTTGTGATTTCCGTTTTTGCGGTGATTTTGGCAAGAGACCCGAACAGCTCCGTGTTTGGCATAGTGTCTTTTGCGTGGGCAGGCTTTGGTGCGGCGTTTGGTCCGGTTGTGCTGTTTTCGTTGTTTTGGAGGCGTGCGAACCGTTTCGGTGCACTTGCCGGAATGGTGTCGGGAGGTCTGATGATTTTTGTTTGGAAATACCTTGTGCGTCCTTTAGGCGGCGTGTGGGATATTTATGAGCTTCTGCCTGCGTTTATCGTGGCGTGTATCTTTATCGTTGCTGTGAGTCTGGCAACGCCCGCGCCAGAGCAGAAGGTACTTGACGAGTTTGATTTGGCGTCAAAAAAATAACCGGTTGCACGGTTTGCTAAAATGTGATATGGTTGAAATTAATTGAATATCGATGCTGCCGTAATGGCAGCGTTTCGTAAGAGGTGTCAGGGGTAGCCGATGTCCGAATGGTTTATCGGTTATGCTTTGGTGAAAAGGGAAACAGGTGAGAATCCTGTACGAACTCGTCACTGTGATTAGGGAGCAACTGTCAATCAAACCATGTAATGACAGATATGTTATTTCATGGTTTGATTTTATGCCACTGATGAAAATTGGGAAGGCAGACAGGCGCGGTGATCTATCAGTCAGGAGACCTGCCGCTTGCAGTACAGGATTTATTCCAAACCACGAGTAACTGGTTGTACGTCTTTTTTGCGTTTTCTTTTTATACGCTTTTTCGTTTATTTGCAGGCGGAAGACGGTTCTGTTTTGGAAGGATACGGATATTCGGTTACAAAAATAAAGGAATGGGATTTGGATAATACCCCAAACGGAGGGAAAAGTATGAAAAAGAAAATGGCGGCTATCATGGTGGCAGAAGTGCTTGGAGCGGCACTTTTTACAGGGTGCGGCAATGCGGACGGACCGACGGCAGTGTTGAAAAATCCCGGCACGGGCACGGCGGCAGAGTCTGCGGAAACGGCGGAGGAGACAATGCCGGACGAGGACGAATCAGCAGATAATACGGAGGAAGGAAAGCAGGCGATACTGGTAGTCAGCTTTGGAACCAGTTATAATGAGAGCCGTGATTTGACAATCGGTGCGATTGAGAACGCGATTGCCGATGCTTTTCCGGAGTATGAGGTGCGCAGGGCATTTACAAGCCAGATTATTATTGACAAGCTCGCGCAGCGTGACGGTCTTGTGATTGACAATGTGGAGGAGGCATTAGACCGCGCGGCGGAAGACGGTATTACAACGCTTGTGGTGCAGCCGACGCATTTGATGAAGGGATATGAATACACAGACCTTGCAGATGCGCTTGAGGATTATAAGGCGCAGTTTGAAACAGTTGTCCTTGCGGAGCCGCTTTTGACAAGCGATGCGGATTTTGATGCGGTGGCGGATGCGATTACAACACGCACGGCGGATTATGATGACGGAAAGACGGCAATCTGCTTTATGGGACATGGTACGGAATCGGACGCTAACAGCGTTTATCCGAAGCTTCAGGAAGCGCTGACAGCAAACGGATATGATAATTATTTTATCGGTACGGTTGAGGCGGAGCCTTCGTTCGAGGACGTCCTTACGGCAGTCGGCGCAAACAGGGACTACACAACAGTTGTGTTAGAGCCGTTGATGGTTGTCTCCGGAGACCATGCGACAAACGATATGGCAGGTGATGAGGACGATTCGTGGAAGTCCGGTTTTGCGGCGGAAGGCTATAAGGTTGAGTGTATTCTTGAGGGACTTGGACAGAACGCGGGTATTCAGAAGCTTTATGTGTCGCATACACAGGATGCGATAGACAGTATTGAACAGTAAATTAAGAGGAGAATAAGTTTTGAAAAACAGAGGCGCCATCATAAAAAAGCTTCTGCTTGCGGGCTTGTTGGTGTTTGCCGGTGTGAACATGAGTTTTGCATCGGTAAACTTATATGCGGCGGAAGCCTCAGCCAATCTTGGAATGCAAGCGGAAACAGGGACGGACAACGAAACAGAAACCAGTACAAAAGCAAATGACATGGTTGCGGGTGACGATGAAAAAGCGCCTGCAAAGGAAGTCGGAAAAAAGAATATGATACCGGTATATGGCAGCGATATAATCGACGGAACTTATGATATTGAGGTGGACAGCAGCTCGTCTATGTTCCGGATTGTAAAGGCACAGCTTACCGTGCAGGACGGGGAAATGTCGGCGGTGCTGACGCTTGGCGGCAAGGGGTATCTCCGCTTGTTTATGGGAACAGGCGAGGAGGCTGTAGCGGCGCAGGAAACGGAATATGCGGAATATGTGGAAGATGCCGACGGCGCGTATACGTATGAGGTGAAGGTTGAGGCGCTTGACAAGCCGTTGGAGTGCACAGGCTTTAGCAAGCGGAAGGAAAAGTGGTACGACCATCAGATTGTCTTTGAGGCAAATTCTCTTGAGGCGGATGCGCTGCTTATCACGCTTCCCGATTACGAGGAGGAAGAAAAAACGACACAAGTGTCAGAAAATGACGCAGACGACACGGGAAAAGAAAGCGGAACGCAGGAAAATATGACACAAGTGTCAGAAATGATGGAACAGGAACGCACAACACTTGCGGACGGCGTTTATCACGTAGACGTGACACTTAGCGGCGGCAGCGGGAAGGCTTCGGTATCGTCTCCGGCGAAGATGACAGTTGCAGACGGCATAGCGACAGCGGAGTTGGAATGGAGCAGTTCAAACTATGATTATATGCTTGTAAACGGGCAGAAATATCTTCCGGTAAACATGGAAGGGAATGCCGTGTTTGAAATCCCTGTCATATGCTTTGATAAAGAGATGCCGGTGACGGCGGATACTACGGCGATGGGAACGCCGCATGAGGTAGCATATACGCTTTTATTTTTACAGGAAAGTGCAAAACCTTTGGAGAGTAAGGAGGAAAAGAACAAAATGGACTGGAATTTGATTCTTTTGATTGTAATTGCAGCATTGACAGGGGCGACGGTGGCATATTATGGAACGAATAAAAAGAAGTAAGATTTATGCGGCGCTGCTGTGCGTATATGCCATATGCGCACTGACAGCCTGCACAGAAAATAAAACCGGCGTGACGGCAGAACGCAGCAGGGATGCGCATACGGAAATAGAAGGTTTGGAATGGCAGGAGTACGTGGATTTGTCGTACGCGGAATGCTTTACGATAGAGAACTATGCGGGAGGCTTTCGCCTGATTACCGTATCGGACGATGCACGGTATCTCATTGTGCCGGAGGGAGGTTGCGCACCGCAGGGCTTAAAAAATGACATCACTGTCATAAATCAGCCCGTATCCGACATCTATTTGGCGGCAACCGGAACAATGGACATGTTCCGCTCCCTCGACGCACTTGACACGATAACGCTCTCAGGAGCTGACGCCGACGGGTGGTATATTGAGGAGGCAAAGCAGGCAGTCGAAAGCGGCGCAATGCTTTACGCAGGCAAATACAGCGCGCCGGATTATGAGCTGATTTTATCGAAAAACTGTCCGCTTGCAATTGAGAACACAATGATTTTGCACACGCCCGAGGTCAAGGAGCAGCTTGAACAGCTTGGCGTTGCCGTGCTTGTGGATTACGCGAGCAACGAATCGCACCCGCTCGGAAGAATTGAGTGGGTAAAGCTTTACGGCACGCTGCTTGGAAAGGAAGCGCAGGCGCAGCAGATTTTCGACGCGCAGGCAAGTACCTTTGCGGAAATTGAAGAACAGGTACAAAAAAGCGATAAGACAGTCGTCCTGTTTTATCTTACGGAAAACGGTGCCGCAAGCGTGCGCAGCCCGTCCGACTACATGGTAAAAATCATCGAAACGGCAGGCGGCAATTATGTGTTCGCTGATTTGGAGACGGATGGCAAGAAAACCTCCTCTATCACCATGCAGATGGAAGCCTTTTACGCGGGCGCCAAATCCGCCGACTACTTGATTTACAACAGCACTATTGGCAGCGAATACAAAACGTTATCGGCACTGCTGGAGAAGGAGCCTTTATTGAAGGACTTTGAAGCCGTAAAGGAAAACCGCGTGTGGTGCGTACCCAAAAACCTGTATCAGGAGTCCATGTCGGCTGCAAAGCTGCTCACGGACATCTATGCAGTCCTAAACGAAGAAACACCGCAGACAACCTGTCTGTACCACATTGAATAAGCGCGCATACCGGAAGGGGGCAGGGAACAAAACGTGAAAAGGACAAGAGCAGTTTTTGCCTTTGCAATGCTTGCGGCTTTGCTGCTTGTGATGACTGTCCTGAATATCATCATAGGCAGCGTCCCAATCCCGCTTACAGAGGTCTTTGGACTAGCCGCGGGAAACGGGGCGGACGCAACGGCGCAGACCATTTTGTGGCAGATACGCCTTCCGCGCACCATAGCCGCAGTCGTGCTCGGCGGCGCGCTCGCGCTCTCGGGGTATCTGTTGCAGACCTTTTTTCATAATCCGATTGCCGGACCGTTTGTGCTCGGGATTTCTTCCGGTGCGAAGCTGACCGTGGCGCTTTTACTGGTGCTCGTTGCAAATCAGGTAACGAATATCAGTTCGATAGCGATGATTGCCGCAGCATTTGCGGGCGCGTTGCTTGCGATGGGCTTTGTGCTGATTATGGCGCGCGTCGTGGACAAGATGTCCATGCTGATTGTGGGCGGCGTCATGATTGGCTACATCTGCTCGGCGGTGACGGATATTGTCGTCACGTTTGCAAGCGACGCGGACATTGTCAATCTGCACAACTGGTCAAAGGGCAGCTTTTCGGGGATTACATGGGAAAATGTGCGCGTCATGTCCGTTTTGGTGTTTGCGACGACGGCAGTCATTTTTCTGATTTCCAAGCCGATTAGCGCGTATCAGCTCGGGGAAGCGTATGCGCAGAACATGGGCGTGAATTTAAAGCTGCTGCGAATGCTTTTGGTATTCTTATCGAGTATGCTTGCGGCGTGTATCACGGCGTTTGCGGGACCAGTTTCGTTTGTGGGGATTGCGGTGCCGCATTTGGTGAAACAGCTTTTCGGGACGGCAAAACCGCTTTTGATGATACCCGCGTGCTTTCTTGGCGGCAGCGTGTTCTGCCTGCTCTGCGACCTTTTGGCGCGCACGACGTTTGCACCGACGGAAATGAGTATCAGCACGGTGACGGCAGTGTTTGGCGCGCCGATTGTCATTATTATTCTTTTCAGAAAGCAAAGGGCATAAAGCAATGGCAGACTATTATGTATCGACACAGAATTTATCGGTGGGCTATCACAAAAAGACGGTGTTGGAAAATATCACGATTGGTGTAAACCGTGGAGAAATCCTGACGCTGATTGGGCCAAACGGGGCTGGAAAGTCCACGATTTTAAAAAGCCTTGCAGGACAGCTAAGGCTTCTTGCAGGAACCGTTTACATTGACAGAGAAGCGCTTTCGCTCATCGACAAAAATGCGCTTTCCCAAAAGCTGGCGGTGGTGTTTACGCAGCGGCTTCGCACGGAGCTGATGACCTGCCGCGACGTGGTGGCAACGGGACGCTATCCCTATACGGGACGGTTTGGTATCCTTTCCGCCAAAGATTGGCGCAAGGTTGAGGAGGCGATGGCGCTCATTCAGATTACGGCGTTTGCCGACGAGGATTTCACAAAAATCAGCGACGGGCAGCGTCAGCGTGTCATGCTTGCGCGCGCAATCTGTCAGGAGCCGGATATTATTCTGTTAGACGAGCCGACCTCCCATCTTGATATGAAGCATAAGCTTGAATTTTTGCAGCTTTTGCAGAACATGGCGCGTGAAAAAAAGCTGTCCGTAATCATGTCGCTCCACGAGCTGGACCTTGCCAAAAAGGTGTCCGATAAAATCATGTGCGTCGGGACGCACAGCGTGGAGCGTTTTGGCACGCCGCAGGAGATTTTTGAGGAGCATTATATCAGGACGCTCTTTGGCGTGACAACGGGGAGCTTTGACGAGAGAACCTGCGGCATGGAGCTTGAAGCGCCAAAGGGAGAGCCGACGGTCTTTGTGCTTGCCGGCGCGGCGTCGGGGCAGGAGACGTTTCGCAGCTTGCAGCGAAAGGGCATTGCGTTTGCGACAGGTATTCTTTTTGAACATGACATGGACTATCCCGTGGCTAAGGCGCTTGCCGCAGAGACCGTATCCGCCGGGGCGCTGGAGCATATCGGGCAGGAGCGTCTTAGGCGGGCGCAGGAGCTTGCGGCTTCCTGCAAAAGGATTATATGCTGCCGCAGCAGCTTTGCACCGTGGGAACCGGAAAATAGGGTGTTGTATGAGAGCTTGAAGGCTTACCAAAACTCCTCAATCACTGAATACTAATTGCGCACAAGCTGCGCGACATAGCCAAACTCGTCATTTTTTAGAGCCTTCTGAAATTCTATCATAAGCTCCTTATTCGGAATGCGCAGCTCCCCGTCACTGTAGGAGAACAGACCATAAATAATCATTGCAAAATAAGTTTCTTCCCTGTTTTTGGGAGGCTTTTGCCCTGCGGTAAATTCTTTTTCAATATCAATCCAAACAGACGCGCTGCCCAGCATTTTAATTATATCATCGAGCACCCCGCTAATATTGTACTTCAAGAAAAATGATACTTCGTCCTCCTTACCCGTCCGAGCCCAATAGCTCTGACACGTTCCATTCTTTAATGCATACACTATGGAAAGCGGATTGTACAGCCGTTCCCCATTTTTCATCTGATAACCGTTATACCATTCGCGTATTTCATTCATTTTCAGTGCAGTCTGTTTTTCGCAGAGCAGTTCAACCTCGTTCTCGGTAAATCCGAAATATGGTTCAAATAACAGATCCCTGAGCATGGTATATTCAACAAACATATTTAGCGACGAGCTTGTATTATATTGACTAATTGGCAAAATGCCTGTCATATGCGCAAGTGCAACGTAAAGTCTGTCCTTAAGCAGGTTTCTCAAAAATTCCAAAAAATCCCCCTGCCGTTCCAAATACAGTTTATGCCTGAAAATATAGTCCCACTCGTCAACGACAAAGATAAATTCATCTTCCGTAGCAGAGAGCATATCAGCAACACTTCTAAAATCCTTGCCGCTTATGGAAGGATATGCTGCTTCAATGTCCTGTTTTATACAATTCTGAATATAATTGATATAATCCTCATAAGCATTATGCCTGTCAGGCAGTTTGTTCAAGCAAAGGGTTATCACATTATATTGATTTAAATGTACCATAAAAGATGTTTTTTTGCTGATTTCCAGTCCATGAAACAATTCCTTCGCGTCATACGCTTTCCCATAATACGCTCCCAGCATGTTTAGAACAGATGTTTTTCCAAACCGCCGTGGCTTCGTAATGCAGATATAACGGTTTGTCGTGTTAATCCGCATACTTATTTTTTCGATAATCGCAGACTTATCCACAAAAAAGCGGTCATGCACCAATCGGTTAAAATCAACATAAGCAGCATTTGTGTTCAGACAAAAAGCCATGATTTCCCTCCATTTACCCATATTCTGCAAAACAAAACGGCTTGAAATAAATACCCATATCGGCTATACTGTAATTGAATAAAAATGTGCGAAAGAGAAGCAGAACATCTGTGGTAATGAAACGGAGGCTGATTGTGGAAGATACAAAGATACAGTGGCACGCGGCGTTTGTGTCGGCGATGGATTTGGAGCTGGCGCAGA
>CAJUJG010000051.1 GCA_910586715.1 uncultured Lachnospiraceae bacterium
TATAAAAAACAGTATAAGAGAAATGTTTAAACTGTATTAATCAGCGTTTCCCTAGACTTACTACGGCTGCTACATCAGGAGATCTAAGCACATTGCCAGATGTTTTTTTGATGCAAGACCATGCATTCCAAAAAAATGTATTATCTTATCCAGATGCATTTATAGAAATTTCTGAAGAGAAAATTGATTTTTCAGAATTTGCTTCTGGTAAAACAGATTTTTCTGTTGTAGATGGAAAACACTATGGAGTGCCTTTTGACAACGGAGCAGCAATTGCTTGTTATCGTACAGATATTTTGCAAGAAGCTGGAATGACTTTAGAAGATTTTACAGATATTACTTGGGATGAGTGGGTTGAAAAAGGCAAAGTAGTACTGGAAAAAACAGGAAAACCATTATTGACAACGACAGCAGGCGAATGTGATTTGCTTACGATGATGTTACAGTCTGCAGGAGCATCTTTGTTTAATGAAGATGGAACAACGAATATTGCAAAAAATGACACTTTAAAGAAGGTAATTGATACATATTGTAAAATGAAAGATTCAGGTGTGTTACAGGAAGTAAATAACTGGGATGAATACACTGGATCAATGTTGAACAGTAAAGTTGCAGGTGTGATTAATGGGTGTTGGATTATGGGAACAATTCAGACAGCTGAGGATCAGTCAGGAAAATGGGATATTACAAATATTCCAAAACTTACAAATGTAAAGGGTGCCACAAACTATTCAAATATTGGAGGTTCTTCCTGGGCAATCTCAGGGAATTGTGGAAACGTAGAGTTAGCAGAAGATTTTCTTGCGTCTACATTTGCTGGAAGTACAGAGTTATATGATAATATTCTCTCTTGTGGAGCAATTTCTACATGGACACCAGCAGGAGATTCTGATGCATATGCAGTACCGAATGAATTTTTCTCTGGTGATGCAGTGTTTGAAAAAATAGTTGACTATTCAACAAAAGTTCCTTCTATTATTACGGGACCATATTTCCATGAAGCAAGAGACGCAATCTCTGTTGCGACAACAAATATTACAAATGGTGCAGATTTAGAGGAAGAGCTTAAAAAAGCGGAAGATACTGTTAATTTTAATATGGGACAGTAAGAGAGATTCCTATCATACAAGGGGATGGAATGTAGAACCATCCCCCTTATGGATAGAGAGGAGGGGTTTTTGTGTCTAACAAACCAAGAAAAATGACGTTGGAAAAAAAGCATAATTTAACAGGATGGGCTTTTTTGGCACCAGCAACATTTTTGATTGCGGCGTTTAGTTTTTGGCCAATGATCAAAGCGTTAGTTTTATCTTTTCAGACGGGGAAAGGTACAAATATGCAGATGGCTGGATTTACAAATTACATCAGAATGTTTCAAGATGATGTATTTATTCAGTCAATAAAAAACACATTTTTTTATTTCATTCTTCAAGTGCCCATTATGCTTGCAGTAGCGTTGGTGTTAGCTTGTATTCTAAATAAAAAAGACTTACGGTTTAAAGGATTTTTCCGAACAATGATTTTTTTGCCGTGTACAACTTCATTGGTTGCGTATTCAATTATTTTTCGGTCTTTGTTTGCAAATGATGGATTAGTAAATTATGTTCTAGTGAATTTTGGAATTTTGGATAAACCATATAATTTTTTGACACAACCATTTGCGGCAAAAATGGTTATCATATTGGCTCTTTTGTGGAGATGGACAGGATATAATATGGTATTTTTCCTTTCTGGATTGCAAAACATTGAATATTCAGTATACGAAGCTGCAAAAATTGATGGAGCATCAGCAATACAGACATTTTTTAAGATTACTGTTCCATTATTAAAACCAACTATCTTGTTGACAGCAATAATGTCAACAAATGGAACATTACAGTTATTTGATGAATCAATTAACTTGACCGATGGAGGTCCTGCGAATGCTTCAATCTCTATGTCACATTACATATATAATTTATGTTTTAAGTATGTGCCGAATTTTGGATATGCAGCAGCGATGTCCTTCTTTATATTACTGTTGGTTGCAGTATTAGCATTTATACAAATGAGGGTGGGTGATAAACGTGATTAAAAAGATGAAAAATATAGGAATGTATGCATTCTTGATTTTGGTTACTTTTATTTCAGTATTTCCTTTGTACTGGATGGTAAGTGCATCCACAAACAAAAGTGTGGATGTATCAAGAGGTGTATTATCGTTTGGCTCTCATTTGGGAGAAAACTTGAAAAATCTGCTGGCAAATCAAGATGTAGGGGCTGCATTCGTCAATTCATTTAAATATGCAATATTACTTACAATAGTTTCGATGGTGATATGTTCCTTGGCAGGATATGGATTTGAAATTTATCATGATAAAGCAAAAGATGCCGTGATGGTTGTGATTCTTCTTGCAATGATGGTTCCATTTATTACGATATTGGTCCCATTGTTTCAGATGGTTTCAAAAATGAAAATGTTAAATAGTACGTTGGGATTCATTTTACCAACGGTATCAACCCCATTTTTAATCATGATGTTTCGGCAGAGTGCAAGATCATTTCCTCATAATATTATTGAAGCTGCCAGATTAGATGGACTTTCGGAAATTAGAATCTTCTTTCAGATGTTTATTCCTACAATGAAATCAACATATGCAGCGGCTATGACTATTACATTTATGAATGCTTGGAATAGTTATATGTGGCCGAAAGTAATCATGACACAATCCAAGAGCATGACAATGCCAATGGTTGTAGCAAATCTGACAGAGGGATATGTAACAGACTATGGAATGCTTATGTTGGCAGTCTTAATATGTACATTGCCTACCGCCTTAGTATTCTTTATTTTACAGAAGAATTTTGCAGAAGGTATTACTGGAGCTGTAAAATAATAAATGATATCTATAAAGAAAGGGATTAGAAATGGAATATAAAAAAATAAATATGCCAGGTCTTCTGCATGGTGGAGATTATAATCCTGAACAATGGTTAGATAGACCGGATATTCTTGAAGAGGATATCCGGTTAATGAAATTAGCGCATGTAAATAATGTTTCACTAGGAATATTTTCGTGGGCATTTTTAGAGCCAGAAGAAGGAAAATATCAGTTTGACTATTTAGAAGAAATTATTAACCGTTTATATGACAATGGCATCTATACAAATCTAGCTACACCAACAGGTGCAATGCCAAATTGGATGACTCAAAAATATCCTGAAGTAATGCAGACAGATGAAAACGGGATACAGAATTTACCAGGAAAAAGGCATAATTTTTGTTACACGTCTGCTGTTATGAGAGAAAAAACTAGAAAGTTGGATTTGAAATTATCAGAACGCTTTGGAAAACATCCAGGAGTAATTCTTTGGCATATATCAAACGAATACGGAGGAAATTTTAGGGATGCTTCTTGTCATTGCGAAGAATGTCAAAAAGCATTTCGGAAATGGTTGAAAAAAAAATACAAAACATTGGATGCATTGAATCATGCATGGTGGAGTGCGTTTTGGAGTCATACTTATACCGATTGGGAACAGATTCATTCACCTTCTCCGAGGGGAGAGGATGAATTACACGGTTTGAAATTGGACTGGAAAAGATTTGTGAGCGAACAGTTACAGGACTTTTGTAGAGAAGAGATTCGAGCTGTTAAAACATATTCGGATCTTCCAGTTACAACAAACATGATGATGTATTTTTCACCATTGGATTATGATAAATGGGCAGAGGAGTTGGATGTGATTTCTTGGGACTCTTATCCGAGTTGGCATACAAAAGAAGATGAAGTACCGATTGCTGTGTGGGCAGCCTTTATGCATAACCAGATGAGAGGATTTCAGAAGAAGCCATTTTTGATGATGGAATCAACACCATCACTTGTGAATTGGGATGAGGAAAATAATGTAAAAAGACCGGGGATGAATTACTTATCTTCAATGCAGGCAATTGCGTTAGGTTCGGATAGTGTTCTTTATTTTCAATGGAGAAAAAGCAGAGGATCGAGTGAAAAGTTTCATGGAGCGGTTGTTGATCATGATGCGTCAGAAAAGAATAGAGTTTTTCAAGAAGTTGCTTGGATTGGCAAAGATCTAGAAAAGCTAAGCAGTCAAATACTAAGTACATGTAATAGGGCGAAGGTAGCTATTATTATGGATTGGGAAAATTGGTGGGCTCTTTCTGACGCACAAGCAATATCGAGAAAATTTGATTATACGGAAGAACTTTTAAAATATTATCGGGTTTTTTGGGAAAAAGGAATTGAAGTTGATATAATTTCCATGGATCGAGAGTTGTTAGATTATCAGCTTGTGGTTGCTCCGACCTTGTACTTGCATAAAAAAGAGTATATTCATAAAGTAGAAGCATACGTGGAAGCAGGTGGAATATATGTAACAACTTATTGGAGTGGAGTAGTAAATGAAACAGATTTATGTTTTATTGGAGAGAGACCACATGAGAGATTGCTAGGATTATCAGTTGATGAGATTGATGTGGGGAATGAATATTTTCCAAATACTTTCTCCTATAAAGACGGTGTATATAAAGCCGGTGTGTTAAGAGAAGTTGTGACACTTCAAACTGCAAAGCCGTTGGGAACATACTTGCAAGATTACAATGTAAATACTCCAGCAATTACAGAAAATGCGTATGGCAAAGGAAAAGCTTACTATGTTGTTGTTCAACCAGATCTGGAATTTTTGAAAGAATTTTTGGGCGATGTAATTGAGGAAGCAAATGTGGAAGCAAATTTGACGGAAACATTACCTTATGGAGTTACTGTTTCAAAAAGAAGTGGAAAAGAACAGAAAGATGATGTATATTTTCTTCAGAATTTTAACAGACATCCTGTGAAGATGGTTTTGAATGAATGTTATACAAATTTGATTACTGATGAAATCCTTACAGGTTCAATAAAACTGCAAACATATCAATGTATTGTGATGCAAAAGAAATAAGATTCCGTAATAGGGAGGAACTCACATTGAAATCAAAGGCAAAGACATTTTTAATTGATATTTTACTTGATATTGTAGGTGGTTGTTTCATTGCGATTGGAGTCTATAATTTTGCAGTGGCATCTGGATTTCCGGTAGCAGGTATATCAGGTATTGCAATCGTGTTTTATTATTTTTGGAAAATTCCAATTGGTACAATGACGACAATTTTGAATATTCCAATTATTTTAATTTGTTACAAGTTGTTGGGAAAACAATTTTTTTTAAGATCAATAAAGACAATGTTAATTTCTAATATACTGATGGACTGGGTTGTTCCATTGTTTCCAGTTTACCAAGGTGATATGATGTTATCTTGTATTTGTATGAGTGTATTCTCAGGAATCGGATATGCATTAATTTACATGAGAGATACCTCTACAGGTGGAGCAGATTTTGTTTTGATGGCAATACACAAGGCAAAGCCACATATTTCTGTAGGAAAAATTATCATTGTTATGGATTTTATTATTGTAATTATTGGTGGAATTCTGATGCGTGGAAACATTGATAAGATTATTTATGGATTAATTGGAACGTATATTCTATCATTTGTCGTAGATAAGCTAATGTATGGCGTTGATGCTGGAAAACTTGCTTTGATTGTAACAGAAAAGGGACCACAAATTGCGGCAAAAATTGATGAGCTATCACAACGAGGGGCAACTTTGATTAAGGCAGAAGGAAGTTATACAGGACGTGAAAAAGAAGTATTAATGTGTGCATGTAACAATAAAGAAATGCATACGATTCAAGAAGCTGTAAAGAAAGTAGATTCATCAGCGTTTCTTGTTACAATGGAATCGAATGAAGTGCGTGGAAAAGGATTCAAGCCACATTAAAAGAAATATAATATAAAAATTAAGAAGTTCTAGCATGGATCGGTATAAGATTGGATCCGGAACATTATCTTTGATTATGGAACGTTATCACGCGGGAGGAATTCCGATTGAAGAACTCTAGATGATGCCACCAAAAGAGGTGGAATTACTTTTTTATCCTCAGAAAAATATTAAAAAGAAGGATATTCCACTTCCAAATTTCCAGTACTACTATGATAGGATTCATGCCCCAAACAGTCGAGTAAATATCTCTTACTGCTGGTTAGATTACAAAGAGCATATTGTCTCACAGGAAAATATTCCAGGTTACAAAGAAATCGCAGAGAATATTTATGAAAATTCAGAGGTTTATCCAGTTGCATATGTGACCAGTCAATATCTTTCGGAAGAGGATTATAATACCCTGGAATTTCCATATAATCAGACAGCATTTCTTGACTTTGCTGTTGTGAAAAACAGAAGTTCCTGTGCCGGATGGAAGGGACAGCTTCAATCAAAGATACAGGAAGTAGATATTGGATTTCAATATAAAGAGATAGATAGCAGGCAGTCAGTATAATGGGAAAGTGAGCAGAGCATGCCCGATGTGGAAAAAATAATTATAATGAGTGATTATTTTAATGTTACTACAGATTATATCTTAAAAGGTATTGAAGTAGTCGAAAATAAAGAAGAAAAAAGTAAAGAAATTGTAGGAAAAGTGCTCTATATTGCATCTACAGCATTAATTGTGTATATTCCGTTCCAAGTGAACCACTTGCACGGTCAAACTGAGCCAGTCCCACGGAGGATGAGAGCCACCCTCACGGAGACTGAGCCAATGCTATTTTATGCTAATTATCAGGCAACTGCCTGTTAATTATAAATACAACTGAATAAATCATAGGTCATAATAATCGTCTGGTAATACAATGCCGTTTTCTTCCAGAAGCTTTTTCAGGAAATGTACCTGACGCTGGAGAGATTCTATTTCAATCCAGTTGCCATGACATAATTCATCGCATTCTTCCAGTTCAAGACGAGCTAACACATAGTCTTGCCACTTGATACAATGATGATCTTTACTGAATGCACAATAATTATTCATGGATGCCTCCTTTCTGGGCTGCTTTCAATCCGTGACGCTCACGCATGGATACCTTACCATCAATCAACACTTCATATGAATTGTGAATGATTCGATCCATGATTGCTTCTGAAATAGGACTTCCCGCAGCCTCTGTTGGAGTAATGCGTGAATACCACTCTACCGGTTCATACTGAGTACAAAAGATGGTGGATTTATCTGTGCATCTTGATTCTGCAATCTCAAGAAGGTCATAGGATTCCTGCGGTGTTAACGTACGGATAAGCCATTCATCGAGAATGAGAAGATCTACCTTCTGATAGGCTTTGATTGTTTTCTTGAGGTCACCGCATCCTTTTGCAACATTTAATTCGTCAAGAAGTTCTGGCATGCGAATGTACTTCACTGTATAGAACTTACGACATGCTGCGTTACCTAATGCACATGCGAGATAAGTTTTTCCATTGCCAGAAGCACCTTTCAGAATGATATGGTGACCGTCTATGATGTATTGGCAAGTCGCATACCGAAGGATCTCAGCTTTATCCAACTTACGATCGTCATGGTATTCAATACCTTCGATACTTGCACTTGGTGTAGAAAAAGTTGCATTTTTGATGTATCTGGCCAGTTTGTTAGCCTGGCGTCTGCCCCATTCTGCATCAGTAAGAAGCGATAAACGATCCTCAAAGCCTAGTGCAGCATATGTGGCAGGATCTTCCATTTGGCGTTGGAGTTCATTAGCCATTGCTGTAAGCTTCATTGCTTTTAGGAGTTCAAGCGTGCTCTGGTTAATCATGAGCGATCCCCTCCTTTCGCAAAGTAAGCAGCACCTCGCGTAATACCCTGTCCTTTAGGGGCAGCTGTATCATCGGGACTTGTTGCTCTGACCTTATCCTGTCCATTTTTTAGCATGGAACTAATGATGCGAATGGATGGCGTGCTGGTAAGCTCCCATACTTTAGAGCAAGCATTCTCCAAACGATTATGACCGTATCGATCACCAAGTTTAGTCAGGCTCGCACAAGCTTTGTAGCCTTGTTCAGGCTCGCTACCACTGGAAAGAAAGGCTTCTACAACTTTAGCAGTGCGATTGCCTATACTCATTGCCCATACCGTAAAATCATCGGCATTGTAAGATAAATATTTTCGGTGTTCTGTCGGCATATGCTCTGGCTGAATCACCGGGTCACGACGGGTTGTCGCTAATCTTGGATGTGAAGCAACACGAGAACCATGAAAAAATACTTCCACGGTAGCCTTAGTCAGGCGGATGTCTACCTGTTCCCCGATTAAATCAAATGGAACGGAATATTTGTTTTTTCCATCAGTTATGAGAAATGGAAAGTTAGGCAAAATGTAAAGTCACAGTCAAACATTAAGTTGTAACGTAAAATAATGTCTCTATGACTTTACATTTTATTCTGCTTTATCACAGTGACTGAAGCCACTCCATCAGAGTACTATCAGAATGCCACAGAGGCACATCTGCTTTGGTTATGCTTGGACAGGCTGCTTCGATAGCTTTTCTTTTTTGTTCACTGTCACAGCGAGCGTAAATCTCTGTTGTAGAAATCTCAGAATGTCCGAGAAAGTCACGGATATATATCAATGGAACTCCTGCTTGTAGCATGTGCATGCTTTTGCTATGACGTAGACCGTGTGGCGATACTGTTTCTGGTACCAGAGATGGATGCTCTTCTTTCGCAAGATCTACATATTTATTCAGTATATAAGTAATACCTGCTCTGGTAAGTTTTTTGCCGTTGCGGTTTGAAAAAAGCGGTATACCATGTGCACCCTTGTAATGCGGATGAAAAAGATTAATGTATTTTGTCAAAAGTGCTGCTGTGTTATCCATCAATGGTATAATTCGTGTTTTTTGTCCTTTTCCAGTAAGGCGAAGCGTTGACGGTTTTTCTATCCGAAAATCATTAACACATAAGTCTGCTATTTCCTGTACACGTGCAGCACTGTCATACATAATGCTCAATAAAGCAAGATCTCGTAATCCTTGCTTTGTGGATGTATCTACGGCATCAAGAACTGCTTTTATTCCATCTACTGTCAGATACTCTATGTTATGTTCCGGTTCTTTCTTGCGAGGTATAGATAGTATCTGCTGGCATTGGTATATATAGTCCGGCGTCTGCATCTGTATATAAGAAAAAAGTGATCTAATAGCTGCTAACCTGATATTACGCGTAGAAACACTTGAATTACGTGTTATCTCAAGCCATTCTAAGAAAGCATTAATCACTTCCATACTTAGCTGTGGTATGTCAACAGCCTCAGGTTTGAGATTCTGACATTCTTTCAAATATTTAAACAAGAGCATATATGTATCTCGCTTAGATGCAATCGTATTATAACTAACACCTTTAACTCCAGGTAAAAACTCTGTAAGATATGTGCTCATATATCGAGCAAAATTTGTTGGTTTCATGACAACACCTCCGGTATTACATGGGAGCATAAGCTTTCTACGGCATGAAGGATATCCGGATAAATCTCAGCTGTCATTTTTAAATACTGACTGGTTGCAATCACAGATTCATGTCCCATATATACCGATAAAGTCGGAAGCATGTTTGTAAGATCTGTTTTATTATGAGATGCAGCCTGTAAAACATGGCAACAATGAGTGTGTCGGAGGTCATGAATTCTTGGACCATATCCCCTTCCGGCATGATTAATCCCAGCTCTTACCAGAATTTCGCGGAAGCGTAAATATATGTTGTGATGCGAACAAGGCTCTCTTGTTATACCAACAAATAGGTAGTCTTCCGGTGAATACAACGGGTGCATCACAGAACAGTATTGTATCAGGATTTCCCGCATGCTTTCAGAAACAGGAATCAATCGGTCTTTGTTAAATTTAGCACTTTCAATAAGCAGTGTTCCTTCGGTTAGATTTACATTCTTAAGTTGAAGTTTCAATGCTTCCATTACTCGCAATCCTGTACAATATAAGAGCCTGATCAAAACCGGCATTACCAGATGCATAGTTGACTGTCTGTTTGGATAAACCTGATTGCTAGCATTAAAGATTCGGGACATTTCTTCGTGGGAGAATATATATGCCGAATACTTTGATTTTCTATGTTGGATATATTCAAGATTTACAGGTATATAAGCTTCATATCCTGATGATATCAGATAAAGAGCGAACTGCCTGATACAACTAACTCTTTTCTGGTGACTGCTGCGTTCGGATTCATGTGATTTCTTTGTACACCAGATATCTGATAACTCTTTTGTAATTACTGGTGCCATGATATTTAATGAACAACACATTTCATCAAACTCCTTCAGACACGTTGTTTCGGATTCGTATTTGTATCCGGCAGCTCTTTTGTAATCAATAAAGTCTTGTATGAGTTCTGAAAATATGCTGTTATACTTGATACTTTTCATATGCGAACACCTCCCATCCAAACTCCGGTAAGATCAGGAACTTCCAGAGCCAGCTTACGAAGATGATGCATGTCCACTTTTAAATATATTTGAGTCGTGTCCGTATTGGAGTGTGACAGGGTTTCAGAAATCACAGAAAGCGGAACTTCATTTTCCAACATCGCAGTTGCAAGACTTGCACGTAATGCATGAGGACCATGTTTCCTGCCAGGATTGACTACGATATCTGCATCCCTAAATGCTTTTGTCACAATAGAGTGAAGTGCCACTGGGTTAAGTTTGCAAAACGGTGCCTGCATTCTTAGAAAAACATAATCATCTTTTACATTCGGCCGTACTTCCTTGAGATACTTGATGATAGCATTGCCTACATCTGCAGTCAAAGGAAGTACTGTAGACTTACCCGTTTTCTGCGTTACGAATTCAATTGTATTTTTCTCCCAATGGATGTTTTTGAATTCGAGTCCACATATATCGGAAGCACGCATTCCCAATCTGACTGCCATTAATACCATAGCATAATTACGTATACCGACAGAGCTTGCTCTATTAAAAGAATTGAGCATAGCTTCTATTTCAGTTTTTCCATACACAGAGGGAACAATCTTTCTACATCTGATTGTTAGAATAGCAGAAGAATAATCATCCGAAAGGATGCCTTCTCGGTGTAAATATCGCAACAGTTGCCGCATGGTGGCCGTGACGCTTTTTAATGTTGGCAACTGTTTGCTGGTTGCAAGCCATTTCATAAAGCCCTGTACGATTCGTGGAGATATGCTTGAAATATCTGATATCTTGGAAAGCTGAAGGTATTTCGAAAAGTGGTTCAGTGTGTATATATCCCGATTTATCGTAGAAAGAGCAAAGTCATGAGACTTTCTTTCATTTAGAAAATCAGAAAATACGCTCACATATGATTCTCCAAAATCACATGGCCAATAGGTTTTCTTTCGATATAAACTAATACCTTCTGCACAATTAATGAGGATAAAAATAGCCCGTTTGCGACGTTTATCCACTGGTCGAAGATTAGCATACCCTTTTGCTGAAGATATGCCATAAATTTCTTCCAAAAACATAATACCACTTTCCTTACTAAAGAAAAGATCGTGCTCGGAAAGATATCTTTTTAAAGCATTCCACGTGTAAGAGAGCTGTTGGATATACTCTGCAGTAATGCCACCAGCTTCCAAAGACTGAGATACAGTCTCTATTAATTCTGTTATTGTTGGTTGTTGATTCATAAGTTCCTCCTTCATTAGGTTGATTTTGCAACTCTAATTTTAGAGGATAAAATGTAAAGCTGATAGGAACATTTTTGATGCAATTCAAGTGATAATAAACAATTACTTTACATTTTGCCTGACTTTCCATTTCACATATCCTTTGCCGGGATGCTATACTCAGTTCCACATGAATATATAAAGCGCAAAGTTGATGTGAGGGTTACAGATAAAACTATCGAGATTTTTTACAACCACAATCGGATCGCGTCCCACTGCCGTCTATACGGCCGCAAGGGACAATACAGCACAGTTACAGAGCACATTCCGGTTTCCCACCAGCAGTATCTGGAATGGAACGGCGACCGCTTCCGCAAATGGGCGGAGCGAATCGGATCCAGTACCCGTCAGGTAGTTGATGCGATCCTTACCTCCAAGCGCGTAGAACAACAGTCCTACCGCAGTTGTATGGGGCTTTTGAAACTGGCCGACAAATATTCTGTCAGCCGGTTGGAAGCAGCTTGCCGGAAAGCCCTCTCCTTTACGGCAACTCCCAGCTATAAGAGTATCAAAAACATCCTTGATACCGGGAGCGACCAGATGGAAATGCCGGACAAAAGTTCGGCAACAGGCACCCATACAGATTCAGGAAAAGGCAGCCACGCGCTTACGAGAGGCGCTAATTACTACAGGAGGTAAGGAATCATGACTACACAAAATACCATAGATAAGCTCATTGAAATGCGCCTAACATCTATGTCTGATGCATTCCGCATCCAGATGGATGATCCCAAAATGAAGGAGATATCTTTTGAAGACCGCTTCGGGATGCTGGTGGATATCGAATACAGCAACCGTAAGAGCAACAGCCTGAAACGCCTGATCCGCAATGCCGGGTTTGACCAGCCGGACGCATATATTGGTGATATCAATTATACTTCCGGGCGCAAGCTGAACCGTTCTTTGATTGAGCGGCTTGCAACCTGTGAATACATCACAGAACACAGAAATCTCTTTATCACCGGTGCAACTGGGAGCGGAAAGACCTATCTGGCATGTGCATTCGGCATGGAAGCCTGCAAACAGCGTTACAAAACGAAATATGTCCGGCTTCCGGATCTGCTTCTGGAACTGGAGATGGCACGCAACGAGGGCACATACAAGAAGATCCAGGGGAAATATTTCAATCCGGTTCTGCTGATCATTGATGAATGGCTTCTGTTGAAACCCACCGAATCTGAACAGCATGACATTCTGGAACTCCTCCATAGGAGACGCAGGAAATCATCTACCATCTTCTGTTCCCAGTATGATTCTAATGGCTGGTATGATCAGCTTGGTGGAGATAACAGTCCCCTCTCAGAAGCAATCCTAGATCGCATCAAGCACGATGCATACAAGATCAACATCATCCCGACAGATCCTACGAATTACAGATCCATGCGGGAGGTATATGGGTTGGATCCATCATTAAGCGAGTAAACTCGCAGATAACAATCAATTAAGCGCGGTATCCCTATTCCGGACTTACGGTATCATAGTCCCGGACTTCTGGTATCCGTTCCTCCGGAACAGGGGTACATTTTTGCCATAATATACACGCACTGTGAAACCGCTTTGTGACTGCTTTTTGAGACCATTTATGGTAAAATCAAGAAAAAGTTTTTCACAAAGGGGATTTTATAATGACAAGAGCTGAAAGAAGAAATGAAAAGAAAAAATACGGGAAAGATTTTGTGCATTTCTGCCGGATTATGAAGCTGTATTTCCCAGATTTTGTTAGCTGGCTGGCCGGCCTGAAAGATCCGAGGAAATTCTGGACATATGAAACGGAAATCATGCTGATGACAGTAATCATGAAGAACGTCTGCTGCATCGGCAGTATGCAGCAGATGACAGAGGAATTCCTAAAAGATGAATGTGTAAAGAATCTCTGCGCGGCACTCGGCGTACCGGAACATGAATTCCTGCCGCATTATGTGACCATTAATGAATTCCTTTCAAAAATGGATACAGGGGAACTGGAAAAACTCCGCAGCCAGATGGTCCACGCACTCCTGCGCAGGAGGAAATTCGAACAGGCGAGGCTCCTTGGGAAATACTGGATGGTCATCTTCGACGCCACGGGCCTGTTCCATTTTAAAGAGAGGCACTACCCGCATTGCCTGAAAAAAGTACTGAATAAGGGGACAAAAGAGGAACGGACGGTCTATTACCATCATGTGCTGGAAGCGAAACTTGTGCTTGGGGACGGTTTTGTGGTGAGCATAGGCACGGAATTTATTGAAAATGAACACGAAGACGTCCCCAAAAATGACTGTGAGACAAAAGCGTTTAAACGGCTGGCGGAAAAACTGAAAAAGGATTACCCCCGCTTGAAAATGTGCGTACTGGCAGACAGCCTGTATGCCTCAGAGCCGGTGTTTGAAACGTGCGGAAAGAAGGGGTGGCATTTCCTGATCCGCTATAAAGATGGGAGCATCCCGTCAGTTGCCGAAGAATACCGCAGCATACGCGGTTCTGGGGGAGCGGACAGCCTGGAGGGGACAATCGCCCGGGAATACCCCCGGAAAGGGAAAGTGAACAAAAAACAGCACATGGAATGGGTGCCGGAAATTGACTACAGGGGCTACAGCCTAACGCTCCTAGCACTGGAAATGGAAGAGGCTGAAGAAAAGACCGGGAAAACAAGGTCAGCAGTATTCCAGTGGCTGACGGATCTTACCGTAACGCACCGGAACGCAGGTGAGTTCGCAGCTGCCGGGAGGGGAAGGTGGTGTATTGAGAACCAGGGCTTCAATATACAGAAGAACATCCGCTATGATATCCAGCACGCGAACAGTACGGACTATAACGCAATGAAATGCCATTACCTGCTGACGCAGATTGCGGACATCCTGATGCAACTTTATGAGAGGGGAAGGCCAGGAATACGGGAGGCAAAGAAGATCATAAAAAATATATCTTCGGACCTGCTAGAAAGTTTTGGCGAACTGCTCACAGGGGAAGATATATCTTTTATGTCGGCTTACGGATATATAAAAACCGCCTGACAAAAACATTATAACAGAAGGGAGTGGTCCATGGCAAGATGTTAGAATATAATTTTAGTTTTCCACAAAAGATAAGCTGCCGCTCCCTCCTGCCCTTGGATTGTGGAAAACTGTCTGGAATTTATTTTGAAGATGTGGAAAAAGAATCCAGATTGAAAAAGCAGCACAAACTTTAGAGCTATTTCTCAACCTGGAAAAAAATAGGAAAAGTACCTTTCAGAGCTGATTGCAGGAACGCATTGGCAAACACAAGGTCAAATTTCCCAAGCTCCTCCATTGACTGACTGCAGTCCTTTTGCAGAAAATCCGCATCCAAAAAAAGCTGCCCTGCCTTTTCCAGCATCTCCGCCGACAAATCCACACCCGTAATTTTGGCGTTTGGAAACCGATTCCGCAGGCATAGCGTACTCATCCCAGAGCCGCAGCCCACGTCAAGAATTGTGTCGGGTGCGCCCTCAATTTTGGCTGCGAGGTCAATCGAGGGCTGGATGCGTTCCTTTCCAAACCGTTCATATAAATCCGCGTTCCACATTTGCATTTCCTCCATCAAAAAATATTGTTATTACGCCTTCTGTACCTCATAAAACACACAATACTACAGCCCAAATGCACCACCATGCCAAACCCGAACATCATGCAGATAAAGGTAATACTGGGCGCAAAAATACCCTTTAACATTAGCTTGTATACAATCGGATAATAGATTAAATTTACGATTACTGATATGGCAAAACCAAAATATGTTTTGCCGTATCCAATTAAGATATTATCAAATAAAGCCGTATAATTATATGCAAAATAAAATGGTATCAGAATCACTAATATGTGTTTAATTGCCTCAAAATTCTCAATTCCCATAACATTTTTTAAAAAAGGATTTAATAATGGGATAAAACACAGCCATACAAAAACCGTGACGATTATGACCGTATGATACTGTTTCATTTTCGTTGCGGTTAATTTATCTCTGCAATCCTTTTTAATAATTTCCCCCAATGCAGATATAGGAATCAGCATCAGTCCCCATATAATATTATTTGCGGTCCAGTAGTTCCCCTGCTGCGCCACCGCATTCACCATTTTACATACAATGGCAAAATAAACCACATTGTCCAAAAGGATTTGCGCCCCGCCAAACAGACCGATTCGTAAATAATCTTTTATAAACGACTTATCAAACCGAAAGGAAACAGCAGCCAGTTTTTCCCGAAACACAACAGTCAGGCATATTACAACACATACAGAGCTCACTGCAATGTTAGAATATGCAATGCCATTCACCCCAAAATTCGAAATTAGAAACAAATCACCAAGAATTGTAAGGACTGTTTTGCATATTATCATAATATAGATATATAAGGTCTTTTCCAAGACAACAAACAGCACATTTACAAAGCTGACAACGTTCGCAATGATAAATCCAATCGTTTCTAATGCAAGGTATCTTGTTACTTCATCTAATCGGTCATAAACCATTGTTGATACAATAGCATTACAATGTATTAACACAACAATTGAAAATGTAATATAAATCCCATTGACAATCAAAAAGGACTGAAAGATGCGCTCCTTGAGTTGCTCCGTATCCTGCATACACCGATTAAACAATGCAAACAAAGGAACAATCAGAAACGCCTGTATTGTTTCATTGATTAAGTCAAACCATTCAATATGACCCGCAATACCTAGTCCGTCCGTTGACGGACTATTTACAATTAAGCTTGTTCTTACAAGTGTATAGACAAACGGAATGAAACTTAGCAGCATTAGACTAAAGAACAGATTTAGCGGAAATTTCGTAGCTGTTTTATTCATTTTCATCCCCTTCGTATAATGGCATCTTTTCAAACACTTTCGCCCTGATGCACCCTATTTATCCATCAATTCACCAACAACAGATAAATCATTGTCAGCCCAAGACCGACACAGAACATAAACAATCCAAACGAAAGACTCCGCTCAATAATACGCAGATTCTCAAAAAGATCCATACTCTTTAACGCCAGCTTATGCTCATAATTTTTCGCCTTATACTCCTTTTTCGTCACCGCACAGTAAAGCCTTCTTGCGTGCTCCATACTTCTGCCAAGCAAATGCGTCACGCGATTCCCCTCGGGAAGCGCATAGGGAAGCGCTTTATCCCTGTAAACGGTTTTCCGCAGAAATACAACCGCAATATCCACAATGCTGTCCAAAATCCGTGCAATTATCCCCAAAAGAAATGCAAAAAACCTGTAAAAAACATCTCTATACACATACTTTTCCATATCAAGCCATGAAGGAAAAATTTCACGATAGCCTTCACCCTTTTTGCGCAGCATCAAAACCCGTACAATGAAAAGATATACGACAACCGCCGTCGCAGCAGAAACAAACGCACCCGATAAATTCCGCATTGAAAAATACTGCATTCTTTCCTGCTCAATCTCCAAAGCGCCCTCAATTGCCGCTCCCATAAATCCATACTTTGCCACACCATCAGCAACTATATTCGGCAGCATACCAATCAATGGAATAGGAAATACACACAATGCCACTGCTGCCTTACTGAGCACGGACGCATATTTGTTTTTCTCTTCATATTCATACTGAAGCAATGAATCCTCATTTCGCTCCACAAACAAGACTACAAACAATTTTGCCATATATGCAAGCGTCAAACCGCCCGAAAACAAGAACAAATATTCTGTTCCCTTAATAAACGCAGGCGATAATCCTACCGAAACGCCCGCGCCGGAAAGACCATATAAAACCTCTGCATAGCCCGCAATGCTCTCATGCAAAAGCGTCTTGCTGACATACCCGTTTAGCAGCGGAATACCGCCCACACCCAAAGCTGCCGTTAAAAACGTCACAAGTAAAAACGGCTTTCCATGCCCAAAACCGCGCACTTTATTCAACTCATAACTACCTACATTGAGAAACACAATACCGGCAATCATAAACAACGCCAGTTTTACAAGCGAATGATTTATCATGTGCAGCAATGTCCCATTCACTGCCATATGATACACCTGATACGCTTCCGCTGCAAAATGTGCTTCCGCTGACATCCCCTTTGCACTGCCCAAAGCCATCGCTTCCGCAGTCAGCGCCTGCATTCCCACACCTACAAGGATAAACCCAATCTGCGACATTGACGAATAAGCAATTGTTGTCTTGAAATTATTGGTCATTACGCCCCTGATACCGCCAAGCGCCATCGTAATCACGCCAAGAACCAAAACCAGTTTTCCCCAATTATTGCTATACGGAAGAAGCTCCACCGTCACAAGAAGAAGCCCGAATACACCTGTTTTACTAAGAATTGCGGACAAAAGCGCCGTTGCAGGCGCTGGCGCTTCCGTATAAGACGCAGGCAGCCACACATGCACCGGAAATGCGCCCGCTTTTGCGCCAAAGCCCAAAAACATACAGACTGCTGCTGCAAAAACAGGAAGCGATTCCACAGTCCTTAATTCCCCAAGCGCCGCAAAATCAAGCGTCCCAAAAGACGCATATATGATAAACATTCCCATAAGAATCGCCATTCCGCCCGCAATCGCAATCCCAAGATATGTCCCTGACGCGTACTGCGACGCATATGTCTGCCTGTGCGCCACCCACATAAATGACGTAAATGACATAATTTCAAAGAAGAAAAACAACGTAAAAAAATCTGCAGCATAGAAAATTCCCACCGTCGCACCAAGTGTCATCAAATTAAAAAAATCATATCTTATGACACGCGTGTCATTTTTCATAAACTGCTTCGCAAACAAAAACGTCACAACCCACGCAAATGCCGCCTGCATTCCAAATATGCCCCGGAAGCCCGTATACCGAAAGCTCAGTCCAAGCCCGCCAATCTTCCAGCCAAGCCAAACCCTGCCAAGCTCTGTACCCGATAAATCATATAGAAAAAGATTAACAACTGCCGCAAGTTCAATCACACCCACCGCAATCATCGCAAACGAAAGTACGGACCGGTCTTTCCCTGAACGTTTGTTTCGAAGCAGAAGCCAAAGCAAAAACCCTGCAATAAACGGAAAAATGACTGCAAAAATTGTCGTATTCACTACATTTACTCCTCCTGATATAATCATTACGATACCGCATGGGCCGCAAAACGAAAAAACTGCACTAACGAATCATTATAAACGCCAAATACAATCATTGCCACCACAAACAATCCGAGCGGCAAAAGCATCCTCCAGTCAGGGTCCTTTACCTCGTCGCCAATACTCCCATAATCAAATTCTTTTCCTGGAAAATACGCTCGAACAATCATCCCAAGCAGATAAACCGCCGTCAAAAGCGCTGACACCAAAAGCGCGCCAACGCCCACAAACGCCAACGGATTATTGCTTGCAAACGCCGCCCGCGCCAAATTCCACTTGGAAACAAACCCACAAAGTCCCGGCACTCCCATTAATGCAAACGCCGAAACCGTAAAAATGCCAAACACCTTCGGCATCTTCTTCGCCAAACCGTCAAGCTCATGCACATAATTTACATGCGCCTGCGTTATCATCGCACCCGCACAGAAAAACAGGCAAATCTTCATAATCCCGTGAAAAACCATATGGCAGATCGCGCCAACAAGCCCATGCCGACCCATCACAAGCACACCAAATAAAATATAAGAAAGATTGGCAATCGTTGAATATGCCAGCCGGCGTTTAATATGCGTTTCCTTAACCGCCATACTGCTCCCGTAAATAATTGTAAAAATCACTACGCACATCAATAGATACTGTGCCCAGGTACCTTCCAAAAACTCCGTTCCAAAACTAAAATACGTCAAACGCATAATTGCAAACGCACCTGACTTCACCACCGCCACCGCATGCAGCAGCGCTGTCACCGGTGTTGGCGCAACACCTGCCTTCGGAAGCCATGAATTAAACGGACAAATCGCTGCCTTCACGCCAAATCCCATAAACGACAGCACATAAATAAACAACAGCAAATCCTTCTTATCCGTCACCGCCGCCAGATTCAAAACACCGCCAAACTGAAACTCCAAAGTATCTCCATACATAATCAGGAAAATCATTCCGATAAATGCAAACGCCGCACCGCCAAGCGAATAGTAAAAATACCTGCGGCTTGCAAGCACTGCCTCCTGTGTCAGCGTATGCATTACAAGCGGCACCGTTACAAGCGTCAAAAGCTCATAAAAGCAATACATTGTAAGCATATTCCCTGACATCGCAATACCAAGCGTTACCCCGTAAGTAGCAGTAAAAAACAGATAGAACGTATTTTCGTGTATACGGCTGTTATTCTCATGCTCCATATATGGAAACGAATAAAGCGCCGCAAGCGGCCAAAGCGTCGCCACAAGTCCCGCGAACACCATTCCCAAACAATCAAGCCGTAGTGTCAGATTCAGCTTTTCACCCGCAAAATTTATCAGCTCAATCGCATCTGTCTCGCCGTGCGCAAGCAGAACATACGTAAGCAGCGTGTTCAAAAAAACATAGCCAAAAATAAAGCATTGCTTCGACCGCTTTTCCTGAAACCGCAAAATCTGAAGCAAAAGACCGCCTATAAAAGGAAGTACGATAACGACAATCATCAACAATAAAACCATAAATTCCCCCTCCTTTTTATATTATAGCGGCGGCAATCCCACTAATAAAATCAATGAAAGGCGCCGGGCAAATACCAAACATAATCGTAAGCGCAGCAAATATCATAATCGGCACAAGCATGAACGGCGCAGGCTCATGATACTTCGTAATCAGCGATGAGTCCACAGGTGCATACAAAAAGCCCTTAATGCTTATTGGCAGCAAATATCCTGCCGTCAAAAGCGCCGACACCAAAAGCGCCGCTGCTCCAATCCATCCAACAGCGCCCATCTGACTTTCCAAACATCCAATCGCCAAATACCACTTGCTTACCAACCCGCTCGTCGGCGGTATACCGACCAACCCCAGCGAAACAACTGTGTAACACCAGTATAGAATCGGCATTCTTCCCGCAAGACCGATAAAATCATTTACTTTTGTTCTTCCCGTATTAAAAATCAATGCCCCTGCAAAGAGAAACAGTGCGCTTTTAATCACCGCATGAAATACCACATGCAAAAGACTCCCCACAAATGCCGTCGTATTCAACATGGAAATCCCCAGCAAAATATACGAAAGATTTGACACTGTAGAATACGCAAGGCGCTTTTTGAGTGCTTTTTCCTTAAACGCAAGCGCCGACCCCATAACCAAAGTTACAATCGCCAAAACCGCCCATACTGTCTGTACCCATGTACCGCGCAGTACATCTGCCCCGACACAGTAAAAAACTGTCCGGATAATCGCAAACACACCGCCCTTTACAATAACACCCGACAAAAATGCCGATGCAGGCGCAGGCGCAACCGGATGCGCCGTCGGCAGCCACGCATGCAGCGGAAACATTCCCGCCTTCACACTAAATCCAAGAATCATCAAAAACACCGCGACCAGCAGCATTGTATTGTTTCCCATAAGCGCCACAAGCTCCATGTCAAGCGAACCGCCCGGCACAAAATTTAAAGCTGCCAACTCCACATGAAATCCGGATTCCGGAAACGAGGGAAGCAAATCTGTAAGCACACTCGAAAACGGACTCAGATAAAAAATTCCGAAAAGCGCCATATACGCTCCGCCAAACGAATAGAGCAGATACTTTAACCCCGCCATAACAGCCTCTTTCGTCCCATGGTGAAAAACCAACGGCGCTGAAACAAGTGTCATCAGCTCATAAAACAGATAGAGCGTCATCAAATTTCCAGCAAAATCAAGTCCCATCAGCACACCATATGTTATCAGATAAAACGCATAATACCGCTTCTCGTTCTCCTCATTCTGCATATAAGAAAGAGAAAAAAATCCAACCAAAACAAACACAAGCGTTACAACCCCTGCAAAAAGTCTGCCCAAATTGTCAATCGCAAAATAAACCGGCATACTTCTCACAAGCCAAAACAGGAAAAGCTGCTCCCCCGCTGCTCCGCTTATTACAAAACAGCCGAGCAATGCACACAAAAGAAATGACACACATGTCATATTTACCAGCATCTTTCTGCTGCCAAACACCTTTTCCGGAAGAAATAGCAACACAAATCCCAACAGAATCGGCACGACAATCGGCAATAAAATCAACTCATTCATATTGATAACCATACTCCTTAACCAAACATACCCAGCCCGCTTATAATCCAGTTTACAATTGGCTGGGAACAGCAGCCAAGCGCCATATTGAGCAATATCAAAAGCAGCAGCGAAAACGTATAGACAGGATAAGCTTTCACGTCCGAACCCACCGCACGTTTTAAATATCCATACCGCACCGTACTTGCCGGCGTATAAATACGGATAACCGTTTTCATAAAATAAATTGCATTTAATACTGTACTGATTGCAAGACAAATTAATGTAGGCAAAAGCTTTAGCAGACTATTTTGTACCGCCGCCTGAGCAAACAACAGTTTACTGATAAATCCCGAAAACATCGGAATACCCACCATTGAGCAGGCGCCTATCGTAAAAGCAATGCCTGCCACCGGATTACGATAACCGCTGCCTGTCAAATCTTCAAAATTACTGCTTTTATTTGACGCATCCGTCAGTCCCACACTCGCAATAAACAGCAGTGATTTTGTCGCCGCATGCGATAGAATATGAAAAATACTTGCCACGATTCCAAATGTCGTCCCCAATCCAAAGCCCATGTAAATATAGCCAATCTGCGCCACCGAAGAAAAGGCAACCATACGCCGGATATCCTTCTCCAAAATCGCGTTTACGGAACCCATAATCATTCCAACCAGTCCAAATACAAAGAAAATATTGACAATCTTGGAATCAACAATAATATCAAAACCAACTACCCTGAAAAAAATCTTGATTAACAAAAAGATATAACCCTTTGATACAAGACTTGACAGGATTGCCGCACTTGATACGGTCGAATACCCGTACGCGTCAGGCAGCCATGTATGAAACGGATAAAGCGCACTCTTAATCGCAAGTCCCACACAAACCATGCCAATTGAAGCCACAAGCGGCACATTGTAAGTTCCCTGTGCATAAACATACGCAATACTTTCCTTGATATTACTCATCAGCAAATGTCCCGTAATATCATAAAGAATACAAAGCCCCATCAGCAAAAGACCGGAACCGAGCGAACTCATAATCATATAGCGCATCGCCGCTTCAATCGTGCGCCCATGCTGCGTAATCATAATCAAACCGCAGGCGCTTATTGTATTAATCTCCACAAAAACATACGCAGTAAAAAGGTCGTTTGTGTAAATCAGCGCAAGCAATGAGCTTAAAAGCAGATTAATCATAATGTAAAAAAGGTTAATCTTCGATTCTTCCACTTCCTCATCAATATGCTTTTCCCCACCCTTCATGGAAAAAAACATAATGATACAGAAAAACAACGCCATTCCTGCCTCAAGAACCCCGGCCCTGATTTCGTTGCCCCACGGCGCAGGAAAATGTCCCATCATGAAAACAAACGGCGTTCTTACATCAAGCATATAAGCAAAAAGCACAGCTGACATTCCTGTGACTGCAATCAGCACAAACGTATTCCATACACGCGCAATTTTTTTACTCATAATCGAGGTAAGCACGCCCGAACCTAACGACAGTAAAATACTGAAAAAGGGAAAATTCTGTACAAAGTCCATTATTTGCCCTCCTTCTTAAGCATCGTCGAAATTTCATCCATGTCAAGCGTATGATACCTTCTGTAAAGTCTGACCGTAAGCGAAAGCATTAACGCCGTCGTCGACACCGACACCACAATTCCTGTAAGCACAAGTCCGCTCGGCACAGGATTAATATATGCGTCCACGCTTGTTACATTATTTACCACAATTGGCGCAGCCCTTCCCACAATATATCCTTTCTCCGCCAAAAAAAGATATGTTGCAGTATCCATAATGTTTAATCCGATAATTTTCTTAATCAGGTTTTTCTGCAAAAGCAGATTGGAAAAGCCAATTCCAAATAAAATCATCGCAACTGCCTCTCCATAATTGACCAGCAAGTTTCCGCCCATCGTAACCTTAGAAACCTCCCTTTCTAAACATGGCATAAAACGCATACATTGTACATGCCACCACAAGACCCACACAAATGTTCAGCGGCAGAATCAGCCCCGAACTTAAAATCGCACCCGGCGTACCAAGCGGTATCCCCGTCTCAAGGTGATGTGCCCCGCAGTAAAAAGAATACGTTTTTGCCAAACAATAAAATAAAAGCGCAGCAAAGCATATCCATTTATATGTCTTTTGCGTAAAAAACCGCTCTATCTTTTTAAATCCAAACGCATTTACATACAAAATCAGCCCTGAACCGATAATCGCACCGCCGGAAAACCCGCCTCCCGGCGAAAGATGCCCGTTTAAAATCACATAAATTCCAAATATAATAATCATCGGTACAAGAAAAAATGCTACCTTTTGTAAAATAATATCGTTTTTCGGCTCATAAAGACGATCGCTTTCCTCCTCCTCTTTTTTCTTCGATTTGGCATCCATCCGTAAAAGAATAAACACGGTACAGGTTGCGACAAACAGTACGTTAGACTCGCCTAACGTATCAAACGCACGGTAATCCAAAATCATACCCGTGACAATATTGACTGCCCCTGTATCTTTCATTCCATCCTCAATATACTTTGCTGCAACCTCGTTATTATCAGGATTTGCCGCATTTCCCGTAGGGGGAAGATATGACACGATATACAACAGAATCCCCATCAAAACAAACACAAAAAGGACAGACACAATTTTATAAAGCCTGGAAAAAACCGCCAGCTTTTTATTGTGTTCTATATCATAAATCATCCGCCTAAGCATTGCCTCATCGTGCGTCCTCTTTTTTGCAGTTTCCACATCCTCCTGATACGGAGTCTGTGGTTTCAGCTCAACGTTTCCGATATAAGGATCTTTCTCACCGCGATACCAGCGTTTTATCTTAAATGCTTTCGTCCTGCGGTATTCCTGTTCCGATAATAAACGGCTCACTCTCTCTCCTCCTTATCCTTGTCCTTATCGACTTCTACCATTGCATGAATCTTTTTCAGTGTCACAAAGAAAAGAATACTTGTAATGCCCGCTCCGACTGCTGCCTCCGTAATTGCGAGATCGGGTGATTCCAATAAAATCCAAATAATCGACATAATCAGACTGTAAGACATAAATATAATAATAGAATTCAGCAGATTTTTAGAAAAAGTAACAGAAATCGCACAAACAATCAAAAAAGTAAAAAGTACAATCTGAAATACTTTCATATAATTCCCCCCATTATTGCCTAATATCAGACAAAAAATCAATCATTTTTCGTTTGATCTTCATATAAGCCCTCTGGCTTCTCATTTGTCGTAACCTCAAAACGCGCCAGCATATGCGACGCAACAGGCGACGCAAACCACAAAAAAACTACGACTAATATCATCTTAATTGACGTAAAATTTAATCCGCACAAAATAATCAATCCAATCATCGACAATGCGATGCCAAACGTATCACCCATCGCCGCCGCATGCATTCTGTTCAATACATACCGAAATTTAAACACGCCAAAAAGCTCTATTGCGAAAATAATAATACCGCAAGCCAAAAAAGATGTTCCTAAAAGAAACCGAATCCACTCTAACGCTATCATTTTTCAATCCTCCTTTTTCGACGTACTGTCTTTTTCGTTCCGCTTCTTATTATATTCCGCATAAATTCCCATATAAACCTTCGTCAAAAGCGTTACTGCAAGAAACGAAATCATGGCATATATAATACAAATATCAACAAGATAGCCCTCATTCATCTTCACTGCAAGGATTGCAATAATAACCATCGTAATCGTGCCCATCATATTGATTGCCACAATTCTGTCAGCCGTTTTCGGACCTTTAATCGCACGAATCAGACACAAAATAACCATCATCGCCAGCACAATCGGAAATACGGTCAGGACGATTGCGTAAGCCTGATTTAAAACAGCATTTGTGCTATACATATGACATCACTCCTTCCATTTTTTCAAGGAGCTTTACAAACACGGATGATGTAATTCCTTCCGCAAGCGTTTTATCAAGACAATGCACTGTAAAAGTGTTTTCTTCCACCGACACGGTAATGGTTCCCGGTGTCAGTGTAATGGAATTTGCCAGCAAAAATTTTGAGAAGCCGCTCTTAAAATCCATATCAAACTGTATCAATACCGGCTCCGCCTCATGGCTTGACGAACATACAAGCTGCAGCGTCGCAAAGTTTGCAAGAACAATTTCTTTGAGTAAAACAAACAGATACTGTATTAAATACCCCGATATTTTCACATACGCAAACTCTTTTTTCGGACTAAAGTTCATAAATTTACAAATAAACCAGTAAACAGCAGCTGAAATCACAAGACCGAATATCACAATTTCCGTCGTTACTTTTCCATTAAAAATAATCCATAGCAGAAAAAACAGTATATACATATTAATTTAATCCCCCATGTTTCACACTAATAAACATAATTCCGCTATGCGGAATCTCAAATCAATGCGGAGAATGCCCGTACTTTGGGCATTCTCTTGTGTGAGACTTAGAACTTCTTCACGAAGCAGCCTTTGCTGCGAGTGATTAGAAGTTCTTCTCACACTAA
>CAJUJG010000052.1 GCA_910586715.1 uncultured Lachnospiraceae bacterium
ATAATTAGTACATACGATTGACGGTTCTGTGGATAGAACTGCGGAAACTCAAGTTGTATCCCCTTCCATAAGAAGGTATACTAACAATTCTAAGGGAGGGATGTGCGTATGGAAAAAAACTGGTTAGAGCTTATGAGTAACCGCGCGTGGTTGAAAGAGGTTCGGGAAACCAACCAATACACGCAGCAGTTTGGGCTTGTTCTGTCCGAAGAGGATACGCAGCTGTTGCTTGCCGAAAAGAATGCCATACTGAAAACACAGCGCAGGGTTGAGTTCGGGCAGGGGATTTTGCCGCAGATTATTTATGTGTTTTGTGATTCGGCGTTTATCTCGCAGGGGGATTACGTGGATACGCTGAATCGGCTTCAGGAGATTTTTTATCTGTATAAGAATGAAATGCAGGACGAAATCACGGACGAGGAGCTTTTAAACTTTATGAAGGAGCAGTTTGAAACGGTGTGTTACGGGGATTTGAATTACCTTGAGAGCACCTGTTTGGATATTTTTGCGCAGGCGGTCAGGGCTGGCTACAGAGGGTATCAGGAAACGCAGGGAAAGGGGGAATTTGGAAAACTGGACATTGTTGAGCGGTGGGACAAGGAGTTGTATTTGGAGGCATTGCGGGAACTTTGCTGGCGGTAGAAAAGACGGTTGCTGCAGGTTTTATAACGAATGGAGGATTTTATGGATTATGAAATGGAAGAACTGTTCCCGATTGTTTCCAGGTTGTCAAAGAAATATACACATAATGAGAGCACATCCGTGACGTATGAACGGGCGCAGGAACTGCTTGCGGCTGTTTTATACTGCTTGGAGGAGTGTTATCAGGAGCAGGGAGTGGTACCTGTACGAAAAGCGATGTCCGCAGAAGAGCAGTATCAGGCTGGGGTAAGGCTTTTGACGCAAAAGGTGACGGAGATTGCAAGCATATTTAATGTGTTATCGGAACGGTTTGAGTATTTTGGCGTTTGCTGTCTGCATGACACGGTACAAAAAGGGATTCCCAAGTTTTTGGAGCGGTACGATGTCCAATTTTGTCCGCAGGATACAATTTTGACGTTGGATTATCCCGTGCTTACGGATTGGAGCAGGTATACGGGGGCGGATGCCGTTTATGTGTATCTTTGTGCGATACAAAAAGAACAACAGTTCTTGCAAAGATTTGACAGAGAATACGTTCTTTCGGTTTTGCACAAATACAATATAGAATACCGGGAGATGTTCGATAATCTGTGCAGCGTTGTGCTTGGAAATACGGTCGGGCATCTTGCGATACAAAAGCCGCTTGGTGCGCAGGGATTTCAGGAAGCGGAGTATTTGCGGCTGGCGGAGGTGTTTCGTGGAAAATCAGTGACGGAGATTACGGATATGGTAAGACAGTTTATTCGCGGAATGGTTCGGCAGCTTTATGAAAATGATATGGAACTGGCAGAGTATTTGTGTAATGACGCGAAAAATTTGGCGGTACGGATTGATACAGCGGTATGTTATGGGCAGTTGGATAAGATTTTTCTGCTATAGCTTTTTGCGTGAAAGGACACGGACCTTTACAAGATTGCAGGGGAACGCTATAATTGTTTCATAAAACAGCTGCGACGGGAGCCTCGTGGCTGTGTTATTATAAGGCATTGCAGATTGGGGAGGCGTCCAAGGTCGTTCCGGTGGACAAGCTGAGCGTGGTTATTACGATTGTGCTTGCATTTGTTTTTCTGCACGAGCGGTTTACAGTAAAATCGGCTATAGGGTGTGTTTTGATTGGTGCGGGAACGTTGGTTATGGTTTTGTAGGAAGGGATTTTGATGAAGACGATATTTTTACACGGGTTAGGACAGGACTGCAAGAGTTGGGAGCGGACGGCAGCGGCGATGGGGAACGGGGGTGACGTGTATTGCCCGAGCTTACCGGATATGCTTTTGGGAAAAGAGGTCTGTTATGCAAATCTGTATCAGACGTTGGAGGAATATTGTGAACCGTTTAACGAGCCGTTTTGTCTGTGCGGGCTTTCCTTGGGCGGAATACTTGCCCTTCATTACGCGATTGCCCACAGTGACAGGGTTGCGGCTTTGGTGCTGATTGGCACGCAGTATCAGATGCCAAAAAGGCTGCTGACACTGCAGAATATCCTTTTTCGCTGTATGCCCAATGCTGCGTTTCAAGGTATGGGATTTGGGAAAGCGGACGTTATAAAGCTTTCCAAGTCAATGATGCATTTGGATTTTGGGCAGGATTTGCGAAGGGTGCACTGTTGGACGCTTGTGGTCTGCGGAGAGAAGGACAGGGCGAACCGCGCGGCGGCGTTGAAATTGAAGGAGCGGATTCCGCGGGCGCAGCTTGCAATCCTTCCGCGGGCAGGGCATGAAGTGAATACAGAATGTCCGGAGGCGTTGGGGGATGTATTGCAGGCGTTTTTGGGGAAGAAAAGTTGAATGCAGAAAGGAGCAGAAGATTTTATGGAGAACGAGCAATTTTTGTTTCGCACAATCCGGCAGGAGGAGGCGGAGCAGGCTGCCGACATTGAGCGGATTTGCTTTCCGCCGCATGAGGCGTGCTCTAAAGAGCACATGTTGGCGCGCATCGCAAAAGCCCCGGAGCTGTTTTTGGTTGCAGTGGATAAAAAAACGGGAAAAATAGCAGGCTTTTTAAACGGGATTGCGACAGACGAGCAGGTTTTCCGAGATGAATTTTTCACGGACGAGGGGTTACACGTGCCAAATGGCAGCAATATCATGATATTAGGTCTCGATGTCCTTCCGCAGTATAGGCATCAGGGATTGGCAAGGGAAATTGTGCAGCGCTATCTTTGTATGGAGAAAGAAAAGGGACGCAAGCAGGCGATTCTGACTTGTCTGCCAGATAAGATAGAGATGTATCGGAAAATGGGATTTTCTGACTTAGGACTGGCGAACTCCACGTGGGGCGGGGAGCAGTGGCATGAGATGTGTTATACGCTAAATTTATAATTGGAGAAATGCCAGTATCAGGCAATGGATGAAATTTACACAGGAGGGAACGGTGATGATGAGGCTAAGACCTTATAAGGCATGTGATGCCAAAACAATTGTTTCGTGGATAAAGGATGAAACGGCGTTTCGCATGTGGAGTGCGGACCGTTTTGAGCGGTATCCGATGACGCAGGAGGATTTGAACGCGCATTACGACGCATTGGCATATACCGATCATTTTTTTGAAATGACGGCGTATGACGAGACGGGAATTGTGGGTCACCTGATTATGCGTTTTACGGACGAGGAGAAAAATGTCCTTCGTTTTGGGTTTGTGATTGTCGATGACACCAAACGGGGAATAGGATATGGAAAGCAACTGCTGCAATTGGCGATACAGTATGCGTTTTCGTTGTTAAAGGTGGAAACGATAACGCTTGGCGTGTTTGAGAAGAATGCGTCCGCGTATTATTGTTATAAATCTGTCGGCTTTCGGGAAACGGGGCAGATAGAGGAGTACGTGATTGCGGGGGACGCGTGGAAGTGTGTTGAAATGGAACTGCGAAAATCTTGGGTTTGTTAGGACTTTACACTTTTTGCATAATCCGCTATAATAAATACAGAAGCACCTAATAGTTACTTCATATAAAAAGTGGTGATGATATGGCACAAGAAGAAATTGTAAATGCAACGATTGATACGTATATGAATTTGCAGCGCATTAAAAAGGCAAACGGCGGACATGACAATGCAGAACTTGATTATCAGATAAAGGGCGTGATTTCCAAATTGTCCTCAATGGGGGTGAATGTTGAGGATATTACGCTCTAATACAGGAATTGCAGACAGATATGCAGTGGAGAACCAAAAACAAGTAAGCGTTTTACCTCATGGTAGGACGCTTATTTTGGTTGCATCATACCCAATGAAGCGATACGGAATGTGAAAAAAATAACAATAAAATTTTTTTAAAACCTGCAACCATTTCATAAAATTTCCTTCATAATAAGTAAGAGACCAAAATACAAACGAGGAGGTAAGGGTATTGGAGGACCAGGCGATTATCGCGCTTTTTTGGGCGCGCTCCCAACAGGCGATTACGGAAACAGCCGACAAATACGGGAAGAGGCTTCATCAGCTTTCGATGAATATTTTACACAATCATGAGGACGCGCAGGAATGCATCAACGACACGTATCATGCCGCATGGAACACGCTCCCGCCTCAAAAGCCGGACTTTTTCTTTGCGTATCTTGCAAAGTTGGCGCGCAACTTTTCCTTTGATAAATACGACTATAACCATGCAAAAAAGAGAACGGCAACGATTGTTGAACTCAGTCAGGAACTGGAACGCTGCGTTCCGACATCAAACGAACCGGAGCGCACTTGTGAGAACGCAGAAATCGGGGCGGCTCTCTCTGCATTTTTGCGGGAGCAGCCAAAGCAGATGCGCCGCGTTTTCGTTCAGAGATACTGGTATGCGCAGAGCATCCGAGCGATTGCAGCGGATTGCGGAATCAGCGAAAGCAAGGTGAAATCAATGCTTTTTCGGATGCGCGGAAAGTTAAAAATTCATTTGGAAAAGGAGGGGATTACAATATGAAAACATGCAATAGATCTGCACGCAATACACAGGCACGAAAACTGCTTGACGCAATGAACTATCTTGATGATGCGCTGATTGAAGAGGCGGCGCCCTGTGAGGATAGCGCTCTGACTGATACGGTGCCTTCCGGCTTTTGGAACAAGCAGCGCAATTTCAGAAAAATGACGGCATGTGCGGCAATTCTGTTTATGGCAGTCGTATCCCTATGGGTGTGGAAGAGCGGCATTGCGACACCGAATCGGCATGTTTTGGATAACGGACAAAACGCAGGCGGCGCCGATTGGTGCGCACCGGCAGAGTGCGCACAGGAATTTGTGTCAAAAACAGATGCAGTAATGGAAGAAAACGGAAATGCCGTTAGTCAGAATGTGCAGCCCCCGGGGGATACGGTAGTTACTGGTATGCTTACGGAGGGAACGGTCATGGAGGCGGATGCGGCGGATGCGGCGATTGCAGAGGACTTGGCAAAGAACATTGCAGAGGAGTCAAAGGGCAACGCAATGGTACGGCTGATAGAGGAATTTCCGCCAAAGCAGAAACAGGACGGGGAAGAACAGGACGGCGGCTCCAATACGGAAGCCTGTTATAAAGTGCCTGAAAAGGGCAGCTACTTTTTACTTAACGGCTTGAAAGCGGCAATCGACTATTGGGACAATGCAAACAACACGATTGAGCCGGCACAGCCGCAACAGTATCTATATCATGTGGCAATTGACGTATTTGGCGATATTAAACAAAACGGCGAAAACGTTTATGAGGAGTTGCGGCTTTCCGACGCCGGAAAAGAACTGTTGTATCAGGAATATGAACGTTTGTTTATGGAAGGGTTTCCAGTCAGTCTCTCGGAGGATTTTCAGCTGACAGGAACGCTCAGCCGTGAAGAAATTGAACAATTTGAGCCATTCGCAGACTACGGGTATACATTCCGGCTTGTGAGTGAGTAGTGTGAAATCAAAGATTTTACATAACGAACGGAGTTCGTATTGCAAATATTGTGCAGAGGCACAAATTCGCGGGAAATTGACAACAAGTCTGTAAAGGAAAAGAAATGGAGGAATTTATATGAAAAAGAAGGATTTATTAAAAACAATGTTACTATCGGCGGCGGTGCTTTCGGCTGTCAGTCTTTTGGGAGGATGTGCAAATAACGACACAAGTACGGCGTCGATACAACATCAACAGGAACCGTCAAAAGAAACACAGCCAGTAAATAATACGCAGCCCACCATTCAAACAGCGGTGGAAGAGGAGCCACTGCCTGACAAAACAGACGCGGAGGCGGACGACGAGGCTGAAATCAGCTATGATATATTAAAGGAATTCAGCTACAAGCTTTTTGCCCAAAACATGGAGGAGGAGAACCCTGTGCTGTCGCCCGTGTCTGCATACATGGCGTTGTCGATGGCGGGACTGGGAGCCGAGAACAATACAAAGGCGGAATTTGCGTCCGTTTTCGGTGAGGATGCGGATATGGCAGGGATATGTAATGGCATTATGACGACATACCCGATTTCCACGAAAAACAATACCATTTCGCTTGCAAACTCCGCATGGATTTCCGAAAATTATTCCGTATCTGACAATTGGCTGTCCGACATCAATGCGATCATGCACTCGGAGGTCTTTCAAAAAGATTTGACCGCACCTGCCATTGTGGACGATATGAACGCGTGGATTTCGGAAAAAACAAACGGTATGATTGAGAAAATGGTAGAAAAGCCTCTAAAGGATTCCACCGGATTGGTTCTCTTTAATACGGTTTATTTTAAGGTAAAATGGGAGGAGCCGTTTAAGAAATATTCCGTGTATCCCGATCAATTTTTTATGGAAGACGGAAGGGAAATAGAAGCGGAGCTGATGCACAAGGAAAGCGAGATGGAATATTTTTCAAATGAATTTGCGCAGGGGCTTCTTTTTCCGTACCAGTATGAGGAGGAGAATGCACAGTATGCCTTTGTAGCGATAAAGCCCATAGATGAAAATATGAATGTACGCGACCTGTACAGTAAGTTGACTCCTTTGGTCACGAAAGAATTATTGGCTGGCAGACAGACCGGAACAGTCAACACAAAGCTTCCGAAATTTGAGATAGAATTTGATAAGCAATTAAATGAAAGTCTGATAAATATGGGATTAAAAGATGCCTTTGACTTTGAAAAAGCGGATTTTTGCGGAATTGGCGCAAATGGTTTGACTGATTTGGACAATAAAAATGGTTTAAATCAATACAATTTATATATTGACCTGGTTCGTCAAAAAGCAAAAATCATTGTGGATGATGAAGGCACGGAGGCAGCCGCAGTTACAGAGGCAATCATGGAGTGCGGTGCAGCGCTGCCTTCTGAGGAACCAAAAGAGATTTTTTTTGACAGACCGTTTGTCTATATGATTATGAATATGGAGGATGAAGTTCCGCTGTTTATCGGTATCCTTGACAGTCCGGTGGTTTGCGCAAAGCAGCCCTGGGAATAATTTGGAAAGCAAAACCGCAGCAAATCCGCTGCGGTTTTTCATACATTATCATAACTGCTTTGTCTAATTTTCAGTTTCCGGATTTTCTCCGGCATCGGTGCCATCTTTTTCCTCAACATCAGACAGCCACTTGTGAAGAATGTTGCTGTCATTTGTGTCCTCATAGATTGTGACATTCTCCTCCTCGGGAATTTCTCCGCCTGTAAGCATATATCCGATATACTTTACGCGTTTCATCGCACGTGTATAATACATATATGCCGACGATACCTCTTCTTCGGAATACGTCTCGCCTTCAAAAAACGAGTGGTAGCAGGATACGGCAAGCGACATGTTTTCACTTGCCTCGTCCGCCAGCTTTTCCACATCCTGATATTGCATCGGCGCGTCAATTTTTGCCAGCTCCTGAAATTCCTCGTCCATGTTGTCCAGGATTGAAAGCAGGCTGTCTACGGACGCCTTGTCGCTGACATCAAGACCGTTGATTTGGGAATCCGCGTCCTTAATGTATTCCGTGAAGTCGGAAATTTTGGACGAGAAATCGGCAAGCGCCTTCTCGTCATCATTTGCCCCGCCGCAGCCAAAAAGAAAGGCAGACATTGTGACGGCAAGAAACAGTGTCCGCGTTTTGGATAAAGTTCCTGTATTTTTCATGTTTTCAGATTCCTTTTTTGCTAAATTTTAAAACACTTATACTTTAGCATACTATTACTCTAAAATCAATTCTCTTCGCTTTGTTTATCTAAAATCTTGTAACAGTTCAGCCTTCGACTTCCTGTTACAAGCATCAAGCCATGCAAAACCACTTCGTGGTGGCTTGATGCATCTCTTCCACTACGCTGTTTCACGGACTTTGCAGCAAGTGCAAAGTCCTAGGCTGAACTGTTACAAAATCTTAACTGCTGCACTGTTTTACGGATTTTGCAAAACGGAATCTTCTTTATCCCGCTAATATGATTTCTTAATTTTATTACAGCAGGTAATTATTTTCCCGATTTGCAATCAACAGGTCAACAAGCTTATAGGTTGCATACCCTCCTGCAATCAAAGGCTCCGCGTCACAGATTTCTTCTGCCTCCTTGCGGTCTTTCGTTTTCAGAATATACATTCCTGCCATTCCCGGATACCCTTTAAATACGCCGCAAAGCTCCAGCTTTCCTTCATCGTCCAGCTTTCTGATGTTTTCAACATGCTCTGTCACGACGGCTTTCGTCATCTTATTATAGGTCTTACTCTTTTCAATCAGCATCAGATACATTACATTTTCCATACAATCATCTCCTAATATATTTTTATTCTATTGTGTTTGGTACACAGATAGTTTATCATAAAATAGTGACAAAACCTGTCACTATTCAGAAAGGAGTTTTAAAAAATGGCGAAGGCACAGCGGCTGATCGAACTGATGATTACGATTAATGCGAAAAGAGATTTTACGGCAGGGGAACTGGCAAAGGAGTTTTGCGTATCAAAAAGAACCATTCTGCGTGATTTGCAGGCGTTGGAAGAAGCCGGTTTTCCGCTTTATTCCGAAGTCGGGGCTGCGGGCGGGTATCATATTTTAAAAGAACGCATTCTGCCGCCGATTGCCTTTTCGGAAAACGAAGCCAAAGCGATATTTTTTGCCTGTCAGGCACTGCAGTTTTACCGTGATTTGCCGTTTGAGCAGGAAACCATATCGGTCCTGAAAAAATTTCTGAATTGCCTTCCGCTTGACATTCAAAACAGCATCACGCAGCTTCAAAATAAAGTCGTATTTTGGATACCGGACAGACATTGTGAATCACCGCTGCTCAAAGAAATCGTTCTCGTTATCGAAAACCGCCGAGCCGCAACGATACGCTATTCGTCAGAACATGCTGAAAGCGTACGCACAATTATCCCTGTCGGGTTATATGCCATGAACGGGCTTTGGTATTGCCCTGCATATTGCACGGCGGTAAATCAAATCAGGGAGTTCCGCGTTGACCGCATTCAGGAAATCATTGCACAGGAACCTTATCCCAAAGGAAAATACCCCATTCCGGCGTCTGTTCAGGAGTATCTTGAAAAATCTCAAGCCGGAAATGACTGCCGCATAAAAATCCGGCTGACGAATTTGGGTGTAAAACGCTGTGAAACAGAGGTTTTGCTTGCAAAGGGATTAAAACGGTTTCCGGCAGGAGGCGGGATAATCGATATGAAAATATGTCATGCAGCTTTGGAATGGGTTGCTGATTATTTTCTGTCCTTCGGAAGCAATGCGACGGTGTTGGAACCGGCGGAGCTGACAGAACGAATGCGGCAAAAAGTAAATGAATTGTATCAGCATTACTGCAAATTGGAAGAATAATGGCTTTTCCTGATTACGGGGTTTGGGGGAAACACAAAAAAATAGTTTACTTAAACTCAATTATTATGTATAATAAATTGTATTTCATATCAGCTAGGACAAAATTTGATATTCAAATTATCACATATATTTATCACATATATAAGGATAGAAAAAACATGAGAAAGGATAAGAGTGAATAATATTATGAATGGCGCTGACGCAATCGTAAAATGTCTTGAGCAAGAGGGTGTCACCACGGTATACGGTTATCCCGGTGTGGCAATTGCTCCGTTTTACAACAGTATTTTAAACTCGAATATCAGGACAATTTTAGTAAGAACAGAACAAAACGCTGCACATGCGGCAAGCGGTGAAGCACGTGTTGCAGGGCATGTCGGAGTGTGTGCCGTCACAAGCGGCCCGGGTGCAACCAATCTGATTACAGGTATTGCAACAGCATTTGCGGACAGTATTCCAATCGTGTGTATTACGGGACAGGTAAAAAGCGACGATATGGGAAGCGACGTTTTTCAGGAGGCGGACATCACAGGGGCTGTGGAATCTTTTGTAAAATACAGTTATATTGTTAAAAACGTCGAGGATATTCCGCGGATTGTCAAGGAAGCGTTTTATATTGCCAATTCCGGACGAAAGGGACCGGTTTTGATTGATGTGCCGATTGACGTACAGAATGCGCCGATCAAAAACTTTAAATATCCTGCGGAAGTCAATATCCGTGCATATAAGCCCACAATTAAGGGGCATATTGTTCAGATAAAAAAAGTTATCAAAGAGCTTGAAAAGGCAAAGCGTCCGATTATCTGCGCAGGCGGCGGCGTACATTTAAGCGACGCGGTGTGTGAGCTACGGGACTTTGCACATAAGCACAGAATTCCCGTAGTGACCACCATGATGGGAATTGGCGTTATGCAGACGAATGACGCAATGCATTTTGGAATGGTCGGAAATAATGGCAAAGCGTACGCAAACCGTGCGATGAATGAAGCGGATGTGATTATGATGGTTGGCGCGCGCGTGGCGGACAGGGCAATCAGCCAGCCTGATTTGATTACGGCAAACAAGATTTTAGTACATATTGATGTGGATCCGGCGGAAATCGGAAAGAATGCAGGCGCTTCCATTCCGCTTGTAGGCGACATCAAACATATATTCGAAGATATTGCAAAGGAAGACTTTACCTGTGAACACGAGGAATGGATTTCTTTGCTTGAAGAGTACCGCTGCACAATGGGACCGAAACGCAGTCCTAATCCAAACTATGTAGACCCTGCGGCGTTTATTGCAATGCTTTCCAATGCCATGCAGGATAACGCGATATATGTGGCGGATGTGGGACAAAACCAAATATGGTCCTGCAACTATCATATCGTAAAAGACGGGCGTTTCCTGACCTCGGGAGGCATGGGTACGATGGGGTATTCCATTCCTGCGGCAATGGGCGCAAAGCGCGGCGATATGTCAAGGCAGGCAATCGCAGTCTGCGGCGACGGTTCGTTCCAAATGTCCATGATGGAGCTTGCAACGATGATACAGCATGAAATTCCGGTAAAAATTATTGTCATGAAAAACAATTACCTCGGAATGGTGCGGGAGTATCAGCACTATACCTATAAGGATCATTATTCAGTGGTTGACATTAAGGCGGGAACGCCTAACCTCGAGAAGCTTGCGGCGGCTTATGACATTCCATTTATCCGCGTTGAGAATATGTCTGATGCCGAAGAGAAAATCAATGCGTTTTTAAAGGAAGACAACACCATGCTGATGGAATGTCTGATTGATCCGATGGATTTAGTAAAGTAATAAGGAGGCTTATTTTGAAAAGAATATATTCCGTACAGGTAGAAAACAGGGCAGGTGTGCTCGGCAAGGTTGCAGGTCTTTTCGCAAGGAGATGCTTTAACATTGACAGCCTTGCGGTGGGTGAGACGGACGACGCGTCCATTTCCTGCATGACGATTGTAAGCTCAGGCAACGAGCGCACGATTGAACAGATAGAAAAACAGCTGAACAAAAAACTGGATGTCATCAAGGTAAAGACTTTTGACGAAAAAGACAGTATCAGCCGTGAGCTGATGCTGATTAAAGTAAAGTATAACCGCAGCACAAGACGCGACATCATGGAAATCTGCGAGATTATGAAGGCAGATATTGTAGATATGTCAAATGTAAATATGATTATTCAGATTTGCGATATGCCGGAGCGCATTAAGGTAATGCTTGATATGTTAAAATCCATCAGTATTGTGGAAGTCGCAAGAACAGGCACGCTTGCTTTGCCTAAATGTGTTGACAATTAACATAAAGCTTGATAAAATAAATTTCATGTATAAATAACGTGTGCCGATGCACACGCATTGAGAGAATGCAATGTAAGATCAAACGGTGTTATATCGCATTTTTCCAGGATAAGTCAGGCTGAGGCATATTTTTATAAATACAATAGGAGTGTATATTTATGCAGAACAAAGTTTTTCAGCTTTTGGTAAATAATAATGCAGGTGTTCTAAGCCGTATTACAGGCTTATTTTCAAGACGCGGCTACAATATCGACAGCATTACGGCAGGCGTTACGTCTGATCCCCGTTTTACGCGTATTACGATTGTGACATCGGGGGATGAGGAGATTTTAGACCAAATCGAAAAGCAGGTTTCCAAGCTTGTCGACGTGCGTGACGTTCGGGAGTTAAAGCCGGATAAGAGCGTATACAGGGAATTATGCCTGATTAAGGTAAAGTCGTCGCCGGAAAAACGGCAGGGCGTGATTGCGGTTGCCGATATTTTCCGTGCAAAGATTATTGATGTGAATGTGGACAGCCTGATTGTTGAACTGACCGGAACCCAGTCAAAGATTGAGGCGTTTATCGGACTGCTTGCAGATTATGAAATCTTAGAGATTGCAAGAACGGGTATCGCGGGACTGGCAAGGGGAACGGAAACGCTCATCCATTTGGAATCGTAATTTATATTTATGCAATTTTATATTACATAATTATATGATAAAAATGTATGTAACAGGAGGAAAATTCCTCTGCTCCTGTCATCACGCAGGGATTGCAGTTGTATTTTCCTTCGGAAAAACAAGGAGGAATTAAAAAATGTCAGAGGCAAAGATTTATTATCAGGAGGATTGTAACCTTTCTTTATTGGATGGGAAGACAATCGCAGTGATTGGCTACGGAAGTCAGGGTCACGCGCATGCGTTGAATGCAAAAGAGTCAGGCTGCAACGTTATTATCGGTCTTTATGAAGGCAGCAAGTCTTGGGACAAGGCTGTAAAGCAGGGCTTTGAGGTTTACACGGCTGCTGAGGCTGCAAAGAAGGCAGACATTATCATGATTTTGATTAACGATGAGTTACAGGCTGATATGTATAAGAAGGATATTGAGCCGAACCTTGAAGCAGGAAACATGCTGATGTTCGCACACGGCTTTAACATTCATTTTGGATGCATTAAGCCGCCCGCAGACGTGGACGTTACAATGATTGCACCGAAGGGACCGGGGCATACGGTTCGTTCCGAGTATCAGGCAGGAAAGGGTGTTCCCTGTTTGGTGGCAGTAGAGCAGGACGCAACAGGCAAGGCGCTTGATATGGCGCTTGCATATGCACTTGCAATCGGCGGCGCAAGAGCAGGCGTTTTGGAGACAACCTTCAGAACAGAGACAGAAACCGATTTATTTGGTGAGCAGGCTGTTCTTTGCGGCGGTGTCTGCGCATTGATGCAGGCAGGTTTTGAGACGCTTGTTGAGGCGGGCTATGATGCAAGAAACGCGTACTTTGAGTGTATCCATGAGATGAAGCTGATTGTTGACCTGATTTATCAGTCGGGCTTTGCAGGCATGAGATATTCCATTTCCAACACGGCAGAGTACGGCGATTATATCACAGGTCCCAAGATTATCACGGACGAGACAAAGAAGGCGATGAAGAAGATTCTTTCCGACATTCAGGACGGTTCTTTTGCGAAGGAGTTCTTACTGGATATGTCTCCGGCAGGACGTCAGGTTCACTTTAAGGCAATGAGAAAGCTTGCTTCTGAGCATTCTTCTGAGAAGGTTGGCGAGGAAATCCGTAAGCTTTACAGCTGGAATAACGAGGAAGATAAGTTTATCAATAACTAATTTGTATTGATTTTGTAATTCTTAAATAAAAGGAAGAAATTGAAAACATATGTTTTCTTTTTCTTCCTTTTTTTGTTATATTGTGATATACTTATCTTGTATGAACTGTATGGATATGAAAGTAGAGAGGACGATTAACAAATGTATGCATATATCAAAGGGGAAATTGCCGACATATCGGAGGATAATCTTGTGCTGGAGTGCAACAATATCGGTTACAATATCCGTATTCCGCTGAGTGTGGCGCAGAGACTTCCAGGAATTGGAGCATTTGTTAAAATTTATACCTATACAAGTGTTCGGGAAGATGCGTTTCAATTATTCGGATTTTTGTCAAGAGATGATTTGGAGATTTATAAGAAGCTGATTGCCGTAAACGGAATCGGACCCAAAGGGGCGCTCAGTATTTTGTCGGCAATGAGTGCGGACGATTTGCGGATTGCAATTATTTCGGGAGATGCAAAAGCGATTGCGAAAGCGCAGGGGGTAGGGAATAAATCAGCAGAGCGCATTATCCTTGAGCTAAAGGATAAGATTGCATTGAATTTATCCTATGAGGAGAATGCGGATTTTGTTTTGGAAGGTGATTTATCGGAAAACAGCGCTGCAAAAAATGAGGCAATCGAGGCATTGGTTTCGCTCGGATACACGCCTACAGAGGCAGTGAAAGCGATAAAGCAGCTTGAAATCACACAGGATATGGACAGCGGATTGATTTTAAAGCAGGCGTTAAAGGTAATCAGTAATATTTAGGGGGATTTTGTATGGCTGCCAGAGTCATTGAAACAAAGCTTTTAGAGGAGGACGTTAAGCTGGAAGGAAGCCTGCGTCCGCAGAGCCTGAAAGATTATATCGGGCAACAGAAAATCAAGGAAATTTTAAGTATTTACATACAGGCCGCAAAGCAGCGTAAGGACTGTTTGGACCACGTGCTGTTTTACGGTCCGCCTGGGCTTGGAAAAACAACGCTTTCCGGTATCATTGCAAATGAAATGGGTGTTGGCATGAAGGTGACAAGCGGACCTGCGATTGAAAAGCCGGGAGAAATGGCAGCGATTTTAAACGGACTGCAGGAGGGGGATATTTTGTTTATCGACGAAATCCACCGCTTAAACCGTCAGGTGGAGGAGGTGCTCTATCCCGCGATGGAGGATTTTGCGATAGATATTATGATTGGAAAGGGTGCGACGGCGCGCTCGGTCCGGTTGGACTTACCGAACTTTACCTTGATTGGCGCGACGACAAGGGCAGGTCTTCTGACGGCGCCGCTGCGGGACCGTTTCGGTGTAATCCAGCATCTTGAGTTTTATTCCGTAGAGGAGTTAAAGCTGATTATCCAGCATTCCGCGCGTATTTTGCAGGTGCAGATTGACGAGCAGGGCGCGATAGAGCTTGCAAGGCGAAGCCGCGGTACGCCAAGGCTTGCAAACCGCATGTTAAAACGTGTGCGCGATTTTGCCCAGGTGAAATATGACGGCATTATTACGCTTGAGGCGGCGAATACGGCGCTTGACCTGCTTGACGTGGACAAGCTTGGACTGGACCAGACTGACCGGGAGATTTTGATGACCATGATTGAAAAGTTTGGCGGAAAGCCTGTGGGGCTTGATACCTTATCCGCGGCAATCGGCGAGGACAGCGGTACGATTGAGGACGTGTATGAGCCGTACCTGATTAAAAACGGGCTAATCATACGCACGCCGCGTGGCCGGATTGTGACAGAGCTTGCCTACAATCATTTGGGGATTGAAATGCAGGACTAAATTGTGCTGATACCCAAATTCTCAGGTTGTTGACAGCAGGGGGATAATGTGATATATAATGTTAATGATTATGTCAATCGTTAAACAAATGAATTTTATGAACATACAAGAATAAAAGGGGGCAAAAATGATGGCTGCCAAAACAGACACAGAAGTAATTATCGGAGGAAAGGTACTGACGCTGAGCGGAAACGAGAGTGCGGAGTATTTACAAAAGGTTGCCGCTTACATAAACAATAAACTCAATGAGTATAATAAGATGGACAGCTTTAAACATCAGCCTGTCGATACACAGCAAATGCTGATGCTTTTAAATATTGCCGACGATTATTTCAAGGCAAAAAAACAACAGGAGCTTCGCGAGCAGGAGCTTCGGGCAAAAGAGAACGAGTTGTATGACCTAAAGCATGAGCTGATTGCTACACAGATGAAGCTTGACAACACAGTAAAATCCCTGCAGGAAGCACAGAGTGAGCTGAATGAAAACTCCAAACAGATTGTGCGTCTTGAGACGGAGCTGAAGGAGAGTAAGAAATAAAGGCGAATATGAAAAAGCAAACAGTAGAGCTTTTGGCGCCCGCGGGAGACTATGCATGCTTTATGGCAGCTATCAATGCAGGCGCCGATGCAGTATATTTGGGCGGCACAAAATTTGGCGCGCGGGCGTATGCAAATAATTTTTCCCAAGATGAGATTGTTGAAGCGCTTCGTGTGGCGCATCTGTTCCATAAGAAGATATATTTGACAGTCAATACGCTTGTCAAAGAAAGCGAAATGCCGGAGCTTGTGCCGTATATAGCGCCGTTGTATGAGGCAGGACTCGACGGTGTGATTGTTCAGGATATTGGAGTGTTAACGGTACTGCGCGAGCATTTTCCCACACTTTCGCTGCACGCGAGTACGCAGATGACGGTTACAGGGGTGTACGGCGCCCAATTTGTCAAATCACTTGGCGTATCCCGCATCGTTCCGGCAAGAGAGCTTTCCCTTGACGAAATCAGGGACATTAAGGAGCAGACAGGGCTTGAAGTGGAGTGTTTTATACACGGGGCGATGTGCTATGCTTATTCGGGGCAATGTCTGTTCAGCTCTATATTGGGCGGCAGGAGCGGAAACAGAGGACGGTGCGCGGGACCGTGCAGGCTTCCGTATACAGATGAAAATGGAAAGCAGCTGTATCCGCTGAGCCTGAAGGATATGTATACACTTCCCATGATACCGAAGCTGATTGAGGCGGGCATCGACTCCTTTAAGATAGAAGGACGCATGAAAAAACCGGAATATGTTGCAGGCGTAACTGCCGTTTATCGCAAGTATATTGACCAGTATCTGTCTGCGCCGGATCGGAAACTCCAAATTGCAAAAGAAGATGAACTGCTGTTAAGGGGACTTTATATTCGGTCGGATCTTTGTCACGGATATTATGAAACACATAACAGCAAGAAAATGATTACCATAAAAGAACCTGGATATGGCGGTTCACAGCCTGAAATCCTGGAACAGGTCAAAAAGAAGTATGTTGAAAAAAAACCGATTATTCCGGTTAAAGGAAAGGCATTGATTTATAGCGGAAAACCTGCGATATTAACGCTTTATACGGATACCTTGTCTGTGACCGTGGAAGGAGGCGCGGCAGGAGAAGCAATCAACAGACCGCTTACAAAGGACGAGATTTCGGACAGGCTGTCAAGGCTTGGGGATACCTTTTTTGCATTGGATTCGTTGGAAGTGGATACGGATAACTGCTCATTTATGACGGTGAAGGCTTTAAATACGCTGCGAAGGAATGCGTGCCTGGCGTTGGAACATGCCATATTGGGTGAAAAGCCAAAAACGCATATTTTGGATCAAAGCGTAAAAACAGACAGACAAACTGATTATCCAAAGAATAATCTGCTTGCAGCGTTCGTATCAACAAGAGAACAGCTTTCGGAAGTGCTTTTGTTTGACAGCGTTTCCATTGTTTATCTCGATTCAGATTTATTTTTGCGTGAGAAGAGTGCGATACTGGCTTTGATGCGAAAATATAAAAAGCAATATTTTTTGGCGCTTCCGCCTATATTGCGGAAACGTTCATACCTGTATTTAGAACAATATCAGATTTTGATGGAAAGCTGTCTGTTTTCCGGCGTGCTTGTACGTAATTTTGAATCAGTTCAATGGCTTAAAACTATTGACTATAGTGGTCAAATCATATCGGATTACACAATCTATGCGTGGAACAATGTGTCATTGAAGCTTTGTGCTGAGTGGTTTGACAGGGTAACGCTCCCGCTGGAACTGAACAGAAAAGAATTGTTGACTATTTCGAACAATGCGTGGTCAGAGCTTTTATTATACGGGAGAATCCCGTTAATGTACTCGGCAAACTGTTTACAAAAAACTTTAAAAACATGTATGAATAAGACGGATGGGCAGACAGTATACCATCTTACCGATCGGTACCAAAATATCTTTCCGGTAGTGTCAGACTGTCTGCACTGCTATAACATTCTTTATAATACCGTGCCGATTTCTCTGCATGGGCAGTTGGAAAATATACAAAAGACGGGATACGGCGTGCTGCGGCTTGATTTTTCATTGGAAGACGGCAGGCAGACAAGAGAGGTTTTGGCTTTTTATGATAAAAAATTGCAGGGAGCTGCGGTTGATTTTACATGGAAGGGCTTTACAAACGGACACTATAAACGTGGAGTAGAATAAATGTTAAAGGCAATTATAGAATTATCAAAATATATATTAGTCATTAACCTGTTTTTGTATACAGTGACAAGCTATATTGCCCTGCGGTGGGATGACGTGGAGCGCAAAGGATTTTTATTTGTGCTTCAGTATGTTATGATTTTTGTAAATCATATGACGGGCAGCCTTGTTCTGCTTTCGTCAAGACAGGATTTCACGTATCTGTTTTTTCCTGTGTTTCAAATGCTTGCGGTGTTTGCATATCTTGTGCTGATGCGGGCAATTTACCCGAAATCAAATCGTATGATTTTAAATCATATTGCATTGCTTTTGTCAGTCGGTTTTGTGATTTTGACAAGACTTTCCCTAACAAGGTCCATGCGCCAGTTTATGATTGTGGCAGTTTCGTTACTCATTGGACTGATTGTACCGTCATTAATGAAGCACTTTGCGCTGATGAAACGATGTGCCTTTGTTTTTGCGGCTGTAGGAATTGCTGTTTTGGGTATGGTACTCATACGGGGCAGTTTGGTCAACGGTTCCCGGCTCTCTTTTTCTGTATTCGGACTGCGGTTTCAGCCTTCGGAGTTTATCAAAATCATTTATGTGATTTTTATTGCGTGTCTTCTTGCAGGGGCAAAGCGGTTTTCCCGTATTTTGTTATCGGCAGTGCTTGCCGCAACGCATGTACTCATTCTTGCGGCATCAAAGGATTTGGGAAGTGCGCTGATTTATTTTACTACGTATGTGGTAATGCTGTTTGTCGCAACAAGAAAGGTGCGTTACATGGCTGCGGGGCTTGTTGGCGCAGCGGCAGCTTCTTATGTGTCCTATTTTTTGTTTGCCCATGTGCGTGTGCGTGTGGAGGCATGGCTTGACCCGTGGAATGATATTAATGCGACGGGGTACCAGATTGCACAGTCGCTTTTCGGTATCGGAACGGGCGGCTGGTTTGGAATGGGAATTGATGCCGGAAGTCCTGCTTCCATTCCTTATGTGGAGCAGGATTTTATCTTTTCCGCAGTGTGCGAAGAATTCGGCGTGCTCTTTGGCATCTGTCTGATTGCAATTTGCGTCAATCTGTTTTTGGAGATTGTACGTGTGTCGCATTCCTGCCTGGAGCCGTTTGTGAAGTATGCGGTTTATGGACTAGGTATCATTTATATTTCTCAGCTTTTTCTGACAATCGGCGGAAACACGAAATTTATTCCCCTTACGGGTGTGACGCTTCCTTTGATCAGCTACGGCGGCAGCTCGGTGCTTGCTTCTGTGATAATGCTTTCCGTGATTCAGGGATTTTATATTAACCATGACTTGCTGCTAGCGTATGAAGGTACAAATGCAGCGGAGGACGAAGATGCGTTTGTTCCCTATATTCCAAAGCGTTATATGAATGCTGCGGCAGGCGTTTTTGCTGCGCTTTTTGCGGGAATCTGTATTTATTTGGGGCATTTCGTATATTTTGACAGTACAAAAGTAATCAACAATTCTTTCAATGCTAAACGGCAGGAAATTCTTGCGTCAAAAACCATACGTGGTGATATTTTATCAGCGGACGGACAGGTGCTTGCAACAACGCTTGCGGATAGCGACGAGCGGTATTATCCGTACTCCAAGCTGTTTGCCCATGCAATTGGTTATGCGTCGAACGGCAGGATGGGGGTTGAGCAGAGTGCCAATATTTATCTTGTATCATCAAACGTGTCATTAAACAGTAAACTTTCGGACGATTTGGCGGATACAAAGCATATGGGAAATACGGTTGTCACAACGCTTGACGCAAGACTGCAGAAGCTTGCGTATGATGCGCTTGGCTTATATGAGGGCGCCGTAATTATTACGGAACCTGAAACGGGTAAAATCCTTGCGATGGTGTCAAAGCCTGATTTTGACCCGAATACTATTGATGTGATATGGGATGAGCTGCTTGCAGACGAAGAGAGCTCCGTTCTTGTAAACAGGGCAACACAGGGATTGTATCCGCCTGGCTCTACGTTTAAAATCTTCACTGCGCTTGCGTATATCCGCGAGCATCCTGTTGATCATGCAAATTATGATTTTGATTGCAACAGCCAATTTAAAAGCGGAGACAGCGTGATTAACTGTTTTCATGGAACACGGCATGGAACGGTTGACTTTACGCGTTCCTTTGCGAAATCATGCAATGCTTCTTTTGCAAATATTGGAGTTTCGTTAAATAGATCACAATTTAAAAAGATGTTAGATACGTTTTACTTTAATCAGAAGCTTCCTGTTGATTTTTTGTCCAATCAGAGCAGCATTTCGGAGCAGTTAGAGACCAATGATAATGATATGATACAGACGGTAATCGGGCAGGGACAGACGCAGATGACGCCGCTTCATTTGGCAATGGTAACGGCAATGATTGCAAACGGCGGGAAAATGATGCAGCCGTATTTGATTGATTATGTGGAAAATGCAGATAAAGGTATTGTGGATTCGTTTGTGCCGCACTCGTTGGGGCAGCTTATCAGCGCGGAGGAAGCGGAAAATTTAAAGAGTCTGATGCGTGCAGTCGTGACGGATGGAACGGGCAGCCGCCTGATAAGTGAAAATTATAGTGCGGCAGGCAAGACGGGTTCTGCGGAGTATAATTCCAAATCAGACTCCCATGCGTGGTTCACCGGTTTTACCTATGACACGGACAAACCGCTGCAAATAACAGTTATTATGGAGGGCGCTGGCTCCGGTGGCGAATATGCTGTTCCGGTGGCAAGACGGATTTTGGATGGATATTATGAAGAGTTTGAATAATTATGCAATCTGTCCTAGATAAGAAGTATTATGCATACAAAATGTACAATTATCTTTGTATGATGATATTGAAATAAAAAAGTGCATAAAAAATTTGAATAAAACTTTGTAATTTTTTGCGAAAGGGTGTATAGTAATATTAGATGTATATTTGTGGAAAACAAATTGCAGAGTATGAAATAGAAGGGAGCCGTAAAATATGCTTAACCGCTTATTTGGAAACTACCTTGTTGAAAAGGGAATAATGACAGAAAATCAATTAAACACCCTGCTTCCCGTCAAAAAGGAATTTAAGGCAGGATTGGAAGTCATTGCAGTTATCACAAAAGCAATGACACCTGCTGTCGTGCAAGAAATTTTAGCAAATATTGATAAAGAGATTGAGCATTTTGGCGAAGCAGCTGTTAATCAAGGATGTATTACAGATGATAAACTTGACGAACTGCTTGCATATCAGTCAAATAACTTTATGAAATTTGTTCAATTGCTTGTAGATCAAGGGTATATATCATACGATAATATCAATCATGAAATGGATCATTTCCAACAGAAAAAGGAGTTAAATGATATTCAGATCAGCGCGCTTATACATGATGATTTGGATCAGTGCATTAATATATTTGTACCATTGAAGTCTCCCCGGCTTAAGGAGCTTACAAAAACATTGGTACAGACGCTGCGTCGGATTATCGACAGGGATGTTTATCTTGAAAAGGCATATACTGCACGTTCCATTCAGTTGGATAAGTACGCATGTCAAATGATTATTGGGGACATGCATGTAAAATTTTACATAAGCGCCCCTGACGAAGGGCTGCTTGCTATAGCCAATCACTTTACGGGAGATACCTATGCCACTGTCACGGAAGATGCCCTTGACAGTGTAGGAGAGTTTATCAATTGTGTCAGCGGTCTTTTTGCCACAAATATGAGCTATGAAAACATATCTGTGGATATGAATTCTCCTGAGTACGCTATGGAGGGACCTTTTATCAGCAATGAAACGCTTTATGTGATTCCGATTCATGCAAACGGATATAGTCTTAGGGCGGTTTTTGAAGTATATCAATAGATCTATAAAGAGCGGATTATTTAGTATAAGGAGAATGAAATATGAGCACAGTTATGATAATTGATGATTCCAAAACTTCCAGGTCAATGCTGAAAAATATTTTGACGGAAAACGGCTACGAAGTAATTGCAGAAGCAGAAGACGGACAGGATGGCTATAATAAATACTGCGAAATGCATCCTGATTTTGTGACATTGGATATTACAATGCCTGTTATGGATGGGATTGAAACGCTTGTTAAAATAAAAGAATATGATCCCGGCGCAAAGGTCATAATGGTAACAGCAGCAGGTCAAAAAGGAAAAATGCTTGATGCAATTAAGCTTGGCGCATCAGAGTTCGTTACAAAGCCTTTTGAAACGGATCAGATTATCAGTATTATGGAAAGCATTCGATAGCTCATACACCATTTAGGAGGAAACGCCATGATTGAGGCTATTAGTTGTGGAGGCGTGGTTATATTCAGAGGGAAAATACTCCTTTTGTATAAGAACTTTAAGAATCGGTATGAGGGCTGGGTTCTTCCGAAAGGAACCGTGGAAAGCGGGGAAAAACATGTAGAGACTGCACTGAGGGAGGTTTTTGAAGAAACAGGAGTCAAGGCATCTGTGATGAAATATATCGGTAAAAGTGAATATTCCTTTAATGTACCGCAGGATACCGTTGAGAAGGAGGTTCACTGGTATCTGATGATGGCAGATAATTACTACTCGAAACCCCAACGCGAAGAATATTTTGTTGACTCAGGCTATTATAAATACCATGAAGCCTATCACTTGCTTAAATTTTCTAATGAGAAGCAGATTCTTGAACAGGCATATCAGGAATATTTGAATCTTAGGAAAAATAAACAGTGGATAAAGCCGCGATAATGTGGAAAATAACACTCGTTACGAAAGAAGGTCTTGTGACCTTCTTTTCAGTTTGTAAAAATTGGAAGTGTATGATATAATGAGCGCAAGAAAGCAAAGTGGGCTTGTACATTTTGCGAACGGCGAATGTTGATCATAAATCGAAGATTTATGATATAATGAGCGCAAGAAAGCAAAGTGGGCTTGTACACTTTGCGAACGGCGAATGTTGATCATAAATTTTCAATTTATGATATAATGTCGACAGACATTATACACGCCCGAATGGGCATAAACTTACCATAATTACGAAGTAATTATGGTATAATCAGCTTTAACGGCAAGCCGAAGCAGGGTATGGGAGTTGGTAGATATGCGTTTTTGCAAAGGACTGTATTTGAGTCCTTCCATAAAGAACAAGCAGCAAAAAATCAAATGGAAATTAAGAACAGGACGTCCGCAGCCCGCAATTTATGTAGTTGCATTGGCAAAAAGCACGGATTTGCTTGAAATATATCATAGCGGAATGTTAAAGCAGACGTATTATAAGAAAAAGGAAAATATGCCATACATAGTGGGACTTGCTTCCGGTTATGGGCAGGCGGTGTCGTTGGTAACACAAATCCTGGAAGATGTGTTTCAAACGACCGGCGGATATGACGTGAAACGCTTCTTTGCCAAAAAGTCAAATATCTCGCAGCAAGCTACGAGGCATCAAAATTGAAACGCAGCAGTCGTCAATATGTCCAAACCAACCAAAGGTTGGTTTTAAGCAGCCACTTGACTCGTTGCCCACGGAAATAAACGGCTTGCAGGATATTAAGAAATAGAGGTTTTGAATGGTATCAGTAATATTAACCATACTAAAGATAATAGGAATCGGTATTTTGGTTATACTTGGAGTAATCATACTGCTCATATTGTTTGTGTTGTTTGTACCGGTGCGGTATAAAGCAGGCGGAAATTACGCGGACAATCGTGCGGATGTTTCTGTAAAGGTGCACTGGCTTATCGGGATTGTTGCCGTAACTGTGCGGTATCAGAGCGGACAGCCGTTTCACATAAGGGCAAAGCTGTTTTATATTCCGGTTTTTGACAATCTGAAAAAGCATAAAACAAAAAAGAACGCTTTCCGCAGACGAAAAAAAGAAGAACCGCAGATTCAGGCAGCGTCCGTTTTGGATAACGCTGTTGATGAAACAGATTCTGATACAGAGGAACCAAATAAGAAAGAAGAAAGCAGTGCGCCAAATCCGCTGCTGCAGGCAGATAATCGGACAGAGGATGAAATTGAAAAAAATAAAATTGAAGATGAGAACACAGATAAAATAACAATTATTCAGAAAATTAAACGATTTTTTATAAAATTTTTCGAATTTTTCAGAAAAATTAAGTTCACATTTCGGAAAATCTATGTTATAATGAGAAAGATTAAGGATAACATAAATTATTACTTGGAATTATTACAGCAGGAAAGCACAAAACGGGCATTTGCACTCTGTAAAAAGCAGCTTTTGCGGATTTTGAAACATGTTTGTCCGCAGAAATACGGGGCAAAGCTGCATTTGGGGTTTGAAGACCCTGCCGTGCTTGGAAACGTGCTTGCCATATGGGGGATGCTTTATCCGCTGCATATGGGAAGAATTGACATTCAGCCGGAGTTTGAACAAACGATTGCGGAGGGCAGTTTTTGGGTTCGGGGAAGGATAAGCGTATATGTCTTTTTATGGACTGCATGGCTGTTTCTGACAGATAAAAATATCAGGCGGCTTCGTAAGCAGCTTGATTTGTAGGCAATGCTTTGGAATGGAATAAGGAATTTTGGAGGTTTTGTGATTATGTCTGAAAACAATTTTAACGGTGTGGTTAATTCCATGATGAAGGGGATGGAGACATTCCTCTCTTCAAAGACAGTCGTAGGGGAACCGACACAGATTGGCGATACCATTATTATCCCGCTGGTGGACGTTACCTTCGGTGTCGGTGCAGGTGCGTCATCACAGGATAAGAAGAGCGGCGGAGCCGGCGGAATGACGGGAAAGATGTCCCCAAGCGCGGTGCTGGTCATTAAAAACGGACAGGTACGTTTGGTTAACATCAAAAATCAGGATACCGTCAATAAAATTATAGACATGGTCCCGGATTTGCTGGACCGTTTTACGTCAAAGAACGATATGCCGGCTGACGACGAGGCAATCAGCGCGGCTTTTCCTGAAAATAAATAACAAGGGTCAAGATTTGAACGGCAGAGCATATAATTTAATAATAAACAGGGAAGCGCCGGAGTAATATGCGATGCGAAGGCTGATTGGATATTCTGTTTTATGTTTTGCTTTTGGCATGCTCTTTATGCTTGTTATCGGAAGTACATGGATCGGATTGATACTGATTACAATTTTTATCATTGTCGGGTACAATCTGTTTAACTGCTGTTGCTAAGTGGAACAGCTATAAATTCAAATTTCAAAAGGATCATATGATTGATAGAAAGGCATGGTTATTGGTATGGTGAAGTTTGAAGAGATACTAAAGAATAGTGAGGACGAGATGTCCGATGATATTCGGAAATTAAAAACATGGATGTTTCAGGAGCAGGTAAGGATACAGGCAAGACGGGACGAGCTTATGGAGTTTAACCATGAGCTTATGGAGATTAAGCAGACGCTTGAAAAAGAAAAAAATGCATTGAATGTCAGGGAAGAAGCGATTAAGAAACGCTTTAACGACAATGAGGCTTTGATTGCGAAAAAGCTCAAGATTATAGAAGATGCGTATCATCAGCTTGCGCTTGACAAAAAAGCGCTTGAATGTGAAAAGCTTAACTTTGAGCATGAGCGCAGCAAATACAGAAGGCAGAAGATGTCAGGGGCGAACAGCCGGTCAAACGTACATCAGTACGGGGGCGCTTCGGACGCATATGATGGGACGAGCTTTTTTCGGGGCGTTGACAGTGAGCTTGCACTCCGCAAGCGTTATAAGGAATTGTTAAAGATTTTTCATCCGGATAACAAATGTGGGGATACCAAGACGTTGATTAAGATACAGACAGAGTATGACAGTCTTAGAAGCCAGTATTACGAAGGGTAGTGCTGGCTTTTGCCTTTCTACGCACAGGCGCCCAAATGAAAATATGTCATCAAACCGATAAATCGGTTCGCTGACGGACGCCCGGCGCGCGAGC